>CAVPMW010000011.1:0-154253 GCA_963706515.1 uncultured Chloroflexia bacterium
GGGCGCTTCAAGGCTGGTATTGACACCGTGAACCGGTATAGCGGAAAGTCGGGATGTTTTGGGTTATAGAAAAATCCGAATATCGAAACCCGAAACAAATCCTAAATTCGAATTTCAAAATTCAAAACGGTTTTTATTTGTTTAGGTCATTTGTATTTTGAAAATTTGTGCTTGTTTCGAATTTTGGATTTCGTGCTTCGAATTTAAGACTAAGGAGGTCTTAGTTTCATGGATGATGATTCAAAGAAAAAACTGAGCCGACGACAATTCATCAAGGGAGCAACTGCTGCGGCAGCCCTTCCTCTTCTTTCGAATAAGCTTCCATTTTACGGATCCCTTGCCCATGCCTCGGGAGAGGCTGAGCTGATCATCGCTAAGCAAGGCAGCCCGACTCAGCTCCTTCAGGCGGCTATGGCTCCTCTGGGAGGCATGGGTCGATTTGTCAAGCAGGGGCAGCGGGTGGTGATCAAGGCGAACATCGCTTGGGCAAGGACTCCGGAGCAGGGCTGCACCAATAACCCTGAGCTTTTCTCGGCATTGATCAAAATGTGCTATGACGCGGGAGCAAAGCGCGTCGCGGTTTGGGATCACACCTGCGATAATTACCAGTTCACCTTTTCCCGCTCTGGATTAAAGAGGCGGCCCAGAAGGCAGGTGCCGATATCTTCTCAGGTCACGGCAGAAAGTCTATAAGCCGGTAGAGATCCCCAAAGGGAGAAAGCTGAAGAAGGCCGAAATCCTCAGAGACGTCCTTGAATCGGATGTCTTCATCAATTTTCCCATCCCCAAGCATCACTTTGCCACGGAACTCACCCTGGGGATGAAGAATCTTATCGGGATCGTCTGGGATATGGAGCAACTTCACAAGATCGACCTCCACCAGTGCATCGCCGACGTCAATACCCTTCGCAAACCAGACCTGGTGGTCATGGATGTCATACGAATCCTCACGACCAACGGTCCGAAGGGCCCCGGAAAAACGGAGGATATCGGAGAGGTCATTGCCTCAACAGATATTGTCGCCATTGATTCATACGGAGCCACCTATTTTAAGAATCCGAAGACCGGACAACCCTTCAAGCCGGAAGAGATCCAGATTTGTTAAGCACGCCTATGATCTGGGATTAGGTCAGATCGATCTTGCCAAAGTCCAGGTCAAAAGGGTCAGTGCGACATGACAAGAACGATTCAGACTTCCGAAGGACGTCCAGGCGCTTTCTTTTCTGTTCCTTCTCTACCTGATCATCGGACCGCCTTCCCTCTCGAGTTGAAGATGCCGGTCGACCTCTATCTGCGACTTGATCCCTTCATCGCCATTATCACTCTTCTCGGGAAGAAGGCGTTCATCCTCAGCATGCTCCCTGCCTTCGGGGTCCTTCTTCTCGTCTTCGTTTTTGGCAATTTCTTCTGTGGGTGGTTCTGCCCGATGGGAGCCACCATCGATTTCTTTGATCGGGTCCTCTTCCGAGAAAAGAAGAGACCGAAGGGGTTCAACGAGCAGCCCCTGAGGAGGCTCCGCTACGGGATTTTGTTCTTCTCCCTGGCAGCGGGCCTCATGGCATGGCAGTTGCTCTATCTTCTCGATCCGATCAGCCTCATCACGCGAACCCTGGTTATTTCCTTTTATCCGCCCGCCATCTATGTGTTCAACCATCTGATCCCGAAAATTCAGAGATTCCTCCGAGGAATCCCCATATCATCTCTGCGATTCCTCTGCCTCTCTTTAAGGTCAATCTCTTCATCTTTGTCTATCTTCCTTGGCATTTTAGCTCTCGGCCTGGTGCGGAAGAGATTCTGGTGCCGGTATCTTTGTCCTCTGGGAACGCTCTTTTCCATGACTACCCGTCTTCCGCATATTCCGACGGTCGGTAACGGACGAGTGTACTCACTGTTTGAAAGTGTGTCAAAGACTGCCCGGTTGGAGCGATTCCCGAGCAAGAACCTCAAACGGTTCGCCAACAAGACTGCGTCTCTTGTTTTAAATGCCTCGATTGTCCTCCGAAGGCAGTCTCCTTCAGGTTCGCGTTTCCGCGCTGGAAGAGCGTCGAGGAGGTCTCCCTTTCTAGGAGGTACGTTCTCGGCTCCTTCGGCTTTGGTCTCCTTTCAGCTCTTATCATTAAAACCAATCCTCTGCAGACGGAAAGCACGTTAAAGAACAACCGTCTGATTCGACCTCCCGGATCCCTGCCGGAAGAGGAATTTGTGACCGTGTGCACGGGATGCGGCCAGTGTCTGAAAGTCTGCCCCAACAATGCCCTCCAGTCCACCCTCCTGGAAGCCGGTCTGGCCGGTCTCTACACCCCACGACTCGTTCCCCGGATCGGCTACTGCGAAGAGTTTTGTAATTTCTGTGGTCGGGTTTGCCCCACGGCAGCGATCAAACCTCTTCCCGTGGAAGAAAAACGCCTCGTCCAGATGGGGATCGCACATATCAACAAGACAAGATGCATTGCCTGGGATACAGAGAAGATCTGTCTGGTCTGCAATGAGCAGTGTTCCTATCAGGCTATTGTGGGTGACGAGAAAAAACGCCCCATCGTTAAGGAGGAGAAATGTACGGGCTGCGGAATCTGCGAGAACAAGTGCCCTGTCGATGGGGAATCTGCGATTATCGTTTACGCGTCCGGTGTTCAGAAGAAATTGAAACCCGAAGATGTTAATAACAACAAAAATGAAGTACCTACCAGCCCTGCAAAAAAAGAAAAAGTTCTTAAAAACGGAAACAACACCAAAGGATAAAAACAAGAGCTTATCGCTTATGGTTGATAGCTGTTGATAGCTAATGGCTAATCACATTCTTCTTTTGACTATTCACCCTTCGGCCATCAGCGATCGGCTAAGAAATTCCTTTCAGCCTCTCCTTATTTGAAAATTTCTAACTGAAAACAAAGACCCCTTGACATATTTGATGGTTATGGTGCTTTTCACTTGAAAATGAGCATCTAAGATTCCTCTCCTTGTAGATTTCAAAAAAATGCATTGAGTGCAAGACTTCTGGCGATCCAGCCAGTCTAAACGCGTTGAACTAAACCGCTTCGCGGTAGTTTAAAGATGTTGTTCTTTGACAATTGAATAGGGTCTGGCGTTGGTCCGTGGTATGGAGGCGCATCCTATCCATTGATTCATCTGTCAATTCCAAGGTCCTAATCCTTTCTGTTAAAAAGTAGAGGTTACAAAATCTACTTTTGAAGAAAGGAGATAGGTCATGGGAAGATTGCACGATCAGATGAAGAGGGATTTGGAGTTAAAGAATTACAGTCCAAAGACACGGTCTTGTTATTTGGCCTCTGTGAAGAGCTTTGCCCTTCACTTTCATCGATCTCCGGACCGAGTTGTCGGATCAGGAGATCCGGGAGTATCTTCACTACCTCATCCAGGAGAAGAAGGCCTCTCAGTCAGTCATCAGTCAGTCGTATAGCGCTCTGAAGTTTTTCTATGAGACGACCCTGAAAAGAGATTGGAATGGATTTAGAATTCCCCGGGCGAAGATGGGAAAGAGACTTCCGGTGGTTCTTTCTCAGCAGGAGATTCAGGCTATTCTTTCAGCCACCCGGAATCTGAAGCATCGAGCGCTCCTGATGACGATCTATTCGGCTGGCCTGAGAGTCAGCGAGGTGGTCCATTTGAAGGTTTCGGACATTGACAGCCAGCGGATGGTGATTCGGGTTCAGCAGGGCAAAGGAGAGAAGGATCGTTACACCTTATTGGCCCAGCGTAACGTTGGAGGTTCTGCGTGACTATTGGAGAGCGTATCGGCCTGAGGACTGGCTGTTTCCCGGACAACCCGCGAAAGGATCTCTTTCCGTTTCGTCGGTCCAGAAGATTTTTGAAAAGGTCCTTCATCAAGCCGGGATCAAGAAACACGCCACGGTGCATACGCTGCGGCACAGTTTTGCTACCCACCTTCTGGAAGCCGGGACCGATCTTTACCATATTCAGCGTCTCCTGGGGCATACGACTCCGAAGACCACAACGATCTATCTTCACCTGAGCCGAAAGGATCTGGGAGGCGTGAGCAGCCCCATAGATCTTTTGGAGGAAACCGGGAAGCCCACCTCATAGGGAGGGTGGCTTCCCATGAAACCGTCTTTAGAGGTGGCCGATATCTTTCGGGCTTTTGGGCCGGCCTATCGAGAGGTTCATGGTCATGAGATGCCCATTCGTCACCAACGTGTGATGCGGGCGATCGAGATTTGCCGTACAGCAGAGTTGGGTGGCCATGTCGATCAGTGCGATCAGTGTGGAGCCTCGAGGATTTCTTATAATTCCTGCCGGAACCGGCATTGTCCCAAATGCCAATCTTTGGAGAGGGAGCGGTGGCTCGAAGCCAGGGAGAAGGATTTGCTACCGACTTCCTACTTTCACGTGGTCTTTACTCTTCCTGAAGGACTCAGACCCTTGGCCCTGAGGAATCAGAAGGTCGTTTACAACCTTCTCTTCAAATCCGCCTCCGAAACCCTCATCGAACTTGCCAAGGATTCAAAACATCTGGGTGCAGAGATAGGGTTTATGGCAATCTTGCATACCTGGTCACAAACCTTGATCGACCATCCTCATCTGCACTGTCTGGTTCCCGGAGGGGGGTTATCTCTGGATGGGAAGCGATGGATTTCTTCGAGGGAGGACTTCTTCATTCCGGTCAAGGTGCTCTCCTCATTGTTTCGAGGGAAATTCCTCGATGGCCTAAAAAAGGCGTATGAGGCTGGGGAACTTAAGTTTGCGGGCCAGATCGAGGAGTTGAAAGAAGCCTCTGCCTTTAAGAAATTCCTGAACGATCTTTATGATCAAGAGTGGGTGGTTTACTGTAAGCCCCCATTGAAAGATCCCCAAAAGGTGATGGACTATCTGGGCCGTTACACCCATCGGGTAGCCCTCTCGAATGATCGGTTGGTCAAGATGGAGGGCAAGCCAGGTGACCTTCCGGTGGCGGGACTCGGCAGACAACAATAAGATCAAATGGCTAACCCTGGAGGCCTTTGAGTTCATTCGCCGCTTCCTGCTTCATGTTCTGCCGGATCAGTTTGTGAAGATCCGGTATTATGGGATCTTGAGTCATCGGAACCGAAAGAGAAAGCTTTTACGGTGTAAGAGGCTTCTGGGTGTATTGACGGATAAGGAGCCGGAGGAGGTCCCGAAAGAAACATGGGAAGACCTGCTGACTCGGATTACCGGGATTGATCCCAGAGTTTGTCCCCACTGTGGAAAGGGGAAGATGATCCAGAGGGAAATCCTGTCTGCTTGTTCCGTAAGCCCGGCAGATAGGATGCCACCGTGACGGTGGGTGCCCTCCCTGAAAGTAGATCCTTTTCGTGAGAGCTTTTGTGAATTGGAAATGGGCCATCAAAGGAGACGCAGATCCTTGTCCTCTTTCTCGTAAAAGAGAGGTCTATCTTCTTTGTGGACGCTGTTAAGATGCTATGCCCGGATCAAAGAAACCTACAGAATAGACGCCAGAATCCTATTCCATTGTCAAAGAACGAGACTTATAAGACGTTGGAAAGAACGAAGCTGCTTGATTGAATCCCCATAGCTACCGGACCGCGGCTTCGTTCAACCGATTGTATCCGGAATTCCGTTTCACTTCACTCCGGATACAATCTTTATCGTTAGTGTAAAGTCATATTTGTATGGGCGAGATATCATAGATATATTACGACGAACGGCCTAATAATTCGTGCATGCGGAAGAACATGCCAACCTATATCCTGAAAAGATTAAATATTAAAACCAGGGGACTGCCACGTAAACAATTTGCAAAGAAGGTCGATGATTATCTCGCAGTTATGGCACGCAAGGGATATATCAGCATTTATAAAAGTAGGAATATACGGATAAAGCTCGGTTGGGTTCCTTATCCGGGTTCTGAATAAAGCTTAACACGGTATTGTACCTTAATTAAAACCAGCCAAGCCAAACTCTTCATGGTTAGCTGTGTTCTCGAATCTGCTATCTGCTGTCTCGTCATCAAATTTGGTTTCTTTGTGGGATACATTATTTCCTTAGAATCATCTCCTTATGTCCCAATGCAATATCTTTTACCTTTCGGATGCAATTCATCAGTTGTTGGATGGTCAAATCCTTAAGTTTCCCTAACACATTTAATTGTTTGTTAAAATGGTCCTGAAGAAGTGTTGCTGAATCAAACGGAAAAACTTCATACAATTGAACCCAGGTATCCCTTTCAAAAAAATCATGGTTAGCAGGAAGGAAAAAGAGGGACAGGTCTTGGTGACAACCAAAGATTTTTGGTTTATTGCTTTCCTGGGAAGTGACTCGACAAAGGAGATACGGTTCTAGTTTAGGGTCTGGGGTGTTTAAAATGATTAGTAACTTCTCACCTAATTCCCCATTGGCAAATCTAAATTTTTCATGAAATAGAATGGTCCCCTTTTCCATTCTATTCCCTTATTCTTCATTTCCAAAGAGTTGCTTCATTTCTTTTGATAATTTTAAACGCTCTTGTGCCAAGCTTTCATCAATCTTAGCATCCTTATCCAGTGATAAAAGATAGTCTATCCTTGCATTTTTCCCTTTTGATTCAAGTGTTCTATGCCATGGCTCATTTTTTAAATGAGTTATTTCAGTCATATCTTTTGCTTTCGCATCCTTAAAAATAAATGCCACCTTCTCCAAAATTTGAATTTCTCTCTCCGAGAATACATTTAGGTCAGGAGCCTGAAAGGACGGCCCCTACAGCCTCGTCCGCCATCCCATGTACGCCGGGGCCATCCTGCTGCTGCTGTTCGTGCCGCTGGCGCTGGGCTCGTGGGTGGCGCTCCCCTTCCCCCTGCCGCTGATCCTGGTCGTCGTGCTCCGCCTGCTCGAGGAGGAGAAATTCCTGGCGGCTAATTTAACAGGCTACGCCGCCTACCGCCAGCAGGTGCCCTACCGCCTGCTGCCCCGCGTCTGGTAGATTTTTTCTCGGAAAAAAGGATGAATGGTGGGCGAATGCCCACCATTCATCCTTTTTTCCGTTCTTAATCCTCCCCGCTTCAGGGGGAGGGTAGGGAGGGGTAGGTCCCTCCCCGCTTTAGGGGGAGGGTCGGGAGGGGGTTACGGTCCTCTCATCACCGCCGGCAGGCGCAGCAAAATGTCGCTCGGCAGTACCGTCAGCGTGTCGGTCAGGATGGGCGTCCCCTCCAGCAGCGCGTTGAGCGTGATCTGGTAGGGAGCGTAGTTCGTCACCCCGCTCAGGGTAAACGCGCGCGTCCCTGCCGGCAGCCCGCTGACCGGCGAGGGCTGGTCGGCAGGCGGGCCCACGTAGCTGATCTTCCAGGTGCTGGTGACCGGCAGCGTGCCCATCACCTCCCAGGTCAGGTAAATTGTACTGATCCGCCGGGACGCCGCTCAGGGTCAGCTCCGCCGTGGGAGTGCAGGGCAGCCCCTCGAACCGCCGCTGTGCGGGGATCTTGTTGGCGTAACCCGCCACGTCCGGCCCGATGGCGGGCCACGGCGTCTCCTTGCACCACCACTCGGGCAGCCGGCTCAGGTACAGCGAATCGGGCAGGGTATGCTCGGCGATCCCCGGGTCCCATTTTACCGAGTTGGTCACGTAATCGTAATTGCCGTGGCGCAGCAGGGTCGCCGCCACGTTGGGGTCGTTCACCCCGCTGCCCACGCCCAGCACCCAGATCGCCGCCTCGTCCCAATCGTCGTAGGGCTGCCCCGGCAGCACCTCGTAGCGGTTAGACTTCCCCGGCGTCCCCAGCACGCTCCCCACCACGTTCATGTACGTGTTCTTGGCGGCAAACTCGATGGCGTTGTTGCGGGTCGTGATCGTATCGCTCTGCCAGCCCTTCATCTGCGAGCGGAAAATGGTGTTGTGGCTGGACGAGCCGTGGATGATATCCCCTTCCGCCTTGATCGCCGGTATCCCCCTCCCACAGGTTCATCTTGGGGTGCGGCGCGTGGTTGATCGACGGGCTGGCGATCAGCCACCAGGGGTCGTCGAACAGGATCTCGTGCAGGTAGTTGTATGCCAGCACGTTGCCCGATGCGCCGCCGCCGGTCATGATGCCTCCCCCGTCGATGCGGCTCAAGATGTTGTCTTCCACCAGGTTGTTCGAGCTGTGCAGGTCGATGAAAATCCCGTAGCCGTGGTCGCGCCCGTTCCCGTCGATCCCCTCGTGCACGTAGCACTCCCGGATCTCGTTCTGCAGCGAGTTGATCACCCACATCGCCCGCCGCTGGATGTTCTTGATCTCGACGTTCTTCACCCACGAGTACTGCGCCGAGTCCATCTCGATCATGAACTCCACCTCCGGGTGGTCCTGCGTCAGGGTGAGGTCCTCCAGCCCCGCCTCCCGGATCATGGCGTACGCGTCCACCTGGTACGCCCACGGGTCCAGGCTCGTGTTGTACGTCCAATGCAGCGGCAGGTTGAGCGTAACCTGGCTCCCGGCTACCGCGGTCACCTCGACGAACTGCCCCAGGGTGCGGTTGCCATATTCGTAACCACAATATGTGCACTTACCCTCTACACCGTCTGGGTCCACCAGGTTATTGTCGTTGAGCTGGTTGATCAGCAGGATATCCCCGGGATGGATGCCGGACGTGTCTGCCAGCGTGATCACCCGCGCATCCTTGACCGCCTGGAGCACGTCGTGGGTCTTATGCAGCGAGGTGATCTGCCACCAGACCATGCCGCGCATATCCACCATCGACCGCAAATAGCTGCTGCCCGCGTACCTGAGCGCCGTCTTGCCGGGTCCCGCGCCGCGCAGGGTGCCTTCGCTGTAGAGGTGGATGGTATCTGAAATCCGGTAAGTGCCGTTTGGCAGGTACACCACCTGCCCTTCCGGGCAGCTATCGAGGGCATTCTGGATGGCGTCCGTCGCGTCGGTCGTCCCATTGCCGTAGGTTGCGGCGTTGATGGTCGCGCAGATCGCCGTCCTTTCCGGGATTCCCCCGGGGATGCCGGCGTAGCTCCAATCGATCCGCCGCGCGCTGGGGATAATTTCCCCGGCGGTGCTCCCGGCGATGCTCCCGGCAATGCCCCCGGCGCTGCCCCCGGCGCTGCTCCCGGCAATGCCCCCGGCGCCTGCTGCCCCGCTCTTAGTACGCGGCAGGGTATGCCGCTAGATGCCACCTGAAGGTGATGTAATGCCACCTGCAGGTGCTGCGATGCTACCCGGTGTTTCGGCGAACACCAGCAGCAGGAGCAGCGCCGCCGCTAAATTCACGATTTTATGCTTTCGTTCCATCCGATTGCTCCCTTCAAACTTCTGCGAGCAAACCTTTTCGACATTTTTACTTTCGTTTCCAAATTCCAATGTAACAGAAATTGAGGATTGAATCTATAGGAGGATAGTCCTGTGAGGGCGATCGACTCGCTGCGCATTCAAATACATCTAGGACTTACGCAGTTAATAAAGGAATTACCGAAAAATTGGGTGATAGGTGGGCGCTAGCGCCCACCTATCACCCAATTTTTCGGATTTTTCTCATTCTACTGCGTAACTCCTATACATCTCTAAAATTTTAAACCTTAAAACTAGAACAAATGTTTGACTTAATTGATCTTCTTTGTTAGAATTATATGGTATAACTCAGCACGCAAGCAGCGCAGGACCAGCCCGGGTGAGCGTCATCACTGCCCTGCTGGGTTAGAAAATCTCATTCGTGTTCGAGCTTAGCACAGTTCGGCGCAAGCTCAGAAAGGAGCAATTTCATGAGCGGTGTACGAGTATTGGTAGGCACACGCAAGGGTGCGTTTGTCCTGACGGCGGACGGCAGCCGCAAAAAATGGGATATCAGCGGCCCACATTTTTCCGGCTGGGAGATTTACCATCTCAAGGGATCCCCCGCTGACCCCGACCGGCTGTACGCCTCGCAGACCAGCGGCTGGTTCGGGCAGGTGATGCAGCGTTCCAATGATGGCGGCAAGACTTGGGAACCCGTCGGCAACAAGTTTGAATACGACGGCGACCCCGGCACTCACCAATGGTACGACGGGACGCAGCACCCCTGGGAGTTCAAGCGCGTCTGGTACCTGGAACCCTCCCTGAACGATCCGGAGACCGTCTATGCGGGCGTGGAAGACGCTGCCCTGTTCCGCTCGAGCGACGGCGGAGCGACCTGGCAGGAGCTGCCTGAGCTGCGCAGCGTCAAAGGCAACCTTTGGGCGCCGGGCGCGGGTGGGATGTGCCTGCATACCATCATTCAGGATCCGAGCAACCCCAAACGGCTCTTCATCGCCATCTCTGCTGCAGGTGCGTTCCGCACGGAGGATGGCGGCGAGACCTGGCAGGCGATCAACCGCGGCCTGCAGTCCAACTTACGAGCTCCCCGATGCGGAGGCCGATGTCGGTCACTGCGTCCACGGACTCGCATTGCACCCCTCGCAGCCCGGCGTGCTGTTCATGCAGAAGCATTGGGACGTGCTGCGCACTGACGACGCGGGCGAGATGTGGCACGAGGTCAGCGGCAACTTGCCGAGCGACTTCGGATTTCCTATCTCCGTCCACCCGCACGAGCCGGAAACCGTCTACGTCGTCCCGATCAAGAGCGACTCGGAACACTTCCCCCCCGATGGTAAGCTGCGCGTGTACCGCAGCCGGACTGGCGGAAACGAATGGGAAGCGCTCACCAAGGGCCTGCCGCAGAAGGATTGTTATGTGAACGTATTGCGCAGCGCCTTTGCGGTTGACACGCTCGATTCGAGCGGCATTTATTTTGGCACCACGGGCGGGCAGGTGTACGCTTCCGCCGATAGCGGCGACAACTGGGCGCCCATCGTCCGCGACCTGCCCCCCGTGCTATCGGTCGAAGTCCAAACCCTGTCATGATCCGCGTCATGCTGCCCTATCACCTGCAAAGACTGGCAAACCTCGAGCGCGAGATTGCGCTCGAGGTCCCCAGTCCCCCGACGTTGGGCGGGGTGCTGGATGCGCTGGAAAATCTGTTATCCGGTGCTGCGTGGGACGCTCCGCGACCAGGTCACAAAAGAACGGCGGCCGTTCATCCGCTTCTTCGCCTGCGGGGAGGATTTCTCTCTCGACCCGCCGGATACCGAGCTGCCCGCTGAGGTGGTGCAGGGCGCACAGCCTTTTCGGATTGTGGGAGCCATGGCTGGCGGCTAGGGAGGTAGCATTTTTGGATAACCCGAGGGCATCACCCGCGGTTTGGTCCATATGATCAAGATCATTGCTCTAGGAGCGAAACCGGATGCAAAAAATTACCCCATTCTTGTGGTTCGATGATCAGGCTGTGAAGTTTTAAATTTTTACACTCCTCCATTTTTATGAAGGATTCATCAAAGATTGTCTCGCGGCACGAGAAGCTGGCCCTGGAAAACCTGGACGCCGAGGAGCTGCGAATTTTTACACTCCATTTTTGGACAAGATTGTCTCGCTGGCGCTATGGAGAAGCTGGCCCTGGAAAGCCGGGACAGTGATGACCGCCACATTCCAGCTCGCCGGGCAAGAATTCGTAGCCTTGAACGGTGGACCGAATTTAAGTTCACGGAAGCTATCTCGTTCTACGTGCACTGTGAGTCGCAGGAGGAAGTGGATTATTTCTGGGAAAAGCTCACCGCAGGTGGAGAAGAAGGACCCTGTGGCTGGCTTAAAGATAAATTTGGCGTATCATGGCAGATCGTTCCCAATGTGATTGGCTGAGCTGATGGGCGATCCGGATGCTGCGAAAGCGGGCAGGGTCACGCAAGCCATGCTCCAGATGAAGAAGATTGACATCGCCAGGCTGTGGCAAGCTTACGAACAAGGATAGGACTGTATATGCCAGAAATGACCGTAGATGATTTCGTAAGAACGAAGGTTTTACCCGAGCTTCAGCCGGTGGTGGCAATGATCCGGGAGCTGATGAAAGAATGCGCGCCGGGTGTGCAAGAAATCATCAGCTATGGAATCCCCGCTTACAAAGCAAAGCGGATCATTGCAGTAATCAGCCCGACCAAGAAAGACATCACCTTTTCCTTTTCGCGCGGCGCGCAGTTTGAGGACCGCTACGGTCTGCTCAAGGGCGTTGGAAAAAGCTCCAAGCACGTAAAAATCAAGGATGTCCCCAGCGCGAACAAAGACGCCCTGCGCTACTACATCCAGCAGGCACTGGAGTTCGACGAGAAATAAGCGCGGCCTTGATTTGGAGTGACCTTCTTGCAGCACGCAAGAGAGGCGGGCTGCCTAATGGTGCGCTTGCCGCAGCTTCTGCAAAGTCCCTGGGGACATTTTATAGACGTCCGCCAACAGCCTGCCTTCGAATCTGAACTGCTTGTCTGGAGGGTGCTGCTTCCTCCAGAAGAGCTCCTTCGCCCTCAAATCTCTTTCCCAGATGTTCTGCGTGTTATAGACGTAAATGAAATATCCTGCTTTGATCAGATTATATTTATAAGGGATGTAATATCTGGACAGCCTCTCGTCTTCATTAGTCACATAATTCTCAGAGCTATTCTGGGAGGCCAGGTACTCAGCAATCCCTTCCCAATTTCTATAATATGGGAATCCATAAATCCGCAGCAAGTAGCCTGGTTCGATTCCTCCAATCGTCCAAAACAGGATCCTTCTTTTTTCAAACGGATATTCTGGGGTGTGGTCCACAAAAATCAGGTGGGATATCGCAGCCAATGCCATGAATATGACCGCAATCCAGACTGCATTTAGAACTCTCCCCCAGCTCTCCCCAGCAATCCGGTTCACCATTTGTTCCAGCGACCTCCACGCCGAAGGCCGCCAGTATCGTGGCAGGCAGGACATAATTGTAGATATGTGTCCCAGGCTCGTTGACGATTACCTCCAAAATAAACCAGGTTATTGCGAACCAGGCCAGGGGTAAGACAACTCTTTTGGGTCTCGTCAGAGCTAAGAGGCACAATCGCAACGTAGATATAGATCCCCAGGATGGGGTTGTATAGATTAAAGTTGCGTATCGAGCTGGGCAGCAGCTGGGCGGCTTCCAACCCTACGATCCTATCCTGTAAATATCCCATACCGCTGACCGCTATCATCTTATACAGTAAGGGAACGTAGTAGCTCGCCAGCAGGATTGCGCCCCCTAAAAAGGCAACGAGCAAGTACCTCAGGCGCACCGCCGATGGTCTACCGCGATTCTGAAGGTACCAGCGGGCAAGCAGGTACACAGCCGCGGGAGCGATGAAGACGCCATCATAGTGGAAGAACAGGGCGGCCGTCCAAAAAAATACCCCGAGATAGATGCCGCGATATCTCCAGGGTTCCCCTTGAAGCGCCAGCGAAAAGCAGTATAAGGTCAGGATCGAAAAGAGGATGATAAACGGCTGGTATTGGACGATGCGCATGAGGCCCACGAAGAGGCCATTGATCGAGAGGAACAGCGCTGCGTATACGGCGATCTTTTTACCGTAGTGCAGCCGCACCAACCGGTAGAAGAAAAAGATAGCTGTGATGCCAGCCAGGGCAAACGGCAGGCGCGCCAGAAACTCATTCTGGAAAGTCGGATTGATGAAGTGGGTCAGGTAAGTTACCAGGTATTCTCCTGGACCCTTGTTTTTAGAAAAAAGAAAACCAATAATATTTTGACCCGGTTTGAGCAGCCACAAGGCTTTGCTCTCGTCGCCCTGGTAATCTGAATATCCCAGGTTCACCAGGCGCAGCCACAGGGTGACGAAGATCAAAAAAAGTATTGGGACTAACCCGACCCTGGCTTTCATTGTCTTACGGACTGTTTTCTTTCCTCCCCAGCCTAATTATAAATGTGGAGTGATTTTTACAAAGTCTCAATCTGAGGATTTGCCACCAAACCGGTGCTTTATCCAGACTCGAAGTTGCCTGCGGCAGCTTCGCCCGTCCTCCTCGATGGGTCGGGCAGAAAAAAACCAGAAAAAAAGGTCACCCGGCGGCGAAATCGCCGCCGGGTGACCTTTTTTTCTGTATTTCACCTCCTCCAAAGGCATAAGCTATGGGAGGGGTGTCGATCAATTACAAGGCTGCTTCGAGCAAAGCGGTGAATTCAGGGGGGTCGGACTGGCGGATGACGAGGTCAGGCGTCCCGTGCCAGCCTGCCAGGCGATGCAGGGCGGCAGCGAGGTCGGCGACCAGCTCTGTAGTCATTGAAACACCCGGCTCCAGGTGCAGCGCCTTGATCTCGAAAATCCCTTGCGACCGGTGAGCCTTGGCGTCCAACCGGCCGATGAGCCGGCCGCGGTGCAGGATGGGCAGGGTGAAATAGCCGTAGCGGCGCTTCGCCGCGGGAGTGTAGCACTCGATCATATAGTCGAAATCGAACAGCTCGCGCGCCCGCTTCCGGTCCGATACCAGTGGATCGAAAGGGGAGAGCAGCGTGGTGAGGGTTGGTTCCCGACCGTTCGCCGCCTCTTCGAGCAGGTCGAGGCGGTCGGGATGGACGTAAGCAGGTCCTGCAAACCCCTCTATCTCCACCCGCTGGAGCTGGCTCTCCGCGGCGAGCGCCTCCAGCCGCCGGGGCATGTCCTTCTTCGGCTGGCGGAAGTACTCTGAAATCCATGCCGGCAAAGCTACCCCGAGGGCGCGCACCGCTCGCAGGGTTAAGCTGCGGTGAGCTTCTTCAGTAGAGAGTGCCGCGGCATCGTCCCAGCCCGGCAGAACCCGCTCGCGCAGGTCGTACACGCGCTGGAATTTTTGGCGGCGGGCGATCATGACCTCACCGGTCAGGAGCATGGTCTCCAGAGCGTCCTTTTCCTCTTTCCAGTTCCACCAGCCGCCGGACGAGTGGTTCTTATTTTCGAACTCGATCGAGCGCACTGCCCCATTTTCGCGCAGGTGAGTGCGCACCCGCTCCATAATTTCGGGGTTTTCTTCAGCCCATTGCACCGCCCATTTCTCCGGCCAGGCCCCATCTTTGCCGGCATCCAGCATGCGGCGCCGGTATATGGGGTAATCTTCGATGGGCAGGAAGCACATGGCGTGCGCCCAATATTCGAACAAGGCGCCCTCGGCTAACAGCTCGTCCAGCCATTCCTGCCGAAAATCGCCCAACCGGCCCCACAGCACCAGGTAAGGGCTGCGCGCAACGACATGGATCGTATCGATCTGCAGAAGTCCCATGCGGCGCACTGCTGTCGAGAATATCGGCCTTGACTGCCTGCCGGACTGGGGGATGGTCG
This sequence comes from uncultured Chloroflexia bacterium, assembly GCA_963706515.1. GTDB lineage: Bacteria > Chloroflexota > Anaerolineae > Anaerolineales > UBA4823 > CAVPMW01. The sequence goes on from CAVPMW010000011.1 coordinate 15,074, forward strand.
AGGCCTTGCGCCGCCAGTATCACCTGGCGAGCCATTTGGATTGAAATCCTGTCCGTAAGAGCCTCCTCGATATCTATCCGTTCTTCAGCGGTGGGGATACTTCATTAGCGGGATATTCTATCAGAACAAGAGTTTTTGCGAGCCTCGCCTCAGCAGGCATCCACCCAGTCTTTGAAATCCCAGGCGGATAGAGTGTGGCGCAGCTCCGACTTGCTGTGCAGATCGAGCTTGTACAATACGTTGCGGATGTGCGTCGCCACGGTCATGGGTGAAATCTGCAGCCGGGCGGCGATCTGGCGGTTGGTGTAATTCAGGCAAGTCAGAGCGACCACCTGCTGTTCACGGTAAGAAAGGGAGTTCCAATAACGCAGCCTGATCTCGTTCGCATCTTTTTGCAGCAGGGCCAGGGAAAGCAGGTCGGCAGTTACTTCGTCCTCAGAGCGCTGCTCGCGGATCGCCAGATCCCTCACCGCCTGGAGCAGCTCGGTATCGAATTGATAAACCCGGTCAGTTGAGTGCAGCAAGCCCAGGTTGGAAAACAAGCCTCGCCACAAAGACTGCAACATATTACTCATTTCAGCTGCCAGAGTACGCGGGTCAATGGATACCCTCGCGTGGCGGAAGGGCCACATTGAAGAATACAAAATTTGTTCGCTCATATTATACCAGAACATTAGTTCTGTCATAGCCTTTTTTAATATTGTTGAAATTATGCATTTAAAAGAATAAACCCGAAAATGGGGGTAAACCCCCATTTTCGGTCCGACACTGCTACTCCCACTCTAATTCGCGCGCCAGATCGGCCAGCGTCCGCGTCCCGGATTTCTTCTTGCCGGTCATCTTCTCCGCACCCTTTTTTGCGACGATGCGTTTGGCGATGATGTCTGCCAGCACGGTATCCGGGAGATTTTTGGGCTGCTGCGCCTGCCACTCCATCGCCCGCTGGCCCGGCTCGCAGATCTCCAGGAAAGGGCAGTAGCGGTGCGACCAGTGGTCAGGCGGCGGTGTATCCTCCAGGGCAGCCGGTCATTCTCCAGGCCCTCCAGCATGGATTTCACCCGCGCCAGCAGTTCGGCCATGCTTTCCGGGTCAGCATACACTTCGAAGGCCAGGTGATCCAGCGTGTCGCGGTTCTCGTAATAGATGATGGCGCCCTGGAGCGGGATTGCCCCCTGGAAATAGACCTCCAGGCCCCACAGGTAGATCTGCGCCTGGCGGATGTGTTCCTCTTTGGGCACATTGGCCGCCCGGATCACATCGAACTCGTGCGAGGCGGTCGTCTTGAATTCCAACGCCCAGAAGCCGGCGGCCGATTCCTGTGCAACCTGGTCGGGCCGGGCGTACAGGATGCCGTCGCAGAAGCCGTGGATGCGGTACTCGGGCACTTCGAAGAAGACTTCCTGCCCCAGGCAGGCGCGTCCCAGGGCGCGCTGCAGGCGGCGGTGGCTGTCGGTGCCGACGGACAGGATGCGCCCGACGCGGGCATCCAGCGGCGGCTTGGGCTCGCCGCGCAGCTCGAAAGCCACGTAGAGCAGGCAGCCCCGCGCCAGCGAGGAGGGCTTGATGTACGGCTCTTTGGGCAGGCTTTGCGGGTCGATCTGCAGCAAGTCGCGGGCGTAACGGCCGCTGCGCCAGATGTTTTCATACTGTTTCCCTTTCTTGCAGCTCGCTGCGGAAGAAGTAGCGCGTCTCGCCGGCGGTATTCACGCCTTCCAGCGGGTCGACGGCGAAGATCAGCGGGTACTGGGCGGTGACGTTGCCGATCGCCAGGGCGTGGCGCTGCCGCAGCCGGCGCACGAAGGCAGCCATGGTCTCGTAATCGGTGGCAGCCCCGCGGCTGACGTGCCGCACGTCATCCTCGAAGGGGATGCGCAGCAGGAACAGGTTATCCGCCTGGCGCAGCACGGCTTCGTCCAGCCCGTGGATCATGTTGGTGACGAAGAAGCTGGTGATACCCAGGTGGCGGGCGCGGGTCACGATGTAATCGATGCTCTGCCGCGAGACGTACAGGTGCGCTTCTTCAAAAAAGATAAAAGGGAAACCGATGGGTGTCGTGCTCGATCTCCCACAGGCACAGGTCTTTGACCAGCTCGATGATCGCCTGCACGAAGCCCTCGCGCGCCAGATTGGACAGGGACGACATGTCGATCACCAGCGCCCCGCCGGCGCGGACCTGGCGGTAGGCCTTGCCCAGCGAGGCCGCCTCGGATGCCGAGCGGGCGAAGATGTGCGTATTCTTGAGCGCATCCAGGCGTGAGCGGATGGCATGGTTGATGACCGTCGCGCTCGAGCCCCCGCCGAATTCGTTCTCCTCCGCCATCTGGATGAGCTGGTCCAGGCCCATGTACGGCACGCTGCGGCCGTCTCGCTCCATGGCTTCGGCTTCCTCCCACAGGCGCGCCAGCCGGTTCTCAAAGTGCAAGGCCGATACTTCCGGCAGGCCGAAGCGTTGGAGCAGCGTCATCAGCGGCGCCAGGCCGAACTGCCGCACCCCCAGGCGGAAGTTGCCCCCGGCTTCCAGGTGGACGATGCCCCGCCGGATGATCTTCCCCGCTGCGCGGGTCGATTTCAGCTTTGGGCAGGTGGATGTACTCGCGGTTGATATCGAACACCAGGCAGGGCGCCCCGTGCTCGATGAGCTGCAGCAGGATGACTTTCGCCAGGTGCGATTTGCCGCTGCCTTTCACGCCGGTGATCACGTTTACCTTCTCCAGGTCTTGCCCTTCGACTTCGAAAGCTATGCCCACCCAACGTCCAGCCCAGGTTCAGCGGGTGCCCCAGGTCGCGCGTGGCGTTGGCGAAGACTTCCTCGTCGGGTGTGCGGAAAATGTCCGCATCCCGGGCAGGGATCCAGCCATCCCATTGTTCCCAAAGCTGGCTGGTCTGCCGGGACGGTCTTGCGGATCTTCGCCAGGGCTACTTTGATGTTCCCCAGCTCTGCCGAGCGCCCGTTTCCCCCGGTTTGGACGAACAGGCGGTACCCGATGGCTTCCAGCAGGGGCGCATCCAACGGCTCGGGACCCAGCAGGTTGAGCATTTGTTCCTGCACCAGGCTGGGGTAAGACGCCGAGCGGAAGGCGATCACCTGGGCGATCACGCTGCGCCCGGTTTCGCGTTCCCGCAGGGTCAGGGTCTCGCCCACGCGCAGGTCGATCTCACGCGGGATAAAAAGCAGCTCGACCAGGTCGCCGTCGATGCGGTACACCTGCAGGTTGAGCGGCTCCTGGCGGCTGCCGTTCGATTTGCCGGGTTTATTCGATTTAGGTTTCATGTCAGGCGGCCGCCACGACCGGGGTACGATACTGTTCCGCAGCCTGCTGGAGCTCAGCGGCGATGCGCTCTCTCAGCCATTCAGGGGCGATGACTTCGACCTGCGCCCCCCAGCTGCGGATCCAGGGCTGCATCTCCAGCGGCTCGGAGACCTGCACCTGCAGCAGGCAGCCGCCGTCGGGAGCTGCCTGGATGTGTTGGGAGGGATGCCATTGGCGTTCCTCGACGAAGGGTTTGGCTGCAGGCTGTAAAGCGCAAGATGACTTCGCTCACCTGATCGCCGGACATGATCCCCCAGCTGCCGGCCAGGTGTGCTTCCGGGTCGAAGTCCGGCGGGATGGTGTAGAGCTCGTCCAGCAGCTGGGCGCTCTCCAGCCGCGCCAGCTTGAAGGTGCGGATTTCGCCCGCCCAATCGTCCTGGCAGATGATGTAAATGCCCGATGCCGTCGGCTCCAGGGCATAGGGGGCGATGATCCGCTGGCGCAGCTCGCCGCTCCTGGGCGAACGGTAGGCGATCTTGACTTTGCGCCCGCTGCCCCAGCCTTCGGCGATGGTTTCAAGGACGGCTACCTGGCAGGGTTATGTCGATAAGCTTCTACACGCTCAGCGGCCCGCTTCAGGTGCGCGCTGGGGATATCCGGCAAGGTGGTTGCCAGGCGGCGCAGGGCGGCAATGACGTGCGGATTGCGCTCGTCCAGGGTGCGCGCCAGCAGCAGGCCGGCCAGCACCAGCGCGATGGCCTCCTGATAAGACAGTCGCACAGTCGCCAGGTAGCGCGTGCGGTTGAGGCCAAAGCGCCCATCCTGCTGCCAGAGTGGGACGCCCTGCGCGGAGAGGAAATCGATATCCCGATAGACCGTGCGGCGATTTACCAGTAATTGAGAGGCAAGCTCGGCGACGCTCAGGCCGTCCTGCGAAAGCAGGAGCAGCTCTTCGAGCTGGCGCAGCCGGGCCGTGCGGTTTGCCAGACGCGACATAAACACCACCAATTAATAGAACGATTGTTCCTATAATCATTCTACCACAGGGGTGTGACAGGTAAGGTCACAATTAAGCTAATCCGACCAGGGCGTCGCTTCCCTATCCCAGCGGTGGTTTCTCAATTCGGCCAATAACCCAGGATATAGACCCTCGCCGTCACTGTAAGAGATATTCTGCTCCACGTGCTCGAGCGTTCTCATTCCAACGATGGTGGTGCTCACCGATTTATTCGTCAAGATAAAGCGTAGCGCCATCTCCGCCAAATCCATGCCAGGTGGAGTGATTTTTTTCAATGCCTCTGCCCGTTCTACAGTCGGAGCGAGGTTCTCGGGTCCAAAATACCTCGACCGCCAGTCTTTATCCGGATAATGGGTTTCCCTGGTAAGCGTCCCAGACAACCCCCCTTCATCGAGCGGAACCCTGGCGATGACCCCAACGTCCATTTCAGCACACAGGGGGAAAAGCTCATCTTCAGGCGACTGGTCAAAAATATTGTATATTACTTGAACGACATCTACCAATCCGGTATTTATAGCTCGGATACCATTCCAGGGTTCCCAGCGGTTGAGACTCAAGCCAAACCATTTAATCAGCCGCTGCGCTTTCAAATCAGCAACGACCCTTTGCCATTGTTCATCTTCCGTCCAGGAATCATCCCAAACGTGGAACTGCATCACATCGACCGCTGGAATAGCTAATAGCTCCAGGATGCGCTCGGTATATTCCATAACGTGGTCCCTGGGAAAAACCTCATCTAAGGAATATTCGGGCGTTGCCGGCCATTTGAGATTTTTGGGTGGGATTTTATCCGCCACGATGATCTCTTTACCCGGATTATCCTTAATGAGCTGACCCAATAATTTATCGCTGTGCCCTCTGCCATAATCCCAGGCAGTGTCAAAGAAATTGCACCCCAGCTCGAGAGAGCGCTGCAACGCTGCATAGGATTGACTATCGGCGGATCCCGTCCAGTTGCTCATCGGCGATAGCCCGAATCCAATCTCACTGACTTTCAATCCGGTCCGACCCAGGATTCTATATTCCATCTCAAGTCCCTTTCGGTTCGATCGCTCCCTTTACCCGTTTGGCGCGGGCATCATTGCAGGTAATCTTGCGCAGGATTACCTGCGCAGGATAAGCCATGCCCCACCAGTAATCAAGACCAGGCCCAGCAGGCGATAGATATCGAACGCCCGGACCGCCGTATTGAAAAAGCCGAAACGATCGATAATCATTCCTGCAACCAGCTGTCCGGCAATGACCAGGGATAAGGTTGCTCCAACTCCGATATTCGGGATTACAAAATTCGTTATGCTGATGATGATGACACCCAGGACTCCAGCGCATAGGGCATACCACGGCACCTGGTTCAAATTCCTGATGCTATTTCCCAATAGCAACAGCATCAGCCCGGAGACGAGGGTGCCGCCAATATTCACGATGAATGCACTCTGCAGGATTCCGATACGCGTGCTCATCAGACTGGCAAGGGTGGTTTGCAAACTGATGGTCACCCCACCCACCAGACAGAGGGCGATTAATATCAATTTAAAATTCATAAGACGCTCCTGGTTGGGCGGTAAGTAGGCATTCTTCTTACGGGAAAGAACATTTGAGATATTATACGGGCTCAAGAAAGCAAGCTTCTGTTTTCAATCAACCAGCTCACTGATTCTTCTACCGCCTGAAGCGAAGTGTATCGAGGTTGGTAGTCGAGTGTTCGCTGAGCCTTGGCAATGCTGCAATTCGGGCTGTGGGCGATGTGATCCCAGGTTGCCTGGCTGTCTTCCTCAGACACTGACTTCCGCCATTCTTCCCACGGGCTAAAACTCAGCTGGCTCGGTTTCCCAAACCAGGCTGCCATCAACTCGGCGTAGCCGCGCAAGCGTCAGGGCTGCTGGCGATACCACGTGAAAGCTCTCGCCAATCGATCCACTCCAATTCGTCAGGGCCCGCATAAATGCCTGGGCCACATCGTCCGCGTGGACGTGGTGAACGGTTTCCATCCCAAGATTTGGCAGCGACAACTCATCCCCGCGGGCGAGCCTGACAAAGACCTCGGTGTTAAAATTTCCTGCCGGATTCAAAGGATTCCATCCGAGCCCTACAATATGACCCGGATGCAGGACAGTCGCCGGGAATCCACCTCGCCGCGCTTCTTGTAAGAGGTAATCTTCAATGGCCGCTTTGTTAATCCCATATTCGCCAAAAGGAGCTCGCGGCTGATCTTCCGTCGTCGGTACCTGCACGGAGTGACCGTGAACCCAGATCGTGCCGCAATGGAGAAAGTGCCGCAACTTACCCCGAAGAGCCTCAACCAGCTGCCTGGCGCTAGCTGGCGAGAAACAGATCAGGTCAATGACCACATCCGGTGCCATTTCTGAAATCTGGGTCCCAAATATGCCTTTTGCATCTGCACTGTCGCGGTCAATCTGGATCTGTCGCACTGATTTCCATGCGGCGTGATTCTGATATGGGAGGCGTTCCTGACGGCTGATTGAAATTACCTCATAACCTGCATCCACCAACCTTGGCACCAGATATGTTCCAATGTGTCCCGTACCGCCGATAATAACAGCTCGCATAGAACTCCTTCGGGGAAAATTATCCGCTACCTAGCCGACATCGCCCGGCAGCTCTGGCTCCTTGCCGACCCGCCACTCACGGACGTAATCGATGCAAGACGTAAAGCTTACCCCAGAGCGAGCGGCGACATACTCGAGAAATTCTTTCAGCATCAGCATGCGGTGACCTCTGCCGATCGCCTGGGGGTGCATGGTGATGACCATGACCCCGTTGCCGAGCTGCTGGTAGAGGTAATCGAAATCACCTTTCCAGATCTCGAGCACCGTGGATGGCGGGCGAAGCCCCTGCCCGTAGCCCCCAGGGATGTATTCGAAAAATGGCCAGTCATCCAGGTGCCAGGCGACCGGCATCTCTACCAGGTTGGTGGGCTTTCCAAACTTGTACGGCTCGGTTTTGGACCATTGGTCGCCGACCCGGCACCAGTACGGTTCGAAATCGTTCCCCATCAGGCTGCTCTCATATTCGAACCCGTGCTCCAGCAGCAAGTTGATGGTGTTGGGGCTGTTATCCCAGGACGGCGAGCGGTAGCCAACCGGGCGGACTTGCGCCACTTTCTGCAATGCGTCAATGCCTCGTTCTAGAATCCGCGTTCTTCGGCAAGGCTTAAGATTAACCGGATTCTCGTGGATCCAGCCATGGTGACCTATTTCATGGCCCGCCTCACGGATTGCCTCCACGGCGCGCGGGTAGGTTATGGCGGTTGCACCCGGGATAAAGAACGTCGCCGAGGCGTTATATTCGGCGAGCAGCGCCAGGACCCGGCGCACTCCGATGGGCCCAAATTCGCCGCGCGAGACCATGCTGGGCGAGGTGGCGCCCACTGAACCGACCCAGTTGGTGTAGCTGTCAAAATCGAAGGTCAGTGCGATTTTTACGTTTGCCTGGTTGGATGTGCTCATTTTGATTTGCCAAATCCTGAGAAGCGGTAGGGGTTATGCTTTCCCGGCGCGCTTACGCCGCTCTCGGCTGATCGAATCGAGTATCACGGCTAATAAGAGCACCAGCCCTGTGACGATATATTTAATGGAGGAAGGGAAAGACAAGAGGTCCATGCCGTTGTTGATCGAGCCGATGACCAAGGCCCCCAGCAGCGCAGACCAGGTGCTCCCACGCCCGCCGAACAGGCTGGTGCCCCCGATCACCGCAGCGGCAATCGCGTTTAACAAAATGGTTCCACCGCCTGAGCCATAGTTCACTGCAATCAAACGAGAAGCGAAAACGATGCCCCCGCAGGCGGCAATTCCTGAGCAAAGGGCGAAAACCCAAATGCGGACTCCATCAACGTCGATGCTCGCTCGCCTGGCAGCCTCGACATTTCCGCCAACCGTGTAGATATGGCGGCCAAACATGGTGTAGCGTGTGATGAGGTGGAACACTACCACAAAACCGAGGAATATTAAAACGGAGGATGGTATGCCTTGGATCGGTTCGCCTTGCGGCACCTGGTTGCGATCGATATTCATAATTCCAATGCCGACCAATATCCCCAGCGAGATGAGCAGCAGCCGGCTGACAACCATTGACATCGGCTGCAGACTCAAACCAGCCTGTTCTCGCCTGCGTCTTCCTCTGAAGGTGCTGTAAATAACCACGATTACTGCAACGATCCCTATCAGCCACCCCAACCAGGTTGGGACCAGGGTATTGGCAATACCTCTGATCGTTGGATCACGCAGGTTAATCGTCCCGGTATCGCCTAACACCAAAAGCTGCACCCCCTGCCAGACGAGCAGACCGGACAGGGTTACGACAAATGAAGGAACATGGATTTTAGCTACAAAATACCCGTGCGAAGCCCCGATAAGCACCCCCATCAGGATCGCAATGAGTATGGCTAAGATGCTTGGAACATGATAGGTGGTCGCCAGTACAGCCATGACCGCAGCGGTAGCTCCACTCACTGCGCCGACCGAAAGATCAATTTCACCGATCAATAAGATCAAAACGATCCCCACAGAGAGGATGCCGATCGCCGATATCTGCGCCATCAAGTTCGCCAGGTTTAGCGGAGTCAGGAAATTATGATTCGCAATCTGAAATATGATCCCGATAATAACTAATCCCCCCAAGACAGCAAATGAGCCAAGATCACTTGACTTCAATGGAGCGAACATAACTGCGAACCACTAAGCGTGTGTCACTCAGGAATTTGGCCATGTTTTCGCATCCTGTTTTGGTCTGTTAATTAATGCCGCCAGTCCGCTGATCGGGTATCTGTCGTTATCTACATGACACCAGTTATAGCCGCGACAACCTGTTCCGGACGAGTAGTTTTCGTGTTGAAAGTTGCAGTGCGCCTTCCCAAGCGAAGTACGATAACCCTGTCCGTAAAACCAAAGATCTCCTCCAAATTATGGCTGATTACCACCACGCCCAGATTGCGCTCCTTCAATTTCAATATCAGGTTTACCACCTGACGGGTCTGTTCGACGCCAAGCGCTGCGGTAGGTTCGTCCAGTATCACGACCTTGCTGTTCCACATGACCGATCTGGCTACTGCGACGGATTGTCGCTGTCCTCCCGACATGCTGGCAATGACATTCCTCACCGATGGTATGGGAACATGCAGCTCCTTCAAAAGGCCGATGGCTCTTTTCTCCATCGCGGTTTCGTCCAGCCAGGATAGTCCTTTAGCCCGGGCATGTCGACGGTCGTTGACTCGCGCCCGATAAAGAGATTGCCGACCACATCCAAATTATCGCATAATGCAAGGTCCTGATAAACGGTCTCAATCCCCAGGTCGGTGCTGTCGCGCGGTTTCGTGATCTTGACCTGGCGGCCTTCAAAAAAGATATCGCCCGAATCTGCTTCGTGGACTCCGGAAATAACTTTGACCAACGTGGATTTCCCTGCCCCATTGTCGCCGACTAAACCGACGACTTCCCCGGAATACACTTCGAAATCAACATCTTGTAAAGCCAGGACAGCTCCGAACTTTTTGCTGATGCCTTGGGTTCGCAATATTGGAGTTTTGTCAGGTTGTTCCATTATCCGCGCTCCGTGCATATTTTTGAGAGACAACCTCAGCTTCCGCTGAGGTTGTCTCGACTAAACTATCTGGTCGGTATCTTACTGTAAGCCGGCTGCCTTGCAAGCTTCGGCGAAGTCTGCGGTGCAGATGTCTTCCAGCTTCCAAAAGCCTGTATCGATGATCTTCTCCTTGATGTTGGTTTTATCGACATTCACGACTGGGATGTTTACAGACGGTACGTCGATGGAACCATTGTTAATCGTCGTGGTAGCCATGCCTTCCGGCACTTTCCCGGTAGTCGCCAAGGCATAGGAAATCTCGGCTGCTTTGTCTGCCATATCTTTGATGGGCAGGTATACCGAGCTGTACTGTTGGTCGGTCAGTATGCGTTGGATGGCTGCCAATTCGGCATCCAGGCCGGTAATCGGCGGTACAGGCTTGATGCCTGCCGAATTAATGGCTGCCAGGACGCCAGAAGCCATTCCATCGTTCATCACATATACCCCATCGACTTTACCGCCGGTTTCGGTCAGGATTTGCTCCATCTCGCTCTGGGCTTTGGTTGGATCCCAGTCCGGGGTATCCACGGATTTGACGATTGTGAGCTTACCGGCATCGATCAGCGGTTGGAACACGGTCATGGCTCCATCCTTGATGGGCTGCATATTGCTGTCGGTTGCGCTGCCGTTGACCATCACGATCTGGGGATTGGTGATCCCTTTCTTATCCAGGGCTTCCACCAGCGATTTTGCCTGCGCGACACCGATGTCAGCGAGGGCAAACGCAATGTTCACTGTGACGCCGTCCGAGTTTTGGAGCAGCCGCGAGTAGGCAATCACCGGGACGCCGGCTTTCTTGGCGTAATCCGCGATTACGGCAGCCGCTTTCGTATCGACCGCCATGATCGCAACCACCTTGGCGCCATTGGTAATTGCTTGTTCAACAGCATTCTGCTGCTCGACCGGATCGGAGTCGGAGATATCGGAGATTACCTGGCAGTCTGGGCAAATTTCCTTCATCTTCGCTTCGAAATATGGCCTATCCTTCGTATCATAACGTGCTGTTTTCTTGTCAGGCAGGAATATGCCGACCTTGATCGGTCCGGCACTGGTTGGGGCTGTTGCTGCTGCAACAGTAGGCTGCTCAGCTGGCGGCTGCGTGGCTGCCGGCGTGGCAGCTCCGGCGCAGGCCGTGATTAAGAATGCGGCGATTACGAGCATGGACAGTGAAGCGTAGAAACGGTTCAGGCGAAACATATTACTCTCCTTTTTATTGAATAGTTGTCGAAAAACGTAGTGATGTGAAACGCTGGTTGTTTTTATCTATCTTACGGATACCTCCTTTCCAAAGTCTGGATTAATTTCTCAATCACCCTTGACCGCAGCCATAGGGAGGAAGATAGCATTTAGAAGAACCCCTTGAACGATTTTGCCGCCGGTTATCCTATGCAGGCATTGATTGGTTTGTCGTGGCTATCGCCTCGGCTATCGCCTCACAAAATTCTTCCACTTCCTTTGCTGTTGGGAAAGACGGGATTGTACCTTCCCTGGTCACGGAGAGAGCGGCAGCTGAATTTGCCCAGATTGAGGCCTCGCGTGGGTTTAATCCCTTAATCAAGCCGGCTGCTAAAGCCGCGCAAAAAACATCTCCCGCACCGCTGGAGTCTTTAACCATCACATTGGGCGGGCGCGCCTGCCAGCGCTGGTCAGCGTCGACGCCCACAATGCCTTGCTCTCCCGCGGTGATGATCACGCACCTGGCTTTTGAGCGCCTCATTAATTCCAACGCAGCAATCTCCAGCTCAATTTCCTCTTCCGGATGCATACCGAGCAGCACCTTGGCTTCTTTATCGTTTGGGACGAGTATATCCGCTACTGCGAGTTTTGCTAAGTCCAGCGTCAAGGCAGGCGCCGGATTAACGATGGTCGTCATGCCATAATCATGGGCAACTTCAGCTGCATGGAGTGCGACGTCTGGCAGGATCTCAAATTGGGTGAGCATGACTTCCGCGTCCCTCGAGCCGCTCAGAGCAGTCTCAACGTGCTCATAGTTTAACTCTGCATTGGCGCCCAGGGCAGTAACCATGGCGGGTACACCGCTATCGTTCAAAAGGATGAATCCTACCCCGGTGCTTTTCGAGCTGCTGGAGAAGAGATAATCGGTGCAAACCCCCTCCTCTTTTAGCCAGCTCTCGGCTTCTGCACCAAGGCGATCTTTTCCAATACAGCCGGCGAAGCTCGTCCGCAGACCTAACCGGGCGGCTGCAATCGCCTGGTTGGAGCCTTTCCCGCCATCTTTTGGCTCTGTGTAATCCCAGCCGATTACCGTTTCACCGGCTACCGGTACACGCTGGACGCGCATGAGCAACCCAGGGGCGTGGCTTCCAATAACGACCAATTGGGGTCCGTTCCCTGGCATCTATTTATTCTCCGAGAGGCGGCGCGGCGGTCACCCGATCGATGACGATCATTGCGTCCGGATGGTTTTGAATAAATGTCACTGGATATTCGATCGTGGTGGGTCCGAATAACAGCACTCTCACCACGGTCTGTTTCCAGGCGCCGGTGTCCGAAATGATGCGAATCCGCCTGGCAGACAGCAGGTCTTTCATACCGAGGGTGATCGCCATGGGAGGGATAGCGTGCGAGCACCCCCCTACCAGGCGCTGGCTCAGCGCAATGAGCGTATCATCGTTCAGGTTGAGAATCCGGGTTTTTGAATTGCGGAATTCTTGCGCGCTGATGCTGTACCAGGCAGAGCGGGGTGGTTCGTTGAAGGCAATATGGCCCCGATACCCTACTCCGCCGTAGGTTGTATCGATGCCTCCGGCTTGTTCAATTTTCTCGCTGATTTCATCGAGATGATCTACACTTGGAAAATGCCTCTGCTCCTCTGGAATGCTCAGTTCCGAGTCTACCGGGTCATAAAAGTTTCTGCGCATCCATGTTTCATAATTGAATGGGTGGTCGGTTGGCAGCAGTCTTCCTTGCCAATCTAAAAAATTATCCATGTGGAACACATGGACATTTTTAAGGTTTATTCGTTCTTCATTTACGATCTTAATGAAATAAGGATATTGTTTCGTCGGACCGCAGGGTAAAATCCAGCGGGTTGGCTTTTTCAGGGCATTATTTTGCTTTACCTCATCTACCATTTCTCGAGCCGCCCAGCGGTGGACGTCGTCGGGCGTCTCCAGGATCTTGAGCGCCACCTTTTTATCCGGATGGCTTTCTAATTCGTCTGTTGGAATACGGCACCATGCGAAAAGTGAGGCTGCATCTAAAAAACTTGGGGACATATCTTCTCCGCAAACCGTTTAGCTACGAGAAACAGGACAATCCGTGCAATCCTGTAGCATTTTGCTTTTGCACTTGGCTTCTGCAGGTTCCTTCCCAGCTTCGCTCAGGGTAGAACCCGGTAGGTTTTTAAGCGAGGCCAAACCGGCTCGGCTCGGAAGCCCTCCGCGAACGCCACTCCACTTTGGTAGCCACGCGCTCGAGTTAATATTTCCATCATGTCATGCAGGTCGACGTTGTCATGGTCCCTCAGCCATCTGATCTGGCTGTCATGACAGGCGAGCATTTCTTTCTTGATTTCAAACGTATCGGTGACGTCGACGTACTCTGTAGGCTGAAAGCTCGTCCCGGTAATTGTATCAAAATAATACAGCGGCTGCACACCGGGATGGAATGGGCTTTCTGTCGTGACATTTTTTAAGCTCGAGACGAACGAGGCATCGAACATAAGCCGGCTTACAGCTCTGTGGTCCGGGTGGTAATCCTCCGGATTATGGGTAATGATTACGTCGGGTTTAGCTTTTCGGATAAGCTCGACGAAGTGCAGGCGCGTCTCGATATCTTCGAATAAATATTCATCTACATAGCCCATCCAGTAAAAATCTGCCCCAATGATTTTCGCTGCCTTTTCTGCTTCGCGGTGACGGATTTCAGCCAATTCCTTGGCTGGGATGATCATGTGTCCCGCGCTGCCATCCGTTGCCACCGCGATCGACACTTGAACGCCTTGTTGAGCATATTTAGCGAGAGTCCCCGCGCACGAAATTTCGATGTCGTCCGGGTGCGCCCCGACAGCCAGGATCCTTTTAGGAGTGTGATCGTCTGTCATTTTATTGTCCTTTCAGGATATCCTGCAGGATAGGTTGCAGAAGCCGGCGAGTAAGCGAACGCTTACGTATTTGTCCAAGCCAACTATCGTCAATGAATGCTGTGTGATCGTGCCTGAAACTGCCATGCTGATCGATCAATAGATTTATTCTGAATAGACTGCTGCAGTTTGCTGAAGGGTAATCAGAGGAGAAATACCTCGGTCCAAAATCTATACCTATAAAACTGAGCCACCATTATTTATCTGCGAGACCAAACGGCTAGTTAGAGACCGTTTATATAAAAATATTTTCAGCGGTTTGCTCTTTTGGCTGATCTCTTCACCGTAGTCAGCGCAAGTGATTATACCAGTACAAGGGATTATCTCTTGTAAGGCGCGCGCATAATTGGATTGGGCGTGTACAATTTGAGGCATATAATCGGACGTCAAGTAAACCCATTTCGAGTTGCCGGTAAATTTCAGAATCTTAGTTGGGTTTACTTCAGTTAACTCGGAAGCAGGTCAGCGGAGGGAACCATGAGCTCGGTGATTCTGGATAACCGCGCGGACGAACGATTACAGCCAGCTTATGGTCTGTGGCAGATTTATTCGCCTGAAAAGGCGCCATACCGTTTCCGCGCCAAAAATAGGAGCGAAGCGTCCGCCTGGCAGCAAACGACGCGCCGTGCTTTAAGCGAAACGATCGGCTTTCAAGATTTACCGGGCGTCGATCTTGACCCCAAAATAATCGAGGCAGTGGATCGCGGCGACTTTATCCGTGAAAAAATCCTGATCCGGGTTTCTGAATATGCCGTGATGCCCGTCTATTTGCTCAAACCAAAGTCCGGGCGCACGTCTTATCCGGTTGTTCTGGCTTTCGCCGGTCACGGTTATGGCGTCAAGGATATTGTAGGGTTATGGGAAGATGGCTCGGAACGCGAAGAGCCGGATGGGATTTATAAAGATTTTGCCGTTGCATTGTGCCGCAAGGGATTTTTGGTAGCTGCCCCTGAAATCTCCTGCTTTGGAGAGCGCCAGACCGATTTTTCTTATCTCGATGCGCTCTTAGGCCAGCCTGTGCCTGAGACCACTTGCACCCATACCGCGCTTCTGGCGTTCCACCTGGGTGGGTCTGCGCTGGGAATGCGCGTCCAGGAAGGCAAGCGTCTGGTGGATTACCTTTCTACCAGGAAGGATGCCGATATTTCAAGGCTGGGCGCGATGGGGCTTTCCGGCGGTGGAATGCATACTTTTTTCTCAGCCTGCCTGGACGTGCGCATCAAGGCCTGCGTCGTAAGCGGCTATTTCAGCACGTTCAAGAATAGCATACTGGCTATGAACCACTGTCCATGTAATGTCGTCCCAGGTCTGCATAAATTTGGCGAAGAGTACGATTTGATCGGACTGATTGCCCCCCGGCCGGTTTTGATCGAAGCAGCCACTCGCGATCCGCTGTTCCCGATCAAAGACGTGGAGCTGAGTGTGGCGAAAGCTCGCCAGGTCTATCGTGTTTTTGGAGCTGAAGAGAACATAGAGACGGATATTTTTGAGGGTCGCCACCAGATCGGCGGCCGGAGAGCTTACGATTTCTTGTGGGAAAAATTATCCTGAGATGGCGATTACTGTTTTTCAAGCAGGGACGCCAACTCGCTGTCCAAAAAAAGCCTGGCATGTGCGGTTTTTTGGAGGATAGAGGCCGGGCATTGCGTTGAGACAGGTCCTTGAAGTGCGTTCCTGACTGCCTTTGCCTTGCGCCTCTCCGGCACGATACCGATAATCTTTCTGGCGGAAAGCAGAGCAGGGATGGTCAGGGTGATGGCATGGGTAGGGACCAGGTCGAGGGATGGAAAATGTCCTTCTCCCGCTTGCTGCTGGCGAGATAGGTAATCCAGCTTTACCACCTTGACCCATACCGGATCGCGGAAGTTGGCGACCGGCGGGTCATTAAACGCAAGATGTCCATTTTCCCCAATCCCCAGGCAGCACAGGTCAGCAGGGAATTGCCGCAGGAGATGGTCATACCGCCGGCATTCCAACTCTGGCTCCTCATCCTCTCCTCCGATACCGTAAAATGCTGCAGGTTTCACGTAATCTACGATTTTCTCCCTCAGAAATCGCCGGAAGCTGGCTGGATGGCTGGCAGGCATTCCCAGGTATTCGTCCATATGGAAGATATTTACCCGCTGCCAATCAAAAATATCTTCATGGCTCAGCTCAGCCAGAAAATCTAACATTGAATTGCCGGTTGCAAGTACGATATTTGCTTCGGGTTTGTTTTTCAGCGCATCCTGGATGAACACTGCGGCATTTCTCGCCGCAGCTTTACCGCACGCACGCTTGTCCGGGTAAATCTCGACGGACAGCTGTCCAAAGGTCCTCCTTGAGAGTACTATGCCCTCGTCGCCATTCATCATTTGCTTCCTTGTAAAGTCGAGCCTGCCATTGAATCGAGGTGCCTGGTTTATGGGAGCATGCGATTCGTGCTGCTGCGCGACCAGGCGGGTTCTGCCCGGAAGGCTTCTGCATAAATAACCCCGCATTGCGCGCCGCGCGCCCTGATTAAAGCTTCCATCATCTGAAACATATCCACATCGTCGTGATCCTTCAGCCAGCTTACCTGGCTTGCGTGGCAGGCAAGCATCTCGCGTTTGGTCTCGAAGGTATCCGTTACGTTCACGAATTCTGCAGGGCGAAAGTTTACACCGCTCAGGGTATCAAAATAATACAGCCCCTGCACCCCAGGGTGAAACGGGCTTTCGGTAAGAACATTTTTTTGTCCCGCCACGCAGGAGGCGTCAAACATAAGCCGGCTCACAATCCTGTGATCAGGATGGTAGTCTTCAGGACTGTGCGTAAGGATCAGCTCGGGTTTCACTTTTCGAATTAGCTCCACGAAGCGCAGGCGAGTCTCGATATCCTCGAACAGCATAATATCTACGTAGTCGCCCAGCCAGTAGAAATCGGCCCCAATAATTTTCGCTGAGCTTTCTGCCTCCCGGTGGCGGATTTCAGCCAGCTCTTTGGGCGGTATGACCATATGCCCACCTCTCCCGTCCGTCGCGATTGCCATGGTCACCTTAACGCCTTGTTTCACGTACTTAGCCAGGGTTCCCGCGCAAAGAATTTCGAGATCGTCCGGATGGGCGCCCACTGCCAGGACACTTTTTAGGGGTTGGCGGAACACTATACTCCAGTCAGACATATCCAAACAACTTTCCGCATTTTGCCAGTCCGCGTGCACCCATGCGCATGTTATCCAGTATGCAACCGACCTGCCAGATATTTCGCATTTATACCACGTACAGGGCTTGAATACGCTCAAGCTTTGCGGAAAGATACTGCCTCCTCAAAGCCGCAAGCAGTAAAATCCAGCAGTGGGGCGAAGCAAATCGCTTTTTCAGGCTCCATTAGCAAACCGCTGAAAATATTTTTTATTTTATCGGTGCTCTAACTGGCGGTTTGCTCCCAAGTAAACCCATTTCGAGTTGCCGGTTAATTTCAGAATCTTTATTGGGTTTACTATTGTATTCAACAGGCTTTCGGCGGTTTACTTCACTCCTGCACGGAGATTATAATTGGGTCAAATCCAGGAAAAAAAGAAGCTCAAGATTATGGAAAACCCACCGAATAACAACCCGGTTATGATCAGGATTTCAAGCGACGAGCTCAACCGGCGCATCCTTATTCTCTTATATAAGCAAAAAGAGCTCAAAGTAAGTGAGGCGGCAAAAGAAACCGGTATTGAAATAGCAGACGTAATCCCGGCGGTGCGCCGCCTTGAGGATAAAGGGCTCATCCGCCGGGTAAATTCGGCTGAGCCAATCGAGGACAGCACGATTTCGTTGCGCGAAGGACAGAATTGCATCATCGGCCTTGATTTGGGCGGGACAAAGCTCTACGGCGCGATCAGCGATGTCGCCGGTAATATTATCTGCGATCAAGAGATCAAAAACCACGGTAAATCTGGAGAAGAGTGCTTCGCCATGCTGGTTGGCATGCTCGACCGGCTGGTCGCCGAATCCAGGCAGAGAGAATTAAAATGTCCTCGGAATTGGGATCGATTGTCGATATTGAATTTCGAGTGGATATTCAACGCCCGGAAATTTTAGTTCCATTAGGGCAGGTGGTCAATAATTTCAAAAGCTGTCTGGTCTGTCTCCTATTCCTTCCCTCCCGTCAGCCGCTGCCATTCTCGGATCAGCGCGTCGATATTTCGTTGGCTCACCGGGTTCAGCTCGCGGACGTTGTCGACGGGAGACAGGATAAACCCGCCCTCCTTACCGAATATCCGCAGCGACTTCCTCGACTTCAGCCCGCACCGCATAGATGCTGCCTCGCTCAACGGTCAGATGTCCGTTCACGCCGCCCCAAACACAGGTCTTTCCCTCCAGTCGTTTTTGCGTAAGCTCCAGGTCCCAGCGGGCCGGGTCAACCCCAATGATTACGTCCACGCCAGCTTCTGCGATCATCGTGAGCAGCGGCATGCAGTTCGACGTGATCATGTAGCCAAATAAGGCCTCGTGCTGGTGAGCCAGCTCCGCATCTGATTTTAAGATAGGGAAGACGAAATCTTTCCAAACCTTCGGCGACCAGAAATCACAATTTTCGTACCAGGCGCGTTTGATATACAGGTCCACGCCAGCCTCCAGCGCTACCTGCATGCGAGCTCGATTCCAGTCATCGATCATGCCAAGCAGCTCGTGGATGAGCTCGGGCTGGTCATACGTGGCATAGATCATATTCTGCAGTCCGTACACCCACCCGATCAAGTCAGCGCCCACGCCCCACCCACCGGCTGACAGCAGGTCGTGCTGCCTTCCATACTCCAGCACCGGGCTCGATTCAGCCTGGAATGCAGCGATTTCTTCAGGTGAAGGGGGTGCTAATAAATACTGCAGTGCCTCGAGATCGGCGCGGTTTTCGATGATAAATTTTCGGGAGCGAGTTTCCAGATGGTCGTCCAGAAAGGGCACGTGGTCGCCATACGGCCATTCGTCATCCTGGTTCACCTCTGCGCGCAGCACGCCGGCAGGAGTATGGTACTCTTTGAGCAGCACCGGCCATCTTTCGCCCTCTCTGGATTCCTTCCATTCGCGGATTGTTACTCCGGGGTCAAAGTGGACCGGCAAGCCGTACAGGTTGTAGCTGTCGCTGACCAGCCCCGGCTTGCGCGGCGGGATTTGTACAAACGCATCCAGGCCCAACTCAATTTGCTTCTGGATGAAATCCAGATAATTATCGGATTGGCTCCATAAACCCCTGAAGAGCATGAAGCTGCAAGGTACGTGGTCCAACGGTTCGCGACGCATGGCGGCTAACATCCGCTGGCGAGAGGTCATTAAGTTTGGGGGCATTTTTCCTCCATTCGTATATTTCATTGGTCTATAACGATCGAGTCAATTGGGGCATATCCCAACATATTTGATTTGAAACTATTGTAATAGCTCTTGGTTAGAAACCAGCTCCAAATGGCGATATTTGCCAAAAATCCATTGACTGCCAAGTATTTTTACAATCCGAAATATTAAATTCGGCCAATCCTAAGCAATTCGCCAATGCGAGATTGCCAGACGTTCTCCTAATAGCTTTAAAATCCCGCGGACTTCCCCTCCTCCGCGGAGTAAACCGCCAGATAGAGCACCGATTAATGATAAATTTTTCAGCGGTTTGCTTAGCCGATTGCCTCTCCGGGATAAAAAATGGACAGTCGACAACGCATTTCCCTCACCATGCAGCACCGTAACCCTGATCGGGTGCCCGTGATGTGCCAGCTGTCGTTGGGTCATTATTTGCTGAATACTGGGATCCCACCGCACGAGCTGTGGTTTACCAGTGAGGCGCTCGCCGAAGCGATGGTCGCCATGCAGCGCCGCTACCGCTTTGACGGAATCCTGGTGAATGTGCCGGGGCGGCCGGATGATTTTCTTAAAGACGTCATCAAGCTGGATAATACCTCCGATGGGGAATGGCTGACCTGGCGCAACGGCGACCGTACGTTTTTACCCAGGGATGACATGGCTCATCATTACCCTGCGGATCCAACCCGGCCCGATCGAGCTGATTTTGATGCCTTCGATCCGGATCACATGGAAAATATCGATGCGTATCCGGGATACTTATGGAACACGTTCCACATCCAGGCTTTACCCGGGAAAAAAGGCCGCGGCCCTTTAGTTGAAATCCCGGATTATTTCCTGAATACATTGAGGCTGGTTAAAGCAAAAGCAGGATCCGAGATATCGATCCACGCTGAAGTATTTTCACCCTTGACCCTATTCATGGAGCTCTTTGGTTATGCAGATGCTCTAATCGGTCTGGTAACCGATCGGGCTAAAGCCCATGCCGTGCTGGACCGCTTTTCCGAGGCAGTCGTTATCTGGGCGCAAGCCCTGACCGGAGAAGGTGTGGATGCGGTCCTGATCTCATCCGCGTTTGCCGGCGCTCCATTCTTATCGCGCAAGCTGTACAAAGAATTTGTAGTGCCGTACGAGCAGCGTGTGACCCGTGCAGTCATCGCCGCCGGCACCCCCGTTTACACCCATACCTGCGGCAGCATCGGCGACCGGCTCGACTTGATGCTCGAAACCGGCACCCAGGGGATCGATACCCTCGACCCGCCTCCCCTGGGAAACGGCGACCTGGCAGCCGCAAAGCGCGATTTCGGCAGATCGCTGTTCTTCAAAGGCAACCTGAATTCGGTTGCCATCCTGGACTACACGAGCGAGGCCGAAGTGCTTGCCGAGGCGACCAGCCGGATTGAGATCGGCAAGCCCGGCGCAGGCTACATCCTCAGCACTGCCTGCTCAGTCGCTCCCAGGGTAGAGCCCTGGAAGATCGAGCTGCTCACACCCCTGGCAGAAAATATTGGGCGTTATTAGCACTGGTAAGGTTTCGTTTACCTTGTACCTGCTGTACGCTTGCTGTGGACTTAAATGCAGCAGGCGTTCCCCAAATTACTTCCATGACTTCGCAAGCCTAATCGGGGATGTATTGGCGCAGATAGCGGACGCTCTCCACCGCCCAGGCTTGCTCCAGGGCTGCCGTCTCATCGATCGTCGCCTGCTCGGGCGGCCACAGCTCGATGATGACGTTAAAATCTTGCCGGGCAGCCCGCAGCTCGTCCAACAGCCAGTCGGTTTGCACCATGCCTTTGCCCGATGGGACTCCTTCACAGATAAATCCCATCATATGCCAGGCGCGCCGGATGGTGAAATCCTTGTAATGAACGCATATCGTGTGCGGAGCCAGCGCCCGGGTCACTTCTTTCCAGCCCTCGGGTACCGCCAGAGAGTTGACCATGTCCAGCACGATGCCGACGTTGGAGCTGTCGATCGCCTCCAGCGCACCGCGCAGCTCCCGTGCGGGAGTCCGCCCATTTTCAATCCCCAGCTTAATCCCCTCCTGCTCCAGCACCGGGACGATCGGTCGGACTGCGGGTGGGATGAGCCGCCCCTGTGTGGCGTAGCTCCCGCCAATCTCGGGCAGGGTGCGGATCAGTCTGGCGCCGATGCGTTTCGCCAGGGCAACCTGCGTGATCAAATGGTCGTAATCTAATCCCCGCGTCCCAAGCTCGAGCTCGATCTTCCACGTCCGGGCGCTGTGGATAAACTCCTCCAGCTCGGCTTCGGGCAGCTTATCCAGCGGCAGGTTGGGTCCCGTCTGAACCACGTGGATCCCCAGCTCGCGAGCTTTACGCAAGATGTCCACCGCGCTCAATGGCCGGGTAGGCCGCGCTTCTTTCTCTGGATAGGCCGGGTTTGGCCCCTTGAAGCCGATCGACCACATAAACGTGTATGCACCGATGCCCAGTTTCATGGATTTCCTTTCATGGATGGCTGCTGCGATAATAGCGCTCTCTACCTGGAGAAACTGCCATATCTTTTCTCTATCCAAGACCATTAAACCGGCGACCTTCATCCCGCATAGCGAGAAAATTGGGAATCGGAATATAGTTCGTGACGGTATTGCCGCTTCCCAACATATAGGCTTTCGTCGGCGCGCAGGCTTCGAGCACCTGCCGGGTGCGCTTCCTGATCTGTTCTTCGCTCCCCCGCGCCAGGAGATCGATGTCGATGCCTCCAATCGTGCAAACCCGGTCCTGGTTGCGCAGGCAAAACTGCTCGACCGGGTCGATCTGGTCTTCGAAGGAATGCTTGGCGTCCACTCCTACAAAGTCGATCAAATCATCGATAATGCCTGCCAGGTTCCCACAAGAATGGAGCAAGAATGGCTTCCCGTATTGGTGTGCGATCTCAGCAATTTTGCGCTGGATCGGGAAAATATATTGGCGCAGGTGGCTGGGAGAGATCAGCGTTCCCGTTTTAAACCCGAGGTCATCTCCCATCCACAGTCCGATGACCCGCTCCATTTGGGCTAACGACCGGGCAAGTGGTATGTAAACCGCCGCGATTCCCTCACATATCGCCGCTACCAGATCGGGTTGATCGTACAGCGCCAGGCAGAGCGTCTCGTAGCCCATCATCCAGGTGAGCGATTCGTACACCCCATCGAGCTGCCCGAAGATTCCCATCCCCTCCGGCAGTTGCTCTGCCATGTATTCGAGGGGAAAATAATCCGTTTCTTGGCTGCTGGACCAGGGATATGCTTCGAATTCAGCCCAATTCGTGATACAACCTTTGCTTTCATTGAACCATTCGCGTGTCGACCGGCTGTACTGTGCTGTATCTGCTGATGTCAGCATCGGAACCCGGGGAAAATCGGTCGCCGGCCCTTGCCAGATGGAATCATATCCCAGCGGATACCAGAAGCGGATTTTTTGATCGATGCTCGCCTTCCATAGATCGTGGTCCACACGTTGGTTCCAGGTCATGGGCACAGTTTCACCGAGATACGCTGCAATAAACTCAGGGTCCGCCACCAGCTCCAGGAGCGGCACATACGCCGGATCACCTGAGCGGTCGATTGCTCTTAGCAAGCGGGTGTAGTCAGGGTTTAATTTCATGGACGGCTGTTTTTATCGTGAATTTGTCCTTGCGCTGGCTGAATAACCGCTGGCGTTCGTATCGAGGATGGCTATGCCAAACGGCTCCAGCTCAAGTTTTAACAACCCTTCCTTTGGTTCCAATTTTTCACCAGGGCTCGCCCGAAACGCTTCCGGTGAATGCATGGCGGCTATCACATTCGTTTCATCCAGCCTGCGCAGCGAAGCCTGACCGGCTGCCCACTCTACCTGCACCTCTTTTTGACAAGGCGAAAAATTGGCAATTACCAATCTTTCCGATCGATCTCGGCGCAGGAGGAATCCGGCAGCCAGTAAGGGGTGGCTGGAACGGATTGGAAGGATCTTGCCTCCGGCAAAGTCGCCGATGGCAGCCAGGACTGTGGTACATGGGGAAGACCGTTCCAGGCAGCGAGCGAAAGAGTTCGGGCAGCGGCGAGCCCGCCTCGGTCTCCATCACCCCTCGCCAGCCGGTCGTCTCATAGAAGGTGATGCTCTGCGTGCCGGCTTCGGCCAAATACTTGAAGCTGCCGGCAGTCCAGCACGCGCCAAAAAGCGACATCTGGCGGACGTCTACCTGCGGGGGCAGCTCACCCGGCTCGCAGCTCCGGGACCGGACCTGTCGCATAGGGGTTGAAACGCATCTTCAGGGTTACCGGGCTGATCCGCACCGGCAGCCCCTTCCCCAGCCTGCGAGCGCTTTCGACGGCTTTCCCCTGCACTTCCAGCGTCTCTACCAGGGAAGCATTATCGAAAGCGTGAGCCTGGGGGCAGAGCGAAAAGCAAAGCCCTTGAATTTTATCGAGCGGGGGGATGCTCCGCTTGAGGAAGATCAAGTCGCTGTTGGTCCCGGCATAAAACGGGATCGAGGGGTCGAAGCCCCTCAGGTATTTCTGGCAGGCTGCGATCACCGCCTCATTCGGCGAGCCGCCCAGGTAGACCTCGTCCTGTGGGTAGCACAACCAGGCGCTGACCGGGGGATGCAGCGCCTCCAGCTCTCTGCGCAGGGCGGGTAGCTCTTGCTCGGCAGCCCCGGAAACAAATAAGGCGGCTTCGAGCTTGACCCCCAAAGACTGCGCCTCACCTGCCGCCTGGCGGAGCCGGGCTGGGTAATCCCGGTCAGATAAGATCAGGTCGACTCGCAGGTGGTCCAGGCGCAGCCCGCGCAGCTTATCGATCTCGTTCGGAGTGAGCGCTCCCCCGTGACTGGCTGTGCCCAGGCCAATCTCCGGAATCGGGATTTCTCGCGCGGACGGGTCGATCGATAATTGCGTGATGGGCGGCTGGCTGGAAGTTCCCAGACCCCTGACCGGGAATGAGCCTGGCTCGCTCTCCCGCAAATGGATGCTGATCGATTGGGAGATCTTCGTACCCTGCCGGACCTCGACCGGGTAGGGCAGCCGCAGCGGTGTACAGAATGTTTTGAAGGAAGCATCGCTCCAGTTACGCTGGTCTTCCGTTTCGAAAACATCACCGCTGAACTCTACCTCGGCCCATCTCCCGGGGGTAATCTCGTGGGCGATGCGTCTCAGCTCCACGAACGGCTGCACCTGCCGGTCGGAGATAAACTCCGTGGGGAAAACCGTTCGCTCGACCGTCCCGTCGACGTGCTGGACTTCCGCCGGCGAGCCAGCCAGGCTGGCAGGGTGCAAGACGCAAAACCCAATTCGGTTGCGCCAGAAGGTGGAGCGGGCGACCCCTTCCATGGAAAAGGTGATCCTTCCTTCGGAATCCCCACGGATCACGCCTTCCCAGCCAAAATCGATCTCCCGTTGGCAGTTATCGACGTGGTAGAGGATCTCGAAAGAGTCTTCCGCGCAGTTCACCTGTAGGTCAGAGAGGACAGGGGGCACGGTACCCCAATTCCGGTCGCGGACGGCGACATAGATGCGCCGCAGGATTTCGCAGTCTCCCAGGCGGATGTAGCGCAAATCCCCATTCTCGTAGGTGAGCGCCAGCGGACCGGCCTGCAGCTCTACCGGCTCAGGCAGCTCCACGTCACGACCGTAATAAAGCACCTGTCGCGGGAGCAGCATGCTACCTATCAATGTTTCATTTGCAGCGGATGGTAAAGACTTTGCGCTCCATCTACGGCTACTATCTGACCAGTAATATGGGCGGCTGCCTCCCCGGCGAAAAAGGCGATCAGGTTTGCGTGGTCCGCTTCCCGGGCCATGTGACCCGCCGGGATCATTTCGGTCATTGCCTCCAGGTCCAGCGAGCGTTCCTTGGCAGAGGCACTCAGCATGTCCGTCCAGGTCATCCCGGGGCACAGGCAGTTGACTGTAATATTGTAGGGAGCAACTTCAACCGCCAGGCAGCGGGTGAAATGGATGACCGCGGCCTTGGCTGCGCAGTAAGCAATCTGCCCGGTACGCACGATCTGACCGGCGATCGAGCCGGTATTGACGATCCGCCCCTGGCTGCGGGGAATCATCCTGCGGATCGCAGCCCGCGAGCACAAGAAAACCCCTTTCGCGTCCACATCAAATGCGCTGTCCCACATCTCTACGGTAAGCTCGCTCGTGGGGGCTGCATTGAATATTCCGGCGTTGTTGACCAGCAGCCAAACGGGTCCCAGCTCGGCCTCGGCGCGCTCGAACATCGCCTCGACTTGCGCCTCGTCGGTGACGCTGCCCACCAGAGGGATTGCCAGGTATCCCTGACTGGTCAGCCCGTCCACCAGATGCTGGACTGCCTCCGGATTGATGTCATTAATCCCAATTTTCATTCCTTGCACCGCCAGCGACTGGGCAATCGTCCGGCCAATACCCCGTCCGGCTCCAGTGACAATCGCGACTTTTCCTGTTAAATCAGCTATGATGCTTATCCTTTCTGCGCAGCAGCTCTCGAGGCGGTACGCATTTGAATGCCTGGCCTGGGCTTCTGCTGCTGATACTGCCTTTCAGGCCTCAGCCAATAGCTGAATGGTTTTGCCCTCTTCTGCTGAGCGGTAGCAGCTCCACAGCAGCGCCATCGTTTTCAACGTTTCCCTGCCGCTGGTTTCGAAATCTGCCCCGCTTTCCAGGCAGGCGATGAAATGGCGTTGGGCGGCTGCGCGGCTCTCCGCCTCGGTGGTGTCGGGGAATAGCCACGTCTGCTGTTCCCCATCCCGGTACAGGTGAAGGCTCCCATCTGGACCGAGGAAGATTGTCCCCTGCGGTCCATCGATTTCTAGCCGGGCAATGAGGGCATCCCTGCCGTCCAACGGGATATCCCAGCCCGGCACGGGCACCGATGCCCAGCTGCTGTCAATCAGAGCGGTCATTTCGGGATAGTCTAATAGGATGATCTGTACGTCCTCGCCCTGCATGAGCGGGCTGACATGGTGCAGGCGGGCAGTCACCGCTTCCGGCTCGCCAAACAGGAAACGCAGAGTATCTAAATAATGCACCCCCATCTCGAATAGGATTAATTTCGGCATCTCAGCCATATATGCCTGTGCGCTCACGAAACGCGGCAGAGTTGCCCGGCAGCGTTCCTCGATCTTGACCTGGTATGCCTTCCCGATAACACCTTCTTGTAATAATTCTTTTGTTTTGCGGAACCAAGCCTGCCAGCGGAAATTTTCGTTCACCATCAACCGGACTCCGAGCTGCTCGCATTCTGCGACAACAGCCTCTGCTTCACTCAGGCTTGTACAAAAGGGTTTCTGGCAGAGAATTTGCAATCCTGCGCCGGCCGCCAGGCGAATCAAAGAGGCATGCGAATACGGGCGGACACAAATATCGACGAAATCCAGCTCTTCGTTCACCAGCATCGCCTCAAAATCTGGATAGATCTTCGTGATTCCGAAGCGCTCAGCCATGGGCTGCACACGTTCTGGGTGGCGGTCGCAAAGGGCAGCGATTTGAACCCCGGGCACTGCTCGCCAGGCGTCCAGCTGGTTTACAGCCCAGGCTCCCGCTCCGATCATCCCTCCGCGCCAGTTGTCTCTATGCATTTTGTACCATTCCTCCAAAAATAGCTCTGTCAGGCCCAGGGCAGCCAGGGACGGTTGGCTTTCAGCAGCGCATCCAGCAGCGGTTTCGCCACGTCCCAGGCAGGGACCAGGGGGTTGCTCATCAGCGCCTGCATCGCCAGCTGCCGGGAGCCAGTGACCGCCGCCTCAACCGTCAGGCTTTCGTACGCCTTGACCGTCTGGATCAATCCGCGGATCCCCAATGGGATTTCGCCGAGGCGGATCGGGTGCGGTCCGAGCGCATCTACCAGGCAGGTTAATTCCATTGAGGCATCCTCAGGCAGGCCATCTACCGCCCCCTGATTCAGCACCTGGACCACCTGGCGGTCTGAGCTGTTATGCCGGATGGCCCGCATCGTGCCAAAGGCAACTTCCGAGTAGCCTCCGCCGCCACGCTGTGTGAGCAGCTGCGGCTTTTCGCACAGCCGTGGGTCGGCATATTCAGCCAGCAGCTGAGCCTCGATCTGTTTTACCTGCTCGCCCCGGGTCAGGAACCCCGGCTGCTGCGCTTCGCCCACCACCCTGTCGGGGTGATAGAAGTAGCGCAAATAGGTTGCCGGGATCGCTCCCAGGGTGCGAATCCATTCGCCATCGATGGGCCATTCATCTGCCACTGCTTCGATAGCTGCATCGGTCCTGTCGACTCCATCGACATAAACATGGATAGCGAAGCCGAGATGGTTAAGACCTACCCAATCGACCGTGGCGCAGCCTGGGTCGGCATTCATCAGGCGCAGGATTTCGCTGATCCAGTGGTTTGGCCCCGAGCAAAGGCTGACGTATCTCACCCGGCTGTATCTCCCGAGCGCTTCTGCCATGATCCCGCTCGGGTTGGTGTAATTGATCAGCCAGGCACCCGGGCAAACCTCTTCCATATCCCGCGCCAAATCCAGCATCACCGGGATCGTTCGCAGGGCTTTCATCATGCCTCCGGGACCCGTTGTTTCTTGCCCCACCAGGCCGAAGGAAAGCGGAATGCGCTCATCCTGAATGCGCGCATCCATCCCGCCGACTCGGATCAGGCAGTTGACAAATGCGGCTCCCTGCAGAGCCCGTCGCCGGTCAGACTCAAGCGTGACCTTGACTTCCAATCCTTGAAAAGCGAACATCCGCTGGCACAGCCCACCCAGAATCTCCAGGCGCTGCTCGTTAATATCCATCAGGCAAAGCTCGGTAAAGGGTAAATCTGGGTAATACTTACCGATCCCTTCAACCAGCTCGGGCGTATAAGTACTGCCGCCCCCAATGATGGTCATTTTCACGCTGCTATCCTCCAATTGAAACCAACGACCTCTTTTTCGCCGGTAAACCTCTATCCGGACGTTTAAAGGCCCTGATCGGTATTAAAGAACTCTGGCGCCGGGCAGGTGGCTGCCAGGCAATCGTACATATCTTCGGTTACTGGCAAACCCAGGGCATCATAAGCCAGCAGCAGAGCTCCTATTACCGGTTCGAAATGGCTGCGAACAACCTGAGCATGAGGCGCCGCGCGATGGATCGCCATCGCGATCGTATCTTGCAGGAGTGAGCCAGGTCCTTTGAATACGCTGCCTACCAGGACCACATCGAACGCCTGCTGGCCCATCTGGAAGCGGCGGATAACCGCCGCTGCATATTCTGCGAGCGCCAGGCCGTGCCGGACGATCATCTCGGAGGCTACCTCGTCGCCTACAAAACTGGCCTCGAAGACGCGCGTGGCAGAGGGCGAGTTTGTTCGCCAGCCCAACCCTCTTGGCGACCAGTGCCTTGAGCATTTCCTCAACCGTAGCAAAACCGAGCTGGCCCAGGACCAGCTCCGTAAGCAGCGTGGGTGCGCCGCGCCCATCCTCTGCGCGTAAGACCGCCTCGATCGCTTCCTTACTGAAATCGAGCGCCCCTCCGTAATCCTGGTAGTACCCGAACACCCATTCGTCCCCGCCTGGAGTGATGATCGCCGTATTTGCGCCTGTGCCGGCGGCGATCACGACCCCGTATGGGCAGCGGGTGCCTGCTCGCAGGCCGCCGAAGGTATCGTTTTTCACGACGACTTTCCAGGCAAGCTCCGCCTTTTCCAATGCGTACTGGCGACGCTGGATGTCTTCCGGCCAATCGGCTCCAGCCAGGGTGAACATTCCCAGGGCAGCCTCCCGGGAGGTGATCCCCGATTTTTCCAGGGCTTCTCGGGTTGTCTGCACCACAACCCCCATGGGCTCATCTACATTCTCCCCAGTCGCATTCGAGCCAGCCCCGCGCGCCATCCCCAGGATTTGGCCGTTTAGATCTGCGACGAGGGCGATGGTTTTGGTTGAGCCGCCATCCACACCAATTACATGCGAAGGCATGGATCCTCCTCAGGGATTGCGCATACTTCAAATACTGGCTCTTGCAATACTGCTTTGGCTTTCATCGCATAGGTTTACCTGCCCAGGCGGCTTACTCAACTTCATCTATGGCTATAAAAGCCCCATCCAGGTCCGACGAGCGGCAGGCAGCAAAAGTGAGCTGCAGGGAGAGCAGATTGTGCTGCGCCGAGTGGGATGGCTCTCGATCCTCGGCAATCGCGCAGAGCAGCTCACCCATCGATCCGGCGAAGCCATCCGGGTACCAGGTTCCTTCCAGGTGGTAGCGCGCCTGTACATCTTCTCTTTCCAGCTCGATATAATCTGAGCCCAATTGGATGCTGCCGCGGATCGTTCCCGCGGACCCATGCACCCAGAACAGGTGCCCGCCTTTCTTGGTTTCGGCGGTCCCCACGCTGCGGATCATCGCGTTGGAGCCATCCGCGTAGACCAGCTCGATCCACATCCCGTAGGGTGCAATGCTCTCAGCCGGCTGGTGAGGGGTGCGATATTCGCGGGCGCGCACCCCGCTTACCTTTTTCTCTCCCATCCAGCAGCGGGTAATATCGATCCAGTGGATGGCGTAATCGTATATTTCGTAGTTCTTCAGTGTATCGAAGATAGTACCGGGAATCCACCAGGCAAAGTTGACATCGAAGAGGTGGGTGACTTCGAATGGATCGCCGATATAGCCACCTTCGATCAATTCCGTGGTCGCCTTCCAGGGAGGACCCCAGCGTCCGCTTTGATTGACAGCTACTTTCAATCCCTGGCGCTCTGCCAGAGCGATGATCTCTCGGGCGGATTGCAGGTCCGGAGCAAATGGTTTTTCCGAAAGGATATGTTTTCCGGCTGATAACGCCATTTTCATCAAGCGCACCCGTTCGGGTGGGTGCGTGGCAATATCTACGACCTCTATCTCTGGGTCTGCCAGGAGTTCAGCCTCGCTGGCATAGATCGTCTGGATATCGAACATTTCCTGGACCCCGAGCACTGCCTCCGGTCGAGGGTCGTATACCCCGGCAACCTTCAGCCCATATTTTTGGTAAGCCGGAAGATGACCTGTTTTTGCGATGGACCCGCAGCCGAGCAAGCCGATCTTCGGGCGGTAGCCGGCGGGGAACTGCGGCCGAAAATTGAGGGTAGTAGGAATGGTGTCTGTCACGATTTCCTGAGCTTTCCACTGAACCTTTTTTATTTTAGTTTAGACCAATCCAGGATAATGCCAATCTGGTCGGAGCGGTCGTTGAGCAGCTGCTGGTAGACGCGGGGTGCATCCAATGGGGAGATGCAGTCCGTTATCAGGTCTTTTACATTCATCCGACCCTGGAGCAGGTAGTCGTAGAAGAGCTCCGTCATCTCGTTTTGGGTCCACGGTGCATATTCGGAAGGATGCTCGGGGCTCATCGACCCGTGGATCCCCAGGATAGCCAGCGAGTTGCTGACCACTCCCGGAGCCAGGTGCTGCAGGGAAGGCTGCGGGGTATCGCCCAATAAAACCAGGCGACCGAGTTTACGCAGCATGGGGATGGCTTGCGGCAGCACGGCAGGATGTCCGGTGATTTCAAAAACGGCATCCAGCAGCTTGCCTCCGCTAATCTTTTGGATCTCGGGAAAGGCGCTGCCCGCATCCATCGCCAGCCCGTGCGTCGCGCCGTGCTTGGTCGCTGCCTCGACCCTGGATTGGACAGTATCGATGGCAATGATCTTGCGCGCTCCCGACAGCGCCAGGTACTGGACTACCAGCTGTCCCAATATCCCCAACCCAATTACGCCGACGGTCTCGCCCAGCTTGAGCTCTGCCCGGCGCACTCCCAGCTGGGTGGTCACTGCTAATAACATCCAGCAGCCCTCTTCCGGGCTGATTCCCTGCGGAAGCTTCTGGAACGCGCCCGCAGGTCTCTCGTATGACGCCTGCACCCGGACTTTGAAATACTGCTTGTGGGGGACTACCGCCGCGATGCGGTCGCCCACTTTGAGCACATCCACGCCGGGCCCCACCTCAATCACCCGGCCTGCCATGCTGTATCCCGGCTCGAACGGGTACTCCACCCATTCCTTCCAGTTAGTGCCCTCTTCGAATTCTCCCCGCAGGCAGAAGGTCTCAGTGCCAATACTGATCACTGATTTTTCGGCAGCACACAGGACTTCTCCCCTATCAGGAGCGGAGATTTGTTCCTCCTGCACGCCTACCTTGCCGGCTTCCGGGAAGTAGATCTTCGTCGATTTCATAAGTTAATCCTCTCTTTTACGCTCTTGCAGCCAGCGCACTGCACCCGGGGGCATCCGCCTCGCTCTGAGCGAGCTGGACGAGCCACTCAGGGAATTCACCGCCCGCGTCCGCTTTGGCTTGCCTGAAAAGGGCGTTTAACACGTCAGGATGCTCATCTGCCACGTTCCGCGCAAATGGATTTGGGCTGCGCATGTCGTACAGGAAAGCGCCGCTGCCATTGACTTTGACGTTGAACCACCAGCGATCGTTGATCACCGTGGGGGTCGATCCCCAGCCGATGGTGACGTGGTCGCGCTTTCCTGCTGTTCCGCTTGCAGCGCTGTGCAGGATGGAATGACCGTCAATCGGTAGCTCTGGCGCTGCCCCAGCCGCCTCCAAAATGGTTGCAGTCAGATCCACGTGCTGCACGAAGCTGTCGTTCACCGTGCCTGCATGCTCGGCATGCGGAAAGCGCAGCATCAACGGAATGTCGAACACCTCCGGGCGTGAGGGATATCCGCGTTTTCCCATGAACCCTTCTTCACCCAGTGTATGACCGTGATCGGAAGTCAGGATCACCAAAGTATCTTCGAGCCGTCCGAGGACGCGCAGCGTCTCCATCAGGTACCCAAACCAGCGGTCGCACTGGGTCACCGAGCCGCGATAGTTAGCCCGGGTGCGCTCGAGCAGGTATGGGCTCATGCTGGACACATCCCCGTAGAAAGTGATCACCTGCTCCGCACCTTCCTCCGCCTGGTACATCTTGCGGTAGTGCGCGGGGACCAGCCAGGGCTCGTGAGGGTCAAAGCATTCGATCGCCAGGAAGAACTTCTCCGCGTCCTGGTTCTGTTCCAACCATAGGGAAGCTTCCTGAAATACCCTGGGGGAAAAATAGTCGGCTTCGCTCGACCGTCCGCGTAAATTCGTGATGCAGCGCTGGATGAAATCCAGCGCATCAGCCTCCTGCTCATCCCGGGGGTCGTTTAGCGCCAGCAGTCTCCTCGCCTCGGGAGGCAGCCAATAATCTAATTCTTGCTTTGTCAGCCGTGGACCCGAGCGGCCTGGGTCGATCTCCCGGCCGCGTAGAAAGGTCCATTGATCGAACCCCCGCCAGAAGTTCTTGGAAGGCTTGAACATGTGGTAAAGGTCACCGATCAGGGCGGTGCGGTACCCGCCTGCGGATAGCATCTCCGCCAGGGTCGAGTCGTCTTCAGGGATCGGACCCCAGCCGGGTGCACCCACAAAGTCGCCTTTCAGGTGAAAATCGCCGTTTTCGAATGGATAAACTTGCTTGCCGGTATAGAGAGCGACCCGTGCTGGCAGAGTCGGCAGTACATTGGGATACGCGCGCCTCATAACCACGGCCTGCTCGGCGAACGCCTTGAAATGGGGTACTTGCACCTCACCCCAGCCCGGGGAGTCGTAGGCGCCAGCACAGTCTTTACGCAGTGTGTCGAACACAACCAGGATGATGTTCACTGGTAGCCTCCGATGCGGCAGTTTGATTTCAACATGCCCAAGATGATAACCACTTCATGCGCTTGCTGCGGGTAAGCCGAGACAGGCGCGGGAAAGCCAGGATAAGCGCAGAAATTGGGATCCATAACGGGACTTATCCCGAATTGGACGCCGGACTGTCCGGCTCCCAGGGACAATTACAGGAGCGCCGGATGACCAGCCTGGTCGGAGCAATAACTTTATGGGAGGCTTTCCCGGTGGTAACCAGATTGACGAGCTGGAGGACAGCCTCCCTCCCGGCTCGCTCGAAATCCGCGTGAATGGTAGTGAGCGGAGGGAATAAATGGCGCCCTAGATCGATATCATCAAAACCGACCACGGCAATATCTTCCGGGACGCGCTGGCCTGCATCCCAGATGGCTGAAATCGCCCCGAAAGCTGCCTCATCAGCCCCAGCAAAAATCGCATCGATTTCCATTTTTTGCTTCAGCCAGCAGCTGACCGTTTCCCGGGCATCACGGTAATTGAACCCGCCGTACCCCATCAGCTCGGGATCGAGAGGGATATTGTGATCGCTCAATGACTTGCAGTACCCCTGTTCGCGCGAAGCAGAGTCCTCATGCCCTTCTGGTCCGCGCAGCCAGGCAATGCGCCGGTATCCGTGTACCTCGATCAGGTGGTCCACCAGCTCCTGTGCGGCATGTTTGTTGCGAAAGGTAATATACGGAATGGATAAGTTCCTGGGTGGGGTATGATGGAGCAAAACTACAGGGAACCCAATCCGGCTTAACCGGGTTAATTCTTCTTCGTCCAGGCTGTTCACATACACGAGCAAGCCATCGGTATTATTTTCATTCAAAATATGCCGGATTTTTTCACCTGAAACGGAATCCACGCCGCTGGCGTAGATCAGCAGGCCGTATCCCATCGCGCGCGTCGCCGCTTCAATCCCCGCCAGGAGGGGGATCAAAGAAAGCGCAGCAATCTCCGGGATGATCAAACCGATCACGTAGGTTTTTCCGCCTGCCAGAACCCGAGCGGATGTATTGGGTATGAAATTGAGATCCTCGATTGCCGCCCGCACCCGCGTGGCTGTCTCTTCGGAAACGGGCAGGGTGTTGTTCAGGACGCGGCTTACCGTCGCGATCGATACCCCGGCTTGCTTTGAGACGTCACTGATCGTGACCTTTTTGACAGGAGTGTATTTGGCCAACCGACTTAACCCATTCCTAGAGATAATGTAAACGCTTACGAAAGCGCTTACATAGATTATAGAAGGTTATTTGAATAATGTCAACAACCTTTCCTGCAATGGAATTGCCAATAAATGCGTGGGAAGCGCACTTCCGCTTTGCCGTTTCCGCTCAATCCTCCGGGAAGGTAACCTCCCAGTTTTCCCGCCAGACAGAATCCCCAGGGGGTGGCTGGTCCTGTTCCCAGGTAGCTTGCATGCAGATAAAATCTTTCAAAAGTGGCTCTACCACGTCTCGCCATACTCTCTCAACTTCAGCGAAAGTTCGCAGCGTATGAGCAGGGCGCAGCCGGTCATATTCAGCGAGAAGATCGCCGCCTTTCGCGCCCAACCAGCGGACCTCATCGGCAACCATGCGCTCCCCTACCGCCGGTTGGCCTCGCCTGCATCAGGCCCCATCGCAAAATGTTCCTTCGGATCGATGGCTTTGCCCGGCTCGGGTTTGGGCTGGCGCGAGATGTCGACGCATTCCGGGTGGACCGCCCATAACAATGACGTTTCGACCTTCCCCGCATGATCGCCGGTGCTTTGTCCATCGTTATCGAAACCGGGCTGGTTCGCCTCGAAATCTGGCAGCGCATAAAGGCGGGTGCCCACGTAGGGTTGGAGGTTGGTCACCAGCGTCTTCAAATCTTCCCAGTTTGGCCCATAGTGACCGGTCAGCAAGATTGCCGCGTGAAACCCCATAATCTCCGCCGCACGGATGTGATAGCAGACGTTCTTAAAATGGATCCAGGGCGGAACGCAGGTAAGCCAGGGCCGGGTTACTTCACCCACCCATTGGGCAGCCCAGGCTGCATAACCGCCGAAGCCGTGGATGTGCCAGTAATCCGGCGGCGCGACGATCCCGCCGTATTCCCCGGCAGCCAGGCAGGCAATGCTGTGCGCTTTCAGCGCATCTAACCCAAGCGCATTGTGCGGTCCGTGCGGCTCGCACATCCCATACGGAAAGTATACCAACGGGTATTGAGCAAAGGCGTTCTCTAATTCATCCGGGAACATGTATTCCCAGCGGACTTCACGTGGAGGATCCATGCTGCCTCCCTTATTGCTGAGCAACCGTCGAAATCAGGTGGCGGTGGGCTATATCGATTAAGTCTTGCTGGATAGGACAGTTCTCCAGCCGGAACGACTGCAGGATGCGGTCAATCTCAGCTTCTGACCGGCCGAGGAAGCATTTCGCATAAGCCGGTTGGAGCAGCTCCCCGGCGAAATTGGCAAGGCTGGCCTGGCGGAAATAGGTTTCGACCTCGGGCAGCCGCAGGTCCGCATCGCCGATGGTATCCACAATCAGCCGGGCTAAGTCGGCTGCCTGGCGCTTTGCAGGCGTGGGTGCTGACCACTCGATCCAAAAGTCGGTATCCAGCTGGCGTTTTGCGTCCAGCACGTGAGCGAGACGCTGCAGGTACTCACATTCCGGGTCCAAAGATACCCAGCCCATGATTCCGGTGTCTTTATAGGTCCACAAAGTCCAGTGAATACCGGCTGTGTTGAAAATCGCCAGTTGGTCGTCGAGAGCGCGCAGCCGGTCAGGGATCTCTTCAGCCGGCCCGTCGTAGACCGCGCCAAATTCACCGGACCACAGCGGCACTCGGTGGTTGCGCGTGATAAACAGTCCCTTCCTGAGCCTCGAAAGCCTGTTGTTGGCGGGCGGCGTCCCACCGTTCTCCGCGGATCTCGCCCGGGTAAGGGCCGGGTCCGAAGCAGGGCAGGCTGTAGTTGTGACTGCTGTAGACAAGGTTATCGGCAAACGGCTCATCCAGGCCCTTGAAGAGGCTGGAAAAAAAGTCGCCTTCGAGGAAAATGATGTGATCGGGATCTTGTACCCGGATGGCTTCCACCAACCGGCGGTATAGCTGGTTGATTGCCGGCCAGGCAGGCTGGTAGTTAATTTCGCTGAAAACTCCGCGAGGCGCGGCAGTGACTGGCTCATTCATCAGGTCGTAACCTGCCACAGCCGGGTTATCACGATATCGCTCCGCAAGCGTGGTCCAGAGCCGGATCAGGCGCTCCTGGAAATGGGGGTGTTCCCATAACAACGCATTCCGGTTGGCATTATCGCTGTGCCAGTCCGGGTTTTGCCAGCCTGGGGCGGCATGCATGTCCAGGATGGCATACAGCCCCTGCTGCGTGCACCAATCGAGGGCACGGTCCAGGCGGGCGAAGCCTCCGGCTAAATAACGGAAAGGCTCTGCATCCGCCTCAAAGTGCCGGTAATTGAGCGGGATGCGCACGACCGTCGCTCCTTGCTGCTTGATAAAGGCAATATCTGCCTCAGTAATAAAGTGATCCAATAACCGCTCGAAAAAAAAGCTGGCTTTACTCGCTCCGAGTATTTCAGCCATGGCGGCTCTCAAGCCATGTTCAGAGCCGGGGTATCCGTTAATGAAATTTTCCAGGTTCATCCAGCCGCCCAGGCAAACCCCGCGCAGGCTGACCGGGCGCCCTTCAGAATCGACAATTTGGCTTCCGTTTACGCTCAGGGGCAATAGTGCGTTCGTCATAGGGGATCCTCCGTTGAGACAGGCACAGGGGTTCCACATCCTGCCGCCAGTTAATACGCTAAGGGCAGATGGGGTTAACCAATATTATGGGAAATGAATTAGATTGTCAACCGGGGAAGTTTTAGCTTGCTCGCTCCTGGAGAGGGGTCCAGGCGGGCGATCCAGCAAAATCCCTGCAGATTAATTGTTGACATAACCCCATAAATCACATATAATGTAAGCGCTTTCGTAAGCGTTTACATTCCAGGTTCTGGCGAACAATCGCGATCCAACTGGCTCATCAACCTGGAATGATCATCGATTATGAAGCTCGTTGGAGGTTGGCAATCTGTAATCGCTCGTCTAGAGCCTTTCTGGTGGAAGGAGATCGATCTCGTTCGTTGTCTCTCCTTCAAACCTCCCCTGACCAGGTGCCTTCCTCATGACCGGACGGCTCATTTTCCTGAATTCCGATCCTGTCCTGGTTTTCTACCGCAGTTTCTCCCATGCCGCCCATAATCTGTTCCATGTTGGAACTTCAATACATATACAAAAGACCTTTCCGGTGCCCTTTGGTTCGCACCGTGAGTTGTGTCAAAAAGAGAAATAATGAGATTAGCAGAAGGAGGTGAACTCGCATTTCCTTAAAAAATGAGGCTCATCCAGTCCAATTTGAATTCAAATTTACGATCTCGAAGAGGAGATAAGCTATGAAACCACGTTTCGGTCTGACCATAATCACCCTGTTGATCTTGCTTTCCTTCATCCTATCCGCCTGCGCTCAAGCGCAGCCGACGCCGGCTCCTACTACCGAACCTGTCGCTACCGAAGCTGTCGCTACTCAGCCTCCTGCACCTACTCAGCCGGCTGCCACCGAAGCTCCCCCGGCTCCGACTGAAGCCCCTACACAGCCGCCCGCCGCCGAGCCCGTAACCCTGAAGATCATGCACAATTACGCGCCGGATGATACCCACGGACCAGTCCTTCAGCAGGTATTTAAGGATTTCATGGCGGCCAATCCCGACATCAAGATCGAGGACGAGGTCTACTCTGACCTCGATATCCCGCTAAAGGTCGAGACAGCCTACATGGCTGGACAGGAGCCTGACATCGTATTCAACAACTGGGCTGGCTCAAAGGACACCTGGATCGATCAGGGAGTGAGCATCCCGGTGAACGACCTAATGAAAGAATGGGGCTTTGAAGGTAGGTTCGTGCCCGAGGCGCTCGCCTCAGGTACAGATAAACAGGGCCGCCTGGCAGCCTTCCCCTTAGAGGGCTTTACCTGGCCAGTTTGGTACAACACGGACATCCTCGAAAAAGCTGGCGTCGAGATTCCGAAGAACGTCGACGAGCTGATCGCCGCTTCGAAAAAGATCCGGGATGCCGGCTACGAGCCGTTCGTGGTTGGCGGCACCGACTGGAGCGGTTATGCAGTCTTTACTACGATTGTCCAGGATGTCCTGAGCGACCAGGAGATGAGGGATGTCTTTGGCAAAGGTGGCTTTGCCAATAATCCGAAAGCGATGGAAGGCATCAAGCTCTTCACCCAGCTCCGCGATGCAGGTGTCTTTGCGAAAAATACCGAAGGCTTGCAGGCAGACGCGATGAACGCCATGTTCAACGACGAGAAAGCGGCTATGATGCAAGGAGGTTCGTGGAGCTTTGGTGCCCTTCCTGAATCCATGCAAGATCACGTCGCACTGGGCGGTTTCCCGATCCTATCCTCCGATTCGCCGCATGAAAAGCCGACGATCTATGCCGGCTTGGCAAAGGCGTTTGGATCACCCGCAACGGAGAAAAGAAGCTGGACGCAGCGCGCAAGTTCATCCAGTACTTATTCTCGACAGATGTCATCAAGGAATTCGTAGTGAAAACTGCGATGGCCTCACCTGTGAATGATATTCAGATCGCTCCAG
This sequence comes from uncultured Chloroflexia bacterium, assembly GCA_963706515.1. Classification (GTDB taxonomy): domain Bacteria; phylum Chloroflexota; class Anaerolineae; order Anaerolineales; family UBA4823; genus CAVPMW01. The sequence goes on from CAVPMW010000011.1 coordinate 53,548, forward strand.
GCGAGCTCTCGCCTTTCATGCAGAGTACGGTCGATTACGTCAAAGACGCAACGATCATCGACATCACGGACAATTACGTCCCACAGAAGTCTTTCGATGCGCTTTACAAAGCTACCGCTGACGCGTTCATCCCAGGGACTACCCCCGAAGAGATTGCGGCAGAGCTGGACAAGATTTATACTGAACAGTAAAGTATCCAGATGAAATAAGAGGCTTGGAAAGGGGTAGGCATGCCAGATGCCTGCCCCTGTTCCTACTCCCATGGCTGCTCAAACTTATATCAACGAAGATAAGCTGTCGAAACCAAAAATGCAAGTGACGAAGCGCGGCTACTTCAAGATGAGACGCGCCCGCTCGCGAGTGGCCTTTATTGCGCTGGTCCTACCCGCCATGCTCTGGTTTATGGGGTTGATGATCTGGCCGCTCTTCAACATGTTTTACCTGAGTTTCTTTCGCTGGAACAACAGCCTACTGGAACCCAAGGTCTTTATCGGCCTGGGAAATTATGTCCGCATGTTTCAAGATGAGCATTTTTGGCATGGGGTCGCCAACTCTGCGATCTACATGCTGGTCGATATGCCGATTGCCTTGCTGGCCGGGTTCATGGTGGGATTCTTCTTAAGCAGGCGGCCGCCAGGGTTTCGCTGGTTCAGGTTAGTTTTTTTCCTCCCCTCCATGCTTTCCGTTGCGGCTGTCAACCTGATGTTCGTGGGTGTCTATCTGCCCGACGGGATCCTGAATTCCGTCCTTCGCCAGCTTGGCCTGGAGCAGTTTACCCACGTCTGGTTAGCCGATCCCCGGACTGCCCTCGCCGCCGTGATTGCCATCGATATTTGGGGCAGCATCGGCTTCTATGGGATCCTGTTTTACGCCTCGCTCTCGAACATTTCTGAGGAATTGTTCGATGCGGCCCGCCTGGACGGGGCGAACACATGGGATCTGATCTGGCGGATTGCCTTTCCGCTCTCCCGTGACTTCTTCGGCGTCGCAATGGTGCTAAATTTTGTGTGGATCATTTATGGATCGGCCCAGAACGTGCTCATCCTGACCAAAGGTGGGCCTGGCGACCACACGGTCACGCTTGGCTATTACTTGTATAGTCAGGCCTTCGTTGCCTACCGGCTAGGCTACAGTCAGGCTATCGCGGTGGTTGCATTTGTTTTTGGGCTGTTTGGTATTATGCTGATCAGGCGATTTACCCGCCGCCCGGAGGTCGCATGATATTTTCGCGAAATATCACCCTGCAGCGAATAGCGCGCCGCTCAGGCTTTGACACATGGTTCTGGACATTCAGTTCATACTTTCTTGCCTTCCTGTACGCCATCATCGTCATCATTCCCCTCTATTACTTAGTGGTTTCAGCCTTTAAAGACAATACCAGCATTTTCATGCATCCATTAGGGCTGCCGGCAAGCTTTTCCCTAGAGAATTTTGCACGTGCCATTCAGCGAGGCGGCCTGGCCCATGCAATTTCTGTTTCGATCGTGCTCACCACCTGTGCCGAATTGCTGTCCCTCGTTTTGGCATTTCCAGCCGCTTATGCTATCGCCAGGATTCAAACCCGGATGGGTGCTATCGCCGAGGCTATTTTCAGCCTGGGCTTCCTGATCCCTGCCCTGGCAATCCTCATGCCGGTATTCCTGACTGCTATTCGCATGGGTTTGCTCTACAATCCCCTGATGCTGATGATCTTCTACCCGGCCACGCTCTCTGGCATTGACCATCCTCATCCTTGCCAGCCAGCTGCGCAGTGTGCCTAAGGAGCTGGAGGAAAGCGCGGTGATAGACGGCGCCAGTCACCTGCAGCTTATCTGGTACGTCTTCCTGCCGATGGCCAGACCGGCCGTGGTTACCTGCCTTCTGCTCAACTTCCTGAGCGTTTGGAATGAGTATTTGTTCGCCCTGATCCTCCTCAATCAGGATAACCGGACAGTCCAGATTGCGATATCTACCCTCAAAGGCGAGCGGCTCGTCAACTATGGGCTGATTTCTGCAGGGGTCCTGGTCAGTATGATCCCGATCATCTTGCTCTTCCTGTTTTTCCAGGAAAGGATTATGCAAGGTATGTTCGTCGGGGCAGTTAAAGAATAGCCGGTCCAGCACGGCCATGGGTCACTCATCTCGCTCCGCCAGGTTGCGCCCTGCGCTTGCCAGCGAATTTTGGCTGATCGGGGGAGCTCCGTAAATCCCCGGGCTGAGCCCAGCCAGCCCTAATCCTCCTCCTGAATGTGTTGACCACCATCTCTTTCGCGGGCCAGACGGAACCTGGCATTTATGGGGGTGCATCCGCGGGATGGCTACCGGTCGAATCCTTTATCATTGGGAGGGAGAAAGCCTCGACCGGGGACCCTGGCGCCAGACCGGAGAATATCTGCGCCCGGAGCGAAGTGCAGGCGAGAGCCTCGCCGAACCCGACGGGCGGGAGTGGATTCAGTCGCCCTTCGTGGTGCAAAATGATGCTCGTTATTATTTCTTCTTCGGCGCGCATGGTACAGGTCTCGATTCCCACGGAGGCGAGGTCTCTCCTGGAGATCCGCGCCTCGAATGCCAGATTTCGCTCCTGCTTTCCGCAGACGGCAGGCACTGGGAGCGGCGTCTCAACGAGCGCGGGCAGAGCCGTTTGTTTGCGGGTCCCGGCGAGGCGCGCGATCCGTGCGTCGTCCGCATCGGAGATGCCTGGCATATGTACTACGCTGGCTACGAGAGCGGGGAACCCCTGCGCCCCGGGATTTACCTGCGCACCTCCTCCAACCTGCTCGATTGGTCGCTGCCCAGCCTGGCGCATCGCTCTCAGCAGTTCGCTGCCGGGCGTTGGACGCACGAATGTCCCCATGTAGTTCAACGGGGGGATAACTTTTATTTATTCCGTACCGAAGATTACGACCACGCTCGTACGCACGTCTACTGGAGCAGCGACCCGGCTGATTTTGGCATCGACCAGGATCCGGACGAGAACTATCTGGGCATGCTGCCCCTGGCGGCGCCAGAAGTGATCCTCGCTGAGGATGGCGCCGAATATATTACCTCCTGTCACGATCTCCAAACTGGGGTCAAGATCTGTCGCCTGGCCTGGATCAGCGGCGGAGCTTCCGGAAAATAGACGGCAGCTGATCTTAAACCCCGCAGCCTGCAGATATTTCCATCGAGCGAAAAAACCGCGCGGCGTTAGAATAAAGCTTATGAAACAACCTGTTCTTTCGTGTTGAGAAATCCGGATTTTCTCGGCGATCTCGGGAGGAGATTTTATGTTCCAGCTGAACGATAGCCCGCCTTCACCCCTGTTTTCATCCATCCCAATCAGAGGTAATTGTTCCCTCGATGATCTGCATTCGAGGGGTGTATCACCCGAAATGGCGCAGGCAGTCGAAGCTGCTCCCCGCGGCCCAAGTGTCTGCCGGGGCATCCCATTCGAGATCGACAGGGTTGTTTTGCTCGCCGGTCAGGAGCAGGCCGTGGCCTTCGACCCGCTTCAAGCCCGCTGGCTGGTGTTTTTACACACGGCTGATCTGCAGCCTTTAGCCGCAGGTCCCGCTGGATTTATCTCGCCCATGCGCGGCGAGGGCCGGCTCAATGAGCATGCCGCCGATTATGTAATGCTCTACCAGGATGGCACAGAAGCACGGGCTCCCATCCACCTCAGGCATCAAATCGGGGGTTTCACCCATCGCTGGGGTGAGCAGTGCTTCCAGGCGGTGCCTTCAAGCAAACCGCACCCGGTGCGCGCAGCCCACGAGCAGCCCGCTACCGATTGGAGCAGATCCCAGGTCCGGGTCACCGCCGGGGACGACACTCCCTGGCTCAGCTGGCTTTGGGCCTGGGAGAACCCGCACCCAGAGAAGCTCATCACGGGCATTCGCTTCGAGCCGGTCTCGGGGCTCATCGTGATTTTAGGCCTGTCAGCCGGGGCTGCAGTTGAAGAGCCGCTGCGCTGGCGCAGCCGCCGGAAAGCCGTGCTCCACCTGCCTTCACAGGTCGGGTTCCAACCAGATTTGGACGAGATGGGTCAATTAGCGCAGATCCAGCTTGACCTGGGGCAGGTCATCTCCGCCGGAGCGCAGACCATCTATCCGGATGGAGACTGGGAGGCTACCTACAACAACCAGATCCCGAGCGCTTCCAGCCACAATATCCTGCTTGAGTACACGTCACACCCAGAAGCCTGCTTCCACCTGTGGGACGGCTCGCTCATCCCTGTGGAGCAGGTTGAGAGTGGGGCTGTAGAATCGCTCCTCCAATCGGTTCCGCCTGCTCTGCAGCGGGTGACTCTGCGTGTGGTGGAACGCGGCAGCCATAAATTGGTTGCCGCCAAGCTGCACGTGCATGGGGCGCAAGGTGAGTATCTTTCGCCAGTGGACCGCCACCGCATCGTCAACCCAACCTGGTTTGAAGATTACAGCGTGGATTTTGCCAACCAGGGACTGCACAGCTGCACCTACATCTCCGGAGAGACAGTTATTGACCTTCCGCTCGGGAAGGTGTACATCGAGGTCTCCAAGGGGTTCGAGATCCGCCCGGTGCGCAAGGTGATCGAAATTTCCCCCGACACCCAAGAAGTGACGATTGAGGTCGAGCGCCTGCTCCGCTGGCGCGAGCGCGGCTGGGTGACAGCCGATACGCACGTGCATTTCCTCTCCCCGGGGTCTGCCCTGCTGGAAGGCGCGGCGGAAGGGGTAAATATCATCAACCTGCTGGCCAGCCAGTGGGGTGAGCTGATGACCAATGTCGGTGACTTTGATGGCCGGAGCACCTGGAGCTCGCGGGAAGGCGGAGGCGAGCAGGAATATCTGGTGCGGGTGGGGACCGAGAACCGGCAGCATGTCTTGGGGCATATCTCACTGCTGGGTTACCGTGGGAGGATCATTGCCCCAATGACAACCGGCGGTCCGGATGAATCGGCCCTGGGCGACCCGGTGGGCTGCCTGCTGACCCAATGGGCGCGCCAGTGCCACCGGCAGGGCGGTCTGGTGGTGGTGCCGCATTTCCCCAACCCGCGCGCCGAACACGCCGCAAGTATCGTATCCGGTGAGATCGATGCGATCGAGATGACCTCCTGGGAGAATCTTTACGATGGGATCGATCCGTACAGCCTATCCGACTGGTACCGCTACCTGAACTGCGGATACCAGCTTGCCGCGGTGGGCGGGACAGATAAGATGTCGGCAGATACTCCTGTCGGAGCGGTAAGGACCTATGCCCACCTTGAAGAAGGTCAACCTTTCACCTACAGAGGCCTGGATGGACGCTGTCCGCCGCGCCGAGACGTTCGTCACCTACGGTCCACTGCTCGAGTTCTTTGTCGGACGGCCTTCCCATGGGCAGCCGCATCTCGCTGCCCGCCTGCCGGAGGCACCCTGGATGTTACCTGGCAGGTTGCCAGCGTCACGCTCCCCATGTCACGCGTCGACCTGGTGGTGAACGGAGAGATCCGCGAGAGCCTTGAAGTGGACCCTCAGTATGCCAGCGGGCAGCTGGACGGTGCCTGTGGAGCGCAGCGCCTGGATGGCTCTGCTGGTCCGCGGCCATTATCCCGATAAGCCCGAAATCATTGCCGCCCATTCATCCCCGGTGATGATCGCTGTCGCCGGCTCTTACCTGATGGCTGTCCCGGACGCAGTTACGATCCTGGAGCAGATCGAGGGCGCCCTGGCATTTCTGGACACCATCGGCACGCGCGCCGAGGACCGGGCTTACAAGCGGATGCGCCTGATCCTCGTGTCTGCCCAGCGCAATTTGCATAACCGCATGCACCGGGAGGGTTCCTTTCACGACCAGGATCATTCGTCCAGCGGTCACGATCATCCTTAGCTGGCTGACCAGGTTGCAGGTTCCATTTGTAGAATTGAGAGTTCCGGGGATCACTCCTCCATCCGGGCGCGGACAGCACGCGATAGCTTCTTTGAAGGGCTGCTCAAGGTAGCCCAGGTGGCTGGTCTCAGCATGAGCGTGAGTCACCTCGCCCGGAACGGTTTGTCGCGAGCGCTCGCCGATGTACGCCAGCCCTCCATGCAGCAAGGTGAGCATGTACTGCATGGTTTCCGGGTTGTACATCTTCCATCGCTCGCCCAGGCTGAGGTAGACCGGTGAGGTGTGCGCCATAATGCCGCGTTTCAGTTCATCGAAGTGGCGGGCAGAGTCATAATAGTTCTTTCCGCCAGCCCGGGCAGCCAGCCAGGTATCGTGGTCGATGTTCAGCCTGGCTCTTACCGAGAGCTCTTTTTTCCCTCCTGCATCTTCAACCGCAGCCACCACCCTTCCTTCCTGGACAATCTGCAGGCAGTGCATGGGGAAAATCGAGTGCGCCTCAGCCTGCACCTCGACCATTCCCCCATTTCCCCGGAGGTGGAGAGTATCGCCGGGCTGCGCCCCTTCTACTCGGAAGCTCAGCAGCGGCCCGCTGGTCAGGAATGTCCTTCCCTGGATGAGACCCTTGATCCAGGCATCATAGCTGAAGGGTTGGTCGGGCGGGATGTATACGTAGGTTCGGAATAAGCCGACCGGCACTTCGCCGGACATTTTATCCGTCCCACCCACGAGCGGCAGCTGATATCCCCCATTGAGATAACGGTAATATTCCAGGTGACCGTACTGCTCGTGGAAAATCATTTCCACCGCATCGCTGCGCCCGGTGGCAATGAGCGCCGGCGCTTCCAGGTTTGGATCCGGAAAATGGGGGAGGATCACCGTCCCTCCCTGGGCATGGCACTGGTCAGCCCAATGGGAGAGCGTTGTCTCAAGCGAGCCGCCGAATTCTGCTTCACTCGGCCCATCCGAGGACAGCGGCAGATACCGGAGCTTTCAAGCCCAGCAGGCTCAGATGCCCGAGGATGTGCTGCCGGTTTTCCTGGCTGGTATACACAATGGTTTTTCCGTCTGCAGAAGGCACCGGACGACCGAGGAACTCTTCGATATTCGAGAAATGGTTCCCCCATTGAGCTTGCAGCAGGTTGACGACGCTGAGATCCTCCGCCTGCCCTTCGAGCAGCGCCCCAAAGGTCGACAGGAAATGGACGTGGGTATCGCCGCAGTACCAGCCCTGGGATTGCATGTCGGTCATTCGCCGGATCGGGATGACCAGCTCCCGCTGGCCCTTTTGAAGGTAGAGCACCTTCCGGTAGGGTTCGTACTCGAACCCGTGAGCGATATCCGCGATCAGCTGACCAGCCGGCAGCCAACCCTGGCAGGTTCCGTCGATGTAGGCGTAAGTAGAGTTTCCCAGGCGAACGTCGCCGCCGACGTCGATGTTGACGGTGCCCTGGTCGGAAAGCAGGTGATCGTGATGCCCGTGCGGCGCGTAGGGAATGCCATTCGACGAGCGGAAATGCACCCGGCAAGGGACGGGTCTGCCGGAAATCTCGTCGATGACTTTTACGTGCACCCAGCTCAATTCTCTGTCAACGATCTCTACTCGGGATAGGTCAGATTCAGCCGCGCCTCGCTCGAGCAGCTCTCGCCAGCTGAACCGGTCAACGGTCTCACCGGCTTGTTTGACTTCCAAAGTGGCTGATGGCTGGGCAACGACCTGGGCGTAGACTCCTGAGCCAGCGAGGTTATATTCCTGCCCAAAACCAGCCATGGGGTCTTGCAGATACTCGTCCAGGTGTTTGCCCGGGAAGCGGGTAAGTGTAGCTGGTTTGCCCGCGGTCCACGCTGACGGAGAATGACGCCGGTTTTCCCGGGATACCGGGGCTTTTCTTCCGGATGGTGAGGGTCTTTTTAGCAAGCCTGCCAATGGGGTCCTCATCCAGATTGCTGGCGGTGATGGCTGCGATGAAAAAGGGCCTGTCGCAGGGTTCAACGTGCAGCGAGACCAGCGGAATATCGGGATGCGGGTTTTTCCAGCTCCACAAGACGAACCAGCGCGGCCAGGCTAATCCAATTTCCGTTAACCGCCAGCCTAAAAAGTTCCAGGGGCCGTTTTCCCTTTCGGCGAAAGATTCCTCCTGGTCCGCCTCAGCCAATAACGGCAGCTGACCCCAGCGCGGGGGCGCAACCGAGATTTCGAGCCGCTCCCGGATGGGGCACTCGACCTCCCTGCCGTCCGCATAGCGGAACGAGTACGTGGCGATCAGCTTCCCTACCGCCTCGCCTGAATAGAGATTGGTTTCAAGCAGGCGGTGGGCGATGATCAGCCATTTTGGAGAGGAATGAATTGCAAGCTCAACCGGCTGCCGGTATCCATCCGTGCCGAAATAAACCAGGCAGTTATCCTCGCTGCCGTTCCCGATCCGGAATGGCAGCCCTCGGAAAACTTGTTCCCCCAGCGGGTAGCCATGTGAAGCCGGATGCCAGGATTCGTCGGCGAATTTATCCCCCCGGTCAAAGAGCTCAGGTCCAAAATTCGCCCATTGGCTGATGTCTACTGGATCGTAATCGCTCATTCTTCCCTCCAGGGTGCGGGGATAAAACGTGCAAGCTATTATATCTTTCTCTGTTAAAATCTCCCTCCGCCCGCCTACCATCCTATTTTTCGGGTTTTTCTCTTTCAACAGCGTAACTCCAATATTCTTTACTACTTGTATTTCACCGGTATTTTATGTAGAATAAACACGACCAACTCCTCATAAACAATATCCGATAATTTGGCAGCTGAGCCGCAGTCGACGAAGATTGCCTGTGACACTTCGGAGTCCCTAGATGATATCGAACAGACCCTGACCGCCAGCTCGTGGTGAAGCTGAACGATGGCACATTCCATAAGGCCAACTTCAAGTTTAAAAAGTAACAGGCAGGGAACGCACCTTTTTATCAAGAGCGGAGCCGGTTGGCTCCGCTCTTGTCATTCTGGTGTTTAACAACCGCTCCCACCAAAGCACTGCATCAGACCCACGAGCATAGGATATACCCAGAACAATGCGAGGAGGGCGGCCCCAGCAACACTTAAGCTGAAAGTGATCGTCCGTTCTTTTACCTTGCCGCCGCGTACGGTCCCCACGGCATAAAACACGAGGTAAAAGAAGATCCCGGCGAGGAGCCATATCACAGGGAAATGCCAGATCGATATCGAATTCGTCGCCTGTGGGTTTTCGTTTAAAATCTCAAGCCCCACATACAGCAGAGCGAATAATAATCCGGTAATCCCTGCAATGATTCCTGTCGAATATTTTGCATTTATGATATTCATAAATATTAGCTCCTTAAAGAAACCTCAAAGAGGGGTACCCTCTTTTTTGGTCTTTTTAATGGACTTGGTTATATTTTGTCGTTTGCGGACACGGTATAACAACCTTCTCTAAACCTGGGTGCGGAGCTGCTCACATTGAAGGCAGCCGCAACTTCCACGTCGGTTGCATAGCCTTTCGCTACCAGCTCCTTACCCGAGCTACAGTTCAACAAGCACTCCAGCAGTTTTTCTCGAAAATGCAGAAAAGCTGCTTCTGCAAGAGCCGCTTCAGGGGACTTCGTTCCCTGAAGAAAGTGGATGATCGCTCCTGAACCTACCAGATCTTCAAACGCTGGGCGCAGGGTTTGGTTGTCGGGCCAACGCTCTCCTGCAGGCGCAGTCAAGATTCGATCTCCCAACTTTTGGGCAGCCCTGGCTACAGCTTGCGCATTCCGTAAACAACCCGTGAATGTCACTGCATCTCCCGTTGCCAGCGACAGGGTTGCGCCGTTTGGCGAAGGCAATACCAAGCGAGTGCTAGGGGGAATGCTGAGCAGCGAGGTGGGTGAGAGCGAGTAGCCATCGCTTCGAGTCGAACCTGCGAGCAAAGCCCCGAGTGACCGCGCGTATTCCGTGGCTGTTTCATCTCGCCAGCGATAGGGATATACGACAGCCCCCCTGCCGAGTTGCTACATCCACGGATGTCGAGAAAGATAGCACATCCACGATGATAACGACATCACAATCCGGCGCGAGGCGCTCTACGCCCTCAATGCCCCACTCGCAGCGGATATTGAACTCGGCCTGGTCAAAGAACATCACGCATCTCCTAACCGTTGCTGCGATAAACGTCTGGCTGGTCCGCTTGATAAATGGACCGTAGGCTACCCGCCTCTGTTCTCCAACATTCGGCTGATGCTCACCCTCGTTCTCTAAGTACAGTCACATAACTTATGAATGATGGCGCTTCGATTATTAGCCTTGGAAATACCTGAACATTCGACAGAATTTATGTGACTGTACTTAGGGATTTATCCAGTTTAACTTATCGGTTCGGGAGGTTTTTCAACATCCTGGTCTGATCAGCAGTGGGTCCAAAACCCCTTTAGCCAGCGGATATTTTCTGGCTCATCCGGGCGATGAACTCGTTCCACACGGGGACGTCACGTCCTCCCCAGATCTGTTCTCGAAATGCTTCCGCTTGCGCTTCCGTCCAGCCCAGGTGGGCTTGCGCGTAGAGGGAATAAAAGGCTGTCACGCGGAAATTCGCCGCGCAGTGGATCAGGGTCTTGCCCGCCGGCAGGCTGCCCATGGTGCTCTCAAAAGCCTCGAAATCGCTCTCCAGAGGATTGCCCCAGTCAACCGGGATGTGGTAGTAATGCATGCCGAGAGATTGCACGAGCCCGGCTTCGTCTTCCAGTGAATAGGGTGGCTCGATGGTGGCGAGATTGATGACTGAAGTAAACCCTTCTTCGGCTACAGAGCGCAGTTCATCCGCAGTGGGTTGCCCGCCGGTGGCGATTTCGTCGTTTACCTTGATATAGTTGTAGATCTCATTTGAGCTCATGGGACCAATCCTCGTAATTTATTCGACGGTAAGAGAGCCCAGATTCACCAGCAGTGGCTCATTTCGAACCCACATTTTACTATAGCCTATGGCTGAAGCCTATCGCTGTGCTCGCCGGAGGTTCCAGCCGGATGAGCGCTTGAGTTGTCTTAGGATTCATCTCAATCTGCGGACTTCAATTTGTTCTGCCAGGCTGGCAATCTTCTCCATGGTGGGTGGGCGGTCCTGCGCAAGGCTGCGTTGGACCTGCATTGCGCTGACCGCAGCCGCCCAGCGCAGCGATCGAGATAGCGACCACTGCTGCAGGAGACCATAAATGATCCCTGCCCGGAAGCTATCCCCTGCTCCGGTCGTTTCGACCGGGGTGACTATCGGCGGTAAGAGTGAATAATGCGTGCCGTCCCTGTCAATCGCATGGATCAGCTGGCTGCCGTCGGTGGTGATCACGATTCCTTTGCTGGCTGCCTGGAGCTCTTTGCTGTGCTCGCCAACATCTGCGCCGGGGAACTGCTCAGCAATCGACGCGGCCGAATTGATGATGACCTCCGCAGCCGTCACGGTTTCAGCGTCGGGTGTGAGCAGGTCCATTGCCACGATTTTTATCCCCCTGCTAGCTGCCAGGCTGGCTATCTCAGCCGAGGCTGCATTCCCCCGGTCTTGTCGGAAATAAAATGCGATCTCCAGGATTTGGATATCCTCCAGGAGTTTGGGCGTGGGCGGCGTCAACGTCACATCTGCATAGCCCGAACAAAGCAAGTATTTGTTGCCATCAGGGAATGGAATGGTCCGTGAAATCAAAGTATTGATCTCTTTTTGGCGCTGCAAATAGCTCAGGTCGAGGCTGGGATACTCGCTCAACCAGCCCCACAGCTGATCGCCATAGCGGTCAAACCCGATCACATATCCGGTGAGCCGCGTGGGTATTTCCCAGCTGCCAAGCCATTCCGCTACATTTGCCGCCCCTCCGCCAATCCGGTAGTATTCATCACAAATAATGTGCGCTATACCCGGCTTAGGCTGGTAAGGCAGGTCGATGAATGATTCGACGGCGATGCCGCCGTAGCATAAAACCTTGTTTGCGGACATAGATATCAGCGGCTGTTTCCTTTACGCGGCAGCTCTGGCTGCCTGGACGAACTGCTGCATGCGCTTGAAATCTTTTTTCCAGGTGCCGGGAACGCAGGTATGCGTATTCGAGTCAACTCCCCAGGGGCGGACGACCTGGATAGCCTCCGCCACATTTTCAGGGGAAAGACCTCCTGCCAGCACACAGGGTTTCTTAATCATATCAACAATCTTGCGGCTGATGTTCCAGTCGTGGGTCACGCCAGCAATCCCAATCCCAACCACATCGGGGGCTACAGAATCGAGGAATAAGACGTCGGATACCTGCTCGTAAGCCGCGGCTATCTCCAGGGCTTCGGGTCCCGTAACCGGAATTGCCTGTATGATTCCTACTCCTGGAATTCTTTTGCGTAATTCACTGACGCCTTCCGGCGGGAGCTGGCGGATATCGCCGCACAGATGGAGCAGGTCTGGCCTGGTTTCCCTCACGATTTCCACCAGCGCTTCAATGTCTGTCTCGATAGAGAGAGCCATCTTTGGATAATTGGAGGGTGTGGCTGCAAAGATCTCGCGGGTTTTTTCGAAGCTCATTTCACTTGGCATGATCCCTTTCTTGCCCACCTCCAGCCCCCAGCGGTCTAACCCCGCGTCGATGCACATCTGCATTTCCTGGATGGATTTGATTGCAAAAACTTGAACTTTCACTCGAAAACTCCTGCATTATGAAGGTTGTCTGTCCTCACCTAAAATATCCGATCCGGTTTCAAGGAAAGAATGACCTGACCTGGATTATTATCGGCGTGGAGCTGCTTTTATCAATATGCATAATCTCACAATATATTGGATTGTCAAGGACCTCCCTAGCTCCTGAAGCTTCATTCTCCCAAAAGAAACGGGGCAGCCTGTGCTTGGGCTGCCCCGATGCTACTGGAAAAATTCTTCTTCAACTTGATTATATCCAGCCAAGTATCAACGCCAAGATCAATATTATTAGCACAAAGCCCAGCAAGCCGCTTCCCGAGTAGCCCCAGCTCCGGCTGTACGGCCAGATGGGCAGTGCACCCAGTAAAAGCAGCACCAGGATAACAAGCAATATTGTGCCTAACATACTTCACTCTCCTTCAACAATGTAAGATCCGATAAACAGTCCAGGGCATTCCTGCCACCCGTGAGACGAAACTCGCAATTCTACGAAATACATCGTTCATAATCCTGCTCACACGTAACTATAGCAGGTATGAAATTGACAGGCAATTAGGGATGCTCCCGTTAGCACCCTACGGGATTCACGAAATACAGCTAGGGATTTCCCCCAGATAAGTGGTTATCTCCCCCTCAGCGGACCAAACGCGGCAGATATATACCCTTCTGCTCAAATTCAAGCGCCCCCATATCACACGCATTACCTTGTGGTCGAAGGATACCGCGCTGCTCGCCTGTATAGCGGAAAGCAGCGCGGCTCCCCTCTTGTCGTGCTAGCCCCACCTTCCACCCTGGGAGGCATGGGCATCGGCTCGGCGTTCTCCCAACCATTCTTGCGCAAGAACTGCTCAAAGGTGAGCAAGCCGGGGTAGATCCGGCGCAGGGCAGGGATGTCGGCGTCGTAGCCCTGTCCGTTGAAGAACTGGAACATGGCGATTTGCTCCGGCTGGGGAGCTGCGCCTTCCGGCATCCTGGGAGCCTGCAAGCTTGACCGGGCGACCGATGACTTTTGCCAGCGTGTCGGCAATCTGCGGCTCGGTCAGCTCGTCGCCGGCCAGCTCGATGGTCCTGCCCAGATAGGCTTGCGGGTCGTCGAATGCCAGCGCCACGAATGCGCCGATATCGTCCGCCGCAATGAGCTGGATGCCTTTCTCCGGGCGCAGCCCAAAACCGGTGAACATGCCGTTGGTGATCGCCGCGCGCTGCCAGTTGTAGTTGTCCATGAACGCCACCGGGCGAAGAATGGTGTAGGGCAGACCGAGCGATTGGACGTACTGCTCGATCTCCCACTTGCTGGCGAAGTGCGCCTGGCCCATCCCGCGGTGCGCTGCGCCGACCGAGGAGTAGACGAAGTGCCTCACCCCGGCAGCTTTGGCAGCCTCGGCTACGTTCTTGCCCTGGCGCACTTCTCCCTCTGCGCCGACCTCGGGCAGCCAGAAGTTCTGCACGCTGAAGACGCCGTACGCGCCCCGGAAGGCCGCCTGCAGCTCGTCTGGGCTGTCCATGTCGCCGGGAACCACTTCGGCTCCTGCTCCCGCCAGGGCTTGGGCGGCGGGCTTGTGCGGATCACGGGTCAGGGCGCGCACCTTCCAGCCCGCAGCCAATAGATGGCGTGCTACGGATCCGCCTTGCTGTCCCGTTGCGCCTGCAACGGCTATGATTTTTTCACTGTGATTCATGCTAGTTCTCCTGTTCGTAAAGCTAATAAGTAGATTGGCTGATATCCGGCTAACTGGTGGCGTGGACGGTCCTGTGCGGACCAAACCGACCGCCCTCGAAGGTCGCCGCCTCGATGCCCCAGCTCCACGAGACGTCGGGCGTGATCTGCATGTAGGTGCCAGGTCCGAACCGCCCCTCCCTCTCGACGAGCTCCGCCGTGCCGTAGATGCGGATCCCACGCGGTTTCCAGGGTTGGATCGACTCCAGGTCGTCTATGACCAGGGCAACCTTGTGATTGCCGGCGCGCAGGTTGCGGTATTTACGCGTATTTCCGGGGTTGCGCCCCCCGATGAAAAAATACTGCCCATCGAATTCGAAGCCAACCGGGGCGACATCCGGTTGGCCATCCGCAGCCACCGTGGCGAGACGCGCCAGGGGTTGAGTTCTCATGTAAGCAATTTCGTTCTCAGTAAACATTGGGTGCCTCCTTCGCTTAATAATTAGCCAGCTATGTGATTGGCCAAAAAATAACTATCTCCCCCCTCCCAGGTTTTCATTCACCTGGAGCAGGATGCGCCGCAACAGCAGGCGCTCTTCCAGGGTCAGCTTGGCGAAGCTGATCTCTTCCAGCTCCTGCCAGACCTGTTCGATAGGCCGCAGGAGCTCCTGACCTTTCTCGGTCAGGTAGACCCGCGAAACACGTTGGTCATCGGTATCCGCCCGGCGCTGCACGAATCCGGATTTCACCAGTCGATCCAGCATGCGCGTGACCGTGGCGGGCTGCACGCACAGGTTTTCAGCCACCTCGGAATGGGTAAGCCCATCTTGTGGGAACAGGTTGAGCAGCAGAAACTCCTGACCGGGATACAATTCGAGCCTGGAGAGCAGCTCCTGCGCTTTATTGCGGTGCGCCCTGCAAATTTGGACGAGCAGGGCACCGATGGAATCGGGGACTGGTTTTTGAGTCATAATCACTAATCCATCCCGGCTGGTTGGCAGCCGGATATTTAGGCAGCTAAGTAAATTTTATGGAATTAATCGGGGCAGTCAACCTGCCTGTTCGGCTAGCCTGCCTGTTCGGCGAGCCTGCCTGTTTCGGCGAGGGTTCCGCTAAACCCGCTATGTTTTTATTTCCGCAACCGATGAGCGAGAATGTTGCAGTTCCACAAAGTTTGATCCCGTAATAAAATGGCAATGGGTCCGGATGCCGGACTTTTGTCCGCAAACACGGGACGCAAGGCAGCCGTAAGCGAAATCCATTAACCCAAAAATTGGAGGTATCGGATGAAAGCAGCTCTCACCCCGGTTTATTTTAAAACATCCCAGGACCCGGATTTCACCAAACAATTGGGCAGCTTGCGCAGCCTGTTTGCTCAGGAGGCTGAGTTCCTCGAGCCCGTTCCCCTGGGAGCCCCCATCCCCCGCCAGGCAGACGCTGTGGTTTTTCCCCAGATGCTGGGGGATGCTTACAACCGTCTGGCTGAGTTTAAAGGATATACACTTCCGATATTGGTGATAACTTCGGAGTTTGGCACGGTATCGATGTGGGACTGGGAGATCAACAGCTATCTGGCTGCCGCTGGAGTAAGCGTACTTGCCCCGAGCAGTCTCGAGCAGGCGCGTAAATTCGTCAACGCCTGCGCCCTCAAGCGCGAGCTCAGGTCGACCAGGCTGCTGGTTTACCAGGACAACCCCGGCGAAGGCTTCCAGGCGGAGATCTTCAAACGTTTCTACTGGTGGGAGCAGGAGTGCATCGACCGCCTGGAGAGCAGGTTCGGCGTCAGCGTCGTCAAAAAGAGCTTTAAGCAATTAGGCGAGCTTGCCGGAGGGATATCCGATGAAGAGGCTCGCGCAGTTTGGGCGGAATGGAAAGATAAGATCCCTACCCGGGATCTCTCCGAGCGCTCCATCCTGAGCGCCCTCAAAATCTACCTGGCGGTGAAGCGCGACCTCGATCAGGATCCTTCCATTGCTGCCGCGGGGATCAACTGTCTGAACGAGTCGCACTTCTCGGATACGACCCCCTGCCTGGCCTGGAACCTGCTGTTCGAGGATAAGCGCATTGCCTGGGGGTGCGAAGCGGACCTGGTCTCCATGATGACCGAGGTCCTGGTCCAAAAGAGCCTGGGTGTTCCCTTTATGATGACCAACCTGTATCCCTTCCTGATGGGTAAGGCGGCTCTCAAGCACGAGCACATCCCTTACTTCCCGCCGGTTGAAACCCAGCCCGAAAACCATATCCTGATGGCACACTGCGGCTATTTGGGTGTGCTGCCCCAGTCATTTGCCACAGAGTGGAAACTGCAGAAAAAGGTGTTGGCTATCGTCGATGAGAATGCCCATGCCATTGATGCGCGCCTGGCTGAAGGTGAGATCACCCTGATTAAATTAATGCCCCCCTTCGATTCGATCTCGGTGGTCGAAGGTACGCTCGAGTTCTACGCTCAGTATGAAAATTCTGACTGCCTCAACGGGGCTGTAGTGCGTGTTCCGAATGGCCCGCGCATGATCAAGGAGCTGGCCTCGCACCACTACATTCTGACCTCCGGCAGAAACTTGCCTGACCTGGAAGGTGTAGCCCAGGTTTTTGGTTTGCGCAGCCAGGTCCTGGGATAATATCTCCGGTGAGCGAGCTTCAGCCGGTCAAATATAATCTACCAAAGAGGAACGATATTGCCTGAGTTGGGATCGCTGCTGTGGGCTTGCTCGTCATAATTCAGTTTTACGTCCGGTAAGAAACGCCCGCGTTAGGAGACCCGCCCAACCCTGAGATGAAGCGGCCAACGGATGCTCCGCCGCTGGCTCGGCTCACCCCAGGCTTCCACCAGCTCCGCCCAGATGACGCTTAACGGATGCCGGCCGTTCGCCTGCTGGTATCTCCGCGTGGCCGACCAGCTGACCAGAAACCCCGAGAGGTGGTCTAAGTCCCAATCCGACCGCATGGCAAACTTTGGCGGCTGCAATGGGTCAAAAGGGAAAGGCAGCGTCTGGTAGCGCGCGTCCACATAGCCCATCTGCTCTGGCCAGTAGCCGGCTAACACGCCGCGGTAGTAATGCTCCAGAACCCGGTCGATGCCGGGTTCGATCACGGGCAAATGGTACGTCCAAACTGCGAGGACCCCATTGGCAGCTGCGACACGCCGGACAGCCCGATAGAACTGCTCCAGATCGAACCAATGCACAGCTATCGCTACGGTCACCAGGTCGACGCTGTGGTCCTCCAGGCTGACCTCTTCGGCACGCTCGATGCGGTACTCGATCCGCTCATGGGCAGCGGCCTGGGCCACCTGGTCGGCGCTGGCATCGCTGGCAACCACACAGTCGAAGTGCCTCACCAGCCCCCGGGCAGCCTGCCCATTACCCGTCCCACAGTCCCATGCCAATTGACGTCCCGGCGAAACTGACGCCAGGTAAGCGAACAGCTCGCCCGGATAGTGGGGACGATAGCGTGCGTACTCACTGGCTTGTGCGGAAAAGTGATCTTGAAAGCTCGTCATATATGGAGTTGTGTTGGTACAGGTGGTTTGGTTCACTGGCTGTACGGCGAGCTAAATCTACAATATATAGTCTAAATTATCTTGATTGTCTTACCGGCGGCATTATATCACAGGGCAGTCGCTGCGAGGCAATATCTTAGGGGCAGTCTTCGGGGAGCGGTTGCATGGCAGCAAGGTTGCTGGCAGCAGGACTGCTGGCAGCAAGGTTGCTGCCTGTTCCCTTCCTCTCCAACAAATACATGTGATAAGAATCCAGTGCCAAATAATCCCATAAAAAAGATGATTATTGTATAATTGCGATGCTACTCCATGCCTTCACCCACAACCGCATTCTGGGGCGAATAGAAAGGGATGCTATGCGGTATCAGCCTGTCAGTGCTTTACCAATGATCGAAGAAGAGGATGCAACGGGGGAGGTCGCCACGATGTACGCCGCTATCCGGCGTGAGATGGGACTGCCTTATGTCCCCAACGCGAGCCAAAGCCCTGGCAGTCTCGCCGGCTGCCCTGGGATTTTTTTGGCTATCTCAACCGCAGCTACGCCCGCACCACCCTGCCGCAGTCTCTGATCTCGATGATCCTCTACACCATCGCCAAGACCGGCGACTGCAAGTACTGCAGCGCGACCAACGAGCTTGCCTGCCGCACCCTCGGCGTGGATGAAGCCGCCCTCGAGACCCTGGTCCAAGACCTGCCCAGCTTCACACCGCAGCGCGTGCGAGTCATCATCGAGTTTGCGGTTAAGGTCGCGCACGACAGGCAGAACCTGGTGGCAGAAGACTACGCGAAGGTGCGCGCCCAGGGTATCTCCGATGCGGAGCTCGTGGAGATCATTCTGATCGCTGCGATTGGTATCTTTAACGATACGATAGCGGATGCCTTAAAGATCGAGGTCGACCACGAAGTAGCAGAAGCGCTGGGCAGGTAACAATCCCGGTATGAAGGAAGACGTCCGGCAGTTCCAGGCAGCGCGCTACGCTCTCGTGTCCGAAGTGGTCTTGCTCATCGCCAAGACCACCGACATCGATCAGCTGCAGCGGCAGTTGATCAACAGCCTGAAATGGGTGCTGGACTTCGAACGCTGCACCATAGCCCTGCTCAACAGCGACGGGTCGTCTTACCAGCTGCACACTCTGCTCGAGACCCGTCCCGGGGTTCCAGGCGTGGATGAGCCGGCTCTATCCCTGTCGACAGGCATTCCTGGAGAGGTCATCCGCACCCAACAGATGCGTCTGGTCAGCGATGCCGGAGACGGATGCTGTTCTCCAGCATCCGGTTCATCGGCATCCGGGTTTCTCTGAGCCGCGGCGATCCCGGTATGGAAGACGGCTCGCTGGCGTCGATCTTATCCTTGCCCCTCCAGGCGTACGGAAAAGTGCTGGGTGCATTGACCTTTGGCGCGTCCTCCCCAAACATTTACCAGCGCGAAGATATCAAGGTCGCCGATTCTGGTCGCCACCCACCTGGCGCTCGCCATCGACCGCTGGCAGCAGTCCCAGCAGCTTGAATTTACCCGGCAGGAGCTGGCGCGGCTGGCCTCGTTCCCCGAGCTGAACCCGGCTGCCATCATCGAGCTCGATCCCCAGGGAACCGTCCATTATCTGAACCCGGCGGCCAGGGAGCAGTTCCCGGAATGGTCTGAACTCGGCTTCCAATCACCCATACTTGCTGACTTGCCAGCCCTCATGGACCAGCTTCGCCTGGAGCAGAAGCTGATTGGCGTACACGAGATCAAGGTGGGCAGCACCTGGTACCAGCAGGTGTTCCACGTCGTTCCAAACAGCGACCGGTTCCGCAGCTTTGTCATCGATATCACCAGCCGCAAACTGGTTGAAGAAGCACTGCAGCGACAGAATATGTACCTGGCAACCCTGCACGAGACTGCCCTGGGCTTGATCAGCCGGCTGGAATTGAACGAGCTGCTCGAAGCAATCGTCGCTCGTGTCGGGCAATTATTGGGCACTGCCCATGGATTTGTGTTCTTGCTTGAGCCAGGCGAGGAGGAGATCGAGCAAAAGGTTGGTACTGGCTTGTTCGCCGAGATGATCGGACGCCGTTTAAAGAAAGGAGAGGGGTTGTCTGGCGAGGTCTGGCTGACCGGACAGCCAAGTGGTCACCGGAGGACTAAGCGTTCTACGAAGGACGCGCCTCCAATTTCGATTATCGCCTCGTGACTGCCATGGCAGCCGCCCCACTCAGGTCCGGTGATAATGTCGTCGGGATTATCGGGATGGCCTATGGCGCCGATTCCGAGCGGAAATTCGGTGAGGAAGAAGTGCAGCTCTTAAACCGCTTCGGCGAAATGGCTTCTCTGGCCCTGGACAACGCACGCTTATTTGCGCAAACCAAGCGGCTTTATCAGGAAGCGCAGGAAGCACGCGCCGCGGCAATCGCGGCAAATGAAGCCAAAAGCGCTTTCCTGGCCACGATGAGCCATGAGATCCGCACACCGATGAACGCGATCATTGGCATGACCAGCCTGCTGCGGGATACCGAGCTCAATGTTGAGCAGCGCGATTTCGTGGAAACTGTCCGCTACAGCGGCGAAGCCCTGCTGACGATTATCAACGACATTCTCGATTTCTCCAAGATCGAAGCCAACCGGCTGGATCTGGAAGATCAGGCCTTTGACTTGCGCGAATGCGTCGAAAGCGCGCTCGATCTTGCTCGCGGCTAAAGCTGCCGAAAAAGGGCTTGACCTGGCTTATTTGATCGATCCCAATACCCCGGAGGTGATCACCGGGGACGTAACCCGCTTGCGCCAGATTCTGGTAAACCTGCTCAGCAATGCCGTCAAGTTCACCGAAAAAGGTGAAGTGGTCCTTTCGGTGAGCAGTGAGAAGGAATCTGTTCCAGCAGCAGACGCAAGGGGCGATATCTACCGGATCAATTTTGCTGTCAAAGATACCGGTATTGGCATCCCACCCGAGCGCATGGACCGGCTTTTCCAGTCGTTCAGCCAGGTGGATGCATCTACGACCCGCCGCTACGGCGGCACCGGCTTGGGGCTGGCGATCAGCAAGCGCTTGAGCGAGATGATGGGCGGCACGATGTGGGTGACCAGCGAGTTGGGCGTTGGCTCGACTTTCCATTTCACCATACGCGCGACGGCTGCTCCCTCTCTTGCGCATGCCTATCTGGAAGAGCTCCAGCCTGCTCTACAAGAGAAAAGAGTCCTGATCGTTGACGACAATGCTACCAACCGGATCATTGTGTCTCGTTATATCGAGATGTGGCAGATGCACCCCGAGGCAACGGATTCACCGCTCGAAGCCCTGGAATGGATCAGCCAGGGTCGCCAATTTGACATCGCCATTCTCGACATGCAGATGCCCGTCATGGATGGTCTTACCCTGGCGCAGGAAATCCATCGGCTTCCCGGAACAAATGCCAGGCTACCCCTGGTCCTGTTGACCTCCTTGGGACATCGCGAAGCCAAGGATGCGATGCAGGAATTTGCCGGCTTCCTGACCAAGCCGGTGAAACCGTCGTCATTTATTCGATACCCTGGTCGGGATCTTCACCGGGCAGCCGATTCGCGTGCTGCCGCGCATGAGCGCTCAAAAGCAGCAGTTCGATGCCAGGATGGGTGAAATTAACCCGCTGCGCATCCTCCTGGCCGAAGATAACACCACCAACCAGAAGCTGGCTCTAACCCTGCTCGGTCGGTTGGGGTACCAGGCGGATATTGCCGGGAACGGTCTGGAGGCCCTGCAAGCCCTTGAGCGCCAATCTTACGATGTCATCTTGATGGATGTCCAGATGCCAGAAATGGATGGGCTGGAAGCAACACGCCAGCTCCGCCAGGAGCTGCTGGACGTGCAGCAGCCCTATGTCATCGCCATGACCGCCAATGCCATGGAAGGGGATCGCGAGATGTGCCTGGCTGCGGGAATGGACGATTACGTCAGCAAACCGATCCGCATCGAGGAGCTTGTCCGGGCATTGAGCTCGAGCAGACCCCAGCCATTGGATGAGGGCGGGCAGAGTGCAGATGGACTATCTACTTCCAGGTCGATGCCCGTGAGCACCGAGGAAATTCTGCCGGTATCCTCCCTCTCGACGAACCATCCACCACCGCGGAGGTCCTGGATCTCAGCACCCTGGAGGATTTGCTCGCCATGCTTGGAGGAGAATTTAGCAACCTGGTGCAGCTGATTGAATTCTTTCCTGGAGGACGCCCCAAAACTGCTCGCTGAGCTGGACCTGTCGATTTCTGGTAACAATGCAGGTGAGGTGCGCCGGGTCGCCCATGGACTCAAATCCAACGGCGCGGACTTTGGCGCCAAGCGGTTCTCCGCTTTGTGTAAGGAGCTGGAAGCCTTGGGGAAATCCGGCACGCTGGATGGCGCCCGAAACTTATACTCACAGATCACCGGCGAATATGAGCAGGTGGCGAGCGCTCTGGCGGGCATCCGGCAAGCCGGCATCCGCCGGGCGGGTAAACTCGCATAGGATGTCATGGGGTTAATGGTTTACTCGTGGAGGGTGATGCATGGCAGATGAAGCAGGTCATGTGCTGGTGGTCGATGACAACCGCATGAACCGGCTCAAGCTGTCGATAAGCCTGGAGCAGCAAGGTCACACGGTTTCCCTGGCTGAAGATGGTCAGCAGGCTTTAGAACTGCTGGCAAACGAGCCATTCGACGTAGTCCTTCTCGACCTGATCATGCCTGGGATGGATGGCTTCCAGGTCCTGGAAAAGATCAAGGGTGACCCAGGCTTGCGCGATATCCCGGTTATCGTGATCTCCGCCGTGGATGAATTGGACAGCGTCGTGCGTTGCATCGAAATGGGGGCAGAAGATTACCTGCCCAAGTCCTACGACCCAGTTCTCCTGCGGGCAAGGCTTGGCTCCAGCCTGCAAAAGAAAAAGCTGCGGGATCTCGAAAAGATGTATTTGCAGCAAGAAGTCACGCTGCGCCAGAACGAGAAGCTGGCGACCCTGGGAAAGCTCAGCGCCGGAATGGCCCATGAGTTGAATAACCCGGCAGCCGCTGCTCAGCGCGGCGCTGGCCGGCTTCAGGTCACTTTTGCGCAGCTGCAGCAAACCTATCTGCGCTTGTGTAAGTTAAATCTGACTGAAACCCAGTTGAGCATGCTCGCTGATTTGGATCAGCTTGCCCAGACCAGAGCCCGGAAGCCGGTCTACCTGGATGCGCTCGCGCGCAGCGATTATGAGAGTGAGCTGGAGGCCTGGCTGGATGAACAAGGCTTGGATAGCGCCTGGGAGATTGCACCGACCCTGGTGAGCCTGGGCTACCAACAGGCTGAGCTTGAGCGGCTGATGGTCGGTCTAAGCCCTGAGCAATTTGTCGCCACAATCGAGTGGCTGAACGCCAGCGCCACTATTTACAGCCTCGCCGAAGAAGTCAGCATGGGCGCCGGGCATATCTCGGAGATCGTCAGAGCCCTCAAGACCTATACCTACATGGACCAGGCGCCGATCCAGACTGTGGACATTCACGAAAGCCTGGATAATACGCTGATCATCCTGAGGAGCAAGCTCGCCTCCGGCGTCAGCGTGCGCCGCGACTTTGCTGCAGATTTACCGAAGATTGAAGCTTTTGGCAGCGAGCTCAATCAAGTCTGGACAAATATCATCGATAATGCGATCGACGCCATGCACGGTCAGGGTGAAATAGTTTTATCCACTCGCTATGCTTACCCCTGGGTCACTATTGAAATCGAGGACAACGGACCGGGGATTCCCGAATCTATCCTGCCGCACGTCTTTGACCCGTTCTTCACCACCAAACCGCCCGGCAAGGGGACCGGCTTGGGCTTGAATATCTCCCACAATATCATCGTGCAGAAGCACCATGGGAGGGTCAGCGTAAGCTCGCAGCCGGGGAAAACCCGCTTCGAGGTGCGCCTGCCTCTCCGCCTTACAGCCGAACAAGAGTTGTCGTAAGTATCTATCAGAAAATGGATGGGAGAATCGATTTTGTGGTGTGTGCGGCTTCGCCGCACACACCACAAAATCGAAACCCCTCATCTTTTCGGACAGGTACTAAGTCTGAGATCGAAGGGGATTCGATAAAATGGCGAAAGCAAACATCCTGGCAATTGACGATGATCGCAATGTGCTCAACGCAGTAGAGCGCGACCTGCGCCAGAAATACGGGCGCGATTATCGCATCATCAAGGCGGAGGCGGGAGGAATAGCCCTGGAGGTGATCGCACAGCTCAAAGAGCGCAATGAGACGGTTGCGCTCTTCGTCGTAGACCAACGCATGCCGGAGATGAACGGGGTGCAGTTCCTCGAGCAGGCGGTGCAGCTGTTCCCCGATGCCCGCAAAGTCTTGCTCACTGCCTACGCCGATACCGAAGCCGCGATCAGCGCCATCAACAAAGTTGGACTGGACTACTACCTGATGAAGCCCTGGGATCCTCCGGAGGAGCATTTTTATCCGGTCCTGGATGGCTTGATCGAAGAGTGGCATCGCAATGTGCGCCTGCCGTTCGAAGGCATTCGTGTGGTGGGCACTCTCTGGTCGCCCTTGTGCCATGACATCAAGGATTTCCTGGCGCGCAACACAATTCCCTACCTGTGGCTGGATGTCGAACGCGATGAGGAAGCGCGCAGCCTGCTCCAATCCGCCTCAGGGGAGGAGCCGAAGATTCCAGCGGTGTTTTTCCCGGATGGCAGCCACTTATTCGCGCCGACCATCCAGCAGGTAGCGGAAAAGGCCGGGTTGCGCACCCGGGCAGAAATGCCGTTTTACGATGTCGTCATCATCGGCGGCGGTCCGGCAGGGCTCTCCGCAGCTGTGTATGCCAGCGCTGATGGGCTCAAAGTGCTCTTGATCGAACGCCAGGCCCCCGGGGGGCAAGCCGGCAACAGTCCAAAGATCGAGAACTTCTTGGGCTTTCCCAGCGGGATTTCGGGAAGCGAGCTGACTCGCCGGGCAGTGACCCAGGCGCAGCGCTTTGGCGCTGAAATTTTGACGACCCAGACAATCAGCAGGGTCATTTCTGCTGGCAACACGAAAACGGTGACTTTTGCCGACGGCTCTGAAGTCTCAGCCAAGATCGTGCTCATCGCGACCGGGGCGTGGTTCCGCACTTTGGACCTTCCAGGCAGCGAGCGCTGGCAGGGCGCAGGGATTTATTATGGCGCAGCGCATACCGAAGCTGCCAATTACCGGGATCAAGACGTAATCGTCATCGGAGGGGCAAACTCGGCTGCGCAAGCGATGCTCTTCCTGAGCAAATACGCGCATAAGGTGACCGTGCTGATTCGCGGCTCGGACCCGGACTGGTCGCAATACCTGGACCAGGCTATTCGCAGCAACGAGAAGATCGAGCTGAGGTTCAATACCGAGCTGGTCGAGATCCACGGTGAAGACACGATCCAGGAGGTCGTCATCCGGGACCGGAAGGACAATTCTCGCCAAAATCTGCCCGCCGCGGCCATTTTTGTGTTCATCGGACAAAAACCGCAGAGCGATTTTGTGGCTGACCTGGTTTTGCGCACTCCGAGCGGTCATATCCTCACCGGGCTTGACCTGGTCCAGGATGGCAAACGCCCGCCGGGCTGGGATTTGAACCGCGATCCTTTGATGTTAGAGACGAGCGTTCCTGGGATCTTCGCCGCAGGCGATGTGCGCAATGGGACGAAACACGGCGTGGCAGCCGCCAGCGGAGATGGCGACGCTGCGGTATCCCTCTTCTGGCAGTATCTTTCGACGATCTAGCACGCGCGACTGTACGGAAACTGTAGGGGGCGACTCATGAGTCGCCCCCTACCTCACCACACGCCTTGCGCCCTCAGTTCCTCCATCGCGGCTTTATGGATCTCGATCAGTTGGGTGATGTCCTCGTCGGTGTGCGCGGTGCTCATGAACCCGTGATTCGGCGCTACGTGCAGCCCGTTCTTGCGGTACAGCAGCCTCAAGCCAGGGCTGGCGAACCGGTCACCCTGGCGCACATCCCGGACGCTGTTGACCGGTCCACGCGAGGTGTGCATCCAAAACATGGAGCCAACGCCCGTTGCGATCGCCGGATAGTCCCCTTCCTGGGCGAACCGGTTGATCTCGGTCCGAAAGCGGTCACCCATCGCGTTCAAGCGTGCATACAGTTGCGGTTCTTTGCTGAGCCGCCGCAAGACAGCGGTCCCGGCTGCAGCAACCAGTGGGTTGCCGTTGAATGTCCCTGCCATGAGGATAGACACCCGGCTCAACATCGTATTCCATCAGGCGCATCGCCTCGGCAGTTCCGCCCACCGCCCCAAATGGAAGACCGCCTCCTGCGATCTTGCCGTAGGTACTCACCTCCGGTGTAACCCCGTAGAGCTCCTGAGCCCCGCCCGGCGCCAAACGGAAGCCGGTTATCACTTCATCAAATATCAGGAAGGCGCCGATCTCGCGTGTGACTCTGCGCAGCTCGGATAGGAATTCCCTGTCCAGCTGGGATCGTGCCCGCCGCGCCCTGCACGGGCTCGATAATTACGCCCGCCAGCCGGGATGCATAACGTCTGATCTTGTCGAACGCCGCCGGGTGGTTGAAGGGCAATACAATGGTGTCCTTCCATGCTCCTTCGGCAAGCCCAGGGCTCTCTGGGATTGCGGTTGGATCCTCGACTGGACCAAACAGGTCGGGAGTCGGGCTCGGCCGGCCGAAGCTGACTGCCAGCAGATCATGCGTTCCGTGATATCCCCCCTCGAATTTTGCAATCAGGGGTCGCCCCACCGTGGCTCGCGCCAGCCGCAGCGCGTACATGGTCGCCTCGGTCCCCGAGTTGCAGAAGGTCACCTTGTCCACGCCTGGCACCATGTCGCAAAACAGCTTCGCAAACGCATACTCATGCTCGTGGCATTGTCCGAATGAGGTCCCGCGCGGCAAAGCTTCCCTTAGCGCTGCTTCGACCTCCTCCGGTGCGTTCCCGAGGATCATGGTCGAGAAGCCGAGCATGCAGTCCAGGTATTCATTGTCATCCGCGTCCCACATCCTGGCGCCTTTCGCCCGCTTAACCACCATGGGAAAAGGATCCGCCAGCCGGAACACGCTGCCTACACCCGCCGGCATGACCGTGCGGTTTTCTTGCCAGATCGATAGTGACTTTGGACTCTTTGCCATGATCTCGTCGCGGTACGTGTTCAGAATCCGTGCGATTCTTTCCCGGTCATCCATTGCATACCCTCCTGACAGCGATCGATCTTCCTTCACCGGCTATCCATTAAGTACAGTCACAATACTTTTGAGCGATGGCGCATCGATATCAATGTTGGAAAATACCTTAACATCCAACAGAATTTATGTGACTGTACTTAATCCAGCCCACACCCGCTCTCGATCAGCTCCACCACTTGCGCGTAAAACGGGCTGCCGGAGCCCCGTCGATCACGTCGTGGTCGAATATGATTGTCAGGTTGAGGATCTCGCGCGGCTCGATCCGGTCCTCCACTTCGGCCGGCTTCCAGGCTGTACCCCCCACGACCAGGTCGAGCACGTGGGTACCGGCAGAGATCCCCCAGCCGCCATGGCCCTTGCCAAACATCCCTACCGAGGAAATTCCAACCGTGCCTGCCATGGACGTGACGATCGTCGGATCGCGGCGTATGGCCATAACGGGGCTAAAGCCCTGAACAACCTGGACAGCGGCCATGGTAGCAAGCAGGACGGACTGGAACCAGGAGGCATGTATCGGCGCTCGCTGGCACCCGGTTGGACTGTACCGAGCGGATCTCCTGGTGGATCTGCTGGTAGGTCTTGTGGTTGGCGCCTCGGATGACATGCGCCGTCAGGACGCGCTTTTCTCCGACCTTGTGTTCGACCATGAACCCGACGTCCACGTCGTCAAACACGACGAGCTGTTTGCTGCCTTTCCGGTAGGCCTGGACCGTCTTGTCTTCGTCCACCGCACGCGCCAGGCAGGAGATCAGGTAACCGGTGAAGGACAGCTGCTCTCCGGTTTTTGCTTTGTAGCTCGTCGATGAACTGCCTGGGGACCGTTACGTCCACCTCCAGCAAGGCCGTACATGCATGTGCCGTCCCTGACTAGGTCGAGGAAGTCAGGCATGACGCGGCGCTCCGGCGGGAAATCGACGACATGATAGGGTAATATTTTCGTATTCATAGGTTGGTTTCCTCCTGCTGGATATTTGAGCCTGGGGGTTTTCGCAGGCTCTGAGGATCAGCCCGGTGCGCAGGAATGCCCATATCCCGGCAAAGCCGCCGCATATCCGGGCGATCCAGGCAAGGTCGGGCATTAAGAGGTGCAGAAAACGGAGCAGGCCGCTGGACTGCAGATATACCAGGATAGCCGCGAGCGACAGGTTTGGGATCAGCGGGAGCAGGATATGCTGCCCCCATATGCGTCCGCCGCTCGGGCGAAGCTGCCGGGTCCGCTCGCCAGCGGCGCAGCATGCCGCAGGGTGGCGAGGACACCCGCGATCTGGAGAAGCGGGATCAGCGGCAAGGAGCGCATGATCCACTGGATGAAGTCCAGCCGGATCGGAGCGGGCTGCTGACCGGCGAGCAGGGCGGTCACACCCATCCCAACCTCCTCCGTGATGAGGGGCAATCCATACGGGTCGGCGTTGAGGAGCAGGACCACGCCTTTCTTCTGCTCTGGAAGGAGCGCCATAAAGGCAGAAAAGTCGGGAACATTGCCGCCGTGGGAGAAGGTTTTCGTTTGGCCGATGTCGATGTCGAACCAGCCCATGCCATACTTCCCACCGAGATGCCCACATCACAAATTCCGTCACCCCACGGTGCAGCTCGTCGATGCCCGCCGCCGAGAGGATTTGCACATCCCCGTAGCGCCCCCCGTTGAGATGGGCGATCAGGTAGTGCGCCATGTCTTCCGCGCTGGAGATGAGCTGGCCGGATGGAAGCGAACCGCGCGGGACGGGCAGATCCGGCGCCGGGAAGGGCAGGCTGAACCAGTGGCGGTGACCCATCGCCAGGCCATTCTGTTTTGCCTCTGCCTTGAAGTATAGCTGTGGCTCATTTCCAGCGGGTCGAAGATATGGTTTTGAATGTAGTCTGCGTACGATTCACCGCTGGCGGCCTCGATGATCAGCCCCAGGATGTTGTAATTCAGGTTGCTGTACTCGCACTTCGAGCCGACCGGACGGGTGAGCTTGAGGGTGGACAGGGCCCGCACCTGGCGCTCGGTGGCATCCGGGCGATCGTCGAAATCAGCCAGAGCGATCATCCCTGGCAGCATGCGGCAGGCCGCTGGTCTGGTTGAGCAGGTGGCGCACGGTCATCTGGGCAGACGCCTCGGGATCCGCCACCCGGAACCAGGGCAGGTAGCGCTGGACCGGGGCATCCAGCTCGATCTTGCCGGCTTCGACCAGCTGCATCACCGCCAGGGCGGTGATCGACTTGGTGAGCGAGCCGATAAAGAAGGGCGTCTGGGGGGTGGGCGCTTCACCGCCGGGGCGGGCCTGGCCAAAGCCGCGCAGGTGCACGATCTGGTCGCCCTCGACGATGGCGAGAGATACGCCGGGGATGTTCAGGCGACGCATTTGCTCTTCGACGTAAGCGTCGATCGCATCATAGGAGGTCGCTCTTGGAGACCGGTTTTGCCGACGCAGGCTTAGCGGTATGCTCGAGTAAATAGCCGGTAGATGACCGCCAGCAGGGAGCAAACCAGCAGCGATGGGAACAGAAATTTTTTTATGTTCACGGTTGTAGCTCTTTGACAGGTAGCGAACGATCCTCATCCATACTTTCCATCTCATGCCGCAGCGCCTGTTCAAGCTTCCGGGAATCGAAATCGGTAGCCTGCGGCAAGCAGTTTGGCCGGTTGGATGCGCCGGCTGGCCAGGATGAACTCCTCGCCCATCTCACCCATCACCAGGCGCACCAGAAAAGCGGGCATGGTGCCTCCCGATTTTTGTCCCCAAAGCCTGGTCGAGACTTTGGCAAACTCGGCGTTGCGCAGCGGGTTGGGACTGACGGCGTTGACCGGTCCGATCAGGGTCTCGGTTGTCAGGGCAAACTCAATGATCGAAGCCAGCTCGTCCCGCCCGACCCAACTCGCCCACTGCTGCCCATCTCCGGCCTGAAAACCCACTCGCTGCAAGGCGGCTCCGCCCAGGACCGGCGGGATGCGCAGGTGCACAACCCGGATTCCGGCTTCGCTTGCCGGGGCGGTGGCTGCCTCGCCATCCTGTTGAAGCCTGGCAAGAAAACTCGTTCCGGCGGGGCTGTCCTCGGTCAGAACCGTGTCACCAGAGGAAGGGTAGTACCCCATCCCTGATGCACAGATGAGCACCTGGGGTTTGTGTGCGCATCCAGCCAGCGACTCGGCCAGCAGGCGGTTCGTCGCCAAACGATTGGCGCGTATCTTTTGTTTGGCTTTGGCCGTCCAGCGCATCGGCCAGGGCATGGTGGCCAGATGGACGACACCGTCGAAGCCATCCAGACCGGCAGTGTCAATTTCACCGGCGTCAGGGTTCCACCAGACTTCGCCAGGACCGGGTGTCTGCCTGACCAGGCGAACGACTTCGTAACCACATTCGATCAAGTGGCGGGTCACGGCTGACCCAATCATCCCATTCGAACCAGCGATTAGAATTTTCATGGTTTTCTCCTTCATCTGAGATCTGAATACGGTGACAACATTGGCGGATCAGCACAGCTGGACGCGGATCATCACCGCAGTCTGCGCAGCTTTCTCCACCTCTTCTGCTCTTGGGATTCCGTTGTCGTCGAAGGTGACGCCGTAATACTTGGCGTCGCTCGGCACCTTGCGCAGATGCGCTGCCAGCCCGGCTGCAACGGCTTGCTTATCCTCGGCGACCGGTTCTGCCACTCCCTGGAGCTCCCGCCCCCGGATGCGCAGCGTGACCGGCGCGCCGCCGCGCAGGTTTTTCCACCAGTCTGCATGGGTAAAAACGGTCACCTGATCGCCGTCTTGAGAGTAGTCGACCGGGGTCGTGTAGGTCTTGCCGCTCTTGCGCCCGGTGAAGGTGATCAGCAGGACGGTTTTGCTGACCATCCCGTGCACAGGCGAGCGCAGCACGAATTTCATGGCAGAATTGACGTATGGAGGGACAGTGGGTGTTTCGGACATTTCAACCTCTTTCGTTATGTAGAATTGAATTACGAATAACAGTCAAACCATCCTCGCGAGTAAATTGCATGCACGGATCAAGCGCAGCCCGGATTCGTTTCGCTCAAAAAGGGTTTGACTAACTGGATTACTTCAGTGAGCCGCTCCTCTTGCGGATTATGACCGGAGCGCTCGATAATTTCCAGGCGTGCGTTTGGGATTCCAGCCGCAAGCATCGCCTGATGTTCCGGCGGAAATAGAAAGTCCTGGCGCCCTGCCAAAACCAGGGTAGGCGCCTGGATCTCGCAGAGCCGGTCCATCACCGTCCAGCCATGGAGCAGCTGGCTGTAACCGAAGATGGTGGCTTCGGGATGCATCTTCACCCGTGGCCCGAACACCATTTCGCGGGCAAGCCCCAAAAGGTTGAGGCGGTAGTAGTACGCAGTCATGAACCTCAAAAAGTTGGTATAGAACTCTCGGGGTGTCATCTGACCGCTGTAGAAACGGCGAGCCGCCCGCACGGCGCCGGCGCTGTAGCCGCGTTTCGCCACGATCTCCGGTGCATTGTGCTCCACCCACCATTGGTCGCCGCCGGTATCCATCAATACCAGGCGCGTAAGACTCTGCGGATACCGGAGCGCATACTCCAGGGCTACGTTCCCGCCAAAGGAATGCCCCAGCACCGCCCACTTGTCGAACCCTAGCGTCTGGCGCAGCGCATCTGCATCCGCGGTAAGGTTTTCGAACGTCATGGAGCAGACATCCGCCCACTCCGAGCGACCGTTACAGCGATGGTCATAAAAGATCAGGGTGAATTGATCCGCTAAAGGCTGTAACCGCAGCAAGGTCGTATGGTCCAGGCCAGGCCCGCCGTGCATGAGCAACAGCGGATATCCCTGTCCGATGACTTTCACGAAGAGGGACACATCCCGAATTGGCATGGTTGTCATGAGCTTCTCTCCATCAAATAGCCCACAAAGCTGCTCCGAACTATTGATCCTTCGGAATTATGCCCAGGGAAACCGCATTATCTAAAGTGGGGGATGTCAAACGTTGGCAGGCACAAAAACATAGGTCATTTTAGTGAGGAGGTGATGATTACCAAGATAATAGATCAAGATCAACGCCGGTACAAGTGCTGAATATCATATTGCTGAG
This sequence comes from uncultured Chloroflexia bacterium, assembly GCA_963706515.1. Taxonomy (GTDB): domain Bacteria; phylum Chloroflexota; class Anaerolineae; order Anaerolineales; family UBA4823; genus CAVPMW01. Next base: position 85,308 of record CAVPMW010000011.1, read on the forward strand.
AGGACTTTGTGCCACACGGGGCGAAGCGCCCTCCAGGGCCCATTCACCTGGAGCATCCTTGAGACTTGAAGGCACTAAAAGAGGCAGTGCCCGTACCCTCGCACATTGACGAAGTCATGGATTCCTGGATCATCCTGCATCGTAGGATTACAACAAAAATATGCCCGTCCCTGCAGCTTTGACGCAAGCTGTCCACCTGGATCGGGAATCTAAGTATCTATCCGAAAATGGATGAAAATCGCCGATTTTGTGGTGGTGCAGCTTCGCCGCCTATCGTTGGGTAAAATAGTATAAATCTTACCAACCCTAACAATTTTGACGCAAGCTGTTCACCCGTAGTCTGTAATCTAAAATTGTGAATTCAATCTACTAATGGAGAAACAATGACTGCCTTTATTTGTATTACCTGCGGAGTTCAACATGCCGAATCAGATGCGCCGCCCGAGCATTGTCCCATTTGCGAGGACGAAAGACAGTACATCGGCCACAACGGCCAGCGCTGGACGACCCCGGGAGAATTACAGAAAGGTCACCACAACCGGATCGAAGAGGTGGATGCCAATCTGACGGGTATCGGCAGCGTCCCTGGCTTTGCGATCGGTCAACGCGCCCTGCTCGTCCGCACGCCCAATGGCAACGTGTTATGGGACTGCATCAGCCTGCTCGATGACGCCACGCTCGAGGCGGTCCGCGCCCGCGGCGGGATCAGCGCGATTGCCGTCTCGCATCCGCATTTGGTTGGGTCCGTAGTGGATTGGAGCCGCGCTTTCGCTGATGCCCCCATCTACTGGCACGCGGATAATCGCCAATGGGTGATGCGACCCGGCTCCCGCTATGTGTTCTGGGAGGGCGAGCAGCAGCCCCTGATGGAGGGGATCACCCTGATCCGCTGCGGCGGTCACTTCAAAGGTTCGACGGCACTGCATTGGTCACAGGGCGCAGACGGCAAGGGAGCATTGTTGACCGGCGATACCCTGCAAGTTGCCCAGGACAGGCGTTACGTGAGCTTTATGTACAGCTATCCCAACATGATCCCGTTGAACCGGCGCGCCGTCGAAAGCATCGTCAATGCGGTCGAGCCTTTTGAATTTGACCGCATCTACGGCGGCTGGTGGGATTATCTCGTGGCGCCCGATGCGAAATCCGCGGTGAAGCGATCCGCAGAGAGGTATATCCGGGCGATAGAATGACTGACGGATTAGATATAATACTTCCCAGCTGCAGAGCTCAAGAGGCTAAATTGCACAGATAATTGATTAGAGATGTGCCTGACCTTGGTTGAAATAGTGTGTTTTATAATATCCGCAGCAGGAGGCCGACATGCAAAAAGAAAATCATTCTACTAAAAACAAACAGGTTTACATAACCGTAGCCGTATTCTACACGCTGAAGCAGGCAGAAAAAACTTTCCAGGAGCTTCATCTCCAACGCAAGCTGAAGGGGGGAAAGGCTGCCGTCATCGTGGAAAAGGACCTGCGCGGCGACCTGCATATGCAGGAATTTGGCCCAAATGCAGGTAAAAGCGCGGCGAAAGGCGCTGTGTTAGGAGCCGTACTGGGCATCGTCACGGGTGGCGCTGGTCTGGCGCTGGTAGCTTTAGGAGGGGTGCTGGGAGGCGTGAAGGGTAAAAGAGCACAGGATGCTTCGTTCAGCGCCGATCTGTCGGACCCAATTTCAGGCGCGCTGGCGCCAGGTACTTCGGCAATCCTGGTCGCAGGCAACCGCGTCCTTCCCCAATCGGTTCTGGAGGAGCTGAAAGCGAATGGCGCAGAGCTTATTAACACTGTGCTTTCTCGCGAGGAGATCGAGCAAATGCTTAATGTCCAAGCGGATGCAGGCGACCAGGAGCTGACAGAAAGCTTTGCGCAAAAGTGTTGCCTCCAGGGCAGCCTTCCAGGTTCCGTATAAAAAAATCCACATCGTGATCAACCCCGCGGCGGGGAAAGATGAGCCTATCCTCAATATTCTTAATCGTGCCTTTCGGCCTTATAACGTCGAATGGGATGTGAGCGTCACCCAAAAATATGGTGATGCTCAAGCCTTTGCCCGGCGAGCGATCGAAGCCGGCTGTGATCTGGTGGTGGGCTATGGGGGCGACGGCACCCAGCATGAGATCGCCAATGCATTGATGGGGAGCGGCATCGTAATGGGCGTGCTGCCCGGTGGGACCGGTAACGGTTTTGCCAACGAGCTGGGGATCCCGAAATCGCTCGCAGAAGCGGCAGAAGTGCTGTGTACCAGTCGAAAGCTGCGCAAGACCGATATTGTGCAGCTCAAGGATGGCTACTTTATTCAAAGGCTGTTTATCGGGATCGAACCCGAGCAGCAGACCAGCCGTGAGATGAAGGATAAGTATGGCACGCTCGCCTATCCCATCACGGCTTATCAGCGGCGCAAAGCCCAACAGCAAGTGAACTATCGCATTACGATCGACGGTAAGCTGATCGAAATGCCGGCGAATAAGGTATACGTGGTGAACGCAGCGCAGACGGGCTCAGGGATTGCGGTGACTGGAAAATTCTCGCGCAGCGACGATGGATTGCTGGAGGTATTTGTATTGGACCTGAAGAGCCTGGAGACGATTTCAGCCGCGGCGGGACGTATGCTCAATATCTCTACGGAGCTGGCAGAGAAATTTATCTGGCAGGGGAAAGAGATAACGATTGAAACCGAACCGGATCAGCCGGTGTGGACGGACGGCGAGTATATTGGGCGCACCCCAGTGACAATGAAGGTGATCCCTGGCGGGCTGAGTGTGGTCGTCCCGGAGAGCTAAAAGGATGGTCGCAGCTCGCACGAATTTATATTATCGATATTTAAAGTCCCGCCATCCATTTGAATATTCTCAAATCACGGATCAGCTTTTTATCGCAGCCTGGCCGGTAGGCGAAAATTTCGCTGAGATCGTCGGTCTTGGAGTACGCCTGGTGATCAACATGGATTGGATTCCGCCTGACCCAAAGCTGGGCGAGCCGCCGCTGCGCTTGTTGACCCTGAAGACCAGCGATTCGCCGCTGACGCCTATGCCGCTCGATAAGATTTGGAGGGGTGTCAGGGCTGCAGCAGAGACGGTAGCCGAAGGCAATAAAGTGATGGTCTATTGCAAAGGAGGAGTGCACCGCAGCGTGGTGATGGCGTGCTGTATTTTGATCTCCCAGGGCTGCACCGCTGAAGAGGCGATGCGTTTGGTGAAAGAGAAACGCCCGGTTGCCAGGCCCCGGGACGCGCATTGTAAGAAAGTGATTGAGAGCTTCGAGGTGGAGTGGAAGGCCCAGCCGCCTCCTTCCCTACATCCTCTAAATTAATTGTGGTTGAACCTTATTAACTTCCATTAAGATATTAATAGTCCAATTTATATACAATATACCTGGAATTGATTATTACCTGGTGGAGGGATTCGCTTGGAAACCACGATTCGCGTAGGTAGGACGGTATGGGGCTACCGGGGAGGCGTCAATCAATGGGCATGGGCAGTCCACCGGATAGCCGGGTTAGGCATCCTGCTGTTCTTGGGACTGCACATTGCTGATATTTTCGTCGTTGCCTTCGGCCCAGAATTGTTCAATCGTTTGCTCTTTATCTATAAAGGACCGGTCGCCCGGGTGCTCGAGATTTTCCTGGCATTCAGCTTGCTCTTCCATGGGATCAACGGAATACGCCTCGCTGCGGCCGATTTTATCCCCCGCCTCGCCAGCCTGAAGACGGCTCGCCGGCTTTTTTACGGCGAGCTCCTGCTGTTCGCCGCCTTGTTCATCCCAGCCAGCTTTTTTATGATGTGGACCTTGCCGCAGGCACCTTTTCACCATAATCTCTGGATCGCTTCGGCGACGACCTTAGCCATATTCTTTTTTCCGGTAGTGGTGATCCTGATCGCTCAGCTGAAACCCCTGGGACTCGTGCTCGGGAGCGATGTGAGCGATATCAGCTACAGTGAGGCGCCAGCCAAGTCTGTCCAGGCTGGTCCCAAGCCGCCGCGCGGCCGCACCGAGCTGAACATTTGGCTGTTCCTGCGGATCAGCGGCGTTCTGTTGATCGTCCTGGCCTTGTTCCACATGTTCTGGCTGCATTTCGTCATCAATGTCGAGGATATCACCTTCAATACGATTGTCCAACGCTGGAATGACCCTGCTCAGCCGCTGCTCAGCCTGTTCTGGAGGGTATACGACCTGTCTTTGTTGGCGTTTGCTTTCACCCATGGCGTGTTGGGAGTCAACTATATGGTCAGGGATTACATCCACCGGGGGTTATCCAGGCGGGTAATCCAGGTCGGACTGGCTGGTCTTTGGGTCGTTTTGATGCTGATGGGCCTGGGCATCATTTTCTATTTCAGAGGCACAATATCCTGAGCAGGAGGGGTGATCATGGAATACCGCATCAATATCAAGCGATTTAATCCGGAACAGGATCAGAAACCGCATTGGGAGGAATACACCGTACAGGCTGAGCCGGAAGATCGCCTGCTCGATGCGCTGCTCACGATCAAGGGGTATCAGGATGGCTCGCTAACCCTGCGTTTTTCATGCGGGCATGGAATATGCGGCAGCGATGCCATGCTGATCAATCGCCAAACCCGGCTGGCTTGCAAAACCGTGCTAAAGCGGATCGTAGCCAAGCCGGGCGAAATAATTTATGTCGAGCCCATGCGCAGCTTTCCGGTCATCAAGGACCTGGTGGTCGATATGAGCCTATTCTATGAAAAATATTATTCCATCCAGCCCTTCCTGATCAATGATACTCCGCCGCCTGTCACTGAGCGGCTGCAGTCTCCCCAAGAACGCGAGCGCTTCGAGGAAACGACTCGCTGCATCTTGTGCGGAGCCTGCAGTGGGTCTTGCCCCACCTTTTGGGCTAACAAGGAATACGTCGCACCCGCCGCAATCGTCCAGGCTCACCGCTTTATCTTTGACTTGCGCGACGAGGCGACTCAGGACCGGCTCGACCAGCTGGGAGATATCGGCGGAGTCTTCACCTGTCGCTCGATCTATAATTGTTCGGAAGCCTGCCCGCGCGATATCGATGTGGTCAAGGCAATCAACGAAGTCCGGCAGGCTATTCTGTTCGGTCACCGATAAAGGCTGCCGTTAAGGAGCTGCACGGGACAGATCGGATGAAATAGGGATTGTCCCCCATTGAGCATAGGTATTCTCCCCATTCATCTGCGAAAACGACATCATTATACTTCTGGAGGATAGACGTATCTGTTTGATAGTGGGTTCGAGCGGACCCATGCTAAGAGATATGAACCGCTGCAAGTCCTAAAGGAGATATAAGATGTTCAAACAATTGCTCAGAACTTGGATGGCATTCATGGTCGGGGGATTGATTGGGGCCACAGTGATGTGGCTGGTGGCGCCTATGTCGGGTGAAGAAACCCGGCGAATTCTCAGGGCAAACCTTGCCGATGTGCAGTCGCAAGTCGGGCTGCGCATTGAAGATGCTCAAGTGAAGGCCCACCAGATTTCCGATATCGGTCGCCGGGTAGTTGAAGAGCAGAAAGCCAGCCTCGAACGCGGTGCTGAAGAAGTGAAATCGGTGGCAATGGGTGATTAACCCTTTACTGGTGAGAGCTCATCTTAAACAGCCATCGTAGCCTGATCTATTTTAGCCATAGCTGCGTGGAACCTCACATGGCGCAGCGATCCAGTGACAGCGGGCTTAAAGGCCAGCTGTAACGGCTAAAATTTTCTGATTCAAACGTATCTCAGCGGGCTGCACGCTGTTGGACGTATGGGTGAGGCGCAGGAAGTTGCCAATCTGGTCGCATTTCTCTCCTCGGATCAGGCTTCATTCCTGACTGGCGGATACTACCTCGTGGATGGTGGATATACGGCACAATGAATATCAATAATTCGAGCTATGCAGTTGAAGGAAAAAAGTCCGGAAAAAGAGGTGTAGGGCGGGCGGATGCCCGCCCTACACCTCTTTTTCCGGCAATTCCTCAACGATCATCCCCGTAGTACTCGTAGACATCGGTCAGCCAGGCGTCTTCGCTGGTGACTGGCCAGTGATCTTTGTCAAAGCCAGGAGCATCCTCGAGCATCTCCTTGTTGATGTTACCGACGATTATATTATTCTCGCTATCTACTGTCAGAGCCTTCCAGGGGAGGGCAAACAGCTTGTTCCCCATGCCGAGAACGCCTCCGAAGGAAAGGACGGCATACGCAACTCGCCCGCTCGAAAGGTCGATCATCAGCTCTTCGAGCTTGCCCAGGTCTTCGCCAAAATGGTTTTTTACCGCGAGCGATCTCGGACGTGAAGTTCACGCCAGTCGTACGCCCTCAGTCAATTGAGACCATCCTCACCCAGCGGTTGAAACACCAGGCGAGGTGCTATGGCTCAGTAGGTATATCCTTCCGTTCAGTCATGTGAAAGACCTCTATAACGGCGTCTGCCACTGCACTGAGAGGGCTAAGCAGATTTGGGACAGTCGCGGGCGTTACGCTGGGATCTGTGCCAATATCCAACGCGATAGGCGCATGCAAAGAAATAGTCTGATTTGCAGGGCGCAAGCCCTTATCCACCGCCAGGGCTTGTTGTTCGGGCGCCAGGAGATAGTCTTCGTAGAGCCGTGCCGCCTCGTGCTGCTCCTTGGTGACCCAGTCGGCATCCAGAATGCAATACGGATGTTGCGCCCAGAACGTGCCATGTGCGGGAAAGATAAAGACTAACGGGAACGGCAGCAAGTTCCCATATTTGGCATTCGTCTTGAGGACCTCTGCCTCATTGGTGTTGACAGCGTGCAAGTACGATGGCCCACGCTCCGCCATGAGCGCTAACAAATCCTCACTTTGCTTCGCATATACGATGGTGTACTGTTCTACTTCACGCATGGCGCTTATCACCGCATCGCTCTTGACCAGGTCGGGCGTCAGCCCGCTGGTCAAGCCAAGCTTGTCGTATGCAAGCGTCGTCATAATCAGCAGGCCTGAGTTCGAGTAGTCAGGAAGGGTATGCCCAAATTTGAATTGACCCCATTCCGGGTGACCGTAGGCTGCCCATCCCTGTGGGTCGGCTGCCAGAGCTGCTAACCTGTCCCAGCCGATCGCCTGCTTGGGCCAACCCATTGCCTCGGCCATCGGTCGCCACATTGCAAAACCGATTGGATCGTACACGGTTGGTGCACAGGTTTCGGAAACGAGCGGCTGACCGGTGCGAGCCTGCCAGGTCTGATTGGCCTGGTCCACCCAGCTCTGGTCGCCAGGACTCCACACGGTCGGTTGAATCTTGCCGTCTAAGATGTCCTTCATTGAGCCGCCAGAGATGACCTGCGTAACGGTAACGACGACCGTTTTGCCTGAGGTGGTTTTGACTTGTTTGGCGTTGAAGGCAGCCGTCGCGGCGTTAATCCAGTCCTCTTTGGACGAGGAGGAGTAGAGTGAGATATTTACCGTGTCAGCATTATCTTCAGGCCATTTTGAGCAGGTCTTGCGGTACGGCTGATTCGACGGCAGGTATTGCTTCCACTCGATCTGGGTCAGATTGCGACCAACGACCTCGCAAACGTGGCTTTGCCAATCTGCATCCCAAAATGTAACTGTACCATCCTGACTGCCTGAGGCGAGTGTTTTGCTATCCGGGCTGAAGGCTATGCTGTACACAGCGCCGGTGTTGCCGGAGAGCGGCTGGCCTAGAGCTTGATTTGTGGCTGAATCCCAAAGGCGGATGGTGCCGTCCTCGCTGCCTGAGGCGAGCGTTTTGCCATCCGGGCTGAAGGCTACGCTGAAAACATAACCGGTGTGTCCTCGAAGCGGATGGCCGATGAGGTTGTGCGTCGCTGCATCCCACTGTATGACGGTGTTGTCCGCGCTGCCCGAGGCAAGCCTCCGACCGTCCGGGCTGAAAGCTACGCTATTTACCCAGTCCGTATGACCGTTCAGGGGTTTGCCGATAGGTTGCTGCGTTGCCATATCCCATAAGACGATGCTATTGTCCTTGCTGCCCGAGGCAAGCGTCTGCCATCGGGGCTGAAAGCCACGCTATATACCCAATCCGTGTGACCTTTCAGGGGTTGGCCGATCGTTCGACCGGTGGCTACATCCCATAGGACGATGGTGTTGTCCGCCATACCCGAGGCGAGCGTCTTCCCATCGGGGTTAAAGGCCAGGCTGGTTACAAGCTCGCCGTGATTTGCGAGTGTACTGGGCTCGCCTGTCGTCGCCTGCCACGGCAAGATATAAATGTCCCCGGCGGCTGATGCAACCATCTTGCCATCCGGACTGAAGGCTAAGGCTGTAATGCGATCGGCCTGAGCTAGAGGCGGGCCGCTGGCCGGGTGTGCCGCCTCGTCCCAGAAGAGCATGGTGCCGTCGGTGCTGGCGGAAGCCAGGGTCTTTCCATCTGGGCTAAAGACCACGCTCCTCACGGATCCGCTGTGACCGCGCAAATTGCGAGGCAGCTGTGTGTACTGTTCCTGGGCGGTGATTAATGCATTACGCGCTTCTGACAGTGTCGTACGCGTTCAAAGCTTCAATGCTGAGCAGGCCGGCCAGGTCGGGCTGGTCGCTCATGTGGCTCATAGCCTGGGCTGCCAGCTGGCGCGATCGTGCGAGACGGGTCTGCGTTTGGTACTGGTTCCAAAGATACCCTGCCAGGACGGCCAATACGACCGCCATCCCTGCGACTAGCGGCGATTACCCGATTGCGCGCCTGCAATTTCTTTATGGCCTCTTTTTCGCGCTGTTGCCGGGTGGTCTCCTGAATCTGCTGCGTCCTGTCGCTCTGCCAGGCTGGCCTCGAGATACGCGCGCTCATTGCTTCGTCAACGCCAGTTCGGTGCTCGCCGCCCAGCCCTCAAATTGAGCCAGTCGCGCACCTTGCAGCAGGAAACTCGCCTCCTGGTTTGCATTCAGCCATTCTTCCTCAGCCGTCGCCAATTGGCGTTGCAATCGCAGATCCACCCGGCTCGCATCCAGCCAATCGCTCAACCGCCGCCATTCACGCAACAGCGCTGAGTGCGCCACCTCCACGGTGGGTGTGCGTGTGCTGGGATCGCGGTCGAAGGAGAGCAGGCGGGATCTGCCGAAGGACTTCGATTACTGCCTCCATCACCCCCGCCTGCCAGCTCAGGGCTGAGGCTGGTTGGGGAAGAGCGGGGGGGAGACCTCCATCAGGTATCGACCCGTCAGGCTCAGGTCCCCTGGCCGAGTCTTCGGTAGCGGCAGGTGTACCGAAGTCAATCGACATTAACTCTGACTGTGAGATTCGTCGCCGGGTGTCCTTTACGCCTTCACCGAGTGTCACCAACCGCAGGAATAACTGGCGCGTGGCAGACTGCCCCGCTTTGTCCAACCCGGCATAGCCTTCTCTGCACGCCGGCCCAACGCCCCGCCTACCCCGCCAACCCGTTGATAAGCCTTCCGGGTCAGATGGCGACCTTCGCGCCGCTCGAATAGCTCGGTCAGCGCGTACTGCAGCAACGGCAGTGCACTGGGTTGCTCATTCACATCCGCTACGATCGCAGCAACCAGGCCAGGCTCCAGCGTTACCCCAACTCGTTCGGCTGGACCGGCGATCGCGCGTACCAGCTCATCTGCCATGAGCGGCATGACAACCTCCGTGCGTTGGCGCAGCAGGTTGCCAAAGTCCGGATGCAGGAGCGGGCGATCGTAGAAGTCTGCCCGTAGGGTTATGATCACGCGCAGGCGGCTGGTCGGTTCAGTGACGGCTGTAAAAAGACTGCTCAGAAAGTGCGCGGTCTCCGCTTCGTCGTCGACGAGTGTAAATACGTGTTCAAATTGGTCAATGACGAGAACTAATTCACTATCATCAGCTGGCAGGACCAGCTGTGTGGCTCGCAGCAGCCCGCGTTCATCTCGCTGCAGCTGCTCCATCAACCCGGTGGGCTGGTTGACCGCGATGCGCAGCAAACCGATTTCAAGTTCTTCCAACGGATGTGCGCCAGGCGACATCTCCACGATGAACCACTTTTCCGAGCCAGGCAGCGCACCGCGCCGCAATGCCGGGAGCAGACCAGCCTTGACCACCGACGATTTACCGCTGCCGCTGGGTCCGACAACGGCAAGGAATCGCCCGGCTTGCTGGGATTCTCTCAATCGGGTCAACAGCTGTTCGGTCAGCGCCTCGCGCCCAAAAAAATCGGCGGCGTCGGCCTGCTGAAAGGCGCGCAAACCCTTATAAGGGTTCGATATTTCCACTTGCGATAGGTCGCTCTTTGCTATGGTTGTCGTCGCAGTTGTCCCGAATGCCTGGTGAAGAGCCGTGACAAACGCCATCACGTCTGAGTAGCGCTCTTCCGGGTTGAGAGCTGTGGCTCGCTGAATGACAGCGTCCAATTCAGATGGCAAATCCAGGCGCCCCCGCGGTCCAGTAAGATACGGATTACTGCCGGCTGCCATGGCTTTTAATTTAGAGTGAGGGGATCGCCCAGTCAGTGCCTCATATACCACGAGACCCAGGCTGTATTGATCACTGCAGGGGGTGGCTGGTTCGCCGCGTATTTGCTCTGGTGCGAGGTAAGCGATTGATGTGGCGGCGGCAGGCTTCCCATCGCCAACAGCGCGGCGCACGTCACTGGAAATTCCAAAGTGGGTGAGATAGCCATTACCCTCGTCATCGAAGAGGATGTTTTCCGGCTTCAGATGTCCATGGACAAGGCCTTGCCGGTGGGCGGCCATCAATGCCGCCGCGATTTGCTCGACCAGGCACGCGGTGGTGCTGGTCTCCAACGGACCCTTGCGAAGCAAAACGCGCAAACTGCCCCCACGCATCCAGCGCATGACGATGTAAGCACCGTCCGGCTCCCGCCAGTAGTCGTATAAGGGGAGGATGTGTGGATGCTCGACCTTTGCAATCAGTTGGGCTTCGGCATCGAAGCGTCGTATGAAATCGGGTTGATTCGCGTACTCAGGAAGGATGACTTTGATCGCGACCTCACGCCCAACGAGGCGGTGGTAAGCCTGGTAGAGGGACCCGAACTCGCCTGTACTGACGTGCTGGCGTAATTCGTAACCCCGTATCTCGCCTTTAGAGAGCCGTTCCTTGAAATCGTGGAGGTAAGCGATGCGCCGTGAAACCGTACACAAGTACTTGATTGAGGAGGAATAACAATGAACACTAGAATTACTATAGTCCTGGTATTACTGCTGATCTGCGTTGCCCAGTCTGCCTGCGGGATTTCTCCGGCTGAGAAGTCAGCTACTGCCACGCAAGCAGCCGCGGAAGCTGCTGCTGCCAGCTTCGCCACCCAAACGGCTCAAGCTCCCACGGGAACTCCGACTTCCACCTCCAGCCCCACGGTCACGCCTTCACCGACCGCTACCGCCACGCCGACGCCCACCCTAAAACCCACGAATCCCTCGACGGTCACACCGACCGCTACGCCTCAATGGATGGGCGCGGGGTTGGTCCTGGAGGATCTACCAGAAGGATCGAACGCCAGCTGCAGGAAAGAAGGGTGCCAAGCTCTTCTTCGGCAGGGTTTGCCTCCGGATTCTCTAGTTTTTGGGTTTGGAGATGAAGCTAAGAGCCAGGCTGTTATGGGTTATTACTTGTTTCTCCCAATCCGTGCTGACCAGCTCACATTCGACGGAATGCTGCAAGCAACGCTCGATTATTTTAGCCTCATCCATGGGCGCGACGACGGAGAAATGCAAGCCAATCCACGTCCAGGATGATGTAGGCGATGCCCGCCTGGCCTCTACGTTCGTATTAGATCAAAATGGGTTTCAAATCTCGGTTTGGATATGATCTTGTTCCGCCGCGGTGGAGAGGTTGCCGCATTCTTCTTCGTTCTCTATCCAGATGGTGACAAGCCGGTCGTGCGCATGATCGATCTTGCCCATTTGTTCAGACGGGCGGATCCAGGAGCACTTCCAAAGTTATCCCTTCGTCATCTACCACTACCCACATTTCCACCGGCCAGAAGGGTATTAGAACCGGTCTGTGATCCGGGTCAGATGTCAGTATCAGATTAATCAATACTCTATTTGACACCAAGGAGCTGCGTCATGAGTGAAGGGACCAGGATGTTGGAGGTAGAGCAACCATCTGATGAGCCATCAGAGTCGCTTTCCTGGCGTCGGACCTGGCTGCTGGCCGTAATTCGGCCTTCTGTGGCCACCTCTCAGGCGGATTGCATCTGACCCAAATGCGACGGGCAGGCGGGCATACCTGCGGACGTTTTCAGCCACGTTCCTCGGAGAGAGCATACGTAGCCTTGAGATTGGCTCCTTCGGCGCAGGGCCGAAGCTCGCAGGACCGGAGGCAATTGGTAAACTGCCTGCCGTTCAACGTGATAATGGCAGTATTGTCCTTTGCCATTGTTTCAGGGGTGACCCATTCGTTGGCGAGAGGATTATTTCATGGCGGCGGGAGATACCCAAGCCTGCTCTACGCATTCGCTTCATTTTATGCACCTTTGTATATCCTCAGCAGCCTGGTCAGCGGAATTCTCTACCTCAACTGTCTTTATGTTCTGCTACTGGGTTATACCTTCCTGCTTGGCGCCACAGCAATCCGGGCAATCCACGGGATTGGCTGGGGGCAGGCGGTGGTTTCCTTTTTGACTGGTCTCATGATCGTGTTCGGCGTCGTGGCTGTTTTTACTTTTTGTACGTTGGCGTTATTATTAGGCCCAAGTATCGGCGATGGATTTCAGAACAATATTTCTGGACCAGCCAGTGTGCAGTTTTAAGCGTTTCATTGCCTCGCCCACTACAACGGGATGGCTTGGCAGGATCTTAGTGGGTGAAGGGGAGCCCGGGGAAGTGGTGTCGGAGTGTTACTTGTGCCAATCCACCCAGCTAAATGAGATTACGTTTTGGGATGACGGAAGATGGAAAAATCACAGGAACCGACAGATTCTGACAATTTTCTGGGGTGTCTGGTAGTTGCATTATTCGTATTAATTTGGTTTATCGGAGGATTTCGGAATACTCCCGAAGAGCCGCCTGCGCAGGATACCCACACCCCTACGGTCAGTGCTGTTTCTTACCCTGATCCCACGACCTTTCGTATCGTGGCTGAGAGCGCGGTCAAACCGCTGCAGGATGCCGGGATCTTCGATGATTTCACCAAAGAGACCGGCATCAAGCTGAGCATCGATTATCGCGGACCGGTCGACGTCCGCAACGCCGTGAGCAACCTGGGCAAGAACAACCGAAAGACGGTGGATGCCTACTGGCCGGGGAGTCTGCTCTGGCTGCCGGGTCTGCGGGAGGCCCAGTCCCGTTTCGGTTGCGAAGACCTACGTGGTGCTGGCCGTCGATCCGGCCATCGCTAAGGAGCTTGGCTGGGATACGGCCAGGGAAATTGGCGCTGCCTCCGACCTGGTGAGCGCCATCCAAACCGGGAAGATCAACCTGGCGATGACCTCTGCCTCGCAGAGCACGCCCGGCGCAGCCTTCTACCTGGCGATGTACACCGCCCTCACCGGGCAGCGGGTGCTGACCTCCAATGATCTCAACAATGCCCAGGCCCCTTGGACATCAAGACGATGCTGGCCGGCGTTGACCGCTCATCGGAGAACCTCGACCACCTCGACAGCGCTTCTTATCACCAGAAGACGTCGGGCTAATGAAACGAACGCCATCGTCATCTACGAGAGCCTCGCCACCCAGATGAACCAGGCGCTGATGGAAAAGGGCCAGCAGCCGATGACGATCTTTTATGTCGATCGGGCGACAGCCATCGCCGATATGCCCCTACGCTACGTTGACAACGGCGAAACCGGCAGGTTGGAACAATATCAGAAGCTGGTGGCATTCCTGGCCAGGCCTGAGATCCAGAAGAGGCTCCAGGCTCTCGGCCGGCGTACCAACCCGATCGGCATGCAATGTGAGGACTGCGACCCGGCGGTATTCAACCCGGCCTGGGGCATCAATACCAACACCGAGTTCCAGGAGATGGTCTTTCCCAAATCGCCCGTAACCAGGGCCGCGCGCTGGACCAGTATCAAACGCTCTTCCGCAAGCCGAGCTTCACCGTCTACTGCCTGGATTATTCTGGAAGTATGGACGGTAAGCGGCAGGGATGCAGATGGTCGACGCCATGGATCTTCTGCTCGATCAGGAGCGGGCGGCCGGTGTGTCGCTGCAAGCGGCCCCAGACGACGTCACCGTGGTCTTCGGCTTTTCATACTGAAGTCCGCCAGGTCGGCGAGCCGGTCATCGGCAACGTTCCTTCAGCTCTGAAGGACTTATCAAGTCAGATTGTCAGGTTTCAGCATGGGCCAGGGCACCGCCATGTTTGACTGCGTCAGTTTGCCCTCGACTACATTGCGGGTCAGACCGACCCGAAATATATCTAGCTCCGTCATTGTACTGACCGACGGGGAGTTTAATAAAGGTGCAAAGCGTCCTATTTTGCCAGCTATTACGGACGCAGAATTCAATCTCCCGATTTACGCCATCGCCTTCGGCGACGCAGACTTCGGCCAGCTCGATCAGTTTAAGATGACCGGCGGTGACGTTTACGACGGTCGCCAGGATGTCGCCGCCGCCTTTCGCCTGGCGAGGGGCAACAACTGATGGGAGGATGCCATGGGAAATGATGATAAGCGGATAACTCCGCAGGAGCTCGTTGCATTCGGGGTGGGTGTCACCGTGACCATTGTATCGTCGTGATTACCAGCCTGGTCACCCCGATCCTTTCCCGTTCAACTTTCTCGATCAGCCTTGCCCTGGGCGCGGCGGCTGCCTACGGGGCGCTCAAGGTGCTTGACCCCGTACCAGCAAGACCTGATCGAAGCGCAGACCAAAGCCGAGTACCGGCGGATGCTGCAGGAGATTGGCGATTTCGCCGCGCGGACGGGCAAGGCAAGCCAGAGCCTTCGCGTGGGTAGCCCCGAGGTTCCGGAAGGCTTGCCAGTATCGCCAGAATGACCGAGATGATCCACGCCCGTTACCAGGGAGCACCCTCGCGATTTCGCCGGGGCCTCAGCCACGCTGCTGATCCTGCAGAAGTTCGACGGGACGCTGGCAGCACTATCTGAAGGTCAAACGTGGTGAGTTGTTCATGGACGCGAGCGAAGAGAAAAGAGATCATCTAGACCGAGACGCGTGATATCCCTATGACTGAAATAGCCCTCGGGAAACTTGGCAAAAAGCTCGACGCGGGTGAAGCCCTCGATAAGGGCATCTCGAAGGTGACGTTGGAGAGCATGCTCCAATCATTGAACCTGATCCAATCTTTGAGCGACCAGATTGATGCCAGTCCTGAGATCGGAGACTTCGATGACTAGTACACGCAATTTCATGTTCGGGTTCGCCCTACGGCTATGGTCTCGATGATCGTTATTCTGATTTTTGGGTGGTGTAAAATCTTTTCCTGCCCGGCACCCCCACCCCTCCCTCTGCCGACGCCGACGCCAACGTCGTCTCCCCCCTCTGTTTATGTGTATGGCGGGTATCGCTGCTTTGAAGACGAGCAATGCCTGGCTCTGCTCCGTGACAAGTATCATATTGAAGTCACAGGGGAATACCGCAAGGGCACATTTGGCATGGCGGATGATTACAAGCCCAGTGTCGAGTGCATCTGGCCGGGAAGCAATACAGGGATCGACGATTTTCGAGCCAGGCAGCCCTGTGAAGATCCGCAAGTCGGCAGTGATCTTCCAAACGCCCATTGCCCTCTTTACCTGGAAGGAGCTGCTGCCCGAGCTTGAAAAGGCTGGTCTCGTATATGCCAAAAATGACGTCTACTTCTTGATGCTTGCAGCCGCTGGTAGATGCCATGGTCGCAGAAAAGCAGTGGAGTTCCTACGTCGGCGTCGCCATTCCCGGCTACGTACGGGTGGAGTCGCCGGCAACTGATCCAGCCTCAAGCTCCAGCGGCATGCTGTGGCTGGAGATGATGGGCAATTTCCTGGTACCGGGTAATGACAGGGGCGGCAAGGTGCTTACGGCTGCCGATCTGCAGGCTAATCCGGATATCCTGCCCGCGGTTATACACCTACTGGGAGAACCAGGGCCTGCAGGTCGATACCACCAGCAAGCTGTTCGACAAATTTATCAGCTCAGGAGCCGGCATGCCGGTCATTGTGGCGTATGAGAGCAGCTTTATCGACTGGTATGAAGCCCAATCGGACAGTATGAAGGCGCAGGCAGCCAGGATCGTTGGGCTCTACCCGGAAATTACGTCAACACGGACCACACGCTGGCATCATTGGCGCCCGCCTGCGACCCGCTGGTGGATGCACTCGCCAGCGATGCCCAGCTTCAGGAGCTTGGCTGGCTAAAGCATGGCATGCGCAACAGCACAGGAGGCATCGGGGCAAAGCCGCAGAGCGCCTCGTGGTTCGCAGCCAGCGTGCCTTACGTCCCCGAGGCAAAGATCGACGTGTATCAGGCAATCAAGGACGTGTTGAAGTAGGGGATCGACCACCGGGTTTCATATAGAAGAAAGGATGCAGCATGGACAACTTATCAGCTCAAGGTAACGCAGAGTTCGAAAGCCATCGTTACGGCTCAGGAGTACTCGCGGGAAATCAAGAAGTCACCGGCGCTGCCGCCGCTATCCGAACAGGAAATGGCTCGCGCCCCGACCAGGCTAAGACCCTGGTCCGGAGCGAGGACCGCCTGGAGGACATCGTCACCTTCGGGAGCGATGCTCAGGCAGGCGTGGCGAAAATCACGAAAGATATGCTGGCCGGGGTCCGGGTCGGCACGCTGGACGAGGTAATCCAGCTCTCGGAAGGCGTCCTCGCCCAGATTCAGACTCTCGATATCAAAGACCTTTCACCAGTTGCCCGAAGGGTGGTGTTTGCCATTCTCGAAACAAAGACCGCCATCGAACAGCGCATTAAGAATTTCTTCAGGAGATACGAGCTGGTGAATACCCGTCTGGATCGCCAGGAGGCGGATATCTTTGCTAAGGAAACAGCCTCTACCGAACGCTACTACAAAGACGCTGAGCTCGCCAAAGCCGCCTTCGGGATATTGCTGGATGCTCGCTGCAAAGTGATGGCGATTAAGATTTTTCTGGAGGGCGAGCATGGCTATTCTCAGCTTCAGCGCCGCCAGCAGGCGGTCGTTGACGAACAACAGGCTGCCCGCAGGGATAACCGCTCCATAGACTATGCGATCGTCGCCGCAGGCGATCGCTATGCCAGGTATATCCAGCGCCTGGAAGGGAAAGCGGCAGGGCTGCATCAGGTGATCCTCTCCGCTTACCAGACGACCATTACCACGCGCATGATGGGTGATAACGAGATCATCATCCGGCAGAAGCTGAGCGATATCCGCACCGATCTGCTGCCGCAGTGGCGTACGCTGATCGCTATCGCTTATCAGGCTTACCAGCAGGAAGGCATCGCCCGGTTCGTCCAACAGCTTACTCGTTCCGAAGCGGAGCTGCGCCACCAGGTTGCCGACCAGCTCGAAACGACAGCAGAAGGCGTAGCCGATCTTATGACCCGCCCGCTCTTCGATTATGAGGCCATGCAGTACAACAACGACAAGCTGGTGAAATCGCTGGACATCCTGAAAACTGCCTCGATAGAGGCTAAGAATATCCGGGATAAGGCAGAAGAGGAAATGCGAGCGCTTATCAGCCAGTTAGGCGACGCCGTCGCTGCGACCTCGGTGCGCAAGGAATAACCAACTAATAATGATCGCTCAGTGCAGAAGGAGAGACGAACGAGAACCCATATCCGGTCATATTCAGCAATAATCGTTCTGCTGCTTACAGCGGTGATGTTTGTCAGCCTGTTCTCCGTACCTCCGCCCGTCGCGGTCCCTGGTACGTGGCTCCAACCGGCAGCGATGCCAACTCTTGCCTGAGCCCTGGAAGTCCGTGCGCAACGATAATAGGAGCTATCAATAAGGCGTCTCTTCCGGCGACAACGATTTCACGTGGCGATCTCGGAGCTTTATATTATTAGCACGAATAGCGAAGTGGTGCTAATTGACAGGAACATATACCTTTCTGGAAGGGCGGGACCTAACCTTTACTACACAAGGGAGTAATTCCACCATTGATGGAAATGGAGCGTATAGTGGGATCGTTATAAATAGCGGCGTGACAGCTACTGCCTGATCGGTTTGCCGTTCATAATGGTTTTGGCTATGGGGGTGGAATCTCGGAACGGTGCGGGCACTCTGAGCCCCTAAACAACAGCACCATCAGCGGCAACACGACTATATTTTTAGCTAAAGCTGGAGGGGCTCAGCGACGAGGTACCTTACTCGCCCGTGAACAGCAGTATCATTAGCGGCAATACAGCCTATTCGGAAAGCAGTGGGGGGATCTATAACGTAGGTACCATGACCCTATATAACAGCACTATCGGCGAGAATATGTGGCGGGAATGGCGGCAGGCATCCGCAACGACGGCAATATGATCCTATACAAGAACAGTACCGTCAGCGGTAACACAAGCCAGGTCGGCGGTGGCATCTACACACAAGGTTCGGTGACATTGCAAAACACCATTCTGGCTGGCAATGCATACTTTAGGGACTGGCCTAGATTGCTATGGCTCGATCACCAGCGCCGGTTACAACCTGATCGGAGGATACGAGCGGCTGCACCATTTCCAGCGAGACACCGCCACAGGAAACATCACAGGGCAGTGGATCCCTTGCTGGGTACCTTTGCAAGACAGATGGTGGTCCAACGCTCACCCAGGCGCTTCTGCCCGGCAGCCCGGCCATCAACGCTGGCAACCCGGCTGGCTGTACCGATCAGCAGGGTAATCCTTCTCACTCCGACCAACGAGGTAAACCCCGCGTCGGTCGCTGTGACATTGGCGCTTATGAATTGCAGCCGCTTAGGGTTTTCTGCCAAGCTGGCGGATCGCCAAGTTTCTCACCACTGGGGAAGCCATTTCATATACCATCACACTCGACAACCCTGGTGCGGCTGAAAGTCACTGGCGCGCAGTTATCCGACGCTCTGCCTGCTCATCTCGGATTTGTGAATGGCTCGCTATCCGCGAGACAAAGGCGCAGGCAGCATCTTATCAGAATGGTGCGATTTCGTGGAGCGGGTACGCTGTGCTGCGCAGGAGCAGGTGCAGGTTGGCTTTTCGCTGCCACCATCGATGACTTGGCGTCCATCGAATCGACCCATCGCCAATACGGCAGAAATCCGAGGCGGTGGGGAGGTTTTCGCTGCGAAAGGCAGCCGTGCTGGTGAGAGCCTGTCGGATCGAGCCCTATCGAAATCATCTCCCAGCCATCCTGAGGCCTTGCCATCCCCCTCTACTCTGACAACTTCAGCAATCCTGCCAGCGGCGTGGCTTGTGGGCGGACGATGGAGATAACCGCTACGAATACCTGAACAGGTGAGTACCGCATCCTGGTACGCCCGGCTCCCATGGGGGGCAGGCGTCGATCCCGGGTTCCAGTCTTGCGGATTACTCCGTCGCTGTCAACCTGCGGAACCTCATTATGCGGCTCGACGGCTGGTATGGGATTGCCTTCGGGGTCGCTGGCGATTGGAGCACATTCTACACGTTGGAGATCTATCCGAATGGCTGGTACGGTATTTACCGTTATGACCCGACCGCCATTGTTACTCTCTCTGAGGCATCGTTCACCAGCAATCCCATCAGGGCAGCGCGGCCAACCAGATCAAAGTCGAGCGGATTGGATCGACCATCAACGCCTACGCCAATGGCCAGCTTCTGGCAAGCGTTGACCGATGGCACCTACGCTGGCTCCCGAGATACATCGGGCTAGTGGTGTTCAGTGATAACCAGCCGAACGTTGATATCCGTTTCCGATAATTTCACTGTACGTGCTCAAGCGGCTCGTGCTGGGCCGGCTGCTGCCTTGAGCGTTACGGATGGGGCTTCTGAATTGCCGGCTCAGCGATTTCTCGAGTAGATCCAACGCGTTGAGAAAAGCCATGGAAAACTCCAGCGGTAAAGCAGGTGAGTCGCATGCCAGCCAGGGGAATCCCCATCTGGCTGGTAATTGCCCGCCGCGGACCCTGGTAATTTAACCGGATAAAGATCGAAGGTGATCGAATGACTATTGAAGATGAACTTCGACCTGAGCTAACGCCGGTACCGGTCTGGAACAACTGGCACTGCCGCCACCGGCTCCTGCTAACAAGTCGGAGCAGGAGTGTATTCATCATCATTGGTGGGCTGATCGTTTTTCTGTGCGCTTGTTTGGGGATTTCTGGCACCTTGCGTAGGGATTTGTGGCGGGACCATTGGCGCGTTGGCGGTCAAGACTTATACGGAAGAGGCCAAAGGTCGAAAGCGTCATATGATGATTGTGTCTGGGCCTGATGGCTGGTAAAGAGGCCAGTCAAGCCTATCGCCTGTTTTCGACTCGTGCGGAAAAGAAATGTATCGTTAGCCGACAACGAGAAACTCTTGGAAGGCAATAATTACACGCTGTTTGAAGGCTATCGAGGTGTGACCATCACCGGCGTAGCACGCCTCAACGCCACCGTTCACTCGGACCCCGATATGCCCCAAGGACAGGTTACCGAGGTAGAAGGTGAGATTTCCTACTCTGACGGTTATACGGGCACCTTCAATGCTGTTTCTTGAAAGGACGGAGATGAGTGGCGACTCTTCGGTATCAATGTTACAGTCCCACCGGACAAGTTCGGTCCTAGGTTTTCTAGTAATAGCCAGCTTTGAGCAGTTAAGCTAATCGATTGATGGTGAATTGGTTGTCCAGAGAGGAGCTTCCATTATGATCGGACCTTTAGGATTCTAGTAGGCGAAATGGTTGCACTGTTTTTCGCTGTCTACCTGATCGAGAGGAGCTCCAAATCCCAGGAACAAACGGGCAGACGATCCCATTTCGTCCGAATAGTAGGAATTTTAGTAATGATTGGCGTTGCTGCGGGAATATGGTTTGGCGGGAATATACAATGCCTTGTAATTCTGGGGATATTTATCCTGCTGGGATATGGTATTTTCAGATATTTTGGGAATGTCCGTTCTCGTCCTCTCGATTAGTCTCAAGAAATAATGGGAACCTCGGACAATGTAGCACCGCTCCCTCGCAAGGGATTGGCGCGAAACACAAAAATCGTCATCGGTTGCAGTACTGTTATCCTCATCGCCATCGGGCTGATATGCACTGGCACAGGTTATTTTAATCTACACCCTCAAATAAGCTCTCATCACATTGGCTGATAAATGCCGTCTCTTCACCCGTTATAATTGCCCAATGCAACGAAATTTCTTACCCCGCTTGTGGCAGGGGCTGATCCTGCTGCTGGTCTTACTCGTTCCACTGGGCGGGTTGCAAGCGGGGCGCCATCCAGCGCACTTGCCCAGTCCGGCGGGGTGACCGCCTTCGACCTGATCATCGCCATGAACACGCTGCGCGCTTCGTACGGGCTGCCGGCGCTGGTGGAAGACCCGATCATCGACGCCGTCGCCCAGTCGACGGCGGAGATCATGGCTGCCAACAATATGTCGTCGCACATCGGCGACGTGCGCGGGCGGCTGCAGGCGGCCGGCTACGGCGGCGGGGCGCAGGTGTGGGCGACCGAAAATTTCGCCGTGGGCGGCATCCTTCGGCATCGACGAGATCATGCTGGTCTGGTGCGACGCTTCGCACATGATCCCGGCGGTCAACCCGGCTTACTGCAACGTCGGGGCAGGGGTCGCCAAAGCCGCCAACGGGCGCACCTATTACATCTTGCAGGCGGCCTACACCTCGGCTAAATCCTGCGGGGAATATAAATCCGTGGGCGGCGGGAGCAACACCCAGCCCGGCGGGGTGACGGGCGTATCGCAGATCATCATCCCGGTGAAGATCGCCACGCCGGACGCCGAAGGCAGGGTCTTCCACGAAGTGAAGGCCGGGCAATCCTTCTGGGCCATCGCCGTGGCTTACAAGATCACCATCAACGACCTGGAGGTGTGGAACAATCTTTCACGAGCAGAACAAGCTGCAGATCGGGCAGAAGCTGTTCATCCCCGGCAGCAACACGAAGGGCTATGCCACGCCCACGCCGGTGGGCATGATCCAGGTAGCACGCCCGACGCGGACGGCAGGATCGTGCATTCCGTCGCAGCCCTACAACACGCTGATCACGATCGCCGATGCCTACGGGGTGAAGGTCGATACTATCCTGGCGAATAACGGCCTGCAGGTGGATTGGCCCTTGCAGATCGGGCAGAAGCTGGTGATCGACCCGGGAACTTTACCCCCAGCCCTACCCCCCGCCCGCTGACCCCCATCGAGAAGCTCACCCCGGCCAGCGATGGCAAGTATTACCACACGGTCAGCAGCGGGGAGACGCTGTCGTGGATCGCCGGTTATTACGGCGTGAACATGGGCGAGCTGATGGCCTGGAACGGGCTGAGCGCCAGCTCGATCATCTTCCCCGGGGAAAAGCTGCTGCTGCAGGTGACGCCGCCCGCCACCGAGACGCCCGTGCCCCCGCCGGCAACGCCCACGCCGCTCCCTGTCGCAACCTTTACGCCGTCTCCTACACGTGAAAGCTCCGCGGCGCAGCCGCCATCCCCCACGGCGACCCCCGCCGAGCCTGTAGCGGAGTCTCCCTTCGCCGGTGGGAAGCTTACAGGCATGCTGATCTTATTTGTCGCTCTGGCTGCAGGGGGATTGATCGTAGCGGGATTTTTCATGCGCCGGAAATCGTAAGGGCTAGCTGGCTGTCCTCAGGCTTGGGTAGGGTATTACCCTCCCATTTTAGGGGAGGCCCAGGGAGGGATCGCTTCCCCAACCGCCTGTCGAAAGCCCCGCCCAGCGTGAACTGAGCGATCTCGGGCGTGGTGCATGTTCACATACCAATCCCTCCTTGCGTATACCTTCAGCACTCTGACATTCGTCCACCAAGCGATTGAGGCCGGCGAAGATGCTCTAAAAGTTATACGCTCTGCAGAGAGGGTGGGCCGCATCTCCACGGTGGGTGTAATAGATGGAAAAAGCCTGTATCCTATCAAAGTTATTGATTGGTACAGGCTTTTTGATAGTCGCGCTCCATTCCATTTCTAAAAAATGGTTTATAGCGCTTTACGCTTAGCGCAATGCGTTATATAATATATCGGAACACATGATCAAATCTTTCAAGAGCAAGGAAACTGCCCGAATCTTTGCCCGTTTGCGCTCGACCCGGTTGCCAGGAGACATCCAACAGGTCAGCTACCGTAAGCTACGTATGCTTAACAATGCCGTCACATTGGACGATCTTCGAGTTCCTCCAGCAAACCGGCTGGAGAAGCTCAGCGGTGACCGGGCAGGGCAGTACAGCATCCGGATCAACGATCAATGGCGGATCTGCTTTGAATGGATCGATGGTGATGCCTATAACGTAGAAATCGTGGATTATCATTAGGAGCTGGTAATATGAACGAGAAGCTAAATCCTGTACATCCTGGGGAGGTACTGTTAGAAGAATTCCTCAAGCCAATGGGTTTGAGCCAGAACCGGTTGTCGTTAGAGATCGGGGTACACCCCCGGCGGATCAATGAGATCGTGCTCGGCAAGCGGCGCATCACTGCCGATACTGCCCTGCGCCTGGCGCGCTATTTCGGCACATCACCCCAGTTCTGGATGGGATTGCAGAACGATTATGATCTAGATGTGGCTGCCGATACCTTGGGAGACAGGCTGGATATCGAGGTGCGGCCTATGGCGGTATCTGGGTAATTCTAACGATACGGGGTTCTTGGTAGGTTCGTCTCAGGAAAACCTGCGGAGAGGGTGGGATTCGAACCCACGCTGGTTACGTATAAGCTGTCCTACCAGAGAGTGCTGCGTGCTGATTGCTGCGTGGATCCTTCCCGCCAGAAAGCTCGATACATCACCTCGAAATTAACGGCAAGCCTGTCAAACAGGTGAGGAGAGAGCTTATGCGTACAGCGATGGCGATCTTGCCGCCTTGGCGGTTCGAAATGTTCTACACCGCAAAGACGCAAAGCTCGCCAAGCTATAAGTTTCAAAAGTCAGCTTAGCGATCTTGGCGCCTTAGCGGTTAAATTTATATAGAATGGATCTTTATTATTTCGCCCTTAATTCTCTCGATTGCACGAAAATGCCGGCTGCTATGAGCACGAGGAAGAGGAGAGACGCAACGGCGGCGCCCAAGGTGAACATCCCGTTCACCTTTCCTGCGATGGCATTCGCGCCAGCCCAGGAGGTGAGCAGGATGAGGCCCCAGTCAAACAGGAAGATCATCAACAAAAAGCCCACTACAGCCCCGATCAGCGCCATCAGCATCCAGCTCCAATTGATGCCAAACATGCTGAGGAATAGCGGCAATCCCACTGCTCCCGCCAGCGCCCCAACGATGTAGCCGACGATCTTGATAAACTTGGTCGCCAGCCAGGCGAAGATCGCGCCGATAATGATTGCCACGATCAACCCCAGCCACCCGCCTCCGAACACGTTATCGAACAGGTTGAAGATGAACAAAAATGCCACCATCGCGGCTGCCAGCCAGAAAAACCGGCGCCCTGCGAAAAGCAGGATCAGTCCTGCTACGACCGAAAGAATTAACGAGATCCATTCCATGTTTGCCTCCGTATTGTGAGACGTGTAACGAGTCTAGAAAGTGACCGTCCAAAATGTATAACCCCAATCGGGTCTGGAAGTTCTTCAAATCATTCACCGCGGAGAAGACATTTACCGCAAAGCTTTGCGGCGGTCTCTGCTTCGGACCGGAACTCGATCGGTTTGCCGCACCTACCCCAATCCTACAAAATAACTGTGACATAGAGGTAGATATCGGATATATGAGCACCGGTGTCGAAATCGTGCTGCAGATTTCTGACAAGACAAGCACTTGTCTTGTAACATTTTGACTATCGCCGAAGAGTATATACCGTGATGGATAAGCCATTAAAAGAGAGATCGCCTTGCGTGAAATGAGCGATCTCGGGCGTGGTGCATGTTCACATGCCAATCCCGCCTTGCGTATACCTTCAGCACTCTGACAGTCGTCCACCAAGCGCTGCTGTCGGCGATGACGCACTGAAAGTTATACGCGCTGTGGAGAGGGTAGGTGCCCGCCAGCCGAGCGTGAAGTAGACTAAAAGCAATTATTAGCCGGCTCTCGATACTGAAACCTGGGATTTTTCACAAGTCAGAATAAGAATGGATCGCTTATAATTAAGACAATCAACATCTTATTACTGCTAGAATGCCTTCCATTCTGTTTCATTGAACAATAAAGGAGTTGCTGGCGATCGAGGGGTAATCAGCCTCGCTAAGGAGTGCTGGCTTGGTCCTCAGCCCGTAAATACGATCTATCGGAGAAATATCATGAGCACACAGCCTCGAATGTGGAGGGTCATCGTTGGAATTGGCTTAATCGTGATGACAATGGCCTGCACCTTGCCATCGTTGGTCGGTACAGCCACACCCACTCCCGGCTTGGTGGCGATCGGCAGCAAGGAGGGCACGGGCGGCGGCACGGGCGGCGGCAGCGGCAGCGGAAGCGGCGGCAACCAGTCACTTCCCCCTTCCAATGAGACTCTTCCGGAGGCAACAGCTACCCCCACCATTCCGCTTCCCAATCCGGGCGGTCCTTACGTGGTCAAGCAGGTTGAATCGTTAGGCGGTGAAGTCATTTCAGGCCAGGTTTGCAGCCTTTCGGCTCCATTTTCCGTGAATTCCGCGACCTCCAAAGTTGCGTGGGTCTTCAATTTCATTCCCAAAGATGCCCATCACGGCATCTTGACTTACGTCTATTCGATCCCCTCCGCTGGCGAGTCGCATAATGCCACCGGAAGCTACACCATCAGCCCGCCAGATAAAGATGGCACGCTCCACCTGTCATTGCAGGTCTCCGATCATGTGACCTTTAAAGGCTTTGATGGAAACATACCCGTCTCGTATAAATTTGACCTGGTGCCGTCTGGCAGCACGTCTTGTCCGCCAACGCCGTAAGATGTGATTCAAGTCCGCATGGTATGCAATTTAATAACGAAATCGCCCAGCTTCCGCCGGACGATCTGCCCTCTGCTGACCCAAATCTAAAATCGTAAATCTGCAGGCGGAGAGGGCATCACCCTCTCCGCAGAGGGTAAAAAAACAGGTATCTGTTTTAGAATTTAACTTTGAGGGATTTGGGAATATCGATTAATCCGCATCATAGGCTGCCAGGGCAGCCGGCAGGCATTGCACCACCACCTGCCCGGCTGCCGGCAATCCAACCAGGATAGCGCTGATCACTTCCTGGCGTGTCGCCCCAGCTTGTTTAGCCGACCGCACGTGAAAGAAAATGCCGCTTTCCATGCGCTGAGCAGCCAGCACAGCCAGGTAAGCCAGCTCTTCGGTCTTCTTGTCCAGCGCACTGGCTTCATCCAGTCCCTTCACGGCTGCCATCCAGGCTTGCGCATGCTCTGGAGCTTCTTGCAAGAATGCTTGAAACGAATTGCTTATTCCGCTCAAATTTTGGTTGTTCATCTATTTTTCTCCTGAGAGGATTCCGATCGTCCCGACCATAAAGGGCAGTTTGAGCGCTGGCGGGATAAACGGCGCATTGCGCGTTTCAACGAATTCAACCTTACGAATGCCCCAGGCTCGGACGGCATCAAGGAGGTCGTCTATCTTGCGAACTCGCGCTCGATCAAGAACAAATCCTGGAAGGCGAACTTGCTCCGGCCTGACCCCGTAGCTTCTGGATGTCTCCCGCTTGTCTTTATAGAAATTGAAATTCTAGTTCATCAGCCCTTTTTTGTATCCAGCAAAACCTGTAAGCTCTCTAACGCCGGCACTTCCATCCCCAGCTCATCGGCAGTGCGTAACATGGCTCTATAGTGCATGCGAGTTTCCTGCATGCTGCCAGGAGAAGCCGCGTGGGCGGTATAGCGCTGCATGCTTTTATTGGTGCGCCACATCCAGCGCATTATGGCAACCACCAGCCAGTTAGGCCAGTCCACAAACGAGACGTCTGGATACTGCTTCAGGTTCACACCGCGCTTCTCGCACAAATGGACCAGCTCGCTGGTTGCCTTGACACAGGTTTTCATCAGGTCGCCATCGCGCAAGAAGGGTTTCACCTCGCCGTATTTGGCAAACCCAACGGCAAAGCCCACCGCCGAGGCGTTGTGCACCCACAACCAGTGCAGGATGCTTGGCTGGATATCCGGCTTCATATCCGCTTTTTCGAACAGCGCTTTCACCTGCTCCAGTTTTTCCGTGCTCTGTCCCTCCAAAACGCCCAGGTGGACCTCGGCGCCCAGGTTGGTCCAGTAGGCGCCGTTGCGCACCGTGCCGCCGCCATCTGCGTACCCCAGCAAGTAGCGCTGGCGAGGGAGCAAGGCATCGATCTCGCCAGCCCCTTCCCAGTTGGAAGTCATAGGCAGGAATGTGGCCTGCTCCCCCACACACGGGATCAGTGTGCAAAGGGCATCGGACAATTGCTGGGCATTCACCGGTACCATGACCAGTTCATAGCCATCTTCTGGACGAACTTCTTCGGCGCAGCGCAGGTTGTAGTGCGCTTGGTTGTCGGCGGGGTGACCCTTGCGTTCATCGAGTAAATCGAGGTCCACACCTTGCAGATATTTCTCCTTTTTACCCGGGCGGACGTAGTGCGTTACATCCACTCCGGCTTCCGCCAATGCCCATCCGTAGATGGTTCCAATGACGCCGGTTCCAACGATGACTGTTTTCATTTTTTTTATTCCTTTCCTTTTCAACTCAACTCGATGGAATCTAAAGCCTAGAAGGCAAGACAAGCGCGGCAGCAAACGCTCGGATTTCTGGTTCGATGCTGCTCATTGCCGGCATACTGCACCCAGTAGATAGTGGAGGATCTTCTCGTGAACCGCGGCAGGGATATCCGCTGACCAGCATAAGGCGATGACCTTGTCCAGGCAGTCATCGTGCCTGCCGTCCACCTGCCGATATCGATGCATGCGATTGTGGCAACAAGGGCTTCGTCCTGAAATTCCCCGCCTTCCTTGGCGTCGCCGCACGCGTAACGAGTGGGCGGCAGAATAGCATAATTCAACGTTAACTGCCACAAATAATTGACGACTGATGATTGGAGGTGAGATTAACTAGATTTTAGAATAAAACTATCACTGATACAAGTAACGAATATCATATCCCCCTGGGGACCTCGCCTCTCTCGGTGCGAAGTGTCCGCTTAGGTGCCAATTACACGGAGGAAATACACACACCTACCTTATGGTAAACCGCTAAGAGCTCGACCTACACCTGGCATTTCTGGCAGACACCGAATAATTGCAGCCAATGGCTGCCTATTTTATAACTCGTCTCCTGGCTGACCTCGTTGATCAGTAGTTCCAGCTTATCCCCGCTGAAGAATTCAACCCGCCCGCACTTTTCACAAATCAGGATGTGTTGGTGACCTGAATTAGCGGCAATGAAAGCCTGGCAGCCCGAAGGTTGGTGGACCCGCTGGATTAACCCTACCTCTTCCAGTTTCTCCACGGTGCGGTAGACTGTAACCAGGCCAAATTTGGGATTTTTTGCCCGCACCAGGTCAAATAGCTGCAATGGACTCAGCACGCGCCGGCTCGTCGCCAGAATTTCAACAATCTCCCTGAGCGGCGTGGAGGTGCGATATCCCTTTGCCTGCAAGATCCTGATCCATTCATCTGTAGGATTGTAAGACAGGTTATCTGTCAACAAATCTGTTTGCGCGTCCATCTTCATTTCATCGTCCATCTAATTTGGCCGGGATAACTGGTGAGCTTACCTGGTATAGACCAATTTTACCAGCATCCCGGGTTAGCTCTTGACCGGCAAAGGATAAAAGTTATAATGCAAATGGATTTCATTTACAGTTAAGTGAAGATTTCTTGAATACTTCCGATTGGGAACGAACGCGAAAATGAAAAAGTATATTTGCATCCTTTTTGCGTTGTTTGCCATTAGTTCTCTCATCTTGACCTCCTGCCAATCTCAAGCTCCTTCTGAACAAAATTCAAAGAAAACAATCGTGGTAACCTACTCAATCCTGGGCGCAGTGGTCAAAGATCTGGTAGATGATCGTGCGAATGTGATCGTATCCTATGCCGGATGGGCAGGACCCGCACGAATGGGAGCCCTCCGCAAAGGATATCGAGACGATCATGAACGCTGATCTTGTCGTGCAGAATGGCTTAGGCTTAGAAGGTGGGCTGGAAAAAACCCTCGCTCAAGCGCAGCAGAAACGGGGTGAAAACCTTTATTGCATCCGATCATATCGCTGTGCGCAAAGTTGGTCAGGGTGAAGGGATACCCAGCGGCGACCCGGACCAGGCTGTTGGAGCCGAAGATCCGCATCTATGGATGGATCCATTAACCATGAAAATGGTCGTTCAGGCTTTGGCCGAGCAGTTGAAAAGCGACCTGGGAATTGACGTGTCCAGCCGGGCAGCGGACCTGGAAAGCCGTTTGGTCGACCTGAATGACGAGATTGCGGCTCAGGTCGCGATCCTACCCGAGGCAAACCGCAAACTGGTCACCGGGCACGAATCCATGGGTTACTACGCCCAGCGTTATGGTTTTAAACTGGTCGGTGTGATCGTTCCCAGCCTCACCAGCCAGGCGGAGGTTTCGGCTTCCGACCTGGCAGCTCTGAAGAAATCGATCCAGGAGAACCAGGTGAAGGTGATTTTTACCGAGCTCGGCACCTCGCCAGCAGTTTCCGCAGCGATCGGAAAAGAAACGGGCGTCAAGGTTGTCGAGCTAACCACACACAGCCTGCCGCCAGACGGATTGTATTTCTCTTTCTTGCGCAACCTCACGCGTACTCTGGTGGACAACCTGAAATAACATGGAATGGTTTATTAACCCCTTTCTCTCGAATAGCTTTATGGTGAACGCCTTGATCGCCGGCATTCTCGTTTCGATCGCCTGCGGGATCGTCGGCACTTTCATCGTCTTGCGCGGGCTGGCGTTTCTCGGAGATGCCCTGGCCCACGGCGTGCTCCCCGGTATCGCTGTCGCCATCCTGATTGGAATTCCAAGTATCATTGGCGCTGCGCTAGGAGCGGTAGTGATGATCGCCGGGATCAGCCTGATCACCCACCGCACCCGGCTTTCCTCAGATACAGCCATCGGGCTGCTGTTTGTGGGGATGCTGGCGCTGGGCGTTTTGATCGTCTCACGCTCAACTGCCTTCAGCGGGGATCTGGTGCGCATCCTATTCGGAGAGATCCTGGGGATCAGCCAGCAGGCAATTCTCATCCAGCTGTTTGCCACAATCCTGATCCTGGTTACTTCCGTGATCTGCTCTCGACCTTTCCTGCTGTTGTGCTTCAACCCTGAGCAAGCCCAGGTCTCCGGTTTCTCTGCCAGCCTTTTCCACAACATCATGCTGGCTCTGATTGCGTTAACCGTGATTGTCTCGTTCCAAACCGTGGGCACGCTGCTGGTATTTGGGATGCTGCTGGCGCCTGCCGGAGCTGGCGCCTTGATTGCCCGGCGGTTGGAAACGATGATGCTGTGGGCAATCTTGTTCGGTTCGCTCTCCGTCTATGCCGGCCTGTTAGCCAGCTACCACTTCAACCTGGCTGCCGGGTCGGCGATCGTGCTGGTTGCTACTCTCATTTTCTTCCTGGTATTCATCGTCCAGAACCGTAAAGCGGCAAGACCTGCTCCGACCGAAATATCCTGAAATATGGGCCCTTCCGATTCCAGTCAAGATCAAAGCTGCCTGAACGTCCATAACCTGGACGTTGGATATGATGGTGCTGTGGTTGTGGCGGGCATGAATTTCGATTTGAGCTGCGGCCAATGCCTGGCACTGGTGGGGATGAATGGGTCAGGAAAGACGACCTTACTGAAAACCATCGTCGGTCTCCTGCCGCCAATACGCGGGGATATCCAGGTTCTCGGCGGTCCGCCGGGCGAAGTTCCTCGCCGGATAGCCTATCTCAGCCAGTTCCATTCTTCCAGTTTTATCCTGCCGTTACGCGCCATCGATGTGGTCCGTATGGGGCGCTTCTCCACAAAAGGGCTGTTCAGCCGGATGACCCAGACGGACGACGAAATCGTCCGCACCTCCATGCGCCGCATGGGGATCGAGAACCTGCAAGATGCGCCTCTGCGCTCGCTTTCCGGTGGGCAGCAGCAGCGCGTCTATATCGCACAGCTGCTTGCTCACCAGTCAGATTTGCTGATCCTGGACGAGCCAACCTCCGGCCTGGACGCGAGCGGCAGGGAATTGTTCTCACAGATCTTGACCGAAGAGCTGGCTCGCGGGGCCATGGCGATCAATGCCACCCACGATATTCAACAGGCCGCAGAATGTGATCAGGTCATGCTCCTGGCGAAGCAGGTCGTAGCTCTCGGTCCGGCGCATGAAGTGCTGACGCCTGAGACCTTATTGGAGACCTTTGGAATTGTTATGGTTGTACAGGGTCCGGATCAGCGCATCGGAATCGTTGAGCGAGAGCACGGTCACGGGTAGCTATCTTACACTGGACTGGCAGTTCCGCGAACTGGCAGTTCCGCTCGTTGCCAGTCCCCTTCCAGCGGCATCTGCGTTAGTCTCGTGCTGAATACCAGTCCAAGGCGCGTAAAGGCGCGCAGGGTGTTCCACCGGCTCGGTCGGCCCACTCCCTCGTCCATCTCGACCGGCATCACGCCGGGATACCGGGTCTCGAGCAGCCACCGCCCGTCGCCGTCACGCTTCGCTGCGACCAGCTCGATCGCCTCTGCCACCCGCTCGTCGGGCGTGACGCCGGCGCTGCGCAGGTACTCGAGCCCCCGCAGCACGTCGTAGTGCCACCAGGTTGGGAAGGCGAAGCGCGTCCACACCGCGCCATCCTTGCGGTCTCGCTCGATCACCTCGCCGGTCGATCGCCGCCGGAAGAGCCGGCGCTCGAGGAGGTACTCTTGCCCCCGGAGACGGGCCTCGGTCACCTCCGGTCTGCCTCCGCTCGCTCGTTCGTGCTCGAGCAGAGCCTCCAGCACGCAGATCGTGGTATTGAACGACGACCGCCTCGAGCCGTTCTCCGCCTCGCAGTTCCAGCCGCCGTCGCGCAGCTGCTCGCCCAGCAGCCGGTCGACGAGGCCGCGGACATCCACTCCGAAGTAGGCGCCCGCCGTCGCCACCTGCCCGTTGATGCATGGCTCCACCTCGCCGGCGAAGAAGGGGTTGTTGGCGCACTCCTGCGGGCCCGAACCCTGCCACGTCACGTGGTCGCGGACGAGACCCACCGCATGCCGTGCCTCCGCGCTCGCCGGATCGAGCCCCAGGTGGCGCAGCAGCCACAGGACGTGCATCGTGGAGTTCCACCCGCGGTTCCAAGCCGCACCCGCCCAGCTTCCGTCCGCCCCCTGCAGCGCGAGCAGCCGCGCTCCCCAGCCCTCGGTCGCCACCCTTGCCCGCTCGGCCGCGATTTCATCCGCGGGCGCATCGGTCAGGTCTTGCATCACCTGCCAGCGGATCGAAGGGTCAGAATCAAGCAGCCAGCGTATGACCGGACTCTGTGGCTGCAGGGCTTTCTGTTTGGCTGGTTGGGTCGCCATCTGCTGGTTCCTCCTTACTTCGGCAGGTTCCATTCATCAGGTGCTTGATAACCAGGGGGACGATCTCTGCCAAATTTTAGACCATCTGCACTATTTGGACAAGTTATATCCATCCACCACCTCATCCATCACATCGTCGATCAGCTGCTGCATGAACGCGCCGATATCCCCTTGTTCCGCTTCTGCACCCTCAGCAATCGCACCAGCCGGCTGCACCCATGCTGTAAATCTCCACGAGCGTGTTGAGCTCCCGCGCACCCTCGGTCTCCTGTGCCAGCCTCAGCATCCGTTCCAGCACCTGCCGCGTCGCCAGCACCTCGCGCCATACCTGCCGCCCACCGCCATCCTGCCACAGCTCTCCCCTCAGCGCTGCGACCTTCATCCATTCACCAAACGGCTCCTCTCCCAAACTGACCGCCAGCTCAGTTAAAAGCGTTCAGTGCGAGAGGGATGAATTATTTTTCCTGAGAAGCGAGCAGTGCAGGGCTGGTTTGTGCTACGAGGTGGGTTGTTCAGCCAGGTCTCTTTAGATGATGCGGCGGCTATTGTCTCAATATCAATGGTAAGCGGATGTGCCACGATGGCGCTGCCACAATCCCCAGGCTGGGAATAACGCCGGACATACTGCCGTCGCCCAGGTTCTCGCGGTACAGGGCCACTCCCACGCGGTCCGGGTTTCCTAGGTCGGCCAGCGGGATGCGGATTTCTACCGTGCTGCCATAGATCACGTCGATCGATGGGATGATATGCATGAAGATGAGATCCGGATACCCGGAATACTCAGCTGAGCTCAAAAGCGTGGCGCCCGCATGAGGAGAGGCTGTAGCCCCGTAATCCAAAACGCCATCCGCGCCGGTGTCCAGCTCGAACAGGAAATCTCGCCGGGGTGTGGGCGTGTTGAATTCGAACTGCATCACCAGGCTCGAGCCATCCAGCGTGGCGTAGAAATGGCGCAGCTGGCTGTTGTTGGCCTGGCCTTGTTCGTCGCTTTGGGAATACATAGGGCTGACGCCTGACCAATCTCCCGCTTCACCGTCGATCTGGATCGTCAGCGCATCCTGAGTCTGCCCGCTCAATAGGATTGCGTCCCAGTAATGTCCTGTGTTGAACGAGGAATGGGCCTGTGAATACAAGCTCATTGCCTCGACCACATCGCTGGTTTTGCCGAGGTTATTAGCCCAGGCGAGAGATTGCTGTGCTTCCCCAAGGGCGGCGAGGGCGTCCTGGCGGTTTTCCACCAGTGTCTGGGTTGGATCGAAGACGATGGTGAATGTGTTGGTCAGCCCTTCCCTGGCATGGATCGTTTCCTGGTGGACCGCGCCGTTGGGAGCCGTCAGGGTGAGCCGGTATTCTCCGGCAAAGCCGTTGAAATCCAATTTGACCTTCTACGCCGGTCTGAGCAGTGCCTGAGATCGTCCAGGAGTGGAAAAGGTCACTCAGTGCATAGGCCATCGGGCGCAGCGATAGACCGTCTCGGTGCAGGTAGCCATCGCCTGCCCGCCCATTTTCGATCAGGTCGCCGGGGATATCATAAGACATGCTCCAGTTTGCCCCCAGCAGGTAGGGTTTGCTGAAGGCCAGCGTGTACATGCCCACTGCCCAATCGGCCTGAGCCTGGTCGGTGTGTCCCTGGTGCCACCCCCAATAGTTGCTGTAATTGACAAGCCCGGGGTAATCCTCGTGGGTTGGGTATTCCAGCTCGGTAATGTAAAACGGCAGGTCAAAGTTCTGCCCGTATACATCCAGCAGGTCCGAGACGGTTCCCAGGTCGATGGCGGGCAGGTACACGCCGTTGTA
Source organism: uncultured Chloroflexia bacterium (assembly GCA_963706515.1). Classification (GTDB taxonomy): domain Bacteria; phylum Chloroflexota; class Anaerolineae; order Anaerolineales; family UBA4823; genus CAVPMW01. Next base: position 119,447 of record CAVPMW010000011.1, read on the forward strand.
GAACTGGATCCCCACCGCATCCGGGCGGACGCCGGCTTCCAGCATCCCATGGAGATAGTTATAGGTGGAGAAGTCCGCCGTCGATTTATCGCCTGGCGGTCTCCCGATCTGACTCAGCCCGGGGGCGCTGAGATTCACCAGCATCACCGCCTGGGGGTCTGCCGCCTTTCCGGCTGACAGCACTGCCTGGGTAAAATCCAGCATCTGGGCCGGGGTGAAGTCGAGGTCGTTCGCGGTGTTCGGTTCATTGACCAAGTTGTACAACTGAATCTTCCCGGCGAAGTGGGAGACGGTGGTGGTCACGAAGTCCAATGCAGCGGCCTTAACCTGAGAGTAATTCATCCCCTCCACATACGAAGGAATATTATCGGACTGGCTGCCATTGAACCAGATCGTGTTGGCGGTGGTCGATTGGAAGCCCAGGCTTGTCATTTTGTTCAAGATCACGTCGTCGTCGAAGCGGTAGGGTACCTCAGGCCACCCGCGCTGGACAATACCCCATGTCGGAAACGGCGGATTGTCTAATGACTCTAAAACCGATCTCTTTGGCAATCCCGGCATAGAGATTGGCATCCCCCACCCAGTGACGGGTTTCAGGAGTGTCACCCAAGGGGACTTCAACCCCTCCCCAACCACCATTCAAAATGAAGTCGTGGTTGGTTTCCTGATAATCCACCTGAACGTTCTCGACCGGCTGTTGGTCCGCCCCGACCACGCGGATCGTCACCGGCAGGCGGCGTTTTTGGATATCCTGCCGGGCAATTTCCAGCGCGATCGCTTCTTTTGCCTGGATGGCCGGGGTGAGCGCCTGGTAAGCGCTTACCGCCGCGCTCTGCCCATTTCCACCCGCCAGATAACCCTGGGCGGTATCCAATGCCGCCTGCGCCTGTGTGAGCCACAGCGAGACCTCCGGCGAAAAATCATAGCCGGCGCTGATTTTCTGGGTATATTTTTGCTCTGCATTTCGGAGCTGGGTGCGGGCAAACTCGTATGCGATGTTGATTGTTTTCGCCTCGCCTTCGGCGGCGCTGTATCCCAGCCCGCCGTTATCCATATCCAGCATGATAGTGCCGGCCCCGGGGACGGTCCACAATCCCCAGACGGTGATGGGGGTTGCGGCCTGCGAGGGCAGCATCAGCACCGCCGGGTTTTTCAAGGTTCCCGTGATCGTCTCCCATCCCCACAGGAGCGAACGCTGGTGGTTCTCGGATTGCAGCGGCTCGGTCACAGGCGGGCTGCCCGAGAGGATAAGAAATAAAAAAGGCTTGATGGGGGAAAGTATCGATGAACAAGGGGTTGCCCTGCGGGTCGTACGCATCCAACAAGATCGTACCGCCGGGCATGACGGTGAGATCCAGGGTAAGATCGGTCTCCGTAGCCCGGTTGATGCGTTCCCAGCGATCCACGAACCCCACCGGGACTTCCACCGCCCCGAGGGAAACACGCTGAGAAGGGAAAACGGTCACCACGTAGTGGTCTTGCGGGGGTACGTCAAATGCGTAATAACCGTTCGCGTCCGAGAGGCCTTGGGTGATGTCCGGCCCGAGGAATGTGGAAATAACCACGTAACCCTGGCGCGGATTGCCGAGTGTATCCCGGATCTGGCCGTGGAGATGCACCGTATCTGGTGCAGACGGTTGGAGAGCGGTGGCCAGGGAGCTGGATGCGCCCCCGACGATGAATTGCATCAGAACGAGACATAGCGCCAGGGTGAACAAGGCATTGAATCTGGCGTGTGCGAATCGTTCCCATTTCATCTATTTTTCCTCTTGTCCTGTTTGAACATAAACTGATCACAGGAACCTACCACCGATAATTATTGGCTAATAAAAAGACTGTTACTATTATCCCAAAACACCAAGATAAAGTCATGTGCTGAATGTCACCCAGTCCTGATAGTTGTGATAGGCGATTAGCAAATACGAAAAGGATGGCTTGGCACAAGCAATATCTGATGCTCAGATTACTTTTCCGGGTTTCAAATGGTCCATTCGTTGTCTTCCGCCCTTGGAATACTCATCCGCATGCTCCTGGCGCTCATCCTGATTGCTTGTTTGGTTATATTCGCTTTTGTGGGGTACCGAAGGCTCTCAACCCATGCAGCTGGCCGGCGCAAATGGCATGACCTACTGGCAGTTCATGCGGGAGCGAATTGGCGCCATTCGCGAGCTGCCGGCAAAGATGCTCTGAAAGTTATACGCTCAGCGGAGAGGTGGGTTCCATACCCACGGTGAGTAAAGAACCCCTAGTCGCTGAAGGCCGAAAATGTTGCTGATTTCGCAACATCTGAAAAAGGCGCAACCGGGGAGGATTTTTCACCTCTCTCGGTTCCGCTGATATTACATCTGTATCTACTCATAAGCTCGTGCATGTTTCGTAGAACAGCTTGGCTGCTGCTGTCATCTGTTTGTACCAGTCAGCACTTCACTATCGGCAAGTTGGGGCTGTGACCCGCGTTGGCGAAGGCGTTTGCCTTTGAGCCATTCATCTACCAGACAGTACACGCTGATCAGATAGGTGGTAATATCCATGCGAAGACCTCTGTTCTCGAGTGTTAGCTTGGCCGCTACACTTGTATCGGTGGTCTTCTTATATTGTCAAGCTCCTAGAAAAACTTGCACATCGGGTTAATTAGGATCGAGAATTGTGTAATATATTGATACTGCAAATAATTGACTTCTGGACGTAATGGTGGCCGATACGCCTATTGATTGCCTCAGACGCCCAAAAGCTGGGTTTTAGTCCTGACACAGCGGCAATCTCCATCCGCTTGTCAAGCTCTTCAATGTTAAGGAGTTGATCGGAAATTTTGAGTTATGGATAACTACAATATCCTCTTTCCTTGACAATCCTTGAATTTAGTATATACTACACGCTTAGTAGTATATACTACTTTTGTTACTTATCAATTTCAATAAACCAACTCCATCTTGGGAGGAAATACTTGTTTCCTGATTGTTTGTTCAAGAACCTCACTCAACGATACCAACCAGTCTGAAGCTCTATAACCCCAGCTAACTAACCTCATCAAACGTAACAGCAGAGTTTTCAATGAAATCATTCAATGTTGTTTTCACTGATAAGGAAAAGGTCGAGATCATTGAAGAACCTGTCAGTCTTCCTGGGCCAGATGAAGTTTTATGCAGGGCGGAAAAATCCCTCCTCAGCATAGGCACCGAAACACTCATGTTGAGAGGTGTGGCCGATGAAGATACCAACTGGTTTGAGTACATGAATTATCCAACCTATACCGGTGATGGAATGGCGGCTACCATTACGGCTGTAGGTAAGGATATTCGTGGTTTTAGGGAAGGTGACCGGGTTGCAGTCGAAGCGAACCACAAGCAGTATTTCACCTTCAAACCTAACTCACAAGAAATACACCTTCTTCCTGACCACGTTAGTTTTGAAGAAGCATCCATCCTGACACTATCCTTGACGGCGCAATTGGGGGTCAGACGCGCAGAGCTGAAACTTGGTGAATCAGTCGGCGTTGTCGGTGTAGGAATTGTCGGGCAATTAGTGGTGCAGTACCTGAAAGCATCAGGGGCACGTCGAATTGTCGTCATTGATACCATTCAAAAACGGTTGGATACAGCTAAAGCTCATGGAGCGACGCACATTTTGCCCATGGATGTGAAAGCTGCATTGGAATCAGTCCGACGAATTGACTGATGCCAAGATGCTGGATGTAGTAATCGACGTTACCGGGTCGCCTTCTGTGTTAGGACCTGCCACACGGCTTCTCCATCCGTTCGGTCGTGCTATTCTTCTCGGTGATACAACAACGCCTTCGAAACAATCAGTAGGCAGCAGGATAGTGGCGAACTCTATCGCCATCCTCGGCTCTCATTCATTTAATCATCCTCGTCACTATTCTGTTTACAGTCCGTGGGACAACAGTGAAATGGCAAGCTTATATTTCGATTATCTTAAATTGGGGGTGATGTCAGTCAATGGACTGATAACGCACCGCTATTCGCCGATGGATGCTCCAAACATATATCAAGGATTATTATCTGACCGCTCATCACAGATTGGGATCATATTCGAATGGAATTTAATTGCGGAAGCAAAAGCCCATCCGGAACGGTTCGCTCTATAAATAGGAGCCTGATGATGCAAATAAAAACATGGGGAACATCCCAGGTACTAAATCGATCCGAGATCGAAGAAATATATGGCAAGGCTTTGAGAGTTTTGAACGAAGTCGGGGTCAGGATAGAAAACAAGTGGATGATTGATATGCTGGTGGCAAATGGCGCTGAGGTCAAAGGACCGTTTCTGGTTGCATTCCCTGAACACCTGATCGACGCAATGGTCAAAACTGCGGTTCCATTCGATTGGGAGGGAGTTCCGGAATTATCCTTTGTAGCTGGGGCAAACCCCCAGTATTACATGGCTGCTGGCACTGACCAGGTTCGTGAGAATACGCTGGCAAGTATTGAACGCCTTACAATATTAGCTGACCGTTTAGAACACATTTCCCGGATCCACTTGATGGGAGCAGCTTCAGATGTCAACCCAGAGCTGACTCCACTCTACGCAAGAATTATAGGATGGAAATATGTAAATAACTCTGAATTCGATTGCCATGAAATCTGGCATGATGACACGATCGATTATGTACTAGAGATGGTCGATGTATATAAGGCGGACAGCGGAGAAACGGATGATGGTAATCTACTAGATGTAGTCGTCTATATGATCTCACCGTTAAGTCTTAAAGCGATGGAAGCGGATCGATTTGAAAAGTGCCATAAAAAAGGATTTAATGTCAAAGTAGGTTCATTGTGCTCTGCAGGAGGAACAGCTCCCATTACTTTAGCTGGATCACTGGTGCAGAACCTGGCTGAGATGTTGTTCATGAATTTATTGGATCGAGTTTTTAACAATAAAAATAGGATGGTGATCGAGAATCGCATCGGTGTGATGGATATGAGGTACGCGATGTTTCCATATGGAAGACCCGAAATTGGGATTACCAATTTGGCCATGGGCAATATCGCCAGGCATCTTAAAGCAGAATATATCTCCAATTCTTTTTCAGCTGACGCAAAACTGCCAAGCAGTGAAGCAGGGATGCAAAAATCCGTTTCTGCTATAACAGGAATTCTCGCCGGTTCGACCACTTTCTACACTCTGGGACTGCTCTCGATTGACGAAATCATTTCAGAAGAGCAATTGGTGATTGACAATGAATTTGTGGGCTTATTAAAACGGATGGCAAGAGGATTTGAACTAAGCAATGAAACGATGGCACTCGATGTAATCAAAGAAGTTGGCCCTGGAGGCTTGTTTACTGCAACCGACCATACACGGGTAAATTATCGCACTGAACACTGGCAGCCGGATATCTTTTCACGCGAAATGTATGGCAGTTGGGTTGCCAAAGGGAAAATGATAGATCGAGACCTGGCTGCTAAGCGGGTGCAAGAGCTTTTAGCAAAGGAACAACCAATCGGCATTTCAGAAGATACAGAAATGCGGTTGTTGTCAATTGTCGAGAGAGCGAAAAGCAAATTGGAAAGGAGAAACACTTAATGAAGTACGGAATGCATTCTTGCGGACTTAAGAGCTATTCTTTATTAGAAGCTTTGAAAAAAGCAGGGGAATTTGGTTACGACGGTCTTGAAATTGATATATTTCCTCAGATAAACGATAGATTGGGCTGGGAAAAATATCGTAATGATCTGACCAACGCTGTTCCAGAAATCGCCACCGTTAAGCAAAATGCCGGAATTGAAATCAGCTCGCTTTGTCTGGGTGTTTTGTGGTTTGTAAACATTGCCGGCGATAACGAAGTAGAAAGCGACCTTGGAGTCAGCATCATCAATGATTGTATTGAAATCGGTTCCAGGCTTGGCGCTAGCTGCTTGCTGCTGCCCATAGGCCAACCGGAAGAAGCCTCCTCGGCAAAGGCAAGGGATAATCTATATCATTCGATCTTAAAGTGTCTCGATAGAGCTGATAAGCACAAAATCGTGTTGGCAGTTGAAAATGTCGTACAGAGAGTATTGTGGAATAGCAATGATCTGATTGAGCTGGTCGACCGCGTGGATTCACCCTGGTGCAGGGTATATTACGATGTAGGCAACCCATATTTCGTGGAGTATCAACCCGGCTGAAGAGATCTTATCGCTAAATAAAAGGATTTTCCAGTTCCATATAAAGGACATGCAAGAAGTTGTAGTTCCGCCTGTCGAAGCGAATGGCGGAAATAAAACTGAACCAGATGATAATGAAATTAAGTTCAGAGGAGACACAGCAAATTGGAAAGGGAAAAAGGATGCCAGCATTGGGACCGGGATTGTGAACTGGCCTGAAATTATTACTGCAATTCATGATATTGGATTTGACGGTTATTTGGTTACTGAAATCCAACAGGATTTAATGCAGCCAGATTTGATCGCAAAAGAAAATTTCACCACGCTAAAAGCGCTGGGGGAGAAAATCAAACTGAGAGGAGCACGATAATGGGAACAAGATTATTAATTACAAATCCCCGGGAAATCGGATACGGGGAATATGAAGACCGGATCCTGAAAAGCAATGAGGTCAGGCTGAAGACGATCTATTCCGGTATCAGCATTGGAACAGAGCTGACTGTTTATCGCGGGCTCAATCCTTATATGCTCAAAAAATGGGACAGCGAAAAGAAGCTGTTCGTAAAGGGAGAAGGGACCTCACTGAGTTACCCTACCGAATCAGGGTATGAGGCTGTCGGGCAGGTCTCAGAAATAGGTTCAGACGTTACCAAAGTAAGGGAAGGGGATTTTGTTTACGGTGGTGAATGGTATGGATGGACTCATAAAACCACGCACATTCTTACTGAAGATGCCGCCTTAAGACAAAGAATGCCAGCGCATGTGAATCCGAAACTGGGGATATTTGTCCCGCTACTGCAAACTTCATTCAATGGAATTCTAGATTCGCAGGTAAACCTTGGCGAAACCGCAGTTGTCTTTGGCGCCGGTATTGTCGGTCAGCTGGCGCTGCAATTTTTAAAACTATCCGGCGCGGAAGTGGTTGTCGTCGATTTGATCGACGAACGGCTGGAAATTGCCAAACAGCTCGGCGCGGATGAAGTCATCAACGGAATAAATATAAATGCTGGCGAATATATCAAAAGTAAAACTGGTGGGCGAGGCGCTGACGTATGCATCGAAGCGGCTGGAAATGACCTGGCTTTACACGAAGCGATCCGATGCAGCGCGTACTCAGGGAAAGTGATTTCTCTGGGCTTTAACCCTAACCCTGCGAGCCACCTAAATCTTGGCGAAGAATTCCATCACAACCGGATCAGTATTATATGCTCCCAGATCGGTGGCGTAAACCCGGCTTTGCTGAACCGGTGGGATGTGTACCGGGTGGAGGATGCCGTCGTAAAAATGCTTTACGAAGGAAAATTAAACCTGGAACCTCTCATCACGCATGAGTTTGACTTTAGAAACGGGCAGGAAGCTTATAATTTAGCGGATAAAAACCCACAAGCTGCCTTGCAAATAATATTAAGATATTCGTAAAATTTTCTGTGACTATACAGAAGGCGTCACAACGAATTGTTGTGACGCCTTAACTTTTTAAACACCAGGACCTATAAACGAACAGACGCCCCAATAGAAGAAGATTCGTAAATGGCATCGATGATTTTCATCACTTGAATTGCATCGTCGGCGGGGCAGATACACGAGATATTCTGTAGAATACAATCTACGAAATGATTGATCTCTGTGTCCAGACATTTACCCCAATTTAAGGTGTCATCATCAAGGATGGGTTTTAGGTCGACCAGATAATCATTTTGCTCATTGAAGACCTCGAACCCGGGCTCAACTCTGGCGCCAGCCTTTTCCCCAAAAACGTCCATATATACAACCTCTTCTTTGGCTTTCATATGCATATCGAAACTCGACTCAAGAAATAAAGTGGCACCGTTATTAAATTTGACCATTGCAGTTGCCAGATCTTCAGTGTCAAATTTTCCCATCTCATAATCCGCGGTTTTGTACCAGTCGATCCCTTTAAGATTGGATCGTTTGCCAAACTTGTTGAAGGTGCTGGCAAATACATATTCTGGCTCGGGGTTGCCCATTAAATAAAGAGCTATGTCGATCATATGCACCCCCAGGTCAATCAGCGGTCCGCCTCCAGATAATTCCTTCGTTGCGAACCAGCCGCCTGGATTCCCGCATCTGCGGATGTAGCCGGTTTTAATATAATAAATCTCACCGAACGACCCTGCTTGCGAGAATTCTTTCAAGTACTGTATTTTCTCAGAGAATCTACCATTAAAACCGAACATCAGCAGTTTCCCATTCTTTTTAGCAGTATCAACCATCCGAATAGCATCTTCCGCATTCATGCCCGGTGGTTTTTCGCATAGGACGTGCTTCCCTGCATCCAGGGCTGCAATCGTAAATTCGGAGTGAGTAAAATTCGGAGTTACGATGTTTACCGCGTCGATATCCTCCCTGAGGATTAATTTCCGATAGTCATCATAAACGGTTTTGATCCCAAAATCTCTAGCTTTCTTTTCAGCATTATGTATATTCTTATCACATAATGCGATAACTTCTACCGCAGGATTGGAGGCATAGGCTTTGATATGATTGACCGCCATGCCCCCTGCACCGATAACTCCGACTCTCACTTTTTTCATTTGAAAGCGTCCTTCCGGATAGCCTGTTGTTATTCTTGCCTGAATTTAGGCAGGTAAGCGCTCTGGGCAAGGATCAATTCGTCTGCCAGCCGCACAGCTATATCAGGCGATTGAACTGCGCCATCCAGGATTAATGCCTGAATGAATTTCTCCCGATTTCCTTCCATTGCGGCTTCTGTGACGACCTGGGTCCAGGCAAACCGTGCTGCTACAATGCCGGCTGCTGCAGTTGGCAAGCTGGATTGCTGGATTGCATGGATTCCAAGCCCATCGGTCAAAGCAGGCGTTTCCACAATCATGCCCTCTGGAAGGTTAGGCGCCTGACCGGTGTTGGGTAAATTGGCGAAAAATACTTTCTTCTCGTTTCTCAGGATCGCTTGAATGATCTCGACGACCTGCTCTTGCTCACCACTCTGTTTATCCAAATAAGCAGCGTCATGCATATCGTCATAGATCTTGTCACCGAACCTGATCGTTTCTTCAAAACTGAATTCATCAATCCCCAAGGTTTTTCCATAATAACTGCCGTCCCGGAATAATTGAGGGAAGAACTCTGTGACATGCCGGTCCATGGGAGCAGGGAAGGCGTCGAACCAATCCAGGCATTGCCAGCTGAATGGGTGGTCGAAAGAGGACTCAAATGGTTTACCGCAATGAGGAATGGAAGCCATCCCTGTTTTTGCCTGGTCGACTGCTAAACGAGTGTTTTCGACGACTCGGTGGGCGTGATCTTTGAGCGTCGGTTTTGCATCTCTTCCATTGGCATAAATTTCGGAGAACCACGTCAGGTGGTTAATCCCGGCTGCGTTGAGTGATATCTCTCCGGCTTCGACCTTCAGCGTTTTGGACAGATATTGTATTGCTTCCCAGGTACCTATGCACAATCCTATAACTGATGCTCCGGTTACTTTAGTTAACAGCATAGCAGATGGGAGCCATTGGATTTGCATAGTTAAAAAATAATGAATCAGGAGCAAGATCTATGACATCCTGAGCGATATCTACCATCGCGGGGATCATGCGTAATGCCCGAGAAGTACCGCCTGGACCAACCGAATCGCCGACCGGCATGAAAATGCCATATTTGCGCGGGATAAAGACATCCTGTTCCCAGGCACGCCTGCCTCCGACGCCGATGGTCGTAATAACTGCGGTTGCATCTCTGAGCAGTTTGCGGCGCTCCATTCCCGCGCTCAATTTAATTGAGCTATTACCGGAATGGATCATTTTTTTCGATAATTTTTTGGCAGTATCGAGTGCAATCGGATCGATGTCGACCAAAGCAAGCTCCGCCTTGATCCCTGCTTTGATGAGATCAGAAACTACCCCGATCGTAAACATTGCACTTCCGGCTCCAATCAAGACAATTTTCATGGCTTCGATTCCTTATATTTCCTCATATCGACATATTGAGGGCGTCGGCCTTTAGTAGGAATGCATTGTTGAAGCGTCTATAAAAATCAGACAGCCTTGACAATCTCATTATTTAGTATATACTACTAGTTATGTAGTATATACTACCTGGGTTTATATGTCAACCAATACCCCGTCGAAATCTCCTTGGAGGTATTACCAACCTCTTATTTTGATATGTGATGGATAGTATAGCTACACCAATCGCTGTAAACTTCAATCAACCTGTCCAACCGGTTAATATCCATTGGAGGGTCTGTGTAAGCGGCAGGCGGGTAGCTGAAGCCCTACGCCCTGATTTCCTAAAACAACTGGCGCTGGTACAGCGAGAGACGCCCTTTCTGTACATCAGATGCACGGCCTGTTCCACGAAGACATGGAGATATACCATATAGAGAACGGCAACCTATCCTTGAGCAACCTCTGTTTAGCTATCTGGCGTAACTTTGCTCGAAATCAACTCTTAATAGAATGGAGGAATTATATGTATTGAGACCCATCTTTCGACCACAATATTAAGAAATGCAGATTAAAAGTTAAACACGCGAACTCTCATATGTATGATTGGAGGATATGATGAAGGTAAAGATTCGCTTTTTCGTATTTGGACTCTTGCTAGTAGGGTTAGTCATATCCCTGGCTGGCTGCCAACAAGGAACACCTGCAGCACCAACGAGTCCGCCCGCACAAGCAGAGCCAACCAAGGCGCCGACACAGGCTGAACCCACGCAAGCGCCAACACAGGCTGAACCTACACAAGCGCCGGAACAACCAGAACCAACAACCCCTCCGGAGCCAGTCACCCTTCAGATGTGGTATCTGTCTCAGAATCCCGTGGAAGTCGATCTCATCGCGAGCATCGTGAAAAAATTCGAGGATAAACACCCGGGCGTCAAGGTGGAGACCAGCATCTATGGTTTTGACGATATGAACAAGACCCTTAAACTGGCCTTGGATAGCGGCTCTGGCCCGGACGTGGCTTATGCCGACGCGGGTTTTGCTAACGGAATAGCCTATGCCAAAGCTGGACGCCTGTTAGATCTAACCGAAGGCATCGCCAAATATGGTTGGGATAAACGTTTCAATATTGCTACAAACCAGGGTTGGTGGTGGGACCACTTTTTTCCAGGTCAAATATTTGGACTGCCGTACGACATGACTACGGTCGGTGTCTATTACAATAAAGAAATCTTGGATGAGCTTGGGCTTCAGGTACCCAAGACTTTCGATGAATTTCAAACTCTTCTGGCTACCATTAAGGAAAAGAAGCCTGACATGGCAGTCATGACCGCGGGCATTGGGGAAGGCTGGCCTGCAAGCCATGTTTTCGATCAAATCGCCCACTCGACAGTCCCCTATGAGGAGCTAAAGAAGATCCTCCTTTTATCTCCCGACGGGAACTGGAATCAGGCTGGATTTGTCGAAGCCGCAAAAATCCTAAAGGATTGGGGTGATAAAGGCTACTTCGAGGACAATTTCATGGCCACTGGTGATGAAGATGCGCTGAACATATTCCTGCAGGGAAAGTCGGCCCTCTACATCGGTGGGGCATGGCATAATGGTCAGCTTAAGGACGCGCCCTTTGAAGTTCATTTCTTCGGAATGCCGCCCGTAAACCCAGCTGCAAACCCGGATGGCTCCTGGCACTACGGTGGGTATTCGGTCAACAACTCCTGGATGGTAAATAAGGATACCCAATATCCAGAACAGTCACTCGAGTTAGTGGACCACATGCTCGATAAGGATGCGGCGATTGCATTATGGGAAGGAATGGGTGATCTGGTTGCTTATAATTTTGCGGAAGGGGAAGCCCCCGCTCCGGTATTTCCATTCCAAAAGGAAATCTATGACATGATGCACACTGCACAGACCGGTTTTTATATGGATATTACACAGTATTACAACGAGCATTGGGGTGCTTATCAATCCCTGTTAGCGGGAAAAACAACTCCTGAGAAAATGGCCGAGGAAATTCAAGCACTTTACGAAAGAGCTGTTAGCGAGCAAAAATAGCTCTTTAACTTTCAATTCCTCCCGCCTGCCAGTTGTTCAGGCGGGAGGAAATCTCGCACACGCTGATATTGAAGTCCTGATGTCTAACCCAACGGCTTAACAATGAAAATTTCACCATGGCGGGTTTCATTTCGAAAACTTATTAATGCCTCCCCGTTCTTCTTGCCAGCACTCATTTTATATTCAGTCTTTTTTCTCAGACCGCTGCTACAGTTGATATGGTTGAGCTTCCATAAATGGAACGGTATTGGACCAAAAACCTTTGTTGGATTGGATAATTATGTTGCTTTGCTAACAGACGATCCATTTTTTTGGGAAAGCTTGCGACATAATCTATATTGGGTCCTGGCAGCAACCATGATTCCACTGGTGATGGGCATGCTTCTGGCGATTTTTCTGGCTCGCTCAAAATCGCTGCGCGGTCGTGCGATATTCCGGACTTTATATTTCGTCCCCCAGGTGCTCTCATCTGTGCTCGTGGCGATTACCTGGCGCTGGATTTATTCGCCGAACGATGGAGCGTTGTACAAACTGCTTGATTTGCTGGGAGTCCCTTTTCTTAAACACGGTTGGCTGGGGGACCCGCTTACTGCTTTACCTGCTTTATTCATCGTATGGAGTTGGGTTCATTACGGATTTTGCATGGTGATCTTTATCGCTGCTTTGCAGGGAATTGACGAAGAATATTTTGACGCTGCAAAAGTAGACGGGGCAAATTGGTGGCAGCAATTGAGGCACATCCTGATTCCTTTGATCCGTGGACCCATGACGACCGTTCTCCTGATCACGGTCATCGCCGCAGTTCAGGTGTTTGATTATGTTTTCATCATCACCAGGGGCGGGCCCATGGGTTCTACCCAGGTGATCGCCAGTTATATGTATACGAATGCATTCAGCAATGCCAGGGTGGGATATGGATCGGCGATTGCTACCATCATGGGATTGATCATTTTAATATTCTCTGTTTTATTCTTGCGTTTCAGAGGCGCTATGGCAGCTAAAGAGGTTTAATGAATAGCCTGACCACACCTAAAGCTGTGAAGTTAAAAAAGGTTATCCCTTCCGGAATTACCCATCTGGTTGCAATCGGGATTGCTGCTATTGCTATCTTCCCGCTTTACCTGGTTGTAGTCACTTCGTTTAAGGAACAAGGCCGAATAATTAGTGAGCCATTGAATCTGCCTAAAGTCTGGCATTGGGAGAATTTCATCCTGGCCTGGCAGAAGGGGCATTTTTCCACATATTTTCTGAACAGCGTCCTGGTAACGATCCCCACCGTGTTCATCATCCTGATCTTCTCCCTCTTAGCAGCCTTTGTAATTGCTCGCAAATCTTTTCCGGGTAAGAATCTATTATTTTTCGTGTTTTTAATTGGGTTGGCGATTCCAGGTGATGTGCTCATCATTCCGCTTTATTACGATTTAAAAGCCATGGGGCTTTTGAATACGCGCTGGGCGTTAATCCTCCCTGCAGCAGCGTTCGGGCTTTCATTCGGGATTCTGCTGTTACGAAGTTTTATCGAATATTTACCAAAAGAAATTCTTGAGGCAGCAATCATTGATGGATGTTCGGAATGGGGCTTGCTGGTTCACATCGTAATTCACTTATGTAAGCCAGCCCTCCTTTCCTTGCTGATATTCAATTTTATGTGGACCTGGAATCAATTTCTCCTTCCTGTCGTGCTTATTCAAAAGGATAGTATGCGCACACTGCCAGTTGGATTAAATTACTTCCAGGGGAGGTACGTCACGAATGTCCCTCTGCTCATGGCTGGCGCAACCATTGTATTTCTACCGGTAGTCATCTTATATATTATTTTTCAACGAGACTTCATCAAAGGCATCACAACCGGTGCATTAAAGAGTTGAGGATGGAAGGTTTGGATTCCCATCTTTTCTGATTGAGAGAGAGCGCGATCAAGTTGATAGGTGCCCTATGAATAAAGCTTTACCCTTGCACGCCCAATTGAAAGAAATGATTATTTCTGAGATCGCTGATGGTACTTTGGAGCCAGGAGATCAACTGCCGACCCAAAAAGAGCTAGGCGTACAACATCGTATGAGCCACATGACTGTACGTCGAGCGCTCGATGAGCTGATCAAAGAAGGAGTGATCCGCTCGGTGCGAGGAAAAGGGTTGTATGTCTCACGCCCTACGCTGGCAACAGATTCTGGTTCATTGCTCGGTTTTGATGAGCAAATCTACCGCTTAGGGATGATACCCTCAAAACGTGTTTTATGTGCGGAGATTATCTCAGCTTCAACTATGCTCGCTCAGATGTTAAATGTTGAAGTGGGCGTCCCCTTGGCTTCCATTGAACGATTATTGTTAGCTAACGACACACCTGTCGCTATCATCGTCTCTTATCTGCCGCACTCTCTCTGTCCAGGGTTGTTGAACCACGATTTTGCAAAGGGCTCCCTGTTCGCGACGCTGCGCCAGGTATACGGTTTGCAGCTTTCCGGCGCTGAATTGATTATTCGGGCTGTCCTGGCAAACAAAGAACAGGCGGGGCTTCTACAGATCAATCGCCCCTCAGGATTGTTATTACGAGAGCAAGTCACTTACTTAAAGGACGGTACGATTATCGAATTCAGCCGCAGCTACCTGCGGGGTGACAACTATCACATGCGCTTACAAGAAGGGGTAATACCCATCCGTAGTACGTGATTTTCTGCATTTTTGCGATGTAACGAATTTATTAAGGAGAACCATAATGAAATTAACCCTGATTGGTGGCGGTGGAGTACGAGCTCCATTGTTCGTGGGTTCAGCGCTGCGTCGGGCAGACCAGATCGCCCTGGATACGATTTACTTGATGGATAATAATGCCGAAAAGCTGCAGATTATGGGAGCTATTAGCCAGGAGCTGGCGCGCAGAATGGGCAGCTCTGTGAGGATTGGTGTAACTATCGATGCAGAGGAAGCTCTGGAAGGTGCGCAGTATGTGGTTACATCTATTCGACCTGGAGAGGATGCGAGCAGGGTTTTGGATGAACACATCGCTTTACGCCACGGTGTACTCGGCCAAGAGACAACCGGTCCGGGAGGCTTCGCCATGGCTTTGCGCAGTATTCCAGCCATTCTCGAATATGCCAGGCTGATGGATAAGTTAAGCCCAGATGCGTGGATGTTCAATTTCACGAATCCTGCCGGTTTGGTCACGCAAGCGCTTAGCGATGAAGGGTTTACCAAGACAATTGGGATTTGCGACGGAGCTAATACTGCACAAGCCAGCGTAGCCCAGTGGTTGAATGTGGAGCCGCAGCGTCTGAGACCGGAAGTTTTCGGATTAAATCACCTTTCTTGGGTACGACGTATTTGGCAGGATGGTGAAGAAGTGCTCATTCCCTTGCTGTGCGACCCAGAGTTTCCTGGCTGCAACCCCGATGAAAGTCTTCGAGCCATCCCTTGTGAAGCAAATTAGTATGTGGATTAATGAGTATTTGTTTTACTACTATTACGCGGAGCGGGCAGTGGAAAGCTTACAAACCGAAATGCAAACCCGCGGCGAGGAAGTTTTGGAATTGAACCGCCGTCTGCTTGCTCAGCTGGATGATATTGGAGTCGATGAAAATACGGATAAAGCGTTGAGTGTTTACTACAATTATCATTACCGCCGCAATGCGACCTACATGTATTATGCGCGCCCGGGTTCCCCTAATCCCCAGGAAGCTGATCATGCCGGCCTCAAAGAGATCGATTTTAGCGCACTTTCAAAAGAGGGGGAAGGATATGCAGGAGTGGCGTTGGAGATCATGAAAGGGCTAGCATGTGGAGAACCGGTTTATATTGCTCTGAATATGCCCAACAACGGCGCCATCACCTGCATGGATCCTGGTGATGTGGTTGAGGTCAGCTGCAGGGTAGATCCTTCAGGTGTACACACTTTGCCGATCGGTGCTGTACCCGAACATCAGGAATTATTAATGCGTTCTGTTAAACATTACGAAAAGCTAACTGTAAGGGCGATTCACAGCCGCTCACGCCAGGAGGCTGTGATGGCGCTGATGGCTCACCCTCTCGTACTTTCATATTCCAGGGCGTCTGTCCTGGTCGATGAATATCTGGCAGCCCACCGCCAATATGTTGGGGAATGGTCGTAAATCGATGCCTGGTGAGAATCGGAAAAATTCTGGATGCGACGTCCTGATAACGGGCAGGTACTTCTGTGATGTGATCATCACGGGATTAGAAGAGGTGCCGCGACTGGGCTACGAGGTGTGGGGAAGAGCACTGCAAAATACTTCCGGGCGCAGCGGTCATCCCGGCTGTTGCGCTGCACCGGTTGGGGCTGCGTGAAGCATGGCCTTGCTATTTCGGTAACGATGTATTCAGCCAGTACGTGCGCGATCAGGCACGGCAGGAGGGTCTGAACGAGGATTGGTTTGTAGATATCGATCAACCATCCCTCGGGATTACGATTTCATTCTCCTTCAACAGCGATCGTGCTTTTGTCAGCTATGCAGATGAAGCGCCGGAACCAAACTACCCTGAGCTAATCCACCAGCTTCGCCCGCGCTGGATTATGTTAATGCACCTCTGGAAAAGAAAAGAAGTTTGACGAGATCGTTAACGCTGCACGCGAGTCCCCTCCGACTGCGATATTTCTGGAATGCCAATCCCACGACGAAAGCCTGGATGATCCGGAAATTAGATCGGTTTTACAGCAAGTGGATGTGTTTTCCCCAAACTTAGAAGAAGCCCTGAAGCTTACGGGCGCTGCGGACGTCTACGCAGCCTTGGAACAATTAGCAGCCTTAACTCCGTTGGTCGTCATCAAATTAGGAGAAGAGGGTGCAATCGCTCGACAAGGAGATACCCTTGTGAAAGTCCCAGGAATAAAGGTAAATGCAGTGGAAACGACAGGCGCGGGAGATAACTTTGACTGTGGTTTTATATACGCTCAAATCCATGGCTATTCGCTTAAGGACAGCCTTCGTTGTGGAAATATCTGCGGTGGATTATCAACGGAAGCATACGGGGGAATCACTGCAGCCCCTCAAAAGGAGATCGTGGAGAAATGGATCGAGGAGTATCAGAAGTCTTCAACCATGTAGTATTACACCCTGCGGGTGTGCCCCTCGCACCGCAGGACATAATTATTGATGGCTTCTGGGGACAGCTGCTTAGAAAAAGCTGCGAAAACTGGGCGCTTAAAGTAAGAGACGATCTATTATTGAGTGGTTTTCGCCGAAAACCCGGAATCCAGGCGTATATCGGGGAACACATCGGAAAATTTCTCCTGAGCGCTATTCCCACCAGCATCTTTTTAGATTCGCTAGCGCTTAAAGGCAAGGTTAAATATCTGGTGGAAAATCTGGTTGCTCTCCAGGAGCCGGATGGCTATCTAGGTACATATCTACCGGATAAGCGCTGGTACGGCGTAAAGGACGATATAGGTCACGGCGGACCTATTGACCTGAATGGTGATGAATGGGGTGGCGCTGATGTCTTCGATGTGTGGGTACATAAATACTGTATCCTGGCGCTGCTGACTTATTACCAATACTATGATTGGGAACCAGCCTTGATATCCGCGATCAAAGCCGCCGACCTGATTATTCAGGTCTTCGGACCAGGGGGGCGGAATATTAACCATAGCGATTTCCCTGCTGGATTGGGCAGCGGTTCCTTCATGGAGCCGCTCATGCTTCTCTACCAGATTACCGGATTCGAGCGCTATCTTGATTTTGCACACCATATACTCAATGCCTGGGAGGATCCCGATGGCCCGCGGCTGTTAACCGTCCTGAATAAATCGGAAGATATTGTCTCCATCGGAGATGGTAAAGCTTATGAAATGATGAGCTGCTTTGTTGGTCTCGTCGAGTATGCCCGGGCAACCGGCGATAAGAGTATGCTGCAGCTGGTTATCGGAGCCCGCGACCAGATCGCTGATTCGCACCGCTATGTTACTGGCGGTATGAGCAACCTGGAATACTTCTGGCGTTCCGGCTTGTTTCCAGAATGGACCAACATAGAAACCTGTGTAACCTTCACCTGGATTCAACTCAATTTACGACTGTATGAATTGACCGGCGATTTTCGCTCTCTTGACCTGGCGGAGGAAGCAGCCTGGAATCAATTGCTGCCGGCACTCAGCCCTGCTGGGGACACCTGGTCCTATTTTATGTCGTTGATGGGTCCAAAGCGTTTCTTCCGGAAGTGGCTGGCGGGCGTTAAAGGAGACGACGATCTAGTTCAGGGGGCTCCGGTTACCTGCTGCCATACAAACGGTCAACGTGGGCTCGCCCTGCTGCCCTTATATGCGTATACCATCAACGCTGATGAGACTTTGTCAGTAAATTTTTATGGCTCTTACCATGCCACCGTCAATTTGCCAGGCGTCGAACGTCTTCACGTAGAACAATTGACAGAATTTCCTGCCGGAGATGGTAACGACTCTTCAATTCACTCCTCAGACCGACCATCCCTACCAGGTTCGTTTCCGAGTACCGCCCTGGGCAGATGAGATGATGGTCAACCAAAACCGGGTGCAAAAGGATCAGAAAACAATATCTATCAACCTAAAAGGTGAACAGACGGTGCAGATCCATTTCAGACTTTCTCCCAGAATCATCTTTTGCGGATTGGAAGGTCGGGGCAAATGCGCCGTCGGGTATGGTCCGCTCATCTTTGCCCTGGATACTCCTCCCAATAATATCAACCTGGATAGCGTTGCACTGGATTTGGGTCATGGAGATATACGCAGTAAACTTGCACTTGATCACGAAAACGGTTGGCCTGTGATACGCGTTCCTGGTCGATACCTCCCTTCACTGGCGACATTTGAGCCAACAAATCAACCTATCGGTACAGTCGACCTGATCCCGCTGTTATTTGCCGGGCTCAAAAATAATCCTGGACTGACGGAAACCCTTGATGGTGAAAGTATGCCTTTTTTCAATCAGGAGAAGATCCCGATTAAATATTTCCCTGAATACCGTGTACTGCTGCCATTTTTCTGGTCTCCATCATAAAGTCAACACGATGGAGGTATTCATCCTTGAGCAAATTCTCGTTTATAAAAAGTAAATATATAAAAGGTTTCGAATGGTGTGGAGATCGTCTCCCTTACCCCGTGATTGAGGTTAAAGGTGACTCCTTCCCAATGACCTGGGCTGACGACGGTGAAATTTACACTTCAGCAGGTGACCCTGGTTGGGGAGAAAGTCACTCCGGATTGGATGTCGAAAAGTTCAGCGGAGAACCCACGGATTATATAATATCCAAAGTCCACCCTATGAACGACTATCTGGGGTGGGGTGGAGAGGGACCAAAACCAACCGGGATGATCTGTGTCGATGGCATCCTATATCTGGCTGTCCAGGATTTGTTAGGGGCTCGTAAGCCTCCCTTCAGTTTACGCTCGCAGCACGGCAGCGACGCTACGATCATCTACTCTCCAAACAAGGGCATCTGGTCCTGGGTACCTTCACGTGTCAATATATCAGCCCCAATGTTTCCAGGTCACCACTTCGGTGGACCGGCGTTCATCAATTTCGGTCAAAACAACGCTGCTGCACGCGATAGCTTTGTTTATGCGGTCTCATCTGATCAGTGGGACAATGGTAGCAACTTACGTCTGGGTCGCGTGCCGGTCGAACTCTATCGTTCGGCGTGAAGCCTGGGAATGGGTATGCGCTTTTACTCCCTCGGGCGAGCCAGCCTGGAATTTCGACTTGAATGAAGCTGTTCCCATACTCAGCCTGCACGGCTGGCTTGGCGCGCCGGAGATGGTGTATCTCGAAAGCATCCAGCGCTATTTGCTGTTTACATGGCATTTGCATAAGGATTTCTCACCAGATGACGGATCGGACCTGCTGATATTTGAAGCGCCCGAGCCCTGGGGTCCTTTTTCCCTCGTTTACTTTGAAGAATTTTGGGAGGGAAAAGTGTTCAATCCCTATTCTCCACGTCTCCCCCTGAAGTGGATCAATCCAGATGGAATCTCTGGCTGGCTGCAATTTTCGGGAAATTGGGGACTTGCCGGACAGCAGGCAAATTTGTATCGATCGAACGTGCGACCATTCCGGTTGATATTGCGCTAAGATCATTCGTGAGAACAGCATGACGATCATTCCTTGCAGAGCAAAGTGGGTTGGGACGATGACCGACCGGGAGCGATTCCATCGGCAGATGCATTATCAGCCCGTGGATCGCTGTTTCAATATGGAATTTGGCTACTGGGATGAGAATTACAGGCTCTGGCCCATGTTTGTAGATAATAATATTACGAATAATAAAGAAGCCGACCAATTCTTTAACTTCGATCGGATTGAAGGAATTTCGGGCAACGTCTGGCTATATCCGAGTTTTGCCAACACGGTTTTAGAGGAAAGAGAAACGACTAAGATCATAATGAACGAGGATGGAGTGGTCGCCGAAATACCCAAAGATGGGCACGATACAATCCCTCATTTCATAAAGCCGTCGGTAGTAACGCCCCACGATTGGGAGAAGGTCAAGGAGGAAAGATTCCGCCGGGACGATCCAGCGCGCGAGGTGGACATCGCCATGCTGAAACAGCTTCATCCTGATAACAGAGATTATCCGTTAGGCGTCGACTGCGGCTCCATGATCGGTAAAATCCGCGATATGCTGACCTTCCAAGGGCTGGCTTACGCCATTTACGATTACCCAGAGATGCTCGAAGACATGGTGGAGACTGCCTGTTTATTAGTAGAAGATTTTCTCGATCAATTGCTTCCCCATTTTGATTTCGATTTTGCTTCGGGGTGGGAGGACATTTGCTATAAGGCAGGTCCGATCGTTTCACCAAAGTTCTTCCGTAACATCGTTATGCCTCGCTATAAACGAATAAATCAGAAATTGCTCGGAGCCGGTATTGATATTTGGTATACCGATTGTGACGGGGATGTCCGCCCGCTTCTTCCTGCAATGATGGAAGGAGGCATCAACTGCCTGTTCCCTTTTGAAGTGAATGGTTGTGCTCACCCAGCCGAATTGTTGAGTAAATACGGCAGTGCACTAAGGATTATGGGAGGAGTGGATAAGCTCGAGTTAGGCAAGGGGCGCGAGGCAACTAAAGCTTACCTGGAAACACTGGATCCGCTCGTAGAGCGCGGCGGGTATATTCCATTCTGCGACCATCGTTGTCCACCTAACGTGGATCCCGATGATTACCTGTACTACCTGGATTTAAAAGAGGCAATGTTTGGATTGAAATAGCCGCTGCTGTTGGTATTCCGGACCAAATCGAAGGGGCGCTGGCTTGACCGGACACAGTCGAGTGCGAGCAAAAGACCTGACCTACATATGTATCCGGTTATTCATCTCATCGGCGCCTTGCAATCTGTACAACCGGATCTATTCGGTGAGGGTGAAGTACTTGCCTGCCTCCTGATTGTAAAAGATCGCATCGTATGAGCGGGCTTCTGCGCAATCCCCGCACTGTATATCTCAGCATGTCCTTACGCACCACGACTCGTGAAAGAGATGGATTGGATTGCCCTTTGTGCAGCAGCGAGCAGGCCAGCATGCAGGCCTCACAATCGCGGCATTCTTCGGAATTGACCTCGATTTTCATCTGGCGCGCCGTTAAAACAGGACGGTTTTCTTCTCGTACGCTGAATCGTAGCTTGCCCATACGAGGCGTACAGTTTTTAGATTGTCTTCGCCCGTTGTCTCAGCTTGCCCTTTTCCCTGTAGCGCCCGGAGCAGGTCCGCGTTGCAGGGTACGATCGAGGCATGGACCACCTCATAGTTTGGATCAGCCCATGGATAGCGCGGCGGAGGAACCCGGCGAGAGAAGGTGCCATTCCTGGTCGTTACTCTCAGCCAGTAATTGTGAGAGAGCTCCAGAGAGCCCTTGTTACCTTCGATAAAAATCAGCGGCTGGGGAAAGGGGTCGATCTCCAGATAGTTTTCTGCGTAGGCCATTTTGACCAAAACCACAACATCGTCCCCCATATTCAGCATTATCGTCGCTACATCCTCCCCTGCGATGTCGGTATGCACACGCTTGATCTGGCAATACAGGTTGTTTGCCTCACCGAAGAGGAACCTCCCCAGGTCTAAAAGATGGCTGCCAAGGTCGGTGATGATGAAATGCTTGAGAGTTTTCAATAAAGGCTGATTGACAAATGTGGGGAAACCAGAAATCAACTGGATCTGAGCGCGGAACGGAGCCCCGATTTCGCCTGTGTCCAGCGCTTGCTTTACTGCCCGCACCGGGGTTTGCCAACGAAAATTTTCGTGAATATATAAAGGTGTCCTGGCTTCCTCGCAAACGGCTACCATCTTTTCAGCCGATTCCAGATCGGGCGCCATTGGTTTTTGACAGATTACAGGGATATTATATTTTGCCGCCAGATAAACTAAAGGAGCGTGGGCATCGATCTCAGTGATGATATCCATGAAATCGATCTTTTCATTTTTCAGCAGTTCTTCCGGATCGCTGTAGACTTTAGGAACGTTGAACGTCGCGGCTACTTTTTCTGCTTTTGAGATCGTGCGGTTGTACAAAGCGACCAGATCAACGCCGCCGACCTCGTTCCAGGCGGCGATTTGGAAATACGACCAGAAACCGGTCCCGAATACGGCATAACGAAGGTTAGACATCTTGACTCCGTTGATCATTGATCCGTTTAGATGGCAAGCAGTGGCACAACCTATTGACTTTAATAAAATTGGTGATATTATTGGCAGGAGGTAATACCTCATACAGCATTACCATCATATGTTATTATATCAATAGTTTTGGCAATTAATCAAGATTGGCTATTGATCGGCATCTAACTCCTGGTTATCAACCCTCTTGATTCAATAAATATAGTCATCTTTACTCAGGAGATGCGTTTATGGAAATTCACCGTGACCATTTGCTGGAAATGTATCGCAGGATGGTACGTATTCGCGAGTTCGAACAAGCAGCCATTGATCTGTTCAAGCGCGGCCAGGTGAAAGGCACTGTCCATCCCTATATTGGACAGGAGGCATCTGGTGTCGGTGTTTGTATGGCTCTGCGTCAGGATGATTTGGTAGCCGGCACCCACCGCAGCCATGGGCACAATATCGCCAAAGGGGCGAATACCAAGAAAATGATGGCCGAGATCTTGGGTAAGGAAACCGGCTATTGCAAAGGCCGCGGCGGCTCCATGCACATAGCGGCATTCGAGACGGGCAGCCTGGGAGCCCTGGCAGTGGTCGGATCAGGGATTCCGTTGGCAGTTGGCGCAGCCCTCGCATTTAAAATGCGCGGTGAAGATCGTGTGGCGGTGCCGTTTACGGGGGAGGCGGGCAGCAACACGGGCAACTGGCACGAATCGCTCAACATGGCTTCTATCTGGGACCTCCCCGTCGTTTTTATCTTGGAAAACAATCAGTACGGCGTATCGACTTATTATCGGAATGTGGTCAAAGTCTCCGACCTCTCAGTCCGCGCTCAATCCTATGGCATCCCAGGTGTCCGTGTGGATGGGTTCGATGTCGTTGCTGTCTACGAAGCTGCTGTCGTGGCAGTCGAACGGGCAAGGCAGGGGGAGGGGCCAACCTTGTTGCTTACCGAATCTTATCGCTTGGAAGGCCATTATGCGGGCGAGCCGGAAGTATATCGCTCGCGTTCAGAAGTGCAGGAATATTGGAAGAAGGATCCCATTCCACGCTTTCATCATTACCTTCTACAAGAGGATATAGCCTCGATAGGGGAATTAGAAAGCATCATTTCTGAAGTGAAGGAAGAAATTTCCGAAGCAGTTAAGTTTGCCCTGGAAAGCCCAGAGCCTGATCCTGCTTCCGCAATGGAGTATATCTACGCCTGATAGGATAAGAGTAGGTAAACATGACTACAGCTGAAAGAGATACCGTTTCGCTTACTTCGACCAAACCTAGCATGTCTCCTGACTTAATCGTTCAGGTGCCAGTGGATGTACCTGTGAAGGAGATGACTTATCAAGAAGCCATCCGCGAGGCGCTGCGTGAAGAAATGCTTCGAGATGAGCGTGTATTTATCATGGGAGAGGATATAGCCAAACACGGCGGCGCATTTGGCGTTACCCGAACCCTGTTCGACCAATTTGGACCTGAGCGAGTGCGCAATACACCGATCAGCGAAAATACGATTATCGGAGCAGGCACAGGAGCTGCGTTGGTCGGTATGCGTCCAGTCATGGAAATTATGTTCAGCGATTTTTCTGGCCTGGCGATGGACCAGATTTGCACCCAAGCGGCAAAATTGCGCTTTATGACTGGTGGACAATGCAGCGTCCCCTGGGTATTACGCATGCCGACAGGAGGAGGGGCAGGTAAGAGCATCGCCGCCCAACACTCACAGAGTCTGGAGGTCTGGTATGCCCATATACCGGGACTTAAGGTTATCCTGCCCTCCACTCCCTACGATGCCAAGGGTTTGCTGAAAGCAGCTATTCGGGATGACAACCCCGTCATTTTCTTAGAGCATAAGTTCCTTTATTCCTTCCGGGGGCTTGTGCCGGAGGATGACTATATTTTGCCGCTGGGAAAGTGTGACATCAAACGAGCAGGCAGGGATGTCACCGTGGTCGCTTCCGGATCGCTGGTATGGTATTCCATGGCGGCCGCAAAAGTCATGGCGGAGGAAGGCGTCAGTGTTGAGGTGGTCGATGTCCAAACGATTGCGCCTCTGGATGAAGATACGATTGGACGCTCAGCGCGCAAGACCGGAAGGGTAGTCTTAGCTGCAGAAGCCTGCCGCTCGTACGGTCCCACCGGGGAGTGGGGAATGGTGGCAATGGAACAAGCCTTCGATTACCTTCAATCGCCGATCATTCGGGTGACAGGTCGTCACTCTCCGATCCCGTTTGCTAACAGCATTGAAATGGGAGTCTGGCCGGAAGTTCAGGATGTTGTCCAGGCAGTGCGAAAAGTCATGGAATAAGGACGGATCTGGAGGTCGAATGGCTGTTGAAGTATTTGTCCATAAAATGTCCGAGCATATGGAGAAGGCTCGCATCATCCGCTGGTTGGTTAATGAAGGGGATAGGATCGAGAAGTATCAAGTCATTATGGAAGTAGAAACCGACAAAGCCACTGCAGAGCTCGAAGCGCCAGCCAGCGGGGTATTGAAGAATATCCGTCCTGGGGCTGTGGATGGCGCCGAAGTAAAGGTAGGGGAGACGCTCGCTTATATCGCACTCCCGAGTGAAGTTGTTCCCGAACTGCCGCCTCTGGATGGAACCGAATTGATCGCTGCGGTCGCCCCATCTCCTCCGCCGTCGACCGTTGAGCAAATAGAGGAAACCGGAGGGGTTCGGGCCACACCGGTCGCTCGCCGGGTAGCCAGGGAGCTAGGTGTCGACCTGAGGCAGGTCAAAGGCACCGGTCCACAGGGGAGGGTAAACGAGGAGGACGTGCGGGCATTTGCGGAATCTATAGCTCAACCGGCATTAGTACCATCCACGACTCCTGAAACAGAATGGCTTGAGCTGACCACATTGCAGCGCCTGACCGGTGAAAGAATGACTGCCAGCGTCCAAAATGCTCCTCAATTTGTACTCACCTTACAAGCCGATATGACTCAAGCGATCTGGCTGCGCGAAGCTCTGCAAATCCGGTCGGTGGCTGAAACCGGGGATCGCCTGTCGATCACTTCGATATTAACGAAGGTAGTGGCTGAAGTCCTGACCCATCATCCACGGGTGAATGCATCGTACGATAACGGGCGCGTCAAATTGCACTCACAGATCAACATTGGCATTGCTTTGGGAAGTGAAACCGGACTCGTTGTACCGGTGATCAAAGATGCAGATAAAAAATCTCTCTTTCAGATTTCGACTGAGATAACGGCATTTCAAGGGAAAGCAGCGCAAAGGCGATTACGAACCGATGATCTCGAAGGAGGTACGTTTACGATCTCTAATCTAGGAATGTATGGAGTTGAGCAATTTAATGCCATTCTCAATCCCCCCCAAAGCGCCATCCTGGCTGTTGGCAGTGTGGTCAAAACACCAGTAGGCATGCCTGACGAGACGATCGCTCTGAGGCCTTTGATTACCTTGACGCTTACCATCGATCACCGCGTTTTGGACGGCGTGCAAGGGGCACAATTTCTAGGAGGATTGAAGGAGCTGTTGGAGACGCCTTTCTTTATGCTCTAAGTTGAATCGATGACAGATACTGATCTCTTTCAATCAATTAGAAGCCAGAGCCGCCTCGTCGACCGCGTAGTTGAGGAGATCGAGCAATTAATTCTGGACGGCAAGCTGAAACCAGGTATGAAACTGCCGCCTCAACGCCAACTGGCCCAGCACACTGGCGTAAGCCGGCCTGTTATTCGTGAAGCAGTCCATATACTTGAGACCAAGGGGATACTCGAATCGAAGCACGGGATTGGGACGATTATCAGACCGTTTTCCAACGATCAATTCACGCAGGGTTTGAGCTGGCTGCTACGCAGCCATAATATTTCCCTCGACGATTTACACCAGATGCGCTCGATCCTTGAAGTCGAGAACGCCCGCTTAGCTGCCCTGAATTCCACTGTTGAAGGAGTGGATTCTCTAAGAAAAATTCTATGGGAAATGGATTCTGTGGAAGATGACGCTCGTCTTTTTGCGGGAAAAGATGCTGAATTTCACAACGCCCTTGCTCAGATGACCAATAACCCCTTGTTGGTCATGATGATCGGTACGGTTCGTGAGCTATTGCAGGAAGTTCGATTATCCGTTTCTCGTTATCCAGATTTGAAGGCTTCGGTTATGCCAGATCATTACAATATTTTAGAGTGTGTTGCCAGTGGAGATGCTGAAGGTGCCAGCCATGCCATGCGCGTTCACCTGGATCATGCCAGGTTGATACAGGAACATTTTTTGAAACAGCGAGATGTTATAGACCATATATAAGGAAAAAAACATGCAGTCATTGGATAATGAGGGTGACGCCTCTAAGGTCGATATTTTTTCATATTTAAAATCCTCATCTACCCTTGTCAATCGCGTATCTGAAGAAATTGAAAAGTCAATTGAGGCGGGCCGTATAATACCTGGCGTGCTACTTCCTTCCGAGAATGAGCTGTCCAGGCAATTTGGTGTTAGCCGGACTGTGGTTCGGGAAGCAATTCAAGGATTGGTTGCCAGGCACTATCTGGAAGTCAAGCCCGGAAACGGGACATATGTTACCAGCCCAACCGTGGAATCGATCTCCAGTTCAATGCGCTTGATTCTACGAACCGGTAATGTGGATGCGGATATTAGAAAGATCTTGGAAGTTCGCAGGCTGTTGGAAGTTGAGATAGCCGGACTGGCAGCCGAGCGCAGGACAGCCGCAGATTTGGAGGAGTTAGCTAATATATTAAAAATGCAAAGTAAGTGCTGCGATGATCGGGAAGACTTCTCCAGGCTGGACGTCGAATTCCATAACGCTCTTGCTGATGCCACCCACAACGAGCTCTTCTCTATACTGGTGAACTCTATTGCAGACATCATGCTGGATATGCGTCGATTGGGTTATCAGGCGGTTGGTATGCAGGAGCGGAGCTTGAAACACCACCAGGCGATCTACGAGCAAATCCGAGCAGGTAATAGAGAAAACGCTTGTTTGGAGATGGAATATCACTTGATCGAAGCGGAAGACATAATCCGTCAGGCGGTGGATGCACAACGAGATATGAATGCACCGGATAGCGAAGGGAGATAAGGATGAGAGCGCTGCTAAAGGAAAACCCAGGACCAGGGCTTGTTTTGAAGGAAATTGATAAACCGAGAATTCAAGCTCCAGACGACGTGCTTTTCAAGGTTGAATACTGCGCAATCTGCGTCGGCGAGACCAAAGTCTATGACTGGAACGAATGGGCTGCCAATGACAAAACACTGCAGCTCCCTACGGTGCTGGGGCATGAAGCTTCGGGAGTAGTCGTCGATGTTGGTCCGGAAGTCAAGCGTTTCAAACCCGGCGATTGTATCGTCAACGACCCGTTGATCTATTGTGGTCACTGCCGGCAGTGCCGCAGTGGCTTCACCAATATGTGTGAGAACCGCGAGATATATGGCAAACGGCGCGGCGCGTTCGCTGAATATGCCCTGCTTCCTGAAAGGGTCATCTGCCACCTCAACGATAATCTGAGTCTGGAGGAGGGGGCAGTGCTGGAGAATTTTGGCATTGCCATGCATTCGGTCGACATCGAGCACCACGAACCTGGCGAGTGGGCGGTGGTGATCGGCGCTGGACCGATCGGTGTTCTAGCAGCTCAGATTTTGGTCGCCTGGGGGGCAAATACCATCATCACCGACCTCATAGACCAGCGCCTTGAATTTGCTCGCCGCCACAGCGGCGCTATAGTGGTGGACGTCAAGCAAGAGGAACCCGTCCAAAAAGTCCTGGAGCTGACCCACGGGCAAGGGGCAGACTTTGTGGTCGAGATGGGCGGCAACCAGTCTACGATTGATCAAGCCTTCGATATGGTGCGCACTTGCGGCACGATCGTCACCATAAGTACTTTCAATTCGCCGATCACCTTCAACCCATTCTTCAAGATGACCCGCCGCGAGATCAAGCTGCAAAGCATTATGGGCCGCACCTGGGATTCCTGGCGGCGCATGAACCAGCTGATCGACTCCGGGCAGGTGAACCTGAAACCGCTGGTTACGCACATCCTGCCGCTCGAGGAATATGCTCAGGGGTTCGAACTGGTGAAGAACTACAACACGATGAAAGTGCTGCTGCGCCCTTGATGTAGGCGACGCACGATAAGGAAGCTTGTCTCAAGCCAATAAGCCTGATCTTTAAGAGGAAATCGAAATCATGGAAATTAGCATCGATCCATTTAAAATATCCCAATACTGGAAGCCATTTCGGAGCAATACGATGCGCCGATACGACAGCTTCCCGTTCCATTCCGATTACCCGGAATTGTTGAGGAGCTGCGAGGTATTCGCATATCTCCTGCGCAGTTATACGGTTTGGGAAATGACTTGCGGAGCATTAGGGCATCCGGGAGGCAGTTTCTCTGAAGCGGAATTCCTGTCTGTGCTTTTCAATTATGCGCTTCGCTTCGACGCGAAAGATCCGAAGTGGCCTATGCGGGATGTGTTCTACCTCTCGAAATGCCACACCGCTCCTGCGCTCTACACTGTTCTTTCCTTATACGGATACTTTCCCATCGAACGGCTGAAAGGGTATGGGTCGTGGGGTTCAGATCTGGAATCTCACCCCGATTGCCTGGTGACCCCGGGTATTGAGGTCAGCGGAGGCTCGCTGGGGCAGATTCCTGGCGTGGCCGTTGGCAGAGCGTTGGCGATCCGTCAAAATGGCCCTGACCATAGCGACCGGATGGTCTACGTGCTGGTAGGGGATGGGGAGTGCAATGAGGGCTCGGTATGGGAAGCCTTCATGGCGGCTGGCCATTATAAGCTCGACAATTTGATGTTCATCATCGACTACAACAAGGTCGAGGCGAAGGGCTTCATCAGTCAGGATATGAGCATTGAGCCGCTTGTGGATAAACTGCGCGCTTTCAATCTGGATGTTTTCGAAACCCAAAATGGGCATGATGTGGCTGAACTGGTGGATGCATTCAACCGGATGTATCACCAACGCCAGGGAAAACCTCTCGCATTGATACTGAACACGATCAAGGGTAAAAAAGTCCGCGACTGTCAGTACAACCCAAACTGGCATACGTCGGCTCCGCGCAATATCCCCTCGGCTGGTATGTGGTTGGAGGAGATTTGGGACCAGGACGGCAAGCGGCTGAACATTCCTGAAGAATTCCATATTGCGTTGACACAAGCTATAGAAATCATGCCGGCGTTGCATGAAGATCCTGACCAGATGATAGATCACCAGATGTAGGAGGCGTATATGGCCCAGTTTTATCTTCCCGATCGTAACGAAACCAAAGAGATGCGCTACCAAATGGGCTTTGTGCTGGCCGATCTGGCGTATGAATATCCAAAGATCGTAGCACTGGATGCCGATTTACGCAGCTCGACAGGGTTGCACATTTTCGAGCACTTCCACCCAGCCAAGCTGATCAAATCCGGCATTGCAGAACAAAATCTGATCTCGCTTGCAGCCGGATACTCGCAGGAAGGCTATATTCCCTTCCCTTGTACATTCGATGCATTTAGCCGCCGCTTCATGGACCAGCTTTATATCACAGTGGCCTACAGCCGCTTCAACGTAAAAATCCTGGGCGCTTACGCCGGCCTGTTTACTGGCAAATCTGGCGCAACCCACCAGAGCGATAAGGAATTAGGATTTATCCTTCGCATACCCAACCTGACCGTGATCGAACCAGGGTGTAACCTGGAAATGGCTCAGGCTTTGCGGGCGGGTGTGGAAACTCAGGGACCTTTTTACTTCCGCCTCGTCCGTTGCGAAGTAGAAGATAATGAGATATATGAAGGCTACCAGTTCAAGATCGGCAAAGGTGTGACAGTGTCCGATACCGGGGGTGATGTGGGTCTGGTAACCACCGGGTACATGATCAGGACGGCTCATGCCGCTGCCAGGAAGCTCGTCCAAAAAGGGATTGGAGTGCGCATCGATCACCACCCCTCGCTAAAGCCCTTCGACCGCGAGCTGCTCTATGACATGGCAAGGAAGGTATCCTGCATCGTTACCATGGAGAATCACTGTACCAGCGGCGGACTTTATTCCCTGGTGGCGGAAGCCCTGGTGGAGAAGGGCATCGGTCTGCGCGTAGGCGCCATCGGTACAGATCCAAACGATTATATCCATACCGGGCACGTCAACGATTTGCTCTACCATTACAAAATGACCTCCAATGATGTAGTCGAAAAGGCGTTGGCATTGCTTGATGTCGATCAGAGAGAGAAAGCACCCGTCAGATAGTCTCCTGTTTCCCAGGCAAAGCATAACGGGACAATATTGATCAGCGATCCTGAGAAAATTTATCAAGGAATAATTTAATATGCACCTGCACTCAGAAGAACTAATTCAAGAATTAGCGACCAAAGCTCAGTCATTCCGCATCCAGGTGCTTCAGATGGTCTATGAGGCACAGACCGGGCACATCGGCGGGGCATTCTCGGCAGCCGAGATCATCACTTCACTCTACTTCCACCAACTGCGCATTGATCCCGAAAACCCTGGCTGGTCAGACCGGGATCGTTTGCTGTTTTCCAAGGGTCACGCTTGTGCGGTGCTGTACACAGCGCTGGCTCATCGCGGTTTTTTCCCGGTCGACGAGCTGGCTACTTTCCGTAAGTTCAACAGCCGTTTGCAAGGCCATCCAGACCGGATCAAGACGCCGGGAGTGGAAATCTGTGCAGGCCCCTTGGGGCATGGTGTTGCCATCGGAGCTGGCATGGCATTGGCCTTAAATATGCGTGGGGGCAAACCATCTTCGTCGAGCGCGCCATCCTCCCGAGCAGCGCCAGCGAGAGTGTATGTTGTCTTAGGTGATGGCGAGATCAATGCCGGGGTGATCTGGGAAGGAGCCATGCTAGCGTCGAAATATAGGCTTGGAAATCTCACCGCCATCTTGGACTATAACGGAATCCAGCAAACTGGCGCGACCGCCGATGTATTGCCAACAGAACCGATCGCTGACAAATGGCTATCCTTTGGCTGGCATGTGCAGGAAATCCACGGGCACAATGTTGCCGAAATCCTCAACGCACTGGACCGCGCCGACGAGGTGCACGCCCGCCCCAGCATGATCATCGCTCGTACGACCAAAGGCAAGGGGGTTAGCTTTATGGAGTATGATCACCGCTGGCATGGGATGCCGCCGAACAAGGACCAGTACGAGCGCGCACTTGCGGAGCTTAAGGAGGGGTTGACGGCATGGCGGAACTAGTTTCGATGCGTAAAGCTTACGGTGAGGCGCTGGTTCGCCTCGGAAGAGATTACCCTGACGTGGTAGCGCTCAGCGCCGATGTTTCCAACTCTGATTTTAGCTGGATGTTCCAGGAGGCGTTCCCGGATCGATTCTTCAATGTCGGCATCGCCGAGCAGTGCCTGGTGGATGTGGCGGTCGGGTTAGCGTACAGCGGAAAGATACCTTTTGCCAACACGTTTGCCTTTTTATTTGCCACGCGAGCATTGGAAATGGTGCGCACGCACTTGTGTTACGGCGAAGCCAACGTCAAACTGATGGGTGCTTATGCCGGGGTTTCGGATTCGTTCGATGGTCCTACCCATCACGCCATTACCGATATTGCTATCCTGCGAAGTCTGCCCAACATGACGGTCATCGTCCCCAGTGACCCGATCGCAGTGGCTAAGCTGCTGCCCCAGGTCGCTGAGTGGAAAGGGCCGGTCTACTTCAGGCTGAACCGCAACGAAGTGCCAATATTGTTCGATGACAGCTATGCGCCGCGCATCGGGCAGGCGGTCCCCCTGCGCTCCGGCGGAGATGTGACCTTGATCTGCTGTGGTGTGATGGTCAGCCGTTGCCTGGAGGCCGCAATGCTTTTAGCCATGGATGGTATCGAAGCCCAGGTTTTAGAAATGCACACGATCAAACCCTTGGATGTTGAAGCGGTCATAAAGGCAGCCTACCTAACGGGGGCATTAGTCACGGCTGAAGAACATTCAATTGTGGGCGGCTTAGGCGGCGCGGTTACCGAAGCGGTTTGTGAGCGTTATCCGGTGCCGGTGAAACGGGTGGGAATCGCCGATCGATTTTGCGAAACCGGTCCCTACGATTCTCTGTTGGACAGTTATGGCATGTCGGTTAACGACGTAGTGGAAGCCGCAAAAGCTGCAGTGATTGCCAGGCAAAATACCCGGCAGAAGGAGTAGATTTGAATTCTCGCCAGCGTGTGCAGATGGCATTGAACCATCAGGAACCGGACCGGGTGCCTTTCGACCTGGGCGCCACCTATGTGACCGGCATCCACCGCAACGTGTATAACCCTTGGCGGCAGGCCCTCGGATTGCCTGCGGTCCAGGTCAGGATCTTTGAGATGCTGCAGCAGCTTGCCTGGGTCGACGACGATATGCTGGATATATTAGGTGTAGACGTAAGACCAGTGACACCAGGCGGTTCACTCACCTATCGTTTGGAAATTCAAGATCGAGGGGACAGCACCTGCTTCTATGATGAATGGGGTATTGGTTGGCGCATGCCGAATGATTATGGCTTGTACTACGATATGTTCGAACACCCTTTGTCGGGCAGCATCAGCGAGATCAGATATTGAGTTTTTGTCCGAGCCAGATCCATGCGATCCAGCCCGCTATGCCGGCATGCGCGAGATGGCTCGCCAGATCGTTGACGTGCAGAAGAGAGCTGTTGTGGTTACCCAGATGACCGCCGGGATGACGGAAATCGCTGCCTGGACTAGGGGCTATGAAGATTTTTATGCCGATCTGGCAGCGGATCATCGGCTTGCCGCACAGCTCCTCGATAAAATAAACACAATCAAGATGGCCTATTGGGAGCGTG
Organism: uncultured Chloroflexia bacterium; assembly: GCA_963706515.1. GTDB lineage: Bacteria > Chloroflexota > Anaerolineae > Anaerolineales > UBA4823 > CAVPMW01. The sequence continues at coordinate 152,893 of CAVPMW010000011.1, forward strand.
CATTGGCTGAGGTCGGCGAATATGTAGATGTGATGATGCTGGGAGATGATTTCGCCGGACAGGAGAGGTTGCTCATGTCTCCTCGCACCTGGCGAAAGCTGATCAAACCGCGTTTGAAAGAGTTATTCGACCTGATGCATTCCAAGAGCCAGGCCAGGTTGTTCCTGCATTCGTGCGGATCCGTGCGGGAAGTGATCCCCGATTTGATCGAGATCGGATTGGATATCCTTAACCCAGTTCAGGTGAGCGCGGCCGGCATGAATAGCCCCGAGCTGAAACGGGAATTTGGCAGCGACCTGGTATTTTGGGGAGGCGGCGTAGATACGCAAAGGGTGCTCCCATACGGAACACCGGAGGAGGTAAGGATAGAAGTGCGTCGGCGGCTTGAGGATTTCATGCCCGGCGGTGGTTTTGTGTTCAATCCGGTACACAACATCCAAGGGGATGTCCCGGCTGAGAATCTAATGGCGATGTGGGAAACGCTGCAAGAGTACGGGCGTTATTCCTAAGAGGTGAGCAGGATGAAAAAAGGCGTGGTCATCTGCGGGCCAGATGTGGCTTACGGTCCACTGGCCCTGTTCACAGGCTCATTCGAGGAAAAAGCGCGCAAAGCCGCCAGCCTGGGTTACGACGGCATCGAGTTGATGGTGCGCGATCCTGCCGGGCTGGATTGGGCGAACGTGAAACGCACCCTTGATGATGCCGGGCTGGAGGTGCCCCAGGTGGTGACCGGTGAGCTGTTCGGTGCCGATGGTCTGTGCCTGGTCACTGCAGATGAGAGCCTCTCCCGGCGCGCCGAGCTGCGCTTGCGCTCGGTAGTTGATCTTGCTGCCTACCTGGGAGCGATGATCAATATCGGACGAGTGCGCGGCAGGCTGGACATCCTGGGCGCAGTGGACAATGCCTATTCGATGGCGGTGGAACGTTTTCGCCCTCTGGCAGCCTACGCTGAATCCAAAGGGGTAAAGGTCAACATCGAGCCATTGAATCGCTACGAGAGCGATTTCATCAATAATGCCGCGGATGGTCGCCGGTTCATTGAAGACGTAGGGACCAGGAGCTGCGGGCTGATGATGGATTTGTTCCATATGAATATCGAAGAGACCACCTTTGAAGATGGTTTCAGACAGGCAGGTGATCTCCTCCTTCACATCCACATCGCCGATTCAAACCGGCGCTACCCAGGCAGCGGACACCTGGACTTCAAGAGTGCCTTGCAGGTGCTGGATGAAATGGGATACCAGGGATACATTTCGGCTGAGTTGTTGCCGCTGCCGGATGCAGACACTGCCGGGATGAAAACGAGCGAGTTCCTGCATCGCTATTTGGGTTGAGCTCTACGGGTGGGATATTCCCTCTTT
>CAVPMW010000012.1:0-30281 GCA_963706515.1 uncultured Chloroflexia bacterium
TTAATAACTGACCACATTAGAAAGTCTAGAGATATAACCACAGAGACACAGAGAAATATAAAATTGTAGTTCTCTTTGCACTCTGTGTCTCTGTGGTTCAAATTGGTTCGTGCAATTTACTATAGGCTAATTCTAATACCCGCTTACTCCCATTTGGCGGCAGAACGCTGCCAGCTCGGGGTGAACGTAGCGACCTTTGTCCATGATCTGCTCGTCGTCCAGCCACACCGAGCCGTTCAGGCACACCCCATCGGTGTGCACCGGTGAGCCGAGCGGGTACGCCCCAATGCCGAACTGCATGCAGCCGAAGACCCGCTCGTCCTCCAGGATCCTTCCCGAAGGACGGGTGACCCCCGGGTTGAAGCCGTAGCAGGTGTGCTCCATCAGGTAAGCCAGCGGGTTGTGCGCGCTTTCCAGGTAGTTGGCGAACAGGTCCGCCTGGTAGCCGCCTTCGATCTTCTTGATATAGCCTTTATCGATGGTCAGGCGTCACGGGAGCCTGCAGTATGCCGATCTCAGCCGGCGGCCAGATGCAGCCGTCGAAGACCAGGCTGCCCTGGTAGCTCTCGCGATATGCCCAAAGCCCCGACTGCCCGCCGAGCATCTGCGAGAACCCGGTGTCAGGGGAAGGCGGCTCCCAGAATGGGTCGCCTGCCAGGTCGATTTCCATCCATAAGTCGGTGCCGGTCGGATTGGTGACGTGCACCTTCTTTGCCGCCTGCGAGCGGCTGTACAGCCATTCCGCCATGGCTTTCATCGGCGCGTAGGGAGCCTTTCCGATAGTGCGCACCAGCATGTCCACGTCCATGCCGGTCAGGCAGACGTAGACGCAGCGGTTGCGGATCGCTTCGTTGTATGCCGGGCTGTACAGCTGGTAAGCCACCGAGAAATCGATCCAGACCTCGGCGGCGGCCATTGCTGCGGCTGCCGGCACAGGCGGATTCATCATCGGCTGCGGCAGGGTGGCGTACCAGACCACGGTCGGGGTCCCGCCGGCGGCCAAAACTGCGCCGGCTACCGCTTCGATCACGCGCATGTCGCTCTGCGTGTCGCCGGTGATCAGCACCTGCTGCCCGGGCTGGATCGGGCGCACCTCGGTCACCAGGCGGTGCGGCGGCGTGTCCCAGCTCGATGGCGTAATAAGAGGGGAGAGCTTCGGTTCCAATGGACATTTTATTCTCCAATCCATTCAATCAAATACGTTATTTTGGTTGCTTTTCGTAGAAACTTCCGAATGACTCCAAGGTTTGGAGTCATTCCGAGAGCAGCGAGAAATCCCCAAAACCGAGGTTTAATAGCCCTGCCGGCAGGGATCAAAAGTCATCGCGGGGGGATTACCGGGGGGGATTCCTGAGCGGCAAAGAACGCTGCTTCTCGGAGCAACTGTGATAAAAGTCAAGGGTAAATTCAATATTCAGGCAGGCAAGTACCTCCAGGCTTCACCTTTCCGGACCATAGCATTGATGATGACCAATAACTTCCGCATACAAGCGGTCAATGCAACCTTCTTCTCCTTGCCACGTTTGAGCAACGATGCATAAAATGCCCGAATAATCGGATTATGTCTCGACGCCGATAAAGCCGCCATGTATAAGGTTCGCCGCACCCCAGACCTTCCGCCGAAGATCCTGCGCTTGCCTCGCTTCGGGCCGCTGTCCTTGTTGAAGGGCGCCACTCCGGCCAGGGCGGCGATTTTCTGCCGGCTGAGCTGCCCGAGCTCGGGCAGCTCAGCCACCAGGGTCGAGGCGGTGACGGGACCCACACCTGGCACACTATCAATAATCTCGGCCTCTGCCTGCCATTCCGGTTTCTGGGAGATGCATGACCGGATCTTGGCTTCCAGGTCAGCGATCCGCGCTTCGATCCAGGCGATGTGCTCTTCGATCCCTTCCCGCACACACTCCGGGCAGGTTGAAAGGCGGTTCTTTTCCGCGGTCAGCTCGACCAGCAGCTGCCTGCGGCGCTCTACAAAGGCGGCTAACTGCTCTTCCAGCGGGCTCTGGCGTCCATTGACTGCAGGTCGCACCACGTGGCCAAAGTGGGCGATCACCCGGGCATCGATCTTGTCGGTCTTGGCCAGGATGCCGACGCCCTCTGCAAACCGGCGCACCCGGGTGGGGTTGACCACTGCGACGGCAAACCCAGCTTCCCCCAAGGCTTTCACCGCTCGGCTTTCATATCCACCCGTCGCTTCAAACACGATCAGCTCCGGCTGGAGGGCTTTCATCCGCTCGACCATCGTCGCAAACCCATCCGGATCGTTGCCGATCTTACGGCTCTCTGCTTCTTCATACACCTGGACTTCCAGCCAGCGCTTGCTGACATCGATCCCGATCACTTTCCCTTCACTTGTCATTGGACAGCCCTTTCTGTATAATGGGAGTGAGCCCACACTAGCTTATACGGTCTCGTGGACCTGGCAACTGTTCGGGCTCTTCCGAGTAAGACACGGCGATCAAAGCTCCGAGACGGTCTCTAGCGACCGAATGACCATCGATCTGCCGTGTCTTCTCGATTCTACCCCTTGGGCTGTATCATACTAATGACCTCCAGGCTGATTAGGCACGAAAATACTTACCCGACCAGCTCCTCGATCGGCACGTAATCGATGTCGAAGCCGAAATAGCGCGGCCCCGAGGCGTGGTCCAACCCGAAGGGGGTGCGGAACGCCTCCAACCCCTTGATCCCGATCCCGACCACCTCCATCCCGGGAGCGATCGTGGTATTTACGCTGCCCGTGCCGTCCGGATAAACCAGGCTGAGCAGGTCGGGGCTGCAGATCCAGGGATCGCCGTCCAGCCACGAGACGTGGTTCTCGTTCTTCAGCCACACCTTGAGCGTGTGCCCCGCGTAGGCTCCGCTGCCCTCGACGGTGATCGTCCCATACATATAGCCGCCGCGGTCCTCCCAGTCCTTGGCGCTGACGGTGCCTTCGAAGACCCGCCAGCCGTCAGCCGCCTGGATGGCAGCTTCGACCGGGTCGCTGCCGGAATCGCGCGCCTGCAGGATGGCTTCGCCGATGCGCATGCAGCGGCTGACCGTCCCGCGCACCACGACCTCCTTCATCTCCCCGCCGGGCAGCGGGGTGGCAGCTATGGCGGTATGCCCGTACGCGGCGACGGCGAGCATCTTGCCCGAGGCGCTCGAGCATGTGCGGGTTTTGCGTATAGGTGACAATTGCAATGTCGCCCCAGCGATCGACGCTGGAATAGGGCCAGGAATGCTTGCCGTTCAGGAACGGCGTCGACTGCATCTCCTCAGGGATGCAGCGCCCGGCGTAATCCCCGTCCACCACCGGGATGCCCAGGCGAGCGCCGGTCACCAGCGGCTCGGGCAGGTTCGAAGCGCCCGGCTCGGAGGGGACGATTGCCCCAATCGGGCGCCCCAGGTAGTTACCCAGCTCCTTCACTGCCTGCACCATGCTCCCGGTTGGGAAGGCGTCCTTCAAACCAACATCCCGGATCTCGGCTTCGGCTGCCTCGCTCATCGGGGCGACCGAGCCCATGCCGTACGGGGTGATGGTGAGCGCATCGTCGGGGATCGAATCGACGTCCACCCAGGCCAATTCGAGCCCTTCGGCGAGCGCCTGCCTGGAGCGAGCTGCGGCCGCGGTCGGGCCAGCCGCCGCCCCCGGTGCCCAGGATCAGGCAGCCCAGGATGAGGGCTTCGCCGTCGCGCATGTTTCGGATTTTTCCAGCTGGCATGTGAACCTCCATTGTGTGAATTTTGGTTTATTAGATCTTAGTACTCTGGTGTTAATCAAAAGCACCGAACTGTCATTACCCTTCTCAAAATGTCTTTGCGAGAGGCGTTCTTTGCCCGAAGTTCGGCATTATCGAACTTCAAGCAATCTCATCTCTTGTTCTGAGCAGTGATGGGATTGCTTCGGCAAAGTACGCCTCACAATGACAATAGCATACAAGTCATTGCGAGAGGCGTTCTGGGCCCGAAGTTCGGCATTATCGAACTTCAAGCAATCTCATCTCTTGTTCTGCGCAGTGATGAGATTGCTTCGGCAAAGTACGCCTCGCAATGACAATATCCAATGTGTCATTGCGAGAGGCGTTTCTGGGCCTCGACAAGCAATCTCATCTCTTGTTCTGCGCAGTGATGAGATTGCTTCGGCGAAAGTAAACCGCCTCGCAATGACACTTCTATCACTCGCATCCTGCTTTATCCTCCACCGGATTCACCAAATGGCACGCCACCGGGTGCCCCGCCGATACCTCCTTCAGCTCCGGGACAACCCTGGCGCAGACCGGCATGGCAAACGGGCAGCGCGGGTGAAAGCTGCAGCCCGCGGCTTGCACGGCAAAATCCGGCGCAGACTGCGCAAAGCTGAGCTGCTCCCGCTTCAGCCCAGGTCGCACCGGTGGGGACGGTCGAGAGCAGGATCCGCGGTATAGGGATGCGCGGCCTCGCCGGCGAACAGGCGCTCGGTGGAAAGCTCCTCGACGACTTTGCCGGCATACATCACCGCCACCCGGCTGCTGATGTGCTCCACCACGCCCATATCGTGCGAGATAAACAGGTAGGTCAGCTCGAGCTGGCTCTGCAGCGCGCGGAACAGGTTGAGGATCTGCGCCTGGACGGAGACGTCCAGGGCGGAGGTCGGCTCATCCAGCACCAGGAATTTCGGGTTGAGCGCCAGGGCGCGCGCCACCGCCAGGCGCTGGAGCTGACCGCCGGAAAACTCGTGCGGGTAGCGCTGCAGCGCATCCGGCGGCATGCCCACCTGCTCGACCAGCTGGTACAGGCGCCCCTCGAGCTCGGCGCCCTGCAGGGTCGTGTGGGCGCGCAGCGGCTCGCTCAGCGCAGAGCGCAGCGAAAGCCGTGGGTCGAAGGACTGGTACGGGTTCTGGAAGACGATCTGCATGTCACGCCGCAGCGGCTTGAGCTGACGGCGGCTCAACCGCCGCCAGCTCAAGCCGCTGCGGCGTGACATGCAGATCGTCTTCCAGAACCCGTACCAGTCCTTCGACCCACGGCTTTCGCTGCGCTCCGCACTGAGCGAGCCGCTGCCGCGCCCACACCAGCTTGCAAGGCGCCGAGCTCGAGGGGCGCCTGTACCAGCTGGTCGAGCAGGTGGGCATGCCGGCGGATGCGCTGCAGCGCTATCCACACGAGTTCTCCGGCGGGCAGCTCCAGCGCCTGGCGGTAGCGCGCGCCCTGGCGCTCAACCCGAAATTCCTGGTGCTGGACGAGCCGACCTCCGCCCTGGACGTCTCCGTCCAGGCGCAGATCCTCAACCTGTTCCACCGCGCTGCAGAGCCAGCTCGAGCTGACCTACCTGTTTATCTCGCACGATATGGGCGTGGTGGAGCACATCAGCAGCCGGGTGGCGGTGATGTATGCCGGCAAAGTGGTCGAGGAGCTATCCACCGAGCGCCTGTTCGCCGGCGAGGCTGCGCATCCCTATACGCGGATCCTGCTCTCGACTGTCCCCACCGTGCGACCTGGGCTGAAGCGGGAGCAGCTCAGCTTTGCGCAGTCTGCGCCGGATTTTGCCGTGCCGGCCGCGGGCTGCAGCTTCCACCCGCGCTGCCCGTTTGCCATGCCGGTCTGCGCAAGGGTTGTCCCGGAGCTGAAGGAGGTCTCGGCGGGTCACCCGGTGGCGTGCCATTTGGTGAATCCGGTGGAGGAAAAGGAGGACGGATGATAAAGTGTCATTGCGAGGCGGTTCTTCGCCGAGCAATCTCATCATTGCGGAGAACTGAACTTCGGGCAAAGAACGCTTCTCGCAATGACACATTGGATATTGTCATTGCGAGGCGTACTTGCCGAAGCAATCTCATCACTGCGCAGAACAAGAGATGAGATTGCTTGAAGTTCGATAATGCCGATCTTCGGGCCCAGAACGCCTCTCGCAATGACACATTGGATATTGTCATTGCGAGGCGTACTTTGCCGAAGCAATCTCATCACTGCGCAGAACAAGAGATGAGATTGCTTGAAGTTCGATAATGCCGAACTTCGGGCCCAGAACGCTTCTCGCAATGACATGTATGCTATTGTCATTGCGAGGCGTACTTTGCCGAAGCAATCCCATCACTGCTCAGAACAAGAGATGAGATTGCTTGAAGTTCGATAATGCCGAACTTCGGGCAAAGAACGCCTCTCGCAAAGACATTTTGAGAAGGGTAATGACAGATCGGTGCTTTTGATTAACACCAGAGTACTAAGATCTAATAAACCAAAATTCACACAATGGAGGTTCACATGCCAGCTGGAAAAATCCGAAACATGCGCGACGGCGAAGCCCTCATCCTGGGCTGCCTGATCCTGGGCACCGGGGGCGGCGGCTGGCCTGACCGCGGCCGCAGCTCGCTCCAGGCGGCGCTCGCCGAAGGGCTCGAATTAGCCTGGGTGGACGTCGATTCGATCCCCGACGATGCGCTCACCATCACCCCGTACGGCATGGGCTCGGTCGCACCGATGAGCGAGGCAGCCGAAGACGAGATCCGGGATGTTGGATTGAAGGACGCCTTCCCAACCGGGAGCATGGTGCAGGCAGTGAAAGAGCTGGGGAACTACCTGGGGCGCCCGATCGGGGCAATCGTCCCGTCCGAGCCGGGCGCTTCGAACCTGCCTGAGCCGCTGGTGACCGGCGCTCGCCTGGGTATCCCGGTGGTGGACGGGGATTACGCCGGGCGCTGCATCCCTGAGGAGATGCAGTCGACGCCGTTCCTGAACGGCAAGCATTCCTGGCCTTATTCCAGCGTCGATCGCTGGGGCGACATTGCAATTGTCACCTATACGCAGAACCCGCACATGCTCGAGCGCCTGGGCAAGATGCTCGCCGTCGCTGCGTACGGGCATACCGCCATAGCTGCAACCCCTCTGCCCGGCGGGGAGATGAAGGAGGTCGTGGTGCGCGGGACGGTCAGCCGCTGCATGCGCATTGGCGAAGCCATCCTGCAGGCGGCGATATTCCGGAAGCGACCCGGTCGAAGCCGCCATCCAGGCGGCTGACGGCTGGCGGGTCTTCGAAGGCACCGTCAGCGCCAAAGACTGGGAAGATCGCGGCGGCTATATGTATGGGACGATCACCGTCGAGGGCAGCGGAGCCTACGCGGGGCACACGCTCAAGGTGTGGCTGAAGAATGAGAACCACGTCTCGTGGCTGGATGGCAAGCCCTGGATCTGCAGCCCCGACCTGCTCAGCCTGGCTTATCCGGACGGCACGGGCAGCGTGAACACCACGATCGCTCCCGGGATGGAGGTGGTAGGGATTGGAATCAAGGGGTTGGAGGCGTTCCGCACCCCCTTCGGGTTGGACCACGCCTCGGGGCCGCGCTATTTCGGCTTCGACATCGATTACGTGCCGATCGAGGAGCTGGTCGGGTAGGAATTTTCGTGCCTAATCAGCCTGGAGGTCATTCCGAGGAGTGGCGATCTTGGCCACGACGAGGAGTCCTTAAAAGCGTCGATTTTTTTTTGCCCTTCCGGGAGGCATTTATAGCTATATCCGGGGGTTCCTCGCTACGCTCGGAATGACCGAGTATCTACGAGTCATTCCGCGAAGCGGGACGATACAGAACAGCGTGGGCGATAGGAATCCTGGAGCAACTTCCTTGGAAACCCTTTCATCGTTTCTCAAGATTTTGTACTGGGGGATTCTCGCTACGCTCGGAATGACCTGGAATCTCGAGGTCATTCCGAGAGGCGTGACGCTACAGAACAGCGTTGAGCGACGAGGAATCCCTAGAACGACAATTATTCAAATGTGCTAACCAGGAGATTGAAATGTCCATTGGAACCGAAGCTCTCCCTTCTTATTACGCCATCGAGCTGGGGCACGCCGCGCACCGCCTGGTGACCGAGGTGCGCCCGATCCAGCCGGGGCAGCAGGTGCTGATCACCGGCGACACGCAGAGCGACATGCGCGTGATCGAAGCGGTCGCCGGCGCGGTGTTAGCCGCCGGCGGAACCCCGACGGTGGTCTGGTACGCCACCCTGCCGCAGCCAATGATGAATCCGCCTGTGCCGGCAGCCGCGGCAATGGCTGCCGCCGAGGTCTGGATCGATTTCTCGGTGGCTTACCAGCTGTACAGCCCGGCATACAACGAGGCGATCCGCAACCGCTGCATCTACGTCTGCCTGACCGGCATGGACGTAGACATGCTGGTGCGCACTATCGGAAAAGCCCCCTACGCGCCGATGAAAGCCATGGCGGAATGGCTCTACAGCCGCTCGCAAGCGGCAAAGAAGGTGCACGTCACCAACCCGGCAGGCACCGACTTATGGATGGAAATCGACCTGGCAGGCGACCCATTCTGGGAGCCGCCTTCCCCTGACACAGGGTTCTCGCAGATGCTCGGCGGGCAGTCGGGACTTTGGGCATACCGCGAGAGCTACCAGGGCAGCCTGGTCTTCGACGGCTGCATCTGGCCGCCGGCTGAAATCGGCATTCTGCAGGCTCCCGTTACTCTGACCATCGAAAAAGGGTACATCAAGAAGATCGAAGGCGGCTACCAGGCGGACCTGTTCGCCAACTACCTGGAGAGCGCGCACAACCCGCTGGCTTACCTGATGGAGCACACCTGCTACGGCTTCAACCCGGGGGTCACCCGCCCTTCGGGAAGGATCCTGGAGGACGAGCGGGTCTTCGGCTGCATGCAGTTCGGCATCGGGGCGTACCCGCTCGGCTCGCCGGTGCACACGGATGGGGTGTGCCTGAATGGCTCGGTGTGGCTGGACGACGAGCAGGTTATGGACAGAGGTCGCTACATGCACCCCGAGCTGGCTGTCTTCTGCCGCCAGATGGGGGTTAGCGGGTACTAAATTTGACAAATCCAATCACTAATGATTGGTCATTTATAATTTTCCACACATAGTCGAAGTTAATCTCTAAGGGATCCCTACTTAACGTTTTACTAAATAAGCTGTTGGACTTTAGTCTGTAACAAACTCATAACTTTTTGCCTATTTACAATAGACCATTTTTTTTTGTATAATGTTAATTGGAGGGCAATGTAGTACCTGGAAATACGAATTTAATTGCTGGGAAGAGATCCTTATTTGATCGATTCTCAGCATCTCGAATTGGGAGGGTGAGCAGCATGTTTACACGTCGACGTTTACTATCCGCGACCATTATATTGACGCTAATCATATTAATATCGACGTTTTATCATATCGATGGATCCGCCCAATTTAGCTCAAAGAAAATATACTTTCCAATAACGGAGTTCAATTTTCCGCCACTTGCACCGAGTTACTACATCACAAATATTGCTTGTTTGTACAATTTGGGTTACGCACTTGGAATTTATGATAGAGACACACCTGGTACCCAAGATAATTTAGTGATTTTAGATTATGGTTATCCAGGTGTAAGTGGCGGGATTTATGGAGCTAAACTAACATTTGATCCTACGATATTTATTCCTCCATCAGATGTAAGTAATTCAGCTTTTCAATTTGCCAGAGGATTTTATATTGGTACAGGATCTGACATCACATCCCATTTACGTTTAGTAATCGGCGTGAATAGTTGTTGTAATGAAAATACCGTCTCTTTTTTCCGGAGTCATGGAACTGCATGGGGTCAAACGGTTAATTCAGTCCGAGCACAAATCGTATATCCTTATTCTAATCAAGTAGACGCAGTCGGTGGAAGTGACATCGAAATGAGCTTTAATGATCCTTATACGACCGCACAGTGGTTTAATAATTTTTTGGTTGCTAACACGTGTGTTCCTGGCTCAGGAAGCAGCGTTGATGGGTGTTTCTACAATTTTGGGAACCTAACAATATCCATCAGTGGAACTACTTGTGCAACCAGCGAGACGAGCCCTTGGAGAGCTTGCGATGTTTGGTATGTATCCTGGGGTGCCCAGAAGAACGGTAAACGTTTTGCCAGGCCGCTGCCAGAAATCTATGTTAACTACGACCCTAGCTATCCTCAATATCCCTGGGGGCAAAATGCCACTGCCTGGAAAGACTTAAGCCTGTTTTCCGCTAATCAAATGGGAGCCGGCAAGATGTATTTCGCAGGAACTTTGACACAGCGAGCTAGATGTGGTGACGGATGTGGTTCTGGAAATAATTATCCTTGGGAAGGATACAGCCTTCTCTACAATGCTCTTGCGAGTAGTTCAACCACATCCATGAGGTTACGATGGGCAACTGACATAACAATTCAACCATAGCCATGTGTCTGAAGGCAGAGTTACAATGAACCAAAAGAGTACACTTAAAAATACTGTATCCCAGTTTGTCTTCCTGGTGATCATTGTTTTCGTACTTGTAATCGCCATTAAAGCTTTTCGTGGCAGTACCCCAAGCAGACTTAGCCCTACCCGACCTGCTACATCAGTAATTACGAATTCTGTTACTCCAGGCACGGATGAAACCCAAACGGTGGTAGCGATCATTACTTTAAAAGCGATCGAAGGAGCAACTGAAGCAGCCCGGACACCTATACCATTTACTCCCACCTTTCTGCCGACAGGAGTTTATGAAGACGAGCCCGTAAAGCATTCTGGAAAAATGCTGGGATTAGATGCACAGAATGGATGGTCAGGATTTTTTGGCGGATACCATTATTTTATCTATGCAGGTACGCTGTTAACCGATTCAGAACAAGGCGCCTTAGTTATGGTAACAACCACTCCTTCAGGTACTTCAATTGAACAGTTTATAACTTCAGTAAAGCATGGAGCAATACGTGCTGTAAATGAGCAGAACAACCAATTGACATTAATCGCTTCCGATGGAACAGTTTTTTACTTCGACCTCCCTACACGCCAATTCATAGCATCAGGAACTGAAGTTGCACCTAGTCAAACTCCCTCTCCATCGGATACGCCTGAGCCAACTGGCTTACCCTATCCCCCCCCACAGCGCCTGATACTGTCGTTCCTTAACTTCTAGAAGCCAGTCGTCCTCTCCGACAGGCTGCTAGATTTGACAAATCTACCCAAACGTGTCAAAATTCTCCGGCATAAACGCTTCGCCGGAGAAATTCTTTTACTGAGAGTCCTCGCATGCCTTTCTCGCTTAACGACCCGCAGGTTGTCCGCCTGCTGAACGACGCCCAGACAGGTAAATACAGCTTCACCCCCTCCCCGCAAGATTGGCGCGACCTTTGGATCTACTTCGTGATCACCGACCGCTTCAATAACCCAGCCTCACCGACGGCTCAGCCCTGGAACTCGCCTGCGGGCACCTTCCAGGGGGGAACCTTCGCCGGAATCCAGGCTCAGCTCGACTATTTGAAAGATTTGGGGGTAGGCGCGCTGTGGATCTCGCCGGTGCTCAAGAACCCACAGTACAACCCCTACTCTTACCACGGCTACGGCATCCAGGATTTCATCTCGATCAACCCGCGCTTCTTGTCTGACCCGCAGCGCGCCCGCCGCCAGCCGTCTTTCGTAGAAGGCGAGCTGCGCCAACTACCTGGAGAGCGCGCACAACCCGCTGGCTTACCTGATGGAGCACACCTGCTACGCCTTCAACCCGGGGGCCACCCGCCCTTCGGGAAGAATCCTGGAGGACGAGCGGGTCTTCGGCTGCATGCAGTTCGGCATCGGCGCGTACCCGCTCGGCTCGCCGGTGCACACCGATGGGGTGTGCCTGAACGGCTCGGTGTGGCTGGACGACGAGCAGATCATGGACAAAGGGCGCTACATCCACCCCGAGCTGGCTGCCTTCTGCCGCGAGATGGGGGTAAGCGGGTATTAGAATTAGCCTATAGTAAATTGCACGAACCAATTTGAACCACAGAGACACAGAGTGCAAAGAACTACCATTTTTATATTTCTCTGTGTCTCTGTGGTTAAATCTCCAGACTTTCTAATGTGGTCAGTTCACCGATCCGGACCTGTTTCGTAATATTATTTTCATCTTCTAAAATAATTACATTTATCCATGTTAATATCTGCCTTCTTCTGCTTTAATAGCCCGCATGAAAAAGAAAAAATATTTTGCAGTATTTAACGTAATTGCAATATTAATTCTACTTACCGTTAACAATTACTCCAACCCCTATCCAACCAGCCGTGTTGAATGCCGCTTCGATGCCGATCATCGTCGACCACACTTCGCTGGCACTCTTTGACCAAATCCCGGATAACTACCTGCAGGCTGCGCGTGCTTTGCGCCTCCTCTTCTCAGACCGGTCTGTGGGTCAAAACATCAATGAGTCTTTAGACTGCCTGACGGCCTCTTCATGGGCATCCTCCCCCGCCTCCTGCCGGCGGGATTATTACGATTCGAATTGGAACTGGAAAACATTCAGTCAGGAGGATTTGAATGCCGGTTTAGTACCCAGCAGGATCCTCTTCAATCCTGATCCTGTTAAATACGATCGAAATAATTGGACCTTCGAGTTCAAAATGGGTACCTGGACAGAGCTTACCCAGGAATTCGTTCAAACCCTTGCCCCAGCCTACCTGAATTCCAAAGATGTATTATCTTACCAGTTCAGCTATCTAAACGTTGATGAAACCGATGATATTGCAGACCCAAATACCGGTTTCTTTGCCAACAACGCGAACAAATACGACATCTATGACCTCGAGGCATTTTTCAACCAATATCCTGACAAAGTATTCTTATTGTGGACAACAAGCCTTTCTCGCTCGGTAGGCTCTCACGTTTCAGAGAATTTCAACAACGAGATGCGCCAGTATGCTATCACCCATAATAAAATTCTCTTCGACGTCGCGGACATTGAGGCATTTGATGAGAATGGAATCCCCTGCTTTGATAACCGCGATAATATTCAATATTGCAGCCAGGGTGATAAATGCGAGAATCACCCCAGCGATGGGATTAATATAACCGCAATCTGCCAGGACTACACGACGGAAGTCGATGGGGGTCACCTGGGGAGCGTCTCCGCAGCCAAAATACGCCTTGCTAAAGCCTTTTGGGTCTTGATGGCACACGTTGCCGGCTGGGATCCTGCTCTCCCCGCATCTACCTCGACTCCTGCTGCCAGCCTTACCGCGACTGCGACCTCTTTCCCGACCTCAGCACCTTCGCAAACCTCCGCTCCAACGCGAACTCCCACTCTCGCTGCCTCCCCGACCCGCTCACCTTCTCCTTCACCCACCTGCACCGCGACCCGCACGGTCCTCCCATCCGCCTCTCCCACGCGCACACTGACGCCAGCGGCGAGCCTTACCCCTACCCGGACAGCAACTCCAACCCGAACTCGGACCTCCACTCCTTCCCCGGGATCATTGCCGACCCCCATCTCCTCCTGGAGCTTTACCAGCTCGGTCCTGAACAATGACAATAACAGCTGCATCGGCTGCTCCAACCATAATTCGGTATGGGACTCCTTCGGTCATTCTCCTGGGTCATTTCTTTTCAACGGATCTTCCGCGAATTTGAATTTGGGCAATTTTACATCTCTCGATTCTAAGCCGGCTTTTTCTCTCTCCATGTGGCTGAAGCCCAGCTTCGCACCAACAGACAACCATTTCCATTACCTGTTCAGTGATGGCGCTAGCGTGCAGCTTTTTTACCTGGGGTCGAGCCATTCCTGGCGGTTCGCAGTCCGCACCCCCACTGACACCTATCGCCTGAATGCGCCCATCTCCTGGACAGCGGGAGCCTGGCACCAGATTACCAGCGTCTATACCGGCTCCCAGCTTAAATTTTATTGGGACGGGGTCCTGATCTCTTCGACGCCTGCCTCCGGAAGCGTGGCGGCTGACGTGACCCCAACCATCGTGGGGGCTTCCTCAATGTACAATAATTTCTTTGGCGGCGGCGTAGATGACTTGAAAATCTACGACGTCGCTTTGACCGATTCTCAGGTAGCCCAACTATTTACTTCAAATTAAAATTATCCGGCTCCCCTATTTGACAAACTCGCCCAAACGTGTCAAAATTCTCCGGCATTCAAGCTTCGCCGGAGAATTCCTTTAATTCAGGAGCATACTCATGCCTCGCTCGCTAAACGACCGGCAGGTAACTCGCCTGCTGAACGATTCCCAAACTGGCAAGTACAATTTCACCCCCTCTCCGCAAGATTGGCGCGACCTGTGGATCTACTTCGTGATCACCGACCGCTTCAATAACCCAGCCTCACCGCCGGCTCAGCCCTGGAACTCGCCTGCGGGCACCTTCCAGGGGGGAACCTTCGCCGGGATCCAGGCACAGCTCGACTATCTGAAAGATTTGGGGGTAGGCGCGCTGTGGATCTCGCCGGTGCTCAAGAACTCGCAGTACAACCCCTACTCTTACCACGGCTACGGCATCCAGGATTTCATCTCGATCGACCCGCGCTTCTCGTCCGACCCGCAGCGCGCCCGCCGCCAGCCGTCCTTCGTCGAAGGCGAGCTGCGCCAGCTGGTGGATGCCGCCCACGCCCGCGGCATCTACGTGATTTTCGACATCGTGCTCAACCACGCTGGGGATGTCTTCGCTTACGAAGGCGACCAAAGCGATTTGCCCTGGCGCGACGATGGACCCTACCCGATCTTCTGGCGGGATGGGAAGGGCCGCCCGCGCCACGATTGGAGCGTGCCGCCTACCACCGGCACGCTGCCCGCCGATGGATTGGTCTGGCCGCGCGAGCTGCAGCGCAACGAGTTCTTCCGCCGCCAGGGGAACGCCTTCTCACGACAGGGGGAGCAGCAGGAGCAGGCGGGCGATTTCTTCTCGCTCAAAGAGCTGGTGACCGATTATTTCGAGCCGCACCCCGCCTACGGCAACGTGTTCCCGGTGCGCAACGCTTTGATCCTGGCGCACCTGTACCTGATGGCTAAATATGACATCGACTCGTTCCGCATCGATACGCTCAAATACCTGGAGCCTGATTTTGTGGCCAACTTCGGCAATGCGGTGCGCGAGTATGCCTTGAGCATCGGTAAGAAGAACTTTTTCACGTTCGGCGAGGTTTACGATTCCGAGGAAAAGATCGCCCACTTTATCGGCAGGAACGCCCACGAAGACGACGAGCTGCTCGGCGTGGATGCGGCGCTGGATTTTCCGCTGTTCTTCCACCTGCCGGCTGTGGTCAAAAGCCAGGCTGCGCCCCTCGATCTGATCCAGATGTTCGAACACCGCCGCCAGGTGACCAGCGGGGTGATCTCCTCGCACGGCGAAGCCAGCCGCTACTTCGTCAGCTTCCTGGATAACCACGACCAGAACAGCCGCTTCCATTACGTGGACCCGAGCGACCCGCACCGCTTCGACGACCAGACCACCCTCGGGCTGGCGCTGCTGTTCACCTTGCAGGGCATACCCTGCCTGTACTACGGCAGCGAGCAGGGGCTGAGCGGATCCGGCGACCGCCCGGAATTCGTGCGCGAAGCGCTGTGGGGGATGCCCCGCGCTTTCTCACAGCGCCACCCATTTTACCGGACGGTTCGCCAGCTTTCCGCACTGCGCCAGAATGAGCCAGCCATCCGCTACGGGCGGCAGTACTTCCGGCAAGTCTCCGGCGATGGGGTCAACTTCGGCTTTTCGAGCTTCCCGGGCGGCGTGCTGGCTTTCTCGCGGTTGATGGCGGACCTGGAGATCGTGGTGGTGGCGAACATGAACCTGGGGCAGGGCTGGAGCGGAGAGGTGCTCGTCGATTACCACGTCCAGCCCGGCGAGACGAATTTCAAGCACCTGTACACCAACCAGGCCTCTCGTAAAAAAGCCCTGCCGCCTACCCCTGCGCTGGAGAGGACGGCAGGTACGGTGAGCATCACCAACCTGGACGGCTCCAGCGGCTCGGGGCCGACGCGGGTCATCCACGTCGACCTGCTCCCGGGTGAAGTGCAGATATGGGGTAAAGGGCTGTAGAATTTACGGCGAAATGATCGAGTGATTGGCTGAATGCATCCGGGACAACAGATTGAGACAGGCAATGAATTTTTACCACCATTCGACCCATCAAGCAGGCGGCGTAATACAAATGGCAGATTGTCAGAGAGTGCTGTATGAAGAAATATAAGCCAGTTATGAGCTTTGAAGAGGACATCGCTGATGTCTATGATGACTTAGCCACACGTGGTGATGAGACAGCGACGATCGCATTTTTGGAACAGCTGGCTCGAGGTGGTCCCGCATTAGAACTTGCAATCGGCACCGGGCGGATTGCATTACCCTTGTCTGACCGTGGAATCCGCGTTGATGGCATTGATTTCTCGCCGGCGATGGTTGCTAAATTACGGGCTAAACCAGGAGCAAACAAGATCGCGATCACAATGGGCAATTTCGCTGATGTTGCGGTCCCCAATACCTATCGCTTGATCTATGTGGTTTTCAACACGCTATTCAACCTGTTGAGCCAGGAGGAGCAGGTTCGCTGCTTCGAGAACGTCGCAGCGCATCTCACTGATGACGGTTTGTTTGTTGTAGAGGGGGAAGTGCCAGCGGATTGGTACCGCTTGCGTAAAAATCAGTACGTCGACTTAGAAGCAGTTGAAGTCGGCAATGTGCGCTTGGATGTGGCCCGGTATGATCCCGTGAAACAACTGCTTGAAGAAACTCATGTGGTCTTATCGAGCACAGGCATTCATTTGAATCCTATCGTCACGCGATACGCGTGGCCGTCAGAACTCGATCTCATGGCGCGCATTGCAGGACTTCAATTGAAGGAACGTTGGGGTGGTTGGAGCCGAGAACTATTTACTGGCACCAGTAGTAACTGTGTGTCAGTCTATGGACGATGAGTAGATGGTTAAACACGCGCTGATCGAGGCAACGAGGTGGTCGGCGTGTGTCGAGAACGCAGGGCAGGATAGTCCGATACATCCAGAATATCATATTCGGCCATTGTCAGGATGAAGTAATCCCCATCCCCTCCCTCCCCATTCTGGGGAGGGAAGATTTCCGAAAACGGGGATCAGGGGCGCTCTGGCGCCACCTGATCCCCGTTTTCGGATTGATTTCCCTCCCTCGGTGTATATACCTGGGAAAGCGGGGATGGGCGAATTAGATTTGACAGTCGAAGGGCTTTCTAAATTGTCAGGGAAAACTGGCGCTTTTTGGCAGTTAATCCGCTGGTAATGGCAGTAATCCGGGTGTAAATTTGCAGCAATGAACAATACGCTGCGCATTATCAGCTATGCCGGTCTCAAGCTGATCTTTAAAGGTTTCCACACCGTGATGCCGCAAGGAGCCCGCCTGACAGGCACCGAAAACCTGCCCGACGGAGCGAGGATCATCGCGGCGAACCACGCCAACGCCACCGACGCCTTCCACCTCCCCGGGCTATTTAAAGAACAGATCTACTTCGTCGTCCAGCGCGACGTGTTCAATATCCCCATTTTCGGCTGGTGTTTGTGGGGCAGCGGGCAGATCCCGGTATACCTCAATAAGAAACACATGGCAATCCTGCGCGCTTGTGAAGAGCTGGCCCAGGGGCACACCGTCATGGTCTTCCCCGAAGGCAAGCTCAACCCTCAATACCAATCATTTAAAGGCAGCACCGGGGCAGTGCGCATGTCGTTGATGACCGGCGCACCGATCATCCCGCTGGGCACCTACATCCCTGAAGAGAACCTGTTCAACTTCAATTTGCGCATCGGGGGATATCATCGCTCGGGAATATGGCAAAATCAGGGATTCTGCTACTTCCATTTCGGACAGGTCTGGTACCCGGCTGCGGAATTCAGCGAGGATGTCGCCCACGCTCCAGTGACCCAGCTTACCGCGAAGCTCATGGAAAAGATCCACCACCAGGTGCAGCTCGCCCGGCAGGACTGCCTGGCGGACGGATTCCAGCCGGCGGCAGCTTTTCCTCTCGCCGAGCCAGCGCTTCCCCCCGCCGAAGGGGATTAACTAACAAAAATATCCGAAAAAAGAGGCTCAGGTGGCGCTTTGCGCCACCTGAGCCTCTTTTTTCGGTAAGGAAGACATACAAATCAGATTAATTTGACATTAACAGCAATTTTTGTTATATTTTGGTCACGTCTCAAATAAGAGGAGGAAATGATGAAGACTATTTTTACACGCCATACTTTAATTTCGTTCTTCGTCATGGCGTTTTTATTCTCCTGGATAGCTATCTTGCCCAAGCTCCTCAGCCCAGGCCTGCCCGTCGAGCCGTTCCAAATCCTGGGCGCACTGGCAGGACCCACCCTCTCCGCTGTTATCCTCATCGCAGTTTTGGAAGGGCGCAGCGGGTTGGGGAAATTTTTCAAACGTTACGTCCAGTGGCGCGCGGGGATCCTGTGGTGGCTGATCGTCCTGTTCGGAATCCTCCTGGCGGTCACCCTGGTGGCTGCACTCATCCTGGGGGTTTCGGTATTAACCGCCTTCGTCCAGAACCTTGGCTTGCTCCTGCCGACATATCTGCTCGCCCTGGTAATCGGCATTATTTTGGGTCCGCTTTGGGAAGAGCCCGGCTGGCGCGGGTTTGCCTTGCCCCGCTTGCAGGCACGCTTCCACCCACTGCTCGGCACGGTTATCCTGGGCATATTGTGGGCGCTGTGGCACCTGCCCGGCTACGCCGGCGGCTGGATGACGTCCTCATTTCCCGCACTGCTGGTCTATAGTATTGGCTTCTCGATATTAATGACCTGGGTTTACAACCACACCGCGGGCAGCATCCTGCTGATGATCCTGCTGCATTCCTCGAGCAATGCAACCCTGTCGATCGGCGCCAGGGTCCTGCCGGCAGATTTGCCTGCGGGTTTGAATACTTTTGTGTATGGCGGCTGGATTCCCGCCCTCACCAGCGTGATCCTTGCGGTTTTGATCATAATCTTTACGAAGGGGAATCTATCTTACAAGATAAGTGAGCAGAAGGCAGTTAGCGGCTCAATCTGAACCCAGTGAGGAATCGCTGGTCGCAGAGCCATAAATCCGGCTTTTACACCTGAAGAGCGTCGCTACCCGTGGGATTCCTCGGGGCTGTTGGCAGCTACGTCTAGGGACCCTTTATTTCTCTTCCATCCGCTGGAACTTGATCGCCGCGATCGTGAAAAACAGGGCAGCGTACCCCAGAAGCGCCGCAGCCGGCAGCAGCACCGATTCGACCCCCAGGCCGCGCAGGGTGATGTTCTTGAACCCGTCCATTGCCCAGGCTACCGGTGAAAGGTGACCGATCGCCTGGAAAGTGCTCCCGGTGATCTCCAGCGGCACCCATGCTCCACCGATGCCTGCCAGCACGAACATCGGGATCAGCGAAAAAATGACCGCCTGCTCCTCCGATTTAGCCATTACGCCAATCAGCAGTCCGAGACCGCCTATACATAACGCAGTCGTGACCGCCACCAGCAAGGTCGCCCCAATCGAACCGGTATAGTTCAGCTTGAATACAATCTGCCCGAAGGCAATCAAGATCAGGGACTGGCCGAATACGATGGTCACGATCGCCAGGTAGTGACCCAGCAGGATCTGCACCCGCGCCGCTGAAGTGGTCAGCAGCCGCCACAGCGAGTGCGATTTGCGCTCGTGAACGATGATCGAAGAGCAGACCAGCAGCCCGGCGATGGAAAACTGCAGCATCATCCCCGGCGAAGTCCTTGCCAGGTTTTCGGTGCGGTCATCGTATTGTTGGATCGCCGAGCTGGTCGAATCGATGACCTGGATCGGTGGGGTCTTCCAGGCGGTCAGCACCTCGCTGAACGTGTAATCGAAGGGAGTTCTGGTTGCCTGCCTGCTCTTCCAGGATGACCGCCGTGCGCACCGCGTTTTCCAGCCGCACGTAGGCGCTTAAGGCTTCGCTCTCCACGCTCTGCCCCACCGGAGAGGCGGTATCTGCCAGCAGAGTCAGCTTGACCGGCTTGCCGTACAGCACCTGGCGTCCATAACCAGCCGGCACGATGATCGCTCCTGCCAGTTTTTGGTCGGCAACCTGGCTTTCCAGGTCGGCTTGCGTGCTTCCCTCGGATGCCAACCGGACTACTTTCGAACCTGCCAGGATGTCCCGCAGCTTCTGGCTTATCTCGCTCTTGTCCTCGTCGCGAAAACCGACCGGCAGGCGCGGATCGCCCGACCCGCCTCCGCCGAAGGCAAAGCCGAACATGAACGTGAAGATGATCGGCATGATCAGGAAGAACAGGAAGGTCTTCCGGTCGCGCAGCATCTGGCGCAGGTCATTCGCGGCAATATCAAAAATGCGGATCATCTATTTATTCGAGACCCAAAAGACGAGACTGCTTGAGGTTCGGCCATGCCGAACTTCCTTCGCGCGCAGTGACGTGCTGGGTTCACGCATATCTTTTGTTAAACCTCCATACGCCAAGGGCGAAGAAGATTGCAGCCCAAAGCAGCATCATCCCTACCGTTAGCAGCACATCTTGCATCGCTGCCTCGCTGATCGACTGGAGCAGCCCCCGGATCGCCCAACCCTGCGGCACTGCCAGCGATACCAGGCTGGTGATCCGTGCGGTCGGGGAATTCATCGAGAAGACGCTGATCATTCCCAACATGCCGGTCACCGTGAGCAGACCGCCGAAGACGACCGCCCCCTGCTTGGTATCTTTCAGCATTGAATTGACAAATATTCCAAAGCAAGAGGCGAGTACCACGATACCTGCGATAACCAGGGTCAGCGGCAGGATGTTCCCCCAGCGGATTTGAAAAAGGAGGCGCCCTGCTATTATCAGGACGATTATCTGCACGATCACGGTCAGGAAGACCGCCATGAATTTTCCGGTCAATATCGTCGACTGCGGGGTAGGCGTGGTGAAAAGGCGCGGCAGAGTGCGCTCTTCCTCCTCGCGCAGGATGGATTCGGCCGATGCAGTACCAGTATAGAAGGCGAAGAAGATCATCATTCCGCCCATGAACGGCCCAAGGATGCTCGCGAGGGAGTTCCTCTTCTCCTCCGCTTTGGCGGCAGCCCCGGGTTTTACCGGGGTATGCACATCAAGCACGGTCCCCCGCAGGTCCTTGGTCTGTGTGGTGGAATCGTCCAGGTACTGCTCCACGATTCCCCCGATCAAGCCGTATTGCTCTTCGGGGAGCTGGTCCATGGCGGTATTCACGGTGATCTTGATCCCGGCGATGCTGTCCATGAACTGGTTCAGGATCGATTTTACGATGCTCGGACCGATGGTCAGTGTGGGGTCGCTGTAGAACTCGATCGACGACTCGCCGTTCAGGTCGGCGAACTGCCGTGAAAAATCCTTGGGAATGATCAGCGCTACCTGCGCCTGCTGCTGGTCCACCGCGAGGCGCGCCGAAACGGCATCCGGGGCGCGGCTCACCTGCAGCAGGTCCGCCAGGTCTTTGCTCTCCAGAATGTTAACGATAAGCTCGCTGAGGGTGTCTGCTTTGATCCCACCGGGAGTCTTACCCGAGCCGGCTTGCAGCCGGGGAGCGTTCGTATCCAGGTTCGCCACCACTACTTTTGTGCGCGGCAGGTTGAATCCGCCTTCCTGGTTGATATTTCCGAACATGAAGTAAAACAAGGTTGACACCAGAAGCGGGATGACAAACATAAATACCAGCAAAATTGCGCTGCGGAAGGCGCGCTTCAGGTCTTTGATGGCAATGTCGATGGATTTCAAGCGACTCCTAATCGCGCAGCGCCCGCCCGGTCAGGTGCAGGAATACCGTCTCCAGGTCTGGGTTCCTGAATATCGACTGAGGTGATGCGGATGTGCTCGCTGTCGGCGGCATCGAACAGGCGCGGCAGGGCGCGGTTGCTGTCCTCTACCATCACCGTGTGCGTGCTGTCCTCGCTGGTAATTTGTTTCACCCCTGGGATCGCTTTCCACGCGGCGAGCAGAGCGTCGCTTTCCCGGCTCAGGGTCAGGTTGATGCGCGACATCTCGCCGACGATCTTCACCAGCTCCTCGTGCGTCCCTTCCGCCATCATCTGCCCGTGATCCATGATGGCAATGTGGTCGGAGAGCTCCTGGGCTTCTTCCATGTAGTGGGTGGTGTAGAGTACGGTCATGCCCTGGTTCTTGAGCGCGACGACGCTGTCCAATATGTTGCGCCGGGACTGCGGGTCGATGCCCACGGTGGGCTCGTCCAGGTACAGCACCTGCGGTCGGTGCAGCAGCGCCACCCCGATGTTCACCCGGCGCTTCATCCCCCCCGAGAATTTGCTCACCCGCCCGCCTGCCCGCTCGGTGAGGCCGATGATCTCCAGCACCTCGTTCACGCGCTGCTTGAGCGCCGCGCCGCGCAGCCCGTACATCTTCCCCCAAAAGTACAGGTTTTCGTTGGCGGAGAGGTCTTCATAGAGGGCGATGTCTTGCGGCACGACACCCAATACCGTTTTGACCCCCGTCGGGTCATTCCGGATCGAATGACCCATAATGAGCGCATCGCCCTGGTCGGGGCGCAGCAGGGTCGCCAGCATAGAAATCGTGGTGGTCTTCCCCGCGCCGTTGGGTCCCAGCAGGCTGAAGATCTCACCCTGCAAGACATTGAAGCTGATCCCCTGCACGGCTTTGAGCTCACCGAAGGCTTTGTGCAGATTATCCACCTGGATGGCGATTTTATCCATGCGGACGATTATAGCCCTTTCTCTGACCTGCGGATGTAAGTCTCTTCCTTGGTTGGCTATTACATATTTCCCGATTTAATTTCTTTACTCGAATGCAGGATCGCCTGAGGGAAAAGGTCACTCTGTAGGATAGAATCAAGCCCCTTTCTTGGTTACAATTATCGCGAATCATTGTTTCGTGATTAGCTGAAAGTATTTCTACAGTCCGGAGTATCAAACTCAGCAAATCACTGAAGTTGGTATTAACTTCAGCAGTTCGCCGGATTTTACCAAGGCGATTAATTTCTTCGGCGAATTGCTTCGATAGTCCAGGAAGGAGATCACCGTGAACGACTGCATCTTCTGCTCCATTATCTCCGGAGGCTCCCCGGCGAGTTTTGTATACCAGGATGAGCTCGCCGTTGCCTTCATGGACATCCAACCCATCACCCCAGGGCATGCGCTGGTAGTCCCGCGCCAGCATTATTCAAACCTGTCCGAATTGGACCCGTCTATGGGTGGGCATCTCTTCCGGGTCGCCCAACACCTGGCAGCAGCCATTTACCGCAGCAGCCTGCGCTGTGAGGGGATTAACTTTCACCTGGCGGACGGCGAGGTCGCCGGGCAGGAAGTCTTCCACGTCCATTTACACGTCCTGCCCGCGCTTCCTCGGCGACGGCTTTGGCTTTAGATTCCCCCCGGGATATCGCACTCGCCCCCCGCGCAGCGAGCTCGAACGCGCTGCGGCTTGATCGAAGGCAATCGCGGTTGATTGTAATATTTATGGGTTGAAAGATCCATTCCTATCATTACTTAGGTAAGGGCACGATATATCGGTAGGGGCACAATATAAATTGTAGGGGCACGATGTATCGGTAGGGGCACAATATAAATTGTAGGGGCACGATATATCGTGCCCCTACCGGCATCGGAATTATTGGCTCACCACGAAGTTGAACGTTCCCTGCAAGGGGTCCTGCCCATTCGACAGGTTGATCAACAGGCTCGGATCGAATATCGAATCGCTGTCGTTTTCGGTAACGCCAGGAAAAAAGAGCTGGGTGGTCAGAATGGGACCGTTCGGAGCCTGCACCTTGACGTGGATGTGCTCTGTCCGTCCTGTGTACAGCCCAGGTACGACCGTCTCCAGCTGGAAGCGCCCATTTTGGTCGGTGAACTGGTGCCCGCGCAGGGTGTAACCGCTGTTGTCGTATACCCCCTGTGAATTGGCCTGCCAGAAGTCCAGCATGGCGTTAGCAACGGGTTTACAGTCCGTAGTCAGAACGTAGCCTGTCAGGACCAGCTTCGTCCCAGGCATCCCATCTTCGAGCAGTGAGCTGCGCTCCGGCGAGCCGGCTTTGAAATATGGCCCTTCAGTCTCGGCGATGGTCGCGGCTGCCGGGCTGGTGCAATCCACCGCCGGGGCAGTGGACGCCGGGGTGCTGGTCGCCGAGGCGGTAGCTGCCAGGGCTGCTGCGGTGGGAGAATTCCCTTGGGCTGGCACATTTTCCGTGACCGCCGGTGCACTGGTTGTGCCTGCCGTCGTTTGCCCCGAATCGGCTGCTGAGGAACCTGTCGCTGAGGCAGCGATTGCCGTGGATGCTGCTCCGGATGGGTTTGAGCCGCAGGCTGCCAGCAGAAATGCTCCCACTAAAAGCGGGATCAAAATCCTGGCCAGTCCTTTGCGGCTCGGATAGTAGAACTTATTCATGATCAATTCCTTTCGCAAGCAATTATTTCCTATAAAATCGATAGGTAAAATCCATTATACATTCCCTGGATGAACAGCGGATGACAGGCGGAAAAACAAAAATGAAGGTGCGCGGGCGAACGCCCGCGCACCTTCATTTTTGTGATAATTTGTCCCTTATTTCCGGATAAGCGGCAGGTAGCTGTGGACGATGTCCCCGGGGCAGGTGACCGAGCCGTAGTTGGCGGCTCCTAATCCCCCGGTCTCACGCGCCCGGATGGTGTACGGGTAAGTTTTTCCCAACCCCGGCGGGGTCGTCCCGGGCAAGCCGCAGTTGACCCGGAACCCGGGGGAGTAGAGATCACTGGGTATGTACATCGCGGTTTGGAAAAATCCTGAATTGTACGACTGCAGCTCGCCGTTGATCGCTACCGTCATGCTGATGATGTACTGCGACGTGCTGGCAGTGACGTACATGTAGTTCCAATTGATATAACAAACCCCAGTGCCCGGTTCTGCTAATGAGCAGGTAGGGCTGGGGCTGTCGATAAACGAGATGTCGGGGGAATCGGATTCCCGGTGAGGCGGACCCGCAACCCCACTCTGCGTCAAAGCCAGGCTTGCCTGACTTTCAGCCGCGAATGCTTTCCAAAAGGTGAATACGAAGGCCAACCCGCACAGGATCGACACCACTATCAGCCAGGTGCGCACAGCAGCCCTCCCTTTAAGGTGTGTAAGCCGGGCAGTAGGTTGTGCCGTAATTGGCAGATTTCAGGTTACTTGAATCTCGCGCATTGATCGTCCATGCGTAAGCTTTGCCGAGCATTGGGTGTCCACCTTCTCCCAAAGATCCGCAAGGGACTTTAAACCCGCGGTCGAACATATTATAGGGAACATACATCGAGGTCTGGAAAAACCCGCCCGTTCTCGCCACGATTCCGATCGTGTTTAAGGTAACCGTCATGGCGATCATGTAATTTGGATTTGCATCCACCGACATGTAATACCAGTTGATATAGCAGGCATTTTGCGCCGGGTCGGGCTGGTAGCAGGTAGCCGAAGGAGAATCGATGAAGCTGATATCCGGCTGTTGGGGGGCGTTGGCTCCGTCTGGAGCGGTGATCTCCCGGGTACTATCGCCCTGGGTTTCCTGGTTCAGGACGACCTGCTCCTCCTGTCCCTGCCCGTAAGCGTTTCGGATGGCGAAAAAAGTGGCTGATAATAACACGATGGCGATTATGAATGGAATGGCTAGTTTCCGCATGATTCCCTCCTGAAGAATGAAGAAAACAGACTAAATCAGGTAAATTATAGCATATTAAGCCACATTTTGCGACCAATCTGCCTAAAAATACGGGCCAGGTCACTTTTGCGGTCTATATCGGGATCGCGCTCATTCTCTTGATTGCCACCCGGGCGAAGCTCTCGTACAAGCCGGGATTCGCCGGTCAGCTGGGCGAGCAAGGGCGAGGGATTCAGCTTGAATACGCGCATCCGGTCACGAACCGGTCGATGAAGCATTCAGCAAGCCGCAGGAAATGTTAAATATCCGTAAAAGTCGTGACCAGACCCGGCGAAGCCCGCAGCGCGCCGGTTGGGTTAGCAGCGCCTGACGATTTGTACCTTCCAGGTTTCCGCATGGAAAAAATGGGCGGCGAACTCGGCAGCCTCGCGGGGGTTGTAGGGGGCACAGCTAAATACGTCCAGATAGATGGCACACGAGTTGTCCGCGAAGTGGGCAGAGATCAGGGAAGTCTCGATCAACTGGGTCATGGAGTAACCGGTGACCCGCGGGTCATCGCCAAAGCGCACCACTTGCGTCTCGCCGAAGCGCCGCATCTGGATCAGCTCGCACAGCTCAACTACAAACTGCTTGATCGCGGCTTCATCCTGCATCAGGCTAAGATCGCAGCCATACAAGTCAATGCACGATGAAACCCCCCAATAGGTTGCCTGGTGCTCCAAATCTTTTGGCTGTTTTTGCAAATCCTCCGCTATCAGGACAGCGCCCGTTTGCAAACCGGATGGATCGTATATAAACTGCGGTATCAGGGTGTCTAATATCATCTTGTCTCTCCTTTCATCCTGGTCAGTTGATCAGCACTAGACAGCTAAATGCCAGGAGGAGCATCTGATCGCCGTGCTGCGGCATACTGGCACCAACACATCGCGTAGGCTGCGATTGCGAGCTTAATGCTGAAAATAGGCGGCTGTGGAAAGCAGTCCTACGCCCGTTAAATCCTGGTTTACGCTGGCTGACAGCCCCCGATCTCACCCGGCTCGGGCCGGGATCAAACTCAGGTCGCTTCATCGACCGCATACCGGTCGATAAAGCTTTCAGCAAACTGCATAAATTTGTACACATCCGCAAAATTCGTGACCAGACCAATCGAAGCCCGCAGCGCTCCGGTCGTCTTGCCGTCGATCACGTGCAAGAACTGCTCAAACGTCAGGCGGTCTTTGTCCCGGAAACAGGGCGCCAGGTCTTCCTCGGTGAAACCGAGCGCCACCTCCCGCGCCCCCGGATTACAGTGACACCCGGCGCGCAGCGAGATACGCTCCTCATTCGCCAGCCTCTCCACCGTGTTGCAGTCGAATAACCTGCCATCCGGATCGAAGAAATTGACCTGGACCGTTCCGCCGCGCATGGTAGTGTCTGGCGGGCCGTACAGGTGGATCAGCGGTTTGCCATTGCTGTGGCGCAGGGTCAGCAGCCGATCGATCAGCCAACCGGTCAGGCACATGACCCGCGTATGGATCAGATCGATCCCGATCGACTCGATGTACTTGAGACCAATCATCACCGCCGGCAGGCTCAGATAGTTGACCGTGCCATCCTCGAACCCTGCCGGACCGGGCGTCAGGTAATGGTCGAACGCCACGACCGAGGAAAAGGTGATCGTGCCGCCCGCATACCAGGGCCGCCGCAGCTTCGGGGCCGCGGTTTTGCGCACCAGCAGACAGCCCGTGCCGGTCGGGTAGCCGAAGATTTTGTAAAACGAGATGTCGACGAAGTCGGGATGCCAGCGGCTGAGATCCAGCCGGTTGGAAGGTGCAAAGGAGGCCGCATCCAGCAGCACATCCCAGCCTTTGGATTGCGCCAGCTCGATCCACTCCAGCGGATGCTGCACACCGGTGAAATTGGATTGGGCCGGGTAGGCGAACAGGTTGTTCTTCCCTGGACGAGCCGTCTCCAGGGCTTGCGCCAAATAGGTCAGCATCCACACGCAGATCCGGGGGCACGACCGGGATATAGGTGACCGTTGCTCCTCTGGAGCGGGCGAACTCACGGATGCCGTTCACCGAGTTGTGGTTGTCGAAGGTCAGTAAATAGGTGTCGCCCGGCCCGAAGGGATACAACTCGCCGACCAGCTTGAGCGCGCCGGTCGAATTCTGGGTGAAGATCACCATGTACTCGTCCGGTGAGGCATTGAAGTACTGAAGGACATAATCGCGGGCTTGCTCGACCAGGTGGGTCATCGCCATGGAGGTCAGGTTCTTGGAGTGGGGATTGCCAAAGATCCCCTCGCTGAGCAGCGCCATGTGCTCGCGCAGCTGGGATTCGGCATACAAGCCCGCCGCCGGTGTAATCCAGGTAGACGTGCCCCTGCCGGTCCAGGCGGGCATATTCGGTGGCTCGCAATTCGTCCAGTTTCCGGGTTGAATCAAAGGCCGGGTAGGCTTGCCGGAAGGCTTCGAAGGCTGCATCCATTGGATCCAGGCCAAACTGCAGGTTCGTATTCGTTACGGTGGGTGAAATCATCGGATTAACTCCTTTCATTTTGACCAGTTGATCAGCACCACGCCGCCAAAGGCCAGCAAGATGCCAATCACCTGCAAGCGAGTCAGGCTCTCGTGGTAGAGCAGCACGCCGGCAGCCAGGACGATCAAGGCGTAGAGGGCGGTCTGCAGAGCGCCGATGATGCTCAGCTTCCATCCGGCAATAAAAGCGATGGTGAACAGCCCAATCTGAAGCAGATACAGGCCGATCGCGCTCAACAGCCACGGGCTTCGCACGACATACACGATATTGCCATGAGCGGCGGCTTTCTTGAGCATGACGTCCGCCACGGCGACGGCGATGACAGCCATGACGATGACCATCCCTTGAGCCAGTTTGGGTGTAACCAGGTTGCTGGCGATCATATTGTGCTGTTTCCTTCACAAATTCGCCGCTTTTCAGGTTATGGCGCCGGCGGGATAGGCCAGGTTTCAAAGCCAACCAGGTAGTTGTGAGCGTTGGTAGGATCGACGTTGCTGATGACCACATAATACTTGGCGTTTTTGTCTACATTCATGAATGTTCGTCGCCCATCCGGAACAGACTCGCAGCCCGCTTCCCCGTCTTGATATAATTTAAAGCGCAAGGCCGCTCGCGCATTGTCATCAGTGGGGTCTGCAGGCATCGCAGCCCCATCCGCGCCGGTGTAGTTGAAATCCCAATGAACTTCGACGACGACCGAGGTTAATGGGTCGAGCGGGTTTAGAATCTGGTAGGTATGGTGATAAAAGTCGTAGTTGAAGTCCACGGTCTGATTGACGACCGGCTGGTAAAGAGAACAGGGTGAACCCAGCGCCCCACTTTGTTTGATGGACGCCTCCATCACCTGGTTCTTGACATAATTCCAATATTCATCCAGGTACTCCCGCCACCGAAAGAGTGACCACATCTTTGGCTCTGGCGCCCTGAGTCAGCACGGCATCCAGGTAAGACATCCCCTGTCCAAACTCTTGACCGGTATAAACCCAGAAATCCTGGGCGAAATACTCGTTAAAATCTGCTTGCGATTTCAACGATACATCCACCTTGTGCTGGCTCACCCAGCCCCCAATCAGAGAGCGCAGCATCTCGGTGCTAAAAAACGATTCTTCGACGGTCTTCGCCATGCCCTCGATAATCCATTTCTCATCCCTTCGCAGATACCAGTCGTTCATGACGATTAGATACCCGTACTGGGTAGCGTGAAAGTACTGGTGGATGAGAACGTACACAGCATCTGGATCTAACCCCACTGCCGGGTTCAGGCACAAGACCAATCGCCCCGGAAAACGACTGTAATACCCGCCAGCATGGGAAACCGTGCAGTTCCCCCCATCGTACGGCTCGATATAAGCCATATAACCGTTGGAGCTCCACGAATTTGGGTCGAAGCATATCCATCCATTCAGGAAGCGCAAGCGCGGGTCGTGGAAATTTAAATCGCCTTGAATGTGGTTGTAGATATCACTCAGGTAGTCTTCGACGGCGATTTCGGTGGTTGTCGTGCAGTCGGCAGGATTTTGGAAGTTGATGCAATTAACAATGAACTGCTTGACTTGCGGCTGCGAGATGCGGCTTGGACTCGCCAGAGCAGCGTTCGACGGTGAGACGAAGTCCGGATGGTCCACCAGGGCGATGGTCTCGCCAGCCTGGTCCAGGCTGGCAAGCGTGGTCAGGAACAAATTCTTGACCGGGTCATACATGCCTTCCAGGAAGTTCCAGGTGGGTGTGCTGCTTTCCGCATCGAGGTCCCCCGCCTCGGATTCCAACAGGGCCAGGGCCAGGTTAGCGGTATTGGCGCCTACCGGAACGGGAAAAGCCAGGATCAACGGGCTATCGGTCGTGAGAGCTTATCACTGAGGTTGTCCCAATCTGGAAATAATCACTCAAGACCTGGGCTTGCGAGGGCATGGTTTGGGTGGGGGCGACGGTTTGGGCGATCGATACGGTGATCGGCCCGGAGAGGGAGTTAGCCAGCGCTCCCAATCCCACCCCTCCTTCTCCTATGTAAACGCCCCCATTGGATAGGTTCCCGGTTGAGTGGCTTGCATGATTGCTCGATTAGCGGAAGATACACAGGGTGGTCAGCAGTATTCGCCTTGTCTGCGGCTTGAATGGCAAACGGCGTTAATAGCAGGATCAAGATGACGCAGAAGGGCAGGAAAAATCGAAGATTTTTAGGGAAATTCATCGCTCAGCTCCTTCGGACGGTAGAGATACAGTCATTATGTTTCTCGATCATGGGATTTTAGGCGAGGGCTGTCGGAGAACTGCCGGATGCGCGCAGCCTCCTGAAAGTATTGTGACAAAAACCCTGGGGAATTGACGGGCTGCAGGATAAAAATAGGGAGAAAAGGGGACTATTGTGACAAAATTGACCCGAATTCATGCAGATCAGGTATACTGAGCGTGCCGCTGTCAGCCTGAAGGCTGGTTTTAAGGAGAGATCGTGTTTTTGCGTCAGATCTATGTCTTTGGCTCGC
>CAVPMW010000013.1:0-64897 GCA_963706515.1 uncultured Chloroflexia bacterium
CGCCAACCGATTGGACGACCGCTGGCAGGGGCTTCGGGCAGCATCACCAGCCTGGCATTCACGGTCGACAGCAAAGTCCTGTATTCAGGTGGGAGCGACGGGGTCATCCTCAGCTGGGATGTCAGCCCGGACTTCCTGGATCGACCGCGTGTGCGCGCAAGCCGGACGCAACCTCAGCCAGGAGGAGTGGCAGCAGTTCTTGAGTGACGTTCCATACCAAAAGACCTGCGCTCAATGGCAGTAATCGCCCCATAAATATTTGGAACCTCATGGTTTTAGATATCCCCTATTTTTTTCAATGGCAGAAATCTCCCCACGAATAGAAGGAAACTGATGGTTTTAAATACTCCCTTCTTTTTCCAATGGCAGAACCCGGAGCTGCGCGCAACGATCTACCCGTTTCGGGAAAAGAAGCTGCGCGATTTTTTGCTGATTTATGAAGAGATCGACTTGTGGAGCAAGGTAGGGAAGCTGCCGGTCGATCCACAGGATCGCCAGCCAGATCATGCAGGAGTTTAACGGCCTGCAGGCGCGCCTGGCGCAAACCCGCCAGGAAAAGCTGCAGGCAGACCAGGCGATTGTGGCTGCCCGCCAGAAATTCCACCAGCTGTTCTCCAACCCGCTTGTCATCAAGCTCTTGACCCAAAAGATTAACGCCGAGATCCAGGCTAGCCCAGCTGAAGCCGGGCATGGATACCGTCAAACGCCAGGTGGACTGGTACAGCCAAAACGCACCGGACCACCCGTACTTTGACCGCTATACCCAGCAGTACCAGGCAGCCAAGGCTGCGTACGACGCAGCAGTGAGCAGCTTGAATGCGATCCAGGCTCAGTACGACGCTCAGGTGGCGCCATTCGAAGCCGAGACCAAGGCATTGGCTGCCCGCCAGGCTGATCTGGCTGCCCAGGTGCTCAGCCTGACCGGACAAATCCGCGCTTATCCGCCTGTGGCGAAGACCGGTGTCACCCAGCGCATGGTCGTGCGCCGGCAGATGCAGAAGCGGGCTGCCGAGCTGGAAACGTTGACCCACGACCAGCTGCTCGCAAAAGTCCTGGAACGCTTCGATAAGGAGCCGCAGCGCTACCCGAAGTGGCTCCAATATATGGTCATCCATTTCTCCGGCATGCGTTATAAGAGCTCCCACGCTTCGTGGGCGAACCCGGTCGACCTGGTGGAGGCGCTGAAAATCGACAGCGGTCAAAACGCGCTACCTGAAACCCACCCCCCAGCAGCTCGACCAGGACTGCGCGCAGGCGATCCAGGAGCTGAACCAGGCTAAAGTGACGGCTGCCCCCGATAAGATCGGGACGATCACCAGCCAGATCAACGCGCTGTCCAACCCGATCATCCGCCAGACCGCCCTGGTTAAATATCGCACCGGTCAGGTTGCTCTTTCCGCCAGCCAGCTCAACGAAGCTGTGGCATTGCAGGATTTGGCAGGCTATGCAGAGCCAGCTCCCCGATTGGGTGTGGAAGGAGATTGTCGCCCGCACGCAGCTGCGCCTGACTGTGACCGACGTGGATTGGGAAAACCTCACGCCCCAGCAGCAGCAGGAGCGCTGGCGGGTGGATAGCGATCGCTGGCGGGCGATTATGGACGCCTGGGAGCGCAAAGATATCACTGAATGGCGCGCCGAGCATGCCCGCACCCTGGAGCTGATCGTCTCTCGGGCGGTGTGCAACGAGATCGCCGAGCACATCCAGCATCTGCGCGGCCTGGTACCGCCCGGCGGGTTGACTGCCAAGCCGAGCTGGTATTTGGGACTGCAGAAGAAAGATCCCGCGCAGACCTATTTCCGCAGGCCTTCCAGCCTGGGCGAGATGAAGAGCGGAGCCAGCATCCTTTTCCTGGGCTTTGTAACCCAACGCCCGAACGCCTGGCAGATTGCAAATCCACTGCCGGGCATCGATCTCTTGGGTGGGAACTCGAGCCTCCTGGCACGCCGGTCGCCGACCCCAAGGTGGAGAAAAAAGTGGCTCCAGTTCACCCAACGAGCCTGTTCCTGCGCTGGACGCACGAAGCCACCATCGTAGACGTCCAGGAGATGGCGGATGGCTTCCAGGTGCTGACCTTCGAAACGGGTCAGATTGGACTGAACCTGCGCCCCCTGTTCCGCATGCTCAACCACTGGGATGTATTCGTCGGCTATACTCCGGGATCGCCTGCCAGCCCGGTAAACCTGGATGCGATGCTCGACCGGAGCAAGATCGCCCCGTCTTCGCTGGATGCTGGAGGCGAGTCATTTGGGATCGGTGAGGAGGTGATCGAGGCGGAGCTGGTCGAGACACCTCCCGGCGAATCGTTGAATCGAATGCAAGTGCTTGCCCGCATCTGGCACTCATTGACCAGGCGCCAGCAGCAGGCATTGGCGCTTTTCTGCCTTGGCTTCTCAGTAAGGGAGATTGCCACGCGTCTGGATACTTCGACGATCAACGTCCAGAACCTGCTCACCGATGCTTCGAATGCATTCGATGTGCCCCACATCGACGTGCTGCCTGCCCTGCTTTCCGGCTGGGATTTTTCCGGGTTTGCTCCACCTGCTGCCCACCAATAAGGTTGGAGGTACGCAATTGAAGAAGAAATAGTCCTGAAATAGGGGTATAGGGCGGGCGACGCCCGCCTTACACCCCTATTTCAGGAAATTCCTCAGCGAACTGTGTAAACCCTATAAGGATAAGACATGGACGACGACCTGCTTTATTTCAACGGAATCAACGGCGCGACCGGAGATTATCTGCTGCCCCCGATGAGCCCGGAAGACCTGGGGCGCATTGCGCTGGGGGAGAAATGGGATCCTGCTCTGTTCAATGAGCTAAAATTCCGCCGCTCCCAGGTCGAAGAAGCGACTTTCGCCCTGAAAGCCGGGCTTGACCCGCAGGACCTCATGCAGGCAGGTTGGGGGGTGATCTTCCCGGCTGCCTGGGATCCGGCGACCGTTGCCGCTGTCCGGGAGGCGCTCAGCGAGCTGCTGGCGCAGCGAAAGGCGCAAGCCGGACCGCTCTACAAAGAATACATAGGGGGCGACGGCTACCGCCCGGGGGATTCCAAGGACGATTTCCTCTCTCGTCACGGCGCTGCCCCGGGTCCGGTTGAGCCGGCCGCGGTCCCCTATTATTTGCTGATCGTCGGCGACCCGCAGACCGTGCCGTATCGCTTCCAGTTCGAGCTGGATGTGGCGTACGGAGCCGGGCGGATTTATTTCGCAACCCTGGACGAGTACGCCCAGTACCCGCGCAGCGTGGTCACTGCAGAGAAGCCCGGTGCGCTGAGCCTCGCTCGCAAGGCAGCCTTCTTCGGAGTTGCCAACCCGGGGGATAAAGCCACTGCGCTCAGCTCTGAATTCCTGGTCAAACCCCTGGCAGAAAAGCTGAAATCCAGCCAGCCGGATTGGGAGATCCAGCTTGTGCCGCCGGAAGAAGCGCTGAAGAGTCGTTTGCTTGGCTTGCTCGGCGGGGCGGAGACGCCCGCCTTGCTGTTCTCTGCCAGCCACGGGATGGGTTTTCCGCTCGATGATTCACGCCAGCCTGCACTGCAGGGCGCGCTGCTTTGCCAGGATTGGCCCGGCGCGAGCCAGAAGCAGCGCGGCTTGCTCCGCGACGACTATCTGGCAGGCGAGGATATCCCCTCGGAGGCAAGCTTGCTGGGTACAGTTTGCTTCCACTTCGCCTGTTTCGGGGCGGGGACGCCCTACTGGGACGATTTCTCCAAGCAGGCGTTCAGCAAACGCACAGCCATTGCACCGCGCGCCTTCCTGGCCGCGCTGCCCCAGCGCTTGCTCGGGCATCCACGGGGAGGCGTTCTGGCGGTGCTCGGGCACGTCGACCGGGCATGGAGCTTCTCCTTCAAGTGGGGCGAGGCGGGCATCCAGACGGTGAGCTTCGAAATCCACCCTCACCCGGCTGATGTCCGGTGAGACGGTCGGGTCAGCCATCGATGACCTGAACCTGCGCTACGCCGAGATTGCCACCATGTTGAGCGGCGAAATCGAAGAGGCGGAATACACCCAGCCGGACCTGTACAAGCTGGCGCGTTTATGGACCGCGAACAACGACGCACACGGTTATGCCCTGCTCGGCGACCCGGCAGTTCGCCTGCCGGTTGCCCCAGTTGGGGCTCAGGCAGCTGCGGAGCGACCGGTGATCGCAGCCGTCACCTCCCGCACCGGCAGCCTGCCGCCTCCTCCGCTGGGAGAGACTGCCCGCCGGCTGTGCCCACGCCTGACTCCAGCTCCGCTCCGGCGGCTGCCGCGGCCCCTGCTGCCGCCCCTGCACAGCCGGTTGCCGCAGGGACTCCCGCCACGCCGCCGGCGTATGGGGTTGGCGAGGACTATTTCCTCGGCGCGGATACGCTCAAGCAGGTGCGCGACAGCCTGACGGACACCATGCAGCAGCTGGCTGCCCGGCTGGCTGCATTCGTCGAGAATGCGACCAGCCTGAATGTGGCGACCTATGTTTCCGAGGAGATCGAATCCATCAGCTACGACGCAGGGACGAAAGATTTTACTGGCGAGGCGCACCAGCGCGCCCTCACCCACGTCAGCCTGGATGGAGATATCAAGATTGTGATCCCTACCGAAGCTGGCGAGCTCGACCAGGCATTGTGGGATATCCATGCCCGCATGGTAGACCAGGCGATGTCCAACCGCACCGCGTTGATCAAGGTTGCAGCTGAGATATTGACCGGATTTTTCCCCAAGCCTGGTTAAATGTCACCCCCCACATTCAGGTTCAGCCAGAGTAACCTTCTCTCCAGCACCGATGTTTTCGGTCTGTGGGAGATCAGCTCCCGCAAAGGAGGAAGTTTCGTTCAGCCTGCCGGTCTCTGGGGAAGAGGAGTACAGCCTGTGGAGCGTCGATCTGCCAGCTGATGGAATGCAGGCGGAAAACTTGCTCAACGCACAGCAGCTCCGTCTCGAGCAGACCGGCGCTGATTTATCTCGGCTTCCCGTGCGGCTGGCTGGGTTTTTCGAGGCGGGTGTTCAGCCGGCCTCCGAGGCGAGCTACGCTTTATTGGGAGTGCCCACTCCGGAGCAATCAGCTCCGGAGCTGGAGCTCTCGCGCTGGGTGCTGTCTGCCAAAGGGCAGTGGGCAGCCAGCGGGCAGAGCAGCTACGGGCTGGAGGATACCTTGCGCCAGGGGTATGACGAGGCACGCGAGCAGGCGCTCGCATTTTTAGGGCAGGTGCAGCGCAGCCTGGCTAATTTCGCCATCGTTGAGACCCGCAGCGGCGGGCTCGTCGCCGGGCGCACAGAGGTAAGCTGGCTGGGCAGCTTTGCGACGCTTTGGGCAGGGCAGGAGTCAGCCAGCCTGGCGCGGCAGCACGAGCAGAGCCTGGCGCTGGCATTAGCCACCCGGTCGGCGTGGCTGCGGCTGGGGAGCCTGGTTATCCAGGCAGCGCTTAAGCTATCTGCCCTGGCTTCGGTCAACCCGCTGGTTGCCCTGCCGGCGGCTTATAAATACTTGACTGAGATTTTAGAGCAGTACCGCCGGCTGCGTCCCTGAGCCCCGGCAGACTAAGAACCTTTCTGAAAATACGTGGGATGCCTCCATTTTCGGATCAATACCAGGCTTATGCCAGACCACCTGGCATGAGCTTACCCATCAGAATCGAGGAGAATTATGGCAGATGATTTAGAAACGAATGTCCGTACGGCGGTCGAGAAGCTGGCAAAAGCCCTGGCTGACGCTTCATCCCTGACCGTTGAAACCCGCTATGTATTGGTTGCTGCGGATAAGCCCGATAACCTGGACAATTCTCGCCTGGCGGCGCAGACGGTCATTCAGCTCGACGGCGACCAGGCGTTCACCGTCCCGGTGCAGCGCCAGGAAAGCGGTGAGCTGTCCCTCGACACTGAGCTGCTTGAGTTGCACATGCGCAACGTCTCAACCGCCATCGAATACCGCAGCAATATGCTCAATACGCTGCTGAGCCTGGTCAAGCCGCGGCTGCGCTAGCCCGGCGCTATTTCAGCATCCTCTTCGCTGTGGATGCTGAACTCGCTGGTCAGCTTCAGCGCCTGGCGCAAAGTTGCAAAGGTGGAGCAGTATTTGTCCTCCGCCAGGGCGATTGCCTTTTGGACCAGGCGCGGATCGAGGTCCGTCCCTTTTAGATGGTAGTGGACGTGGATAGCCAGGAAGCGCCAGGGCGGCTGCTCTTCCCGCTCGCTTTCGGCGGTCACCTGCAGGGAGCTGAGCTGCTGGCGCTGCTTGTGCAAGATGCTGACGACGTCCCACGCGGCGCAGCCGATGACGCTGAGCGGGAGCAGGTCAGAGCCGTTCACGCCCATGGGCTGTGTCATGAGGATTGGGAAGTCGGACCGGTCGCGCAGCAAGAAGGTAGTTTCGTGTAGCCATTCAGCGTGCACGGTTTCGATCGCCATTCTGTCCTCCGCAGCCCTTGAGATTCAGCTTATGATAAATCGTCTCGGGCAGTTTGTCGATGAGAGAAAGAATTACCGAAAAAAAGGGTGATCACCCTTTTTTTCGGATTATTTTTCGCTTACACCTACATTGCGAGCACCGCGATAAGCAGCGTTAAGATGCTTCCAATGAACACCCTTAATGAAAATGTCTCCTTGCGCGTGGCAGCCTCGGCGAGCATATGGCGGGTTTCAGAGACGTTGCCTTTGACTATTTTCCGTGCTTGGTATGCGGACGAGATTTCATCCCTTGTGCCCACCAGAGCTGTCGAGGCGATAGCCATCTGAGCGATGGCGGCGTAAAAAAAGGCATCGCTCCACTGACTCGACTCAGACCAGCCTGCATACAGGCCATATAAAACCACCAACAGCAAGATCAGCTCGGTCACCCAGAACATGCGCAGCAGCAGGAAAATCAATGCGGCGAAGCTCGCCAGTTTGGTCCGTTTTTCTGAAGGATTGCCAGGGGAGAGAGTAGCATTCATCGTAGCCTCATTTCAAACAGGCGGAGGAAATCTCCATTTTAAGGTGTCAACCTTGAAAAGCCGCATAAGTACTTACTTTCACAAAAGAATCTCCTCTA
Source organism: uncultured Chloroflexia bacterium (assembly GCA_963706515.1). GTDB lineage: Bacteria > Chloroflexota > Anaerolineae > Anaerolineales > UBA4823 > CAVPMW01. The sequence goes on from CAVPMW010000013.1 coordinate 7,004, forward strand.
TCATACCTGGATTCAGCAAATTTGGGAATTGCGACAGGAGCAGCAGTCAGAGTTTTCACAAGGTCGATGCATGTCATTGCGAAGGCTCGTTCTTCGAGCGACGGTGTAGTTCACCGTCAAGCAATCTCATCATTCAACATCGCGGGCAGAAATTAGATAGCTTGACGGTGTACTAAACCGTCCGGCAAAGAACGCCGGGTTCGCAATGACATCATCCCTTGTTTTGGATGCCAATTATTCTTGTGAAAGCCCTGAGGCAGCACTCTGCTACAGAACAGCAGAATACTTGACAATTCCGGTATTATTTATTAAAATGTAATTTAGGTAAACCTAAATTATTGTTTAGGTAGCACTATGAGCTTACTACCCGCTTTTGGAGGTATTTTTGATGAATTTCTCACGCCGTGATTTCCTGAAGACCGGCGCAGGGCTGATCGCAACACTGGGCGGCGCTTACACTTTGGCTGCCTTACCCAAAATGGGTTGCTGCTGGCAGCGACCTGCGCTGCCGCAATCCTCGCTGGAGATCAGTCCGCTCACCAGCATGACCCCGCTGGCATGGGCCAGGACCCAATGCCGATGGCGGTAGGCGAAGTCGACCACGCTGCCAACGGCTTTACCCCCGAACAAACCCTCACCGAATTCGATTATGGCGAGGTTTCAACCCTGCCGAGCGGTCAGGTCCTGCGCGAATACCATATCTCAGCGACCAATAAAGAGGTCGAGATCATGCCGGGGATCAAATTTGCAGCCTGGGTCTACAACGGGCGCATCCCCGGTCCGACCATCCGCTGCACCGAAGGCGACCGGGTGCGGATCAAGTTCGTCAATGCCAGCACCCACCCGCACAGCATGCATTTTCACGGCTTCCATCCTTCCGAGATGGACGGCGTGCCGGGTGAAGGGCGCGGGCTGATCCAGCCGGGAGATGAATTTCACGTACGAGTTCGATGCGGGACCGTTCGGTCTGCACCTTTACCACTGCCACGCCTTTCCCCTGGCGCGCCACATTGCCAAGGGCTTGTACGGCGCCTTCATCGTCGATCCGCCGGGCGGCAGGCCCGCGGTTGACCACGAGCTGGTGATGGTGATGAGCGGGTTCGACGTGGACTTCGATAACGCCAACGATTTCTACGCGGTCAACGCCATCCCTTTCCACTTTCAAAACCACCCGATCCAGATCGGAGTCGGCGAAAAGGTGCGGGTGTACCTGGTCAACATCACCGAATTTGACCCGATCAACTCGTTCCACCTCCACGCCAATTTCTTCAACTACTATCCCGGTCGGCACCAGCCTGACGCCGAGCGAATTTAACGATACGGTCATGCTGTGCCAGGCGCAGCGCGGGATCCTGGAATTCACATACCAATATCCCGGCAGGTATATGTTCCACGCCCACCAGACCGAGTTCGCCGAGCTGGGCTGGACCGGCTTATTCGAAGTGCTCGCGTAGGAGGCCGGCATGGCAGAGCAGCCATTAACCAACCAAAATCAAAAGGAAAAGCGGACGGGTCTTGCCCAGGCGAGCCTGGTCATCCTGCCGCTGATTGTCCTGGCGATCGTGATCTGGGTCTTCTATGAAAACAAACGGCGGCCTGGCGCTCACTTCGCCTGCCCCGGTGGAAGGGCTTACTTTCGAGCGCACCGTGCTCGAACCCGGCAAGATCATCTTGACCGTGCGCAATGCGGGTCCGCAGGAGCTTCACCTGGCTCAAGTGGTCGTGAACGATGGCGTCTGGCCCTTCAAAGCCTCGCCGAGCGCAAATATACCCCGCCTCGGCACCGCCAAGGTCGAGATCGATTACGCCTGGAATTACGCCGAAGCCTACGACGTCACCCTTTTCAGCAGCAACTCGATTGCATTTAATACCCAAATCCCGGTAGCCTTCCAGACGCCCGAGCTGGGTGGTGGCACCCTGCTCAGCTTCACCTTGATCGGCCTGTACGTCGGGGTGATCCCCGTATTCCTGGGGTTCTTCTGGCTGCCGGCGCTGCGGCGGCTGGGCAAACGCTGGATGACCTTCCTGCTGGCGGTCACCGCCGGGCTGCTCATCTTTCTCGGGGTGGATACGCTGGTGGAAGGCATCGAGCTTGTGCCCCGCATCGCCGGCGCTCTCCAGGGGAGCGGGCTGATCGCCATCGGCGTAGTGGTGTCTTTCGCCTTGCTGTTTGCCATCTCTCGCCGCCAGACCGGTATCGGGCGCAGCGAAACCGACCAGCGCCTTTCCCTGGCTTACATGATCGCCCTCGGGATCGGCGTTCACAACCTGGGGGAGGGATTGGCGATCGGCGCGGCGTACAGCATCGGTGAGGTTGCCCTGGGGTCGTTCCTGGTCATCGGATTTATCATCCAGAATATCACCGAGGGGCTGGGGATCATTGCCCCGCTCGCCCGCGACCGGCCCACTCTCAGGAATTTGCTGCTGCTGGGGTTATTGGGCGGTGGACCGGCGATCATCGGAGCCTGGATTGGCGGGTTTGCCCCCTCGCCGGTAATGGCGCTGTTCTTCCTGGCAATCGGGACAGGGGCGATCTTCGAGGTGGTCTACGAGCTCGGCGGGCTGATCCGCAAGGACACCGCTCGCCAACCGATGCCCTTCATGGTGTTCTCCGGCGTGACCGTGGGGATGCTGCTCCTGTGGGTGACCGGGCTGTTGGTCAAGTAGGGAGGGAGATATGGACGAAAACCAGAGTGCGGCGGTTCAGGACTATCTGAAGGTGATTTATCACCTGACGGTCGATGACCAGCGGGCAACTACGAACCAGATCGCCGAGGCGCTGAGAGTCGCCCCTGCTTCTGTGACGGGGATGCTGCAGAAGCTGGCGGAAAGCGATCCTCCGCTGGTTGAGTACCGCAAGCACCAGGGCGTGCTGCTTACGGAGCATGGGCGCCGCTCAGCCCTGGAGATGATCCGCCACCACCGGCTGCTGGAGACGTTCCTGCAGCAGGTGCTGGGGTATTCCTGGGACGAGGTCCACGGCGAGGCGGAGCGGCTGGAGCATGTGATTTCGGAAGAAATGGAAGAGCGCATCGCCCGCAAGCTGGGCGACCCGGGCTTTGACCCGCATGGAGAGCCGATCCCCGACCGCTCGCTGGTGGTGCACACAGAGCGCTTGCTGCGCTTGAGCGAGCTGCAGCCCGGTCAGGCAGCCGTGGTGGTGAGCGTGGAAGGGGATGACGAAGACCTGCTGCGCTACCTGAGCAAAGTCGGCTTGAGCCTGAACCAAAAGGTGTATGCCACCAAGGTATCGCCTTACGACGGCATCTTGACCTTGTGGCTGGTCGAGAACGCCAGCGAGCTGACCCTGGGCGAGCGCATCACCCAGAAGGTATTTGTCCGGGTGGAGCAGGCGCAGCCTGAGCCCTCAGTTGGGTAAGCCTAAAGAAATATGTCCGAAAAATGGGTGGTAGACGGGCGCTAGCGCCCGTCTACCACCCATTTTTCGGTAATTCCTTTATGAATTGCGTAAGTCCTAATATTATGAGTAAAAGATGAGAATTCTGCCAACCTGTCATTTTGACGGTTCCTTATGCGACGTATGTATAGAAAGGCGAGAACATCCGAAAATCTATACGACAGACAGGAGTATATTATGCAAACAGTGAACCGGCTGACGATGGTCTCAGTGGTAGTCAGCGACATGAAAAAGGCCAAAGAGTTTTATGCGGAGAAGCTAGGCTTAGAGGTCGCAACGGACTACCGCCAAAATGATGATAACTGGTGGGTAACGCTCACTTTTCCCAGCGGTGGGGCGTCTCTTACACTCGCCAGGTCAAGTACGACGGACAATCAACCACCGAAACCCGACACCATTTCGTTCTACTTTTCAACTTCCGACATTGCAGCTGCGCACGAAGAGCTCAATGAAAAGGGTCTCAAAACGAGTGAGATCCAGGACAACTTGTACGGTCCAGGCTCAGGGGTGAAGTTTTTTCAGCTCAGAGACCCAGATGGCAACCTGCTGACTTTCGCACAGGAGTAAGAATTTGTTGACAGAAGGGGAAAATTCGGAAAAAAGGATGGGTTGCGGGCATCCGCCCGCAACCCATCCTTTTTTCCGATAAAACCCTCCCCCGATTTTGGGGGAGGGCAGGGTAGGGGGGCGATTTCGACGAATCATGGTCCATTTGAATACCCTTTTGCTCACTTGAGAGCTTAAATGAGAATTGGGTAGAGAAATCCTCTCGACCTGTCATTTTGTCCCTTTCCATTCGACGTTAAAATAGAACGGTAAAATAAGACGTAATCCATCAATTTACACATAAGGAGCTTACCATGAGCCAGGATACCACCACCAAGAAGAGCCACGCAGAAAGTCCAAGGGCTTCACGGACGAGGAAAAAGCCGCGATGAAGGAGCGCGCCAAAGAGCTGAAGGCGGAAGCGCGCGCGAGCAAGGACAGGGCGGCAGGGGAAAACGACGTGCTCGCGAAGATCGCCGAGATGCAGGAACCGGATCGCTCCATGGCAAAACGGCTCCATGAGATCATCAAAGCCAGCGCGCCAGCCCTCTCGCCGAAAACCTGGTATGGGATGCCCGCGTATGCCAACAAGGACGGCAAGATCGTCTGCTTCTTCCAACCCGCGTCGAAGTTCAACACGAGGTACGCGACGTTCGGCTTCAACGACGCGGCGAACCTCGACGAAGGCGCCATGTGGCCGGTCGCCTTCGCGCTGAAGGAGTTGACCGCCGCCGAAGAGGCAAAGATCGTCGCGCTCGTGAAGAAAGCGGTAAGCTAAAGAGCAGAGAAATGTCGACAATCCGTTTTGAAACTACACCGCTTAAAATCGGCGACTGGACCATTCTCAGGCTGCCCGAGAGCGCGAGCGCAAAGCTTCCATCGCGTGGTATGACATTGGTCGAGGGAACTATTAATGGTTTCCGTTCTAAAATCGTGCTCGAACCGGACGGCAAGGGAAGCCACTGGTTTAGGGTCGACTCTGGCCTGCGTGAAGCCGCCGGTATAGACGCAGGCGATACGGTAACGATGGCGGTTGAGCCGTCTAAAGAGTGGCCGGAGCCCGAGGTGCCGGCGGATTTGAATAAGGCTCTGGCGTCCGACCCGCAGGCGAACGCCCTATGGGTGAAAATCACACCGATGGCGCGCTGGGACTGGCTCCGCTGGATACGCGCCACCAACAACCGGGAAACGCGCAGCCGGCGCATCGAGGTAGCATTATCGAAGCTCAAGGCCGGCGAACGAAGGCCATGCTGCTTCAATCGTAACCTATGCACCGAACCCGAGGTCTCGAAAAATGGAGTGCTCATCGAACCAACGCAAACAACGAAGTAAAGACGTCCAGTGGATATTTAAGGGAGAGAAGAAAGCGGTGAGCTGAGTATGAAAGCAAGTACGAATCCTTCCCCGAAAGAGAAGTCCGCATCTCAACAGATAGATGCCATCATCAAGGAGCCGGGTGACTGGCGGGGCAAGAAATTATCACAGCTGCGCGCTTTGATCAAGAAAGCCGACCCTGCCGTGGTCGAAGAAGTGAAGTGGAAAAAACCCTCCAAACCAATCGGGAGTCCCCGTTTGGTCTCATGATGGAATCATATGCATAGCAGATACGCTCAAGAACGCCGTGAGGCTGACATTCCCCAAAGGTGCTCAGATGAAGGATCCGAAGAAGCTCTTCAATACGCGTCTGGACAGCAACACGGTTCGTGCCATCGACTTCCACGAAGGCGACACTGTAGATGAGGCAGCGCTAAAGGCACTCATTCTCGATGCCGTGGGGTTGAACACGGCATGATCCTCCCCAAAGATCGCGACCCTCGCTTCATCACCATCCGCCGTGGTGGGACGCTCACGGATTCAGACCATCACCTTCTCGCCTTGTGGGCGGCCGCGTGTGCGGAGCACGTCCTGCACCTCTTCGAGTTGGCGAAGCCTTCGGACTCGCGGCCGCGTTACGCAATTGAGCAGGCTCGCGCCTGGGTGCGCGGCGAGATCACCATGTCCCAGGCACGCGCCGCGGGCGGTCACGCGATGGCGGCAGCCAGGGATCTGAGCGGAGCGGCGCGCCATGCCGCGTATGCTGCCGGTCAGGCCGCGGCGGTCGCGCACGTCGCCGCGCACGAGCTCGGCGCCGCAGCCTACGCGATCAAGGCTGCCCGCGCGGCTGCGCCTGAAGGCGAGGCCGAGAGTACCGGCCGGCTCGAGTGCCGCTGGCAGCGCGACCAGCTGCCGGATGCGGTTCGCGATCTTGTCCTGGACGATCAGCGCTTGCGAAACGACATCTGCTGGTCGGTATTCGACTGCTGATGAGCGACTGGCGTGTGCCAGCACATGACTGTACTAAGCCTATAATCTGCAAGACAGGAGATAACCCATGAAGTATATGCTGCTGATGTACGCCGACGAATCGATAGCCCCCAAGCTCCCTCCGGAGGAATTACAGAGTGTGCAGCAGGCCTGGTACAGCCTGATGAATGAGGCTGGTGCTGCCGGAGTGCTGATTTCTAATAATGGCTTATCGCCGGTGGCCAATGCCACCAGTGTCCGTGTGCGGGAGGGCAAGACGCTCACAATCGATGGCCCCTTTGCCGAGACCCACGAGCAGTTGGGCGGCTTCTTCTTGGTCGAATGCGCAGACCTGGACGAGGCGATTGCCTGGGCTGCGAAGATTCCGACCGCGAAGTATGGCACGATAGAGGTTCGCCCATTGTGGGATCAGATCTAGCAGTATGACTGTTACACGGATGACCGCCGCGGAACAGATCGAGACGACGTTCCGCGAAGAGCACGGGCGCATTCTTGCGGCGCTCATCAGCCAGTTTGGCGATTTCAGCCTGGCGGAGGATGCCTTGCAAGACGCGTTGGTCGAGGCGCTGACCCGTTGGCCCCTCGCTGGCGTGCCGCGCAATCCCGGCGCCTGGCTGCTGACGGTTGCCAGGCGCCGCCTCATCGACCGCCTCCGCCGCGCAGCAGCTCAGGAGCGTACCGCCGAAAGTGATCGCCATGGATCCCCCCGCCATAGACGACGCAGGAACCCGATATGGATGGCTCAATTCCCGATGACCGTTTGAAATTGATGTTCACCTGCTGCCATCCCGCGCTGGCGCTGGAGGCGCAGGTTGCGTTGACGCTGCACACGCTGGGCAGGCTTTCCACACCGGAGATCGCCCGGGCATTCCTGGTGCCGGTGTCAACGATGGCGCAGCGCCTGGCGCGGGCGCGCGCTAAAATCCGCAATGCAGGCATCCCCTATCGTGTGCCGCCCGCCGAGCTGCTCCCGGAGCGCTTGGACGCACTGCTGGCGGTCATTTACCTGATCTTCAACGAGGGCTACGCCGCGACCAGCGGCGACATCCCCATCCGCGGCGAGCTGTGCGCGGAAGCCATCCGCCTGTGCCGCGTGCTGGTCCGCCTGCTGCCAGACAGCGCCGAAGTGCAAAGCGCCGAAGTGCGCGGTTTATTGGCTCTGATGCTGCTCCACGATTCCCGGCGCGAGGCGCGGCTCGATGCGGCGGGGGAGCTGGTCCTGCTCGACGAACAGGATCGCTCCCGCTGGGACGGGGAAAAAATCCGTGAGGGCATTGCGGTGCTGGACGATGCGCTTGCTCTTTCCGCCCCGGGACCCTACCAGGTGCAGGCTGCGATCAGCGCGCTGCATGCCGAAGCCGCCGCTCCGGGTGAGACCGACTGGCCTCAGATCGCCGCCCTCTACCGCACGCTGGCGGTGATGACGCCGTCGCCGGTGGTCGAGATCAACCGGGCGGTGGCGGTAGCCATGGCGCAGGGTCCCGCCGAGGGTTTGGAGCTGCTGCTCCGCATCCAGGGGGTCGAGGAGTATTATCCTTACCACGTCGCCCGCGCTGACCTGCTGCGGCGCACAGACCAGCTAGAAGCCGCCGCTGACGCCTACCAGCGGGCGCTCGACTTGTGCCAGAACAGCGCCGAGCGCGCATATCTGCAGCGTCGCCTCGACGAGCTGCTCTAATCATACCGCTCCTCAGCTTACCCTGACAATATCGACCGAGATCTCCACCGCCGGCATCGTTCCTCTGTTCTCAAGCCAGTGTGTGGTGTTCTTATCCTCGGGCCAGCCCACTCCCGGCCCGTACTCCTTAGCCACTCCATTTCGATGGTCAGTGATCGTTCCTTGCAGTATATAGACCATGCCCGGCCTGTCTTTATGGTCGTGAATCGGGCCGAAGACGCCTCCAGGTTCGAAGGTCACCATACGCATTCGAAGTTGGCGCCCTGCCATGCCCTCGATCTCAGGGCCAAGGTCAAGCGCTGCTAGCAGCTTCACCGTGACACCTTTCGTCTCAGGTGCTGTCTGTTCATTTCTCATCGTGGTCTCCTTTCTGTACGCTCTACCAGCTTTGTTGGCTGGCTGTCTCTCCGCTTTCGATCTCTGCCATGGATTCATCCTGTGAACGGTTCCGGTATGGCCTGCGGGGCATGGCTCGATTCTGGGGTGATATTTGCGTATCTGTTTATGCCGCACACCTTTTACTGCTGATCGGTCCGCACCTTTGTGAGAACGAAATGTGTCACCCTGGCCCTGCCTTCAGAGGCCCGGCACGACGCGAATATTCATAAACTTCCGGTTGTGATTGCGCCTGCACGCTCGTAATTCACGACAATGACGCCATTCGGGGTGACTATGCTTTCCGTCACCTTGAACGCCATCGGCATCGTGCCATCGGCAAACAACCGCTTTCCAGCGCCCAACGTTATCGGATAGATCATCAGCCAGAACGCATCGACCAAATCATGCTTGATAAGCGTCTGAATGAGATTACCACTTCCCCAAACGTGCAAATCCGGCCCTGGCTGTTGCTTGATTTTGGCGACTTTTTCCGCAATATCTCCGTTTAAAAACACGGACGGCTGCCATTCGCCAGACGTCATGGTGTTCGAGGCGACGTACTTGGTCGCCGGGTTGACGCCAGGCCATGCGTCCCCATGCTGCGGCCAGTACGGCGCCCAAATTTCAAAGGTTTTGCGCCCTAACAACAGGTCGAACGGCAGGTTCATCTGCCTTCTCAGGGCCGTTCCAAGAATCGCGTCGGAATATGGCGCTATCCACCCGCCATACGCGAAGCCGCCGCTGGTATCTTCGTCTGGCCCGCCTGGGGCTTGTATGACACCATCCAGGGAGATATGTTCAAGCACAATAACTTTTCTCATGGTAATTCTCCATCTTTACTCAAATTCAGTCCAGCGACAGTCTGGTGTTCCGTCAAACCTGATTATTTTGAAAGAATCGGTAGAAACGGAACACTTTAAGCTTTGTCCAGGCATTGGAGCTCAGACTTCAAATTAAACTTTGAGCCTGGACAAAGCACTAAGTACAGTCACAAAATAAATGAGCGATGGCGCTTCGATTATTAGCCTTGGAATATACCTGAACATCCAACAGAATTTATGTGACTGTACTTAGAATGTAGCTACGGTTTGTTCAACTCAATGACGTAGGATGTAATCTCAACAAGTCGCCCATCCGAAAATTGAAAGACATCACAGCTCGCCACGCTTGAGGTTTGATTTTCCTGATCTTGAAATTGTGCAGCGCCTTCCACAACTACACAAGTCTCCGCGCGGTGAATTTTCAGCTTTGTAATGGTGGTAGAGACAGTCTCAAGGAATTTCGCCGACTTGTCGCATCTATCGATGACCGCCTCTCGACCCATAAGTTCTTCTCTACCAACGATGTTCCATTTGATTTCGTCGGCCATGTACGGGAATGTCACGGCGAATCTATGGCTGCAGAACGCTTCTGCAATTTGATCAATATCTAAACTCATGTCAAATCACCTCATTGCTAAAACATCGTGTTGTTGTTCGCTGGCGTTTCGGGAACTTCTTGCACGACATCCCAGTGTTCAACGATCTTGCCGTTTTCAAGACGGAAGATATCCACGACCGCCATACCGCGGTCGCCGGGTTTGCGGATCATGTGACTGTGCAAGACCACGTAATTGCCTTCCGCGATGATCCTTTTTGATTCCATGCGAAAATCTGGATAGGTTTGCGCGAACCATTTCACAAACCCAATAAAAGGTTCGGGACCATCTGCTGCGCCGGGATTGTGCTGCCGGTAGTGCGGTCCAAGATATTTGGCAACCGCTTCTTCGGGCTTGCGTTGGTTAATGGCGAGTTCATGGTACTCGCGCACGATTCTCTTGTTCGCTTCCAATGGGTCGTCCATAGATCCTCCATATGGGAAAGGAACTGGGTAGTGCTGTTACTACTAAATCATTGACCCCGCGTTTTCACCCCGCTTCAGGGCCTCGTCCATCGAGATCCCTGCCATCATCAACCCGATCTGCTCGACGGTTGCTTGATTACGCTCGACGACCCCGATGATCTGACCTTCGTAGATCACCGCGATGCGGTCGGAGAGCGTGCGAATCTCGTCCAAGTCTTCTGAGATCAGCAGGATAGCAGTCCCTAACTCGCGTTGCTCCAGCAGGCGCGAATGGATGTACTCCGTGGCGCCGATATCCACCCCGCGCGTGGGCTGGGCGGCAATCAAAATGTGCGGGCGGCGTGACAGCTCGCGCGCCATGATCAGCTTTTGTATGTTTCCGCCGGACAGGTTCTTAATGGGCGTATCCAGGCTGGGGGTCTTGACCGAGAATTGGTCCACCAGCTCTTGGGCATGGTCTGCCATTTTGTTCAGGTTCAGAAAGATGCCTCGGGTAAACTTGGGCGAGGCGTGCTCGTGGAGGAAGACGTTTTCCTCGACCGAGAATTCGCGGATCGCACCGTCGCGCATGCGCTCTTCCGGGATGTATGCCAACCCGGCATCGATGTGCGCTTTGAGAGGCGCCTCGGTCAAATCCTTCCCATCGATCAAAATTTTCCCGGCTGTGACCTTGCGCAGACCCGCCAGGCATTGCGCCAGCTCCCGCTGACCGTTGCCGGAAACACCCGCCAATCCGACGATCTCACCAGCGTGCAGTTCCAGGTCCATACCCTTGAGTGCCTCCGTGCCGCGGTCGCCCATCGCATGGATGCCCTTGATTTCCAAAAGCGGTTCTCCGGCTGCCCTGGGTTGTGGCTTAAGTGGTTTCACATCCCGCCCAACCATCATATTTACCAGCTCATCGCGGGTCACATCCTTCGTGTAGCGTGTGCCGATCACCTGCCCATCACGCAGCACGGTGACCCGATCGCTGATCCCCATGACTTCGTGCAGCTTGTGCGAGATGAAGATCAGCCCGTGCCCTTCCTGCACCATGCGCCGTAGAGTGACAAACAGGTCATCCACCTCCTGCGGAGTAAGCACGGCAGTGGGCTCATCCAGGATGATCAAGCCGGCGCCCCTGTACAGGGCTTTAATGATCTCCACGCGCTGCTGCTCGCCCACCGAGAGCTGCCAGATATAGGCAGACGTGTCGACCTTGAGCCCGTAGAGCTGGCTTAGCTCGTTGATACGGGGAGTCACTTTTTCGAGGTCGAGCAACGGCTCACGCGACGAGGTCAAACCCAGGGCGACGTTCTGAGCCACCGTCAGCGTCTGCACCAGCATGAAGTGCTGGTGGATCATCCCGATGCCGGCGTGGATGGCGTCCGCCGGAGAGTGAAACACCACTGGCTTGCCGTCGATAAGGATCTCGCCCTGGTCGGGTCGATACAACCCGAAAAGCTGTCGCATCAATGTACTCTTGCCCGCGCCGTTCTCGCCCAGCAGTGCATGTACCTCACCCGCGGTCACGTCGAAGCACACTTTATTGTTCGCCAACACGCCGGGAAAGCGCTTGACGATGTCGCACATTTCCACGTGCTGAATGGGCTTGACCTGAAGTTGCTCTGCAGATTGAGTTCGGGCTGCCATGCGGTACCTCACATCCGAGGGAAACAGTAACCCCGGACCTCCGGGATCGACTGAATTCCGGAGGCCCGGGAAATCTGCCGTTCGAACAAAAATTACGGTTGCACGGTTATGCTGCCGTCCTTGATACCCTGGATGGCTTTATCAGCGGCGGCTTTGACGTCGGCGGGGAGGCTGTAGCCGTTATTGAAGGCAATCTTCAAACCGTCGTTAGTGAGCTGCAGCTTGTAAACGGTTCCGCCCAGTTTATTATTCTTGCGGTTCGCAATGATATCTTTGATCATCTTGGTCCAATCGTACACCTGGCTGGCGACCACCAGGTTGGGCGCTAGAGAAGCCTGGTCCGCCTGGGTACCGAACCACAACACATTGCCGGCTTCCTTAGCTGCGCCAATCGAGCCAACCACGGACTGCGACGAGCCGGTCAGGACGTCGGCTCCCGCCTGGATGTGGGTTTTGGCAGCTTCGGTCATCAGCGCCACGTCTGAGAAAGAGCCGGTCCAGGTTTTTGCCACATTGATACTGGGATCGACAGATGCCACGCCCTGGGTGAAGCCATCGATATAGGTCTTGGCGTCGCCCACTTCCACCGGACCGGTTACACCGATCTGTTTGGCCTTGCTAAGCAGGGCTGCCATCACGCCGTTGACGTAGCCGCCTTCTTCTGCAGCCGCCGTGTAGGCGTACACATTCGACATGCCGAAGGTGTTCACGTCAGTGCCCCAGGCAAATGTAGTTTTGGGGAAATCCTTGGCGATTTCCTGCACCGAGGTGCCGTACTGCGAGCCGTGGGCGATGACGATATCGAATCCCTGGCTGGCGTAGTCACGGATGGCTGCGGCAGCATCGGGGACGTTGAACATATTCTCCGAGTACTTCAGCTCCATAGCTGATTCGCCGCCCATCTCGGCTTGTACAGCCTGGAGCGCCGACCACATCGACTGGCTGAAAGCCATGTCGGTGGTGGAGCTGGGCATCACGACCGCGATGCGCACCGGTTTGCCGGCTCCACCGCCCGTGTTCGCGCTGCTACAGCCTGCCAGCAGGATCGCCGAGATCAGCAGGACGTAAATCAGGGTTGAAACTATTCTCTTCGTTTTCATTTTTATTCTCCTTATCATTAAAATTGAAATCTCGCGGTCATTTACAGACCGTTGATTCTAAATAGAGCTGGCTATCGTATCGTCCTCCTTCAGCTCTCGCCGCGCTCGAACGGCTTATTCAATGCCGCCGGCTGGCGCGCCCGAGTTCGCAGATACTGCCAGCACTACGATCGTCAGCAGGTAAGGCAGCATCACCAGCACTTCTGAATTGATATTGGTTCCCAACACCTGCATCCACAGCTGAAGTGAGTTAATTGTACTGAACAGCAGCGCCCCGGCTAATATGCCCAGCGGTCGCCACCCGCCAAAATAGACCAGAGCCACCGCAATAAATCCCTGCCCGGCGGTCAGGTTCTCTTGAAACAGTTGAACTAGCGAGAGCGAAAGTGACGCTCCTGCCAGGCCTGCCAGCGCTGCTCCCAGGCAGACGCTGACGTAGCGTACTTTATCAACGCTCACCCCTAGCGAGTCTGCCGCGGCCGGGTTTTGCCCCGCTGCTTTGATTTTCTGTCCCCAGGTCGTCTTATCCAGCACCCACCACGCCACAGGCACCAACAGGAAGGCGCCGTACACCAGCAGGCTCTGGTTGAAAAATATCTCCCCGATGATCGGAATATTCCCCAAAACAGGGATACGCACTGAGCTAAAGCCGTCGATTGTTTTGACCGTACCGACCAGCATCTTGAACAGCAGCGAGGAAAGACCCAACCCGAACATGTACAGGCCGATGCCGCTGATGCCCTGTTCTGCCTTGAGTGTAACGCTGATGACCGACATCAGCAAACCCATCATGACGCCGACGATCATCGCGCCTAACAACGCCAACCACAAGTTGCCGCTGGTCAGCGCCACGTAGAAGCCGATAAACCCACCCATCAGCATAATGCCCTCTACGCCCAGGTCCACCACACCAGAGGTCTGGCTGAAAGCTTCCCCAATCGATGCGTACAGGTAAGGTGTTGCCAGGCGTATGGCTGACGTCAGGATCCCCACGATGACCGGTATTCTCAGATATTCTTCCATGAAATCACCTTTCCATTCGGTACCGTCTCTAGCGGGCGGCTACGCTGGCGCAATCTCCTCAGCTTGAGCGCTCTCAGTGCTGATTTCTGCCTGCCGTATCATGCGCCGCGCAGCCCATTTGCGCGATAAGTATCCCGACCCGACCACGAACAGCACCACCAGTCCGAGAATAGCCCCGATAAGCGAGGAAGGCACCTGCACCGCGCGTTGCATTTTATCGGCACCTACCAGCAGGCCCCCGAATAAGATCGATGCCGGGATCGTTCCGATCGGATGGAGTCCGCCGAAGAGCGCTGCCACAATTCCTGTAAAGCCGTAGCCACCGGTGATGCCATCCAGCAAGCGGTGATGGACCCCCAACACCTCTACCGCTCCTGCCAGCCCGGCAAAACCGCCCGCCAGGGTGAGCGATAGCGCCTGGAAAACTGGCACGCTGATCCCAGCATAGCGCGAGGCGTCCGGGTTCAGACCGACCGCCCGTATGCGGTAGCCAATGGTCGTGCGCCACAGGAAAATGTAAACGACGAATGCCAGGGCGATGGCGATGAGAAAGCCGGTATGGAGCAGAGTCTGCGGCACCAGGCGCGGCAGCCACACCTGCTCGGGCAGCCTCTCCGACTGCGCCAGGTAGGTGCCGGCGGTCACGCCAGCGGGATCGATCAATGGGCCGCGGATCATCAGGTTCATAAACTGCAAGGCGATGGCGTTCAACATCACTGTGCTCAGGATCTCGTTGACCCGAAAGCGTGCCTTAAGGATACCCGGGATAAAGCCCCAAAAAGACCCGGCAATAAAGCTGACAATCAGTGTCAGTGGAAGCAGGATCCAGCCAGGCCAGGTGCGTAAGGTCAACGAAAACCAGGTTGCCGCCAGGGCTCCCAGGATGATCTGTCCTTCGCCGCCAATGTTGATCACGCTGGCGCGGAAGGCGATGCAGATTCCCAGGCCAACCAGCAAAAGCGGCGTAGCTTTAACCAGAGCCTGGGTGATGCCCGACACGCTGCCGAACACACCCACGAACATCGCCGCGTAGGCTTCCAGGGGATTGACACCCAGCAGCCAGAGCAGCACTGCGCCGAACAGGAATGCCAGCAGGACCGCGGCAACCGGTGGGACCGCCTTAAAGCCGATATCTTTCCAATCGATTTTTTTCTTCGTCTTGCGAATTTTGGATGAGGTGAGAGCTGTCGTTTGGGTCGGCATTCATCCTTCCTGGTTGATCGGTCCGTACCTTCGCTCCTAATGACACGCAATGTCATTCCGGTATGAAGAGCGCCATGGCGCTATGGAATTACTCGCAATGATATACGAATATCGTGACTGTCGTTGCTTACCCCAATCTGCTTCACCTGGAGTGCGGGGGATTATTCAATTGACTTTATCTTGTGCAATCTGTTTTATTTTAGATAATCGACTCAGGTGGCAATATCATCGTTCACCATATCACTCGCTTAATCAATAACCCAGCACCATCATGATCAGGTTTGATTTTACCACTTACCGATTCTTCCATTGATGTTTGCCTTGTCCGATTCTTATCCTTAATCATCCCAAACGAGCGCAGCACGCGATAGGATCGACCAGATCGTTTATACTTGAGCATTACATTGCATAGTCTGCTCACCCAATGAAATGGAGGAAAACAAAATGGCAAGAGCTCTTGGTGTTGGCGGCATCTTTTTCAAATCTCCGGACCCAGCCAGGCTGCAAGGTTGGTATGCTCAGTGGTTGGGCATTGACGCACAGCATTTACAGGGCATGTCCATGACGATCTTCCAACCTGGCATGATGCCCGAAAACGGCTACACGGTTTGGAGCACGTTCGATTCCGACTCCGCCTATTTCGCTCCCTCGAGCAAGGAATTCATGTTCAACCTGGTCGTCGACAACCTGGAGGAAGCCCTCAGCCAGGTGGCGGACGGGGGCGCTCAGCTGGTCGGCGAGATCGAGAAAAGCGAATACGGCAATTTCGGCTGGTTCATCGACCCGGATGGGAACAAGGTCGAGCTTTGGCAGCCGGCGGAATCCTGAGGGCTGAATCATGAGCTCTCCCCCGGCTTCCAGGGAGGCGGGAAATGAAATCTTACGCAGGAACTCCTGCCGGACTCATCCGATGATGAAACCGAGCCTGTTTACACCCCCTTCTCCTGATTCGTTCCTCTTCGTTTTTGAGAGTCTCCTGAAAAAACAATTCAATTCAATTGTTAAGGGGCGGGCGATGGCAGTGGCGGTAAAATGCACCGCTTGGCGCTGAACTACAGCGCCCACTGCTCTGTACCAGCAGTTCTAAAACGAAAAGCAAGGGCAGGTGATCGTTACACCATTTGTAGCACATATATTCTAAATAATAAAGGTTGAACGTGGGTGAATTCGGGGGGATAGAGGGCGGGGCGCGAAGGGTTAGCCCTGTTCGAGAAAGCGAGAAATCACCTGATTGACGACCTCCGGGTGTGTGATCGGGCCCATGTGACCCAGGCCCTCGAACTCGACAACCTGTACCTGCGGCAACGCGCTGATCAGCAACCGTCCCACACTTCGGGATGACGCCGGCGAGTTCTTTCCCATCATGTATAGAACCGGAATATCCAGCTTTGAAAACGCGGCAAGGGGTGTGGGTTCACCCAACAATGCCGACGCCCAGCTGCGGATGTTGGTGATCGAAGCGACAATCGGTTCTTTGCGTTTTTCAGGCATGTGGACCCAGGCGCCTTTACCCATCCAGAAATCGATGAAAACCTCGGCTGCGCCGGCGGGATTGCCGGCGTCGAGCGCGGCAACAGCCCTGGCCGTGGTCTCACGGATGCCGTCGGCGTCATTCGGAGGCGGGGATTCGGCGTCGACCAAGGCGAACAGCGTGGGCTCATACAAGGCCAGCAGGCGGATCCGATGGGGTTGCGATACAGCCACGACCAGGGCCACTGCGGCGCCATAAGAATGCGCGATCACTGCAAAGGGATCACCGGCGCGGGAGAAGACCGGCTCAAGGAATGTCATTTCGTCGTGAAGCGACCCCGGGCGATCAGCTGGCCATGGAGGACTCTGGCCCGCGCCAAATGAGTCTGCCGCCAGCACGTGGAACTTTGGTGCCAGAGTCTCCATCAGATCTCGCCATTGGCTCGAGCTGCTTGCGTTTGCGTGCAGGCAGACAACTCCAGGTCCGGAGCCGGCTTCGCGGAAGAATGGGGTTGGAGTTTGCATTTCAGGTCCTCAGGTGATGGTCACGGGGCTAACGGTAAGCTTCACTCCTCACATTGGGCTACGCCCTAGTAGCGGCCTCACCCCACCTGGAAATTTACCCGGGTAAGCTGCCCCGGCTGGATTTCGATCACCTGCTGCTGCATCCCATTCAGCCAGAACGAGACCTGGTAGCGCCCGGGCGGCAGGTCGCCGGTGCCAAAATTCTCCATCCACGGCGCCTGGTCAGACTGCTCGTTATCGACGTAGGTCTGCAGGTAGCGCTGTTTGATCGCCCGGCCGTCGGGTCCCAGCTGCTCCAAAACGATGTTCTTGACCTCGAACGGCTTGCCCTGCGCATCCAGGATGCGCCCGGCGAGGGCGCCGGTTTGCTGGCCGCTCTTCGGGTCGTTCAATGGCGCCAGCCACAGCTCGGGGTTGCGCGCGGCAGCGTAAGCATTCTCGCCCACCCGCACTTCGAAATGCAGCGTGCTGCCCGCCACGCCCCCGGTCATGCCAACCTGGCCGATCTGCTCACCGGCGGCAACATTTTGCCCTTCTTTGACATTGACCTGCGAGAGGTGGGCGTAGAGCGTGTAAACCGGCTGGTCGAAACCGGGCAGGTGGTGCTCGAGGACGACCAGGTTGCCGTACTGGTTGCGGAGCAAGCCGTAGGCGGTCTGGCTGTCATCCCCCGCGACCACCACTGTCCCGTCCGCGGCAGCTACGACCGGCGTCCCTGTGGAATTCAGGAAGTCGGCGCCGTGGTTGGCGGTGCGCTGCGAGCGGATGTACTCGCCATAAGCGGATCGACGGGTCGATCTCCTGGCGGGCGCTCGTTCCGACGGGTCGGGCGAGCAGGAAGCTGCCCGGGACGACGCACGCCGCCCCAGGGCAATCCTGCGGAGTAAAAGCCTGCCCCGCCGCAGGCGGGACCGCGGTTGGCTGCGCAGCTGCCTGGGTAGCTGGGCTGCGCCGGCTGCTGGGTAGGCTCAGCTGCGCTCTGGAGCGGATGTGGGCTGGGCCGGTTTGGCTGGCGGTGGAACGGTTGGCTGCTCGGGCGGAAGGGTGGGCATCTCTGCCTGCAGGGTAGGCGGGAAGTGGGGTAATTGCTGGTCCTGCGGGGTTGCCAGCCGCCAGGCAGGCGGCAGAAGCGAGGAAAAGCAGCAATGGCTGCTGTAAGGATGCGTTTCGTATACGTAGGGTTCATTTCGATCTCCTCCGTGTTCTACGATCATTATACATAACGAGAATCGGGAATAAATATTTCAATACTGTTAAGCATTTAACGAAGGGTGTGAGCTCAAGAGTCGCTCTTTGGACGTTCTCCACTTAGGAGGTGCATGTTATACTGGATTCGATCGATTCCTTATAAGCATTTCCGTCAAACCTGATAATTTAGATTGATCAAGCTGGAAACGGAGCACTGGGAACGAATGGCTGTGATCGAAGGATGCTTTTGCAAGTGGTAGTACTTATGGAGGGGAAACATGAAGCTGCTTGATATCTTGCCCAAATTCGGGAAAGCCTCCACCCGCAAGTTTTTCGAGGAAGGATCGCGCACGCCGGGTTACACCTGGAAAGATGCCCTGCACGGCTACATTTACGCCCGCTGGCCCTACCAGTACATCGCCATCGGGGTCGGCGAGCACCCGCTCAGCCGGGCGCTGGGACCCCTGGTCGCCTGGATCAGTGCTCGTTTGCCGCAAAAAGCCGAGAAGATGAACGGCGACGGCGTTCCGCTGGAGTACAAGGGATATGCCAGGCAAGGGTTATGCCAGGGCATGGGGTATGCCGGGGCAAAGGGTACGCCGCGGGCTATGCCGACGGCTATCACGGCAAAGTCATGCCTCTCGCCGCGGCCACCCGGCTGGTGCAGGTCAACGAGCCGCTGCGCTTGCCGGACCTGGAAAAGATCATCCCTTACCAGCGCGCCCGCGACCTGATCCTGCACAATCCCGACCACATCGTGGCCCTGGACTGCCCCTGCCGCGCAGCCCGCCCCGATCCCTGCCTGCCCCTGGACGTGTGCCTGATCGTCGGCGAGCCGTTTGCCAGCTTTGTCAGCGAGCACCACCCGCAGACGATCGCGCTGGATCACCCAGGCGGAGGCGGCGGAGATCCTGCAGGCGGAGGACGCGCGCGGCCACGTGCACCACGCCTTCTTCAAGGACGCCATGCTCGACCGCTTCTACGCCATCTGCAACTGCTGCGCCTGCTGCTGCGGTGCGATGCAGTCCATGCGCAGCGGCATGCCGATGCTGGCGTCGTCCGGTTACGTCTACCAGGTGGATGAAGCACTTGTGCATGGGCTGCGGTGACTGCCTGGACTACTGCCAGTTCGGCGCGCTGGCGCTCGAGGACTTCGTCGCCAGGGTTGACGAAGAGTTGTGCATGGGCTGCGGGGTGTGCTCCAGCAAGTGCGAGCAGGGAGCGCTGAGCCTGCGCCGCGAGCCAGCCAAAGGCGAGCCGCTGGAGATCCAGGCGCTGCTGGAGGCGCACCCAGATTTGGCTTGAGGATGGGGAATTTTGCCGGGTAAACGGGCGAAGCCAGCATGAACAGCCGTGAGCGTTTCCTGGAGAGCGATGCACAACGGATCGCCGGACCGGGTGCCGCTGTTCGAGGAAGGCATCCGGGCGGAGGTGCGCCAGCCTGGCGCAAGCAGGGGCTGCCTGCGCGTACCCGGCTGGAGAAGGTATTCGCTTACGACGAGTATATCGAGTTAAACCCCAGGCTCTACCCGCCTCGCTCTCCCTTGGAGCTGGCTGGGCTGCCGGATGGGTTGGAGCGCTTGCAGCACAGCCTGGATTGCGGACGATCCGCGCAGGCTGCCGGATGAGCTGAAAAGCCCGCGCTTCCTGAGGTCTGCAAGCAATCGGTTGGTTACGTGCAGCCTGAGCAACGGTTTATTCCAGACCTTAGGCATCGAAGACTGGCGCTCCTTCGGGCAGGTCATGCTCCTGCTCGGCGACCAGCGCGGCTTTTGTGAAGCTGCCATGCGCGATCCAGGGAGAGTTCGCTGCCCGCCTGGCGCGCAAGATCATGGGGCAGGTTCCGCTCGCCGCGGTCGTTTTCGAGGAGCCGGTTGCCGGGAACAGCGGGCCGCTGGTCTCGCCGCGCACGTATCGCGAGATCGCCCTGAGCAGCTACGCCCCGAGTCATTGCCGCAGCCCGCGAGTGCGGCGTGGATACGATCATCCTGAAGAGCTGGGCGAACGTGCGCCGCCTGCTCCCGGAGGCGGTCGCGGCCGGTTTCAACTGCCTGTGGGCGTACGAGCGTGGGGGCCCGAGATGGATTATTGGACGATCCGCCAGGAATTTGGCAGCGCGCTGCGCCTGATCGGCGGGATCGACCTGGATGTTTTGCGCATAGACAAGAATGCGATCCGGGAGGAGCTGGAGCGCGTCGTCCCGCCGCTCCTGGCGCAGGGCGGGTACATCCCCATGCTGGACGGTCGCGTGCGCATAGATATCCCTTTCGAGAATTATACGTACTACCGCAGGCTGCTGGAGGAGATGGTGGGGGCCAAAGAGCAATCGCATGCCTGAATTCACCGTGAAACACCTGGACGAAAGCACCTGGCAGGATTTTGCGCGGCTGGTCGAAAAGCACAACGGAGTCTGGGGCGGCTGCTGGTGTATGGCTTTTCACGAGGAGGGGGTTGGACGTGGCAAATCAGCTTCGCAAAACCGGTCTGAGAAAGAGCGCCGGGTCCGGGGTGGGCGGGCGCACGCTGCCCTGGTGTACGACGGAGCGAACGCCGTCGGCTGGTGCCAGTTCGGTCCGGCGGACGAACTCCCCCGCATCAAGCTGAAGAAGGACTATCTGAATGGACTCACGGAGCTTCCCGATTGGAGGATCACCTGTTTTTTCGTCGACCGGGAATACCGGGGCAAAGGGGTGGCTGCCATCGCTCTCGCAGGGGCTTTGAACGAAATTGCCCGCCTCGGTGGTGGAACCGTCGAAAGCTACCCAGAGGACGCGGAGGGGCGCTCGGTCTCGGGCTCATTTCTTTACAACGGCACCGTTGCGATGTTCGAGCGCCTGGGGTTTCAACGCACGCGCCGGCTCGGCAAGACCCATTGGGTGGTGACCAGGGTGATAGACGAGCCTTAAGAAGGGCTAGAATCGGTCGCTTTCACTACTCACGTTGTCGCCTGTGATATTCCTGCACGAGAGCCAGGATGACCACAAAAAATGGGATCAGGATGATCACCTGCTGGGTGCCATACCGCCTGGCATGGGCGAGCTCCGCCTGGCCTTCTTCCTTCACGGTCCCGCCCCTGGCGATCAGAACGGCATAAATGAACAATGGAATGTAGTTCAGCCCGATGCTCACCAGCCAGAATCCCACGGCCGTTTCCCAACCGGATTTAACATAACCGGGGAAGCCGAGGCGGATGGAAAACAATCCGAGGCTGAGCGGCAAGACGACCCCGAGGGCGTATTCTGCGATAATGACGCGAGGGCCAAGCCATACCATATCTACTGCAGCAAGTTTCCGGATGTTGATCAATAATCCTGCCGTCGCTGATTACTCAAATATCTATCCGACGATGAATAGGCTCCCAATATATTTTCGGATAGATACTTAACCTGATTACGATCCTGTTTAGGTGCATGGCGCTGAACAGATTGGGCTTACCAATAAACGCTTATCATTGGCTACCAAATTACATTTAGATCATACTGGTTTATGATCGGATCAGAGCTGAGCAATGGCAAATCTTCTAGCTGGCACTGGAGGATTAATAAGCGATCAAATGGATCCCGGTGCAAATCGGGCAATTGAAAGATATGGAAAGCATGACTTAAATGGATCGGCAGAGGCTGGAAATTATTTTTATTCATCCGTGAAGTAACATAACGGTCAGGTGGTTCCGGAAGGGTCAGCCTGCCGCGCGAAGTTTTGATCGCTATCTCCCAGGCGCTGGAAGCGCTGAAGTAGATATTATTCCGCCTATCGGAGATGATCTCCCTTGCAAGGGACGATAAGCGGATATCATCCATATTCCAACAAAGAAAAGTGTGCATGTCCAGCAATGCGTCCATTATTCATCGAATTCCGGCAGCGGGTCATCGAAATTTGGCGCAATTACCACTTTATCTGCATCGTTTCCAGGCACTCGCCGGGCAGAATTTGGTGAATAAGGAGATAGAACGGCGATCGGTTTGCCGGCTTTGGCAATAATGATCTGTTCGCCGTTCAGGACACGCTCCAGGAGTCTGGATAAATGGGTTTTAGCTTCATGAATATTGACTGTGATTGCCATGAAATAACCTCCTGAAAGTATTGTTAACTAAGTCATGAACTAAGTCAACAACAAACCGAAATTGCTGAGACAGAGCAAACATTTTCTTAATATTATCCTATTTACCGGATAGGATATAATCCGTGCTCAGGGTGTGATGCAGATTTTCATATTTTTCTTGCAATATAGGTAAACAATCTCTATAATTGTCCTATGCCTGACGAGATCGAGCAGATCCAGCAAACCATCGCTGCCCTGGAGGCCCAGCGGGAAATCCTGGGCGAGCAGGTGCTGGCTACCGCCCTGGCGCCGCTGCGCCAGCGCCTGGAGCAGCTCCAGATGCAGTCGATCGGCGAGCAGCGCAAGGTCGTCACGATCCTGTTTGCCGACCTGGCTGGCTTCACGGCGATGTCCGAAAAGATGGACCCCGAAGACGTGCGCGACGTCACCGATGCCTACTTTAAATGCTGGACGGAGGTAATCGAAGCCAACCGCGGGACTGTGGAAAAGTTCATCGGGGACGCAGTGATGGCAGTGTTCGGTCTGAAGGCAGCCAGCGAGCAAGACCCCGAAAATGCCGTCCGCGCTGCGCTGGCAATGCGCGATGCACTGGAGGAGCTGAACGGCGAGCTGGAGCGCGAGCAGCAGATCAGGCTGCACATGCGGGTGGGCATCCATACCGGGCCGGTTGTGGTCAGCCTGCTCGGTGAGCGCAAGGGACAGGACTTCGTGGTCGTCGGCGATACGGTCAACCTCGCCAGCCGGCTGCAGTCGGCGGCGCCCGAGGGGGGAATCTTGATCTCGGCGGATACCTACCGCTACGTCCGCGGCGTCTTCGATGTGGAAGCTCTCGATCCGGTAAGCGTCAAAGGCAAGAGTGAGCCTGTACAGGTATTCCTCGTGCAGCTCGCCAAACCGCGCTCGTTCAGGCACGCCAACCAGGACATCGCAGGCGGTGTGGCGAAACTGGTCGGGCGGCAGGCTGAGATGCAGCTCCTGCAAGACGTCTACCGGGCAAGCCTCGCGGATGGTTCCGTCCACGGCGTGACCCTGGTGGGCGAGCCGGGAATCGGCAAATCGCGCCTGGTATTTGAGCTCGATGACTGGCTGGAGATCCAACCGGGGGGTTATTTTTATTTCCAGGGCAGGGCAAATTCTGGGACGCTGAATATCTCCTATGCCCTGCTGCGGGATATGTTTGCCTTCCGCTGCCAGATCCAGGACAGCGACATGCCGGCTGTGGTGCGCAGCAAGCTGGAGCAGGAAATAAAAGCTGCATCGGTCGATGAAGAAGCCGTCTCCCTTAAGGCTTATTACCTCGGCCGGCTGCTCGGGTTCGAGCTGGGCGAGAATCCTGCCGCGGAAACTGCCACGGCAGCTGCCGGGGAATCAGCCGTGGACGCCCGCCAGATCCAGGACCAGGGCATGCTTTCGCTGACCGAATATTTGCGCCTCCTCAGCCGCAAAGATCCGGTGGTGCTGCTGCTCGAGGACCTGCATTGGGCTGACGACAGCTCCCTGGGCGCGATCGAGCAGCTTGTGGATCTCTTGAGCGATTCCCCGATTATGCTGGTGTGCACGGCGCGCCCCGAGCTCTTCGAGCGGCAGCCTGGCTGGGGCAGAACGCTGCCAAACTGGAGCAGGCTCGATCTGCAGCCCCTTTCCCCGGATGAGAGCCAGCTCCTGGTGCAGGAGATCCTCAATAAGGTGGCTGAGCTTCCCGAAAAGCTCAACCAGCTGGTCATCCAAAACACGGAAGGCAACCCGTTTTACATCGAAGAGCTGATCAAGATGATGATCGACGAGGGCATCATCCAAATTCAAGATGATATCTGGCAGGTGCAGGAAGACCGCCTGGAAAAGACTTACCTTCCGCCCACCCTGACCGAGGTGCTCCAATCGCGCTTCGACAGCCTCAGCCCGGGAGAGAAATCCGTGCTGCAGCAGGCGGCAGTGGTCGGGCGTACCTTTTGGGATAAAGCGGTTGAATTTATTGACCTGGCTGGCGAACCGGCACTTCAACCGAAGACGAACGTAGCCGAGATGCTCGGGCGGCTCAACCGCAGGGAGATGGTCTACCGGCGGGACAGCGCTGCATTCGAAGATACGCGAGAGTATTCGTTCAAACACAATCTCCTGCGCGATGTGACCTATGAAGGTCTGCTGAAGCGCTACCGCCGTGCTTACCACGCCTACACCGCACGCTGGTTGGCACAGGTAACCCAGCGCAGCCAGCGCGAGGGAGAGTATGCAGCCTTGATCGGCGAGCATTACGAGCGATCGGGTGAGCTGGAGATCGCAGCAGGCTGGTATGGGCGGGCAGCCAGGCGCGCAGCTGCTCAATACGCCAACATGGAAGCTGTCCGTCTATTTACGCGTACCCTCGAGCTAACCCCGCCTGAGCAGGTCGAGAAACGCTTCGCGGCGCTCTCCGGGAAGGGTTAAGGTGTTTGAGCTGCAAGGCGTTCGCGAGCAGCAGAAGCAAGATCTGGACGCCCTCGCCGAGCTGATCGCCAGTCAGGGCGAAGCAGAAAATGTAACTCAATGGAAAGCTCAGCTCGAGATAGGCTGGTCGTCCTACTACGACCAGCTCGGCGATTACCAGCCAGCTCAGCTGCACGCCCGCCAGTCGGTCGAGCTGGCACTCTCTTTCAAGAAATATCGAGCTCCAGGCGCGCGGCTATTTAGCGTGGGGCTGGGCAGACTGGCATTTTGGGGACTACATTCAGGCGAGCGAGCACTTCCGCCAGGCATACAACCTGGCAGAAGGGGTTGGAATGTACGAATTGCAGGCAGACAGCCAGCGTTCTCTGGGCGTAATCGCTGAGCTGACCGGTGATTATCCCCAGGCAAAGCAGCACCTGGCTCAAGCCCTGGAGACCTACCGCAAGAATAATAACCTCAGGGGTGAAGCCCTTACCCTGAACAGCCTGGGGGTCGTTTATTACCACCAACTGGAGATCGAAGCTTCCCGGGGCTATTTCGCAGAGTCGCTGCGGCTGAAACGCCAGATGGGCGACCGTTATGGTGAGGGGATATCATTATGCAACCTGGGGCACATCGCTATCAGCCAGTTCGATTTGTCCGGAGCGCAGAGCTTCTACCAGCAAAGCCTGGAGGTGTGCCAGACCATCCAGAATCTCGAAGGCGAGGAAGCCGCGATCATCGGCCTGGGATACGTGGCGAGCCGGGCAGGCAGGCAGCTGGAAGCCCGCGAATATTACCAGCAGGCGCTGCTGATTGGGGGTCAAATTGGCGACAAGCAGGGAGTATCCGATTCACTTTCCAGCCTGGGAGAAGCTGAGCTGAGGGCTGGAGATGCCGAATCTGCACAAGATCATTGTAAGCAAGCAATTGCTATCGCTCACGAGATTGGCGCACCTCATGAAGAAGGGCTGGGCTGGTATCACCTGGGCAACGCCTGCCTGTCCCTCGGGCAGCTTGATGAGGCCCAGGCTGCCTTTGAACGGTCCGGAGAGCTGCACCGTGCGCTGGAACAGACGGGTTTGGATATAGACAACCGCGCCGGCCTGGCGGCGATTGCCCTGCGGCGCGGCGACCTCGCGCTGGCCTCCCGGCTGGCTGAGGAGGTTCAGCGTGCGCTGCCGGAGGCTGTTCAGGAAGGGATCGAAGCTTTGTTAGATTACTGGACCATCTACCAGATATTCCAAACGATTGGCGACGCACGCGGGGAATCTGCCCTGGAATCAGCTGTTGCCTTGCTGGAAGACCAGGCTGGGAGGATCAATGACGAAGGTATGCGTAGATCTTTCTTACGAGACGTCCAGGTGAACCGCGATCTGCTGGCTGCATGGAAAAATTATTCGGGACGGTAAAGGATTGGCGGGCATGAATACAAGCGTACTG
Organism: uncultured Chloroflexia bacterium; assembly: GCA_963706515.1. Classification (GTDB taxonomy): domain Bacteria; phylum Chloroflexota; class Anaerolineae; order Anaerolineales; family UBA4823; genus CAVPMW01. The sequence continues at coordinate 33,220 of CAVPMW010000013.1, forward strand.
ACCAGGATTCCTTTTTTTGCAGATTTGCCGGAAGAAGAGCTTGAACACCTTGCCCCACTCAGCCAGGTGCGGCACTTTGACGACGACGAGGTGCTGATGCGCGAGGGCGAGCCCGGCGAATGTTTCATGGCTATCCTGGAAGGTGAGGTCGAGGTCATTAAGGCCCTGGACACCTCCGAAGAGCGCCGCCTGGGCATCCGCAGGAGGGGAGAAATTCTGGGTGAGATGAGCCTGTTCAGCCGCGAACGGATCCGCTCAGCCAGTGTGCGCAGCCATGGTGGAGTGGAGATGTTAGAAATTCCCCTCGCTGGGTTCGAAGCACTGCTCACCCGCTACCCCACGCTGGCTATCCACCTTCTGCAGGCAATGACTCAGCGAATGCGCGATTCAGAAAGCCTTACTGTGCATGATTTGCGAATAAAGAACCAGGCACTGGAGCAGGCTTACCTGGAGCTAAAAGCCGCCCAGGCGCAGCTCATCGAGCAGGAAAAGTTCGAGCACGATCTGGCAATGGCGAGGCGCATCCAGGAAAACCTGCTGCCAAAAACCGAGCCAGACCTGCCTGGCTGGCGCCTGGCGGCGTGCTGGCAGCCTGCCCGCGAGGTCAGCGGCGATTTCTACGACTTCATCCAGTTCCCGCAGGGCAGCCTGGGGATTTTGATTGGGGATGTGACCGGAAAGGGGATTCCCGCTGCGCTGGTGATGGCGACGACCCACAGCGTTTTGCGCGGGGTGACTGCCAGCCTGGTCGCCAGCCGAGAGCCAGTCTCGCCAGGGATCCTGCTGGCCCGGACGAACGACTTGCTGTGTGAAGAGATGCCGCCAAATATGTTCGTTACCTGTCTATTAGCCGTGCTGGAGCCCTCGAGCGGGGAGCTGCGCTTTGCCAACGCCGGTCACCCGCTGCCATACCAGCGCAGCAGCCAGAAGCTGCGCGAGCTGCTCGCCCGGGGGATGCCTCTCGGCTTGCTGCCGGAACAAGTTTATGAAGAGCAGCAGTCCAGGCTGGAGCCAGGCGACAGCCTGTGGCTGTTCAGCGACGGACTGGTGGAAGCGCACAACCCGCAAGGTGAGATGTTCGGGCTGCCGCGCTCTGCAAGAGCTGTTGGCTGGGATAAATGATGTGCAGATCGACGTGCTGCTCGCCGATCTGCACACCTTCACCGGCTCCGGCTGGGAGCAGGAGGATGATATTACGTTCGTGACGGTATCGCGCTCCTGACGACTCTGGCTCTTCCTGCTCGCCATCAGCGGGAGGCGACACCGACCAGGGTCGCCAACAGCTCGTCGAGGCGCTCGAACGAATTGTTGAGGCCTTCTTCCATGCCCGACTGGAGTATCCCATCCCGGTCGGCTACCGATTGGTAGACAGACACGTTCGTCAGTCTGGTCCTTCCACCAGGCAGCGCATCGAAGACCACTGTCTCGAGGGCGACGTGCCCTTTTTCGGAGAGGCCGTCAAACTCGAATGTATCGATCAGCCTCTCGGGTGCGGTGACTTCGTGGAACACGCCGTGAAACCTGTACGTGTTGCCGTCCTTATCCTGGTGGGTATAGCGGTACGTGCCGCCGTCTCTCGGCTCGAATTTTTCAAGGGTCATGACCAGCCGGCGCGGTCCCAGCCACTGGACGTACAGCTTGGGATCGGTGAAGGCTCTGAAAACGAGCTCGCGGGGTGCATCAAACTCGCGGGTGATGATCACCTCTTGTTTGTTGGGTTCTGCACTGACTACCGTCTTGTTCATGTCTCGATACCTCCATCAATATTATTAAGATACTTTAGTTTCTCTTGCTCTTCCTGCAGTAGCTTGTCGAGTTTGCTGAACCGTTCGTCCCAATCTTCCGTCATCTTCTTGACCCAGGATTCCAGCTCATGGATAGGTTCCGGATTGAGGCGGTAGATCCGGTATTGGGCCTTTTTCTCTACCAGCACTAAATTTGCCTGGCGCAAGACCTGCAGGTGCTGGGAGATTGCCGGGTGACTGGCAGGAAAATGATCGTAGATATCCGTTGCGGATAGCCCGCCGGATTGGGCCAGCATTTCCAATATGTTGCGCCTTGTCGGATCAGAAAGAGCAGAGAACATGTCCATAAGTGTATAATAAACTATTTACTTAATTAAGTAAATACTTAATTAGAAATTGGTGTTAGATAGAATAATGTCTTTGCGAGGAGGTTGCCGTTTCTGAGGCGTCCGGCAGTGTAATTCACCACCAAGAAATCCCATAACTAGGATGTGTTGACATTTCAACGTAACCAGATCAACGAACTGACAAACTGCGGGAAACCAAGATAGCGTCTAGCCAGTTTGTCAAATCGCGAAAAAACCCGTCGAAAAGACTTGATTTTGTTGATAAAACACTCCACTAGATGTCGTTCGCGATACAGCCAGCGATCATATTCGCGGGTTTCTCTGGCTCGCTGGTGAGGAGGTATCACGGGGTGGATGCCACATTCCATTACACAGGAGCCGAAATCTTGGGCTGCATTCCCCTGTTCCGCGATCAGGTATCCAAATGACAATCCTTCAATCAACTCAGAAGCCTGAGTATTGTCATGACGATGTCCTGCAGTCAATCGCAGTCGCAACGGGTTTCCCAGACCATCCATGGTGACATGCACTTTGGTGGTAATACCACCACGACTACGCCCCAGCGTTTGGGCTGCCTGTCCGCCACTTTTTTTGGGCCGCAGCAGCACAAGGATGGGCGCGTACGATGGTACTGTCGATCATGCCATTCTCCATATCCGGATCCTCGGCGAAGTGCAGCAACATTCGTTCCCACACACCCTGATCGCGCCAGCGAGCAAATCGTTTGTAAACGGTGTTCCAGCTCCCGTATTTAGCCGGTAACAACCACCATTGGGCACCACTACGGGTTATCCAGGGACCAGCTTCCATAAAACGACGACATTTGGCTTCGTTCTTGCCGATATTCGCATGGGGTTCGGATCTCAGGTAATCCCGGACTTTCATCCATTGATGATTCGGAAGGCTTGTATTTGGCATGAAGCAATTCTATTTCTAAGTGGTCAATCACACTCAAAAAGATGGATAGGATAAGACTTATATTTATAACGAGGTTTTTCAACCATTCCCAATTTGATCAAGTCAGGAATTCATACAAAAGGATGAGATGGCTTTATAATATCCGATCTTAATATTCGATTATTGAACTACCTGGATTTGATACATGCATCAAGCAATGAAAAAGAGGAGATTGAAAATGAATACATCAAAAACCGATGAAATCCGTTCGTATCTCGATTGGGCCCTAAAAGGCCGTTCCGCCTGGTGGCTGTATCTGATTGGACTTATCCTTTTTCAGATAATTCTTACCGCCGGAAGTACTTTTTTTGTGATACTGCTGGTAATCCTGGTTCCCGCACTAGCCAGCGGCTCGGTTGTCGGCTCGGTTGCGATGACTACGCTCGGATTCCTGCCCGCCTTTCTCGCGATACCTTTCTTTACCTGGCTGCTGCATAAACGTCCGTGGTGGAGTGTCGCCCTACCCCAACTCAAGCTGGATGGATGGAAACTTGGGATCGGCTTTCTGTTCGGGTTGTTGATCAACCTGGTCGTCTATATAGGCGGTGGTTTGTTCGCAGGCAGTCAGATTTCCTTTGTGGCGCCTGATCTTTCGACTTATCTGCCCCTGCTAATCGTTGGCGCGATCACGATCTTCATCCAGGTTACCGCCGAAGAACTGCTCTATCGCGGTTACACCATGCAGTTCATGCGCCGGTTGACCGCCAATCCAGTGCTGATCGTCGGAATTTCGGGACTTGCGTTTGCCGCCATCCACATCGGCAATGTTTTCCTCAATGGAATGCCCGGGTACGGGGTTCTGATTTACCTTTTCGATGGATTGGTATACGGGTGGCTCGCCTGGCGCTCCCGGTCTTTGTGGATGCCGATCGGGTTTCACTTGGCAAATAACTTTGCTCTTGTTGTATTGGTTAACGAGAAAGCCAACACCGATCTTTTGCAAGGCTCACCCCTCATTGTCGTGGATAAACTACCGTCATTCAATTTCATGCTGGTCGCTTCTGGCGTGGTGTATCTACTGGTTGTCGTCATCATCAACTGGTTGATCACCCGCCGGGAGAAGAAAGAAGCGTTACAGGCTACCCCGCAACAGGCACTTCTGGCTTGAAACCCACCTTCTATTCGAATGCGCCAGGAAGATTCGGGTAAATAAAACCGCCATGGCGCGGCAGTAATCCGGCGCAGCATATCTGCACAAAGCAAAGGTCTGGTCGAAAGGTCAGGTCTTTACTGTCCTGCCCATCCCGGATCTGCCGCACCTGGGCATGACCTCCTACATCACGAGTCTGGAAACCGGGTATCCGCCCTTCCTCTAGCCAAGCCTTATTAGAAATGATCTTAGCTTCTCGTAGTCAGTCCATCTTTCTCAGTTGGACTGACTACCAGGGATAAAATGTCAACAGAATCGAGATTAAAAAAATAAGATTGCTTCGATGAGCATAGAACGCTCATCTCGCTATGACAACCTCTCGCAATGACAACCTCTCGCAATGACAATCTCTCGCAAAGACAACCGCTGAGGGGCGTTGCGGGGAAGTCATTCCCACCAGTACCCAGTGTAGCTCACTCAATCACGGGCAGGCGTCCAGCGGGCGTGCTTTGGCTGACCAACGGCTCACCTGCATTGCTAGGTGCTCCGCGACCACACATTCTGCACGGGCCGCGCCGCCGGTAGTAGTAACCCAGCGTCGCCACTGCGAGTGCCACGCCCCACACCGGGAACAGCGCGGCGGGTCCAACGACGATCCATATATCTTCCCCAGTGGTCACTGCCGCCGCAGCCATCTGGTTCCAAGCGGTCAAGATGGTGATGCCGCCTACTATGAACAGCACCGACATGATCGAAGCCGGGATCACCGCCAGAGCGATGGGAACCCGGCGTCCTGCCAGGCCGATCATCCAGCGCGGGAACACTTCACCCCAGTGCTGCACCAGGCCGAGCATGAGGGCGGCCCCCACCAGACCAAAGGTCGCCAGGAAGAGCCCCGAGATCCACTCCCCGCTCTCCTGCCCGAGGCGTAGATGCTCAACGCTCATCCCCAGCGGGATACCCAGCGCCCAGGCGTAGCGGGTGAGTGCATACAACACTGGCACAGCTATGGCCACATACACGGCGACCCGGCCCCAGCGCGCGGCACGGCCGGGCCCGTCCAACCCTCGGGGCCGTCTCGGCGGCCACAATACAGGCAGGCGTCCCCACTGCGGCGGGCGTAGCTGACGGTCGCCGCCAGCCAGAGGAACCCGCCGGTCAGACACAGCAATTGGAGCACTAATGTCCACATTAACCCGGTCAAAGCTTGCACGTAGATGTCAATCTCGGCGCCGGTGATGAGCCTGAATACCGTATAGGGGATGTAGGCGAGCATCGTCAGCAGGTTAAGGTCGCTCATGAGCAGCAGGAGGACCCCCGAGAGCAGTGCTGCGGCGGTTATAAAGAGGGGCCGCAAAACCCTGCCGCGCACCCCGCGCAGCATCGCCGCTCCCATTGCTGCCGCAGGAATCCCTGCCAACATCACGACGATCCAGGCCACCCCTGGCCCGAACAGTGCGACTGCCGGCCCTGCTCCGTTGGACATGGTTTCTTGGGCGTAAGGGAATCCGCCTCCGCTCACTGCCCAGTAGATCCCCAGCGCGGCGTAGACCAGTGACCAGGCAACCGCCGCGTACGGCCCCCAGCGCTGCCAATCGCGGAGCGATCTTGCCCGAACGGGAACGGTCCCAACCGTCCCGCTGGATTGCACGGTTGCCTGAAGCTTGCCAGATGGAGCATTTTGATTTGCTGCGGTATCATTCTTTTCCATTTTGCCCCTCCGAATTTTCATACTGGAAAGTGAGAGGTGTTTTGATAACGAGAGTGTTTCTTCTGATAATTATTTGAATACTAATTCAGCCGGCTCGCCCAAAAAGCGTCCGAGGTCAATAACTTTCTCCTCGACCGGCGGCACGAGGGCGCTGGCAAGCTTTTCGAACGGTTCAACTTGAATTTCCAAACGTGCTTTCCAATATTTTGTGCTCCAGGTGCCGCGGACCTGCCCATCGACCAGCAAAACCGGGTGGATCCACCCGCCGCCTGGGTGGATGCGCCGGGCGTAAACCGGATCGAGCAACCAATCTCGGCTGGCATATCCTAAGAGCAAAGTATCGAAGCGCGGTAATAAGTAAACCACCGGCGATGGACCTACCAGCTCATCCAGCCAGGGGAGCTGGCTCTCGAGAAGCCACATGGGTCCGGTTCCAGCCTGCGCTTCGCAGCTCACTTCTTTCAGGCTGTGCTCCACGAGCTGCCATGCCAGCCGGGCATCGCTCAGCTTGAGTCCTGCCCAGCTCGCCAGGTCTTCCGGGCGCGCCGGAGCGTACGCGGAGAGATAGCGGACAGCGAGCTCAGCCAGGGCTTCCTGTCGGGGCAGCGGCTGGGGCGCTCCCAGCCAGCTCTCGAAGAGCACGAAGGTGGGTTCTTTCCCCCGCTCCGCTCCACGGCAGAGCAAGCCTTCGAGAGCCGCCCGGTAAATAAGATGGATCGGCGCTTGCCCAGTGTGAGGCAGGTGATTCTTTTCTAACAAGGCAATAATTTCAGGTCGGGTGAGGTCGGGGTGCTCCTGCAGCGCCTCCAGGAGAAGGCGAATCCCGAGCTCAGCCCGCTGGTTATCCCAGCCCAGCTCTTGCATTCGAGCCCGATCCCCCGCAATCAGCCCAGGTCCAAAGAACGGCACCAGCCAGCGCGCATCCTCGGCGGCAACCAGGTGGAGCGTGCCGCGCAGGCACCACGTCCAGGCGATCGAACGCTCAACCTGGCGCGCTGCTCAACTTCCGTTTTGGACAAGCCCCTGCTGCGCGCATTGATGGAGAGCAGCCCGGCAGGCAGGTCCTGAGCCTGCACTCCGCAGACTTCTTGTAAAACCTGTGCCGACGAGGCGGATATGCCAGCTCCTTGGGGAGAAAGCCGCTGGGCTTTCAACCGCAGCTGGCGGATTTGTTGAATGGATAGGGCGTCTTCCATCTCAAGCCATGTCTCCAGCCGCTGCACGTCTACGGATAGATCTTTTCCTGGTTGGAAAGCATCGTAACAAATTTATCGATGCGCTTCGCCCGGGTTTCCGGCTTTACCGCTGTCTGGATCCTGTACAGGATTGCGTAGCGGTTTACGCTGTCCAACTGCTCGAAGAAATCCATTGCCGCCGGATGCTCATCCAGTTCGCGCTGCAGGTCTTGCGGTACGCTGATCTTGCTCTGTGATTCGTAAGCCCGTTCCCAGCGTCCATCCCCCTGCGCGGCTTCCACCTGAGCCAGACCTGCCTGCTGCATCCTGCCTGCGGCGATCAGCGCTAATGCCTTCTCGCAGTTTACCCTCGACCATTTGCTCTTGCGGCTCCTGGGGGTAAATTTCTGCAGCCAATACCGGTCATCGAAAGCTGCTTTCTGCCCGTCGATCCAGCCATAACACAGCGCACTTTCCAGCGCCTCCGCATAGGATACAGACGCTGCACCGCTTTCTTTTTTGGCAATTTTCAGCCAGATCCCCTGTGTATCTTGATGATGCTCTTCCAGCCAGGCTTCCCAGGCTTGAGCAGATACAAAGGTAATCACAGCCAGATTAGCTCGGGTTTCGGCCATCTTAATCCTCCACGGCTTGGGTTACGGGGAGAACGGCTTGATCATCCAAAACAGCTATCATGCATGCTCAGTGCGGCTGAATAGGTTCCACCTGGCTGGGCTCACTCCGCCTGGCTCTGAGCCAGAACAGCCCGGCGATCAGCAGCACCAGCAACGCAATGATTCCCGCACTCAGCGCCAGGAGAGCCTGCCAGGGATACTGCGAGACCAGCTTGGGGCCGGATATTCCCCAGCGGCAGGACGGTCCAGGGGATGGTTACCTGGCTGTCCGGCATACCTTTACGGCGCACGATCACCTGGATCGACCATTTGCCAGGCTGCGTGAGATAGCTGCCAGACAGGCGGTAGCTGCTCTTCCAGTTGGCTGAATCGACGAACTGGGCATCCTGGCTGGTGGTGCCCATGTCCTGCTCGAGATAGGTCATGCGGACGATTACCCGCAAGATATCCGCCGGTGCTGGGCGGCGTGAGTTGAGCACATCGATGTTGAAAAGGTTCAGCCCAGGGCGGTTGGGCTTTATCGCCAGCGTGACGAAAAGATCATTGGTGGGCTGGAGTACATCGTCTGACTGCACGTCCGGCGACACAGTGTATGCCAGGTCTCTGGCGGGCGGTAGAGTGGTCAATACCCCCACGGAAAGCAGGATAGCCAGGCCGAAGATGACCTCGGTAAGGACCAGCCAGGGGAAATGCTCCAGCTTGAACGGGGTCCATCCAGGAGGCTTTTTCAATATCCTGGCGAGCGGCGCTGCCAGCTTCGGGTGCAGCAGCGAGCTGTTGAACAGACCGATACAGCCTGCCAGCAGCACCAGGAGGATCTTGAATTGTAAGCGTCCGTCCATATGGACTCAGCAGCAGGGCGTCCGCAGTGATCACCTGGCTGCCGGTGCTGTACAATCCCGTGGCAACCACCAACCCGACGCTGACCGCAGCCAACACGCTGAACGGTCCCCAGCAATCCGGACGTTCTCTCTGAAAGCCTGCCTGTCCTGGAGCAAGACCGGTAGCAGACAGATGACGAGGGCAATCAAGCCGCCTATCCAAAAACCGGCGAAGAGCAGGTGCAGCGTATTGACAGTCACCGGCAGGAGGTAGTCCTGAGCGCCGGCCGAATGACTGACCATAGATTGGGCGATCAAAACATAGGCGCCAAGCACCATTGCCAGCCAGTAACCGCGCAGCTCACACGGTGGTTTTCGCTTTAAACGGTAGAGCACGATGAACAAAACGATCAGAAGGACCTCGCGCAGAGCCAGGCGATTCCCCACTGCGATCCGAAAAGGGTCTGCTCGCTGAGCTCCAGGAAAGATAACGCCTGCGTCTCCAGGTTCACCAGGGAATGGATTTGCCAGGCAAGCTGCGCAATTCCAATCAGGAAGGCAAAGCCCGTGGCGAGCATAGCCAAATTTAGCAGCCTGCTGTTCAGCAGCCTGCTGGGGACCCGGTTGTAGATATGCTCGTCGTCTTTTACTGTCTCCCCGGTCGCAGGAATTGGGCGGAGCACGAAAAGCAGCACGCCGAGGCAGCCTACCATAACCAGCAATCCGAGATAATTCAGCCAGCGCAGGGTCAGCTCGGGGAGGTCCACCGCGGTCAAGCCTCCTTTGGCAACCCCTACTGAGCTCGTCCCAGCCAGCTCTGCGCCGCCGACGCTGAAAGCGATGTAGCCGGTGTTGGCATGCCCGTCCACGGCTGAGCTGACTTTATAGTTCACGGTGTATACGCCTTTCGCTAAAGGCGGCAGAGCGAGCACCAGCAGGGTCGGGTCGGCTGGATCGACCTGCACCGAGGTTAGCGGGATCGGCTTACCGTTGATATCCAGGAGCTGGGCAGTGCTGAAGCGGGAAATAATGCCTGGCTGAACCAGAGTTTTACTTCGGGAGGAGGGAATTCATCCAACGCGCTGTTATCGGCTGGATCGGATCGCAGCAGGTAGGCGTTGCACCTGTGCGCCAGTTACGCTGCCCAGTGCCAGGGCAAGCAGGACCAATCCAATGGACAGCCGGTAGAAGCGGTGAGAACTTGATCGGCGGCTCATGCAGGGTGACGATTTTTTGTACGAAATAAATACCGATTGCTAATAAAAATACCAAACCGGTTCCAATAACCAGCCACAAAGCGACCGGCTGGCTGCTGGCAGCCTGGGGGTTTGGTGTGGTTGCCAGAACAACCGGCTGTACCGGGGCAGCCGGGACGGCGACGTCCCCGATGCCAAAATAATATTCCCCCTGGCTGACATCTCCATCCAGCAAGGTAATACTCCACTTCACCTGGTACACCCCCTGGCTGAGCTCAGGCAAAGCGACGACCAGCATGACGTGCTGGGGATCGTTCAGATCGACGCCTCCGTTACCTTTATCTACCTGGACGCCCTGACGTTGAATACCTGTAAGCTGCTGCCCGATTCGGTAATTTCCTCGGCGAAGGTGAGGCGCACTTCAGGAGGCGATTGCGGCACAGCCTGCCCGGCTCTGGGCTGGCTTTGATCGGAGTTATGGTATGGGCGCTTGCGGGATAATAGCTAGAGAGTAAAATCAGGCAGGCAACCAGGAGTGCGGTGCGGATTGTATGGCGTGAAGCCGGTCTATACCGTTTGGTATTTTCCCTCAACCTTCAGGTTCGTTGAAGAGGAGATTATAATGATTATCCGCTCGATTGTATAGCATTGTCTGCCAGCATTCCTAGAGACTTATTCGTATAGTGAAAAAACATCACCAGGGATATCTGCCTCTACGTTTGTTTCCCGGTGGAGGGTGACCTCTCCCGGCGCCGAAAACCGTCCAGCGCTGCTCTTCAGCGCAGTCGATCATGGCAGTCCCTTCATCGATGCCGGCTAAAGTTGCTCCTGGCAGCATTGGGGAGAGCTTAGCCGCCCAATCCTTGCCAAAGCTGTGGTAATGCGGCAGGACGCACGTCCCGGCTACCAGGTTAACCCGGAAGAGACTTGCTTTTCATACGGATCATAAAAATATTCGCACAGCACCATCGCTCCAGCGCTGCTCCCCCCGGCGATGACGGCTCTCGCTGGTAAGCAGAGAGGATTGCCTGAAAGGTCAGGTTTCCTGCAAGCGTCCGGTTCAGGTGACCGGGGAAGCCGCCGAGCAGGTAGATCATGCGGCGCTCTGCAGCTCGCCTGCCAGGGCAGGGTCATCGGCGGAATATCACGGTCGATGATCGGTAAGGAAGCAACATTTTGCGCTCCCAGGGTGCTGAACCAGCGCACGCCGTTCTGTCCTGCACGCTTGTCGTTATGGTCGGGCGCGCGGCAGCCGGGATGATCCGCACGGCTGCCGAATACCGCCAGCCAGGCGCAGACCCTGCTGGTCGGCTTCCGCCATCTTCCCCCCGAACTCTGCCCCGCCCGCTAAAAGGATATACCCAGGCATATGTTCAATCTCCTGGCGATGTATCTCCACGATTTATCGCCGTGATGTATCGCCGTGATGTATCACCATAATTTATCTCCGTCATTCGGACAAGTCTTGAAGTTGAAGAGATCGCTTCGCCTGCTACAGAACAGCAGGCTCGCAATGACAGGCACTGAGTTTGTCCGAATTTCTTTCGCGGCTTATGGGATTTTTCCTCGACCCACAGCTTAATAAACACTAATCGGATATTGTAAACCCCTTACATCCATTCCAAACTTCATTTCGTATCCATAATCAGCATGTACTTTTAAAAGCCTTAAGGAAAATCCCGGTTATTTAGCGGCCCGGTGTTTTTGACTGCCCCGGTGCTTTGTACCGGAAAGATCCTTGAGGCCTAACTTTATCAAGGAGGATAGAGATGATGAGAACCACCCGATCAACTGTATTTGCCAAGGCAACCCTAATGCTCAACGCGCTGGTGTTGGGCGCGCTGATCCTCACGGCGTGCGCTTCGCCGGCAGCCACCACGGTCGCGCCGACGGCGGTTCCGCCGACGGCTGCACCGCCAACGGCAGTCCCGCCGACTGAACCACCAAAACCGACGACACCCCCGGAAGCTTCCATCGACATTGCCACCGATCCAAAATTGGGCAAGATCCTGGTCGGCAATAACGGTATGACATTGTATATGTTCACCAAAGATACCGCCGATACGAGCAACTGCAACGCGGACTGCTTGAAGAAATGGCCCGTATTGATTACCCAGGGCAGTCCCCAGCTTGGAGAGGGTGTTGATCCGTCGATGGTGGGTTCCGTTACCCTGGCTGATGGCTCCAAGATCGTCACGTACAACCACATGCCGCTTTACTTCTGGTATAAGGATCTCAAAGCAGGCGATGCTACCGGTCAGGGTGTAGGTGACGTGTGGTACGTTCTTGGTCCGGATGGTAAAGCGGTGGGCATGGAGGCAGCCGGAGCCGCGACCGGAACGCCAGCCGCGGGAGCTGCCACAGAAGCGACGATCAACGTCGCCAGCGACCCAACCTTAGGACAGATCCTGGTCGGCAATAACGGCATGACCCTGTATATGTTCACCAAGGACACCCCCGATACGAGCAACTGCAGCGGGAAGTGCATCACGAGCTGGCCTCCACTGCTGACCCAGGGCAGCCCTGTCTTGGGACCCGGCGTGGATGCTTCATTGGTTGGCTCAGCTGCACTGCCGGACGGGACCAAGATCGTCACCTACAACCACATGCCGCTGTATTACTTCGCCAAGGACACCAAGGCAGGCGACGTTCTCGGTCAGAATGTGGGCAGCGTGTGGTTCGTGCTCGGCCCGGACGGAAAGCCGGTCGGGATGGAAGCTGGCGCGGGCGGCAACACGAACGATAACGCTAACAGCAACGCTAACAGCAACGACAACAGCAACAGCAATGGCAACAGCAATGGCTGAGTGATGAATTACCGTAATTTCTGAAATTCATCCCCCCTTTCCCTCCCCCAAAAAACCGGGGGAGGGATATTTTAAAACTACTCTAGAGATTGGTAAATTCCGCGGCGACCTCATTCAGATGGCGGATAAACTGGTGCCCGCCCTGATCGTATGCCCGGTAGGTTGCATAGGGTATCTTCTCTGTGAACATAGCCAGGTGCGCGAAGGGCACTACTTGATCGTCCCGGTTGTGATAAAAGAAAATGGGGGGGCCATCTGGGTTTGGGGCAGCTAAGTTTTCCTGCAGACTGGAGCCATCTACCAGCCAATCCTCTGCGCCCCAATAGGGTGTGGCCAGAAAAAAATTCCCGCCACTGGCTTTTCGACCCCGATTTCAAACAGATACCTCAACAGGACCGAGCCGCCTACCGAGTGGCCAACCAGGACCAGCCGGCCATCCACCGTTGCTAGCTCCTTGGAGATTTGTTCCTTCCAAGCTGCATAATCCGGGTCCTCTTCGCTGGGCATCCTTGGATACTTCACATGAAAGTTAGCCCCGAGTGCCTCTTGCAGAGCTGCCGCCAATACCGCATCCACATCATAAGCACCCTCGCCGCCGCCTTGAATAAACAGGACGACTGTTTTCATCTAATCTCTCCAAACGATTGGACAAAATTCATCTGACCAATACGATCTTATGCCAATTGCCTGATATGGCACGCGCTTTTTCCGTTTATAAGGTTCAGATTCGCCAATGCCCAGTACTTAAATAAGATATTTCTACTCACCCTTGAAAAACTCAATCAGTACAGGAGCCAGCACATCCAGGGAGACGTCATGGGTCTGGCCCTCCAACGTCCGCTGCTGTGAATTGGGTATGGCCTCAGCGAGCAGCATTGCCGTGCGATGCATGAAAGGCATCATCTCGAGATTCGCGCCCCCGTGCATCAAGAGCACGGGCACACGCATGGCGGCTGCCCGTCCGGTGGGCACAGCCCGGTCATTGCCGATTGCGGCTGCATCGTACGCCAGGGTAGGCGCGACGGCCTCGAACATCGGCCACACGGGTGCCTGGCGCATCCCATCGATCTGCTCGGCAGGCGTGCCTACGAGCTGCATGAACAACACCACAGCATCACCCCGGCGACCGGCAGCCAGCGAATCGACGAGATTTTTCCGGTATTCTACCCAAACCTGCCGGGTGGATTCGTCAGCATTGTAGGGCGGCTCGTACATTGCCAGCTTCTTGATCTTGGCGCCGAGCTGGATCGCTGCTTCGAGGGCCAGGCAGGCGCCTGAAGATGTGCCAAATACGAATGCCTCGCCGCCAGCTTCCTGGATGAGCGCGTCGATATCTTCCACTTCGCGCGCGAGCGCATATGGCAGGGTATCGCTGCTTTCGCCGCGCCCGCGGCGGTCGTAGATGTATACCGTGAAGTGCGGCGCGAGCAGTGCAGCCAGACCCGGCATTGGGCCGAAGTTCCGGTAGCAGATTGCCCCGTCCACCAGGATCAGCGGCAGCCCGCTGCCTTGCTTTTCATAAGAAATTTCCGTCCCGTCTTTCGAGATCACCTTACTCATTAATTTCTTCCTTTCCCAAAAAAGACGATTCCTTCAGCAACCACCCCTCAGCTCCCGGTGAGACGCCCTCTTAATTCTTCAGGAGTGAAGGGACCCCGTTCGCCGATCAATTTACGCCCGGCATTGACCTGCCCCAATACGTTCCAGAGCAGCACGCCGCGCACTCGCCCATCATTAAGGTAATAGATCACGCCTCGTTTAAAAGGCTCCTGCCAGTCGATGAAAGTCTCCAATCTAGCGTCGAGCTCGCCTACCGCTTCATAACCCAGCTCGAACAGGTCAGAATAGAAATAGGGCAGGTGGTGGTAAGGACTCGGGGCATCGGAGGCCATGTTTTGACCCGCCCGCTTGCCCATCGAATTGGCGTTATCCTCGTGCTCGACCCGCATAGTTTTATCGAGCAGCGGGTTATAGAATTTCGCAATATCTCCGGCAGCATAGATATCCGGTTGGCTGGTGTGCAGGAATTCATCGACCAGGATGCCGTTGTCCTGTTTCAACCCTGCAGAGTCAGCCAGCTCGGTATTCAAACGGATGCCGATCCCGGCAATGATTTCATCGGCGATGACCTCCCTGCCAGATTTCGTTTTGAGCGCCAGCCGGCCGTCTTGCCTCTCGACGTCCACCGGCATTTCTCCGGAGAGCACTTCCACCCCTTTTTTGCTGAAATATTCGTTGATATAGAGCGAAATCTCAGCAGGGAAGACCTTCCCACCAATGCCAGAGTCAGGGAAGACCATCACCACGCTTTGACCCTGCATCTTCAAGGCCGCAGCAACCTCCGAGCCGATAAACCCGCCGCCGATAATGAGGTAGCGGTGTTTTACCTGTGTCTCGGCGCGCAAGCGCTGGTAGTCGTCCACGGTGCGGTAGTAGTGGACCAATCCCTCGCCGTACGGCAGCTGGCGCGGCGATCCGCCGGTGGCGACCAATAATTTATCGTACGTATAAGTCTCTCCCTGGTCATCGATCACCTGCCTGGCGTCTGGATCCAACGCAGTGGCTCGCCTGCCCAGGTGCAGGCTGACTTCGTGATGGTCCACCTTGCGCCAGATCTTCTCGATGGGCTGGCCGCGCCACAAGCCCTTGCTCAACGGCGGGCGATTGTATGGTGGGTGGTTCTCGGCGCAGATGAGACCGACTGCTCCTTCTGGATCCATCTGCCGAATGCCGCTTACGGCGGAAGCAGCCGTCATCCCGCCGCCGATGATCAGATAACGATAATTTGGCATGCCCACCTCCTGAAACAGACCAATCTTATCATATTCATTTTTTTCAGGTAAGGAAAAACCTCCTGTTTCGAAAACGAGATACAGGTGGCGCTTTAGCGCCACCTGTATCTCGTTTTCGGATTATATACTCCGCCAAGCTAGACGGGCTATTTGGGCTTGGCTGTGCCGACCTGGAAGTAGCTCAGACTTCCATTGCCGCCGCTCAGGTTGAGCGTGTTCCCCTGGATTTGTCCAGTCGTTACTGCTCCCAGGGTAGCCAGGTAGGAATTCTCCTGATCCATTACATTGGACGAACAAGATACCTTGGTGTTAGCTGCCACAGAGCTCATGGTGATGGCATAAGTGCCATCCTCATTCTGAGCGGCTGTGTACGAACCCGAATAGGAGTTGCAGCCGGCAAAACCGGCAATTTGACCGCTCAAAAACTGCAGGGTGATCGCGGTGCCAGGTTGTGCGCTCTGCAGCGACCAGACGACCGTATTCAAGCGGGCGTTGATGCTGATCGGTTGGGTTGCCTGGCTGGTCTGACCATAGGCATCGGTGACGACCAGCTGCACAGAATAGCTGCCAGGCTGGTTGTAGATCGTGGTCGCCTGAGGGCTGCTCGCTGGTCCTGCAGAAGTGCCATCTCCGAAGTTCCAGGCGTAGCTGGTGATCGGGCTGCTCCCCGCGGTGGAGGCTGAGCCGTTGAAGCTGACCGGCTCACCGACGAAACCGCTGGTGGCGCCCTGGATGACTGCCTTGGGCGGCACTGCAGGCACCGGTGTTGCAGTCGGAGGTGGGGGCAGAGTTTCGGTCGGAGGCAGTGCTGTCTCTGTTGGAGGAAGGGCAGTCTCAGTCGGCGGGAGAGGCGTCTCGGTTGGAGGGGGTGGCGGGGTATCTGTTGGCTTGGGCGTCTCGGTTGGCGGCGGCGGCTGGGTTGGGGTAGGCTGACCGGGTTGGGCTGTCACGGTGGGCAGCGAGGGCTCGTGAGTGGCAGTCGGAGGCTGTGGCTGGCTGGTCGCGGTGGGCTGTGCAGGCTGCTGTGTGGCGGTTGGCTGCGGGGCTGACGTGGACGTCGCCGTGGGAGGAGCTGTCGTCGCCGTCGGCACAGCCGTGGGCACAGCCGTTGGCGTCGCGGGCAGGCTAACTGTGACTGTGGCTTTGGTCGAGCCGCGATAACCGACCTGGTCGGTAACCGTCATCTGCACGACATAGCTGCCAGCCAGGGTATAGGTATGCTTGACCACCGGGCCATTGCGCCCGTCCGCCATCGCCGAAATCCCAGTCCCACGAAATGATCGGCACCGGACCGCTCGATTTACTTCCATCGAATGTGACGGATTGCCCAATCAGCGGTTGGGACGGGGTGATGACCATGACCGCGGTAGGGGGCACGATCTCGTTCGGGCGGTTGACGGGGGTCATCGCAAAATTCAGCACGCCCTGGCTGCCGACGATCTGCATGGCGGTATCTGCTACCGTATAGGTCTGGGCTGAGCCAAGGATCGCCATCATGGCGTTCTCCTGGTTGGTCGCCGCATTATTGGGGCAGGGGTTGCTGCCGCGGGTCAGAGTCGTGACGCGCAGCTGGTTGATATCTGTGGTGTAGGTGCCGTTGAGATTGTTGCAGCCGGTAAAGCCGCTGAGTACGCCATTGGGGGCAAAGAACAGGCTGGCTTCGGCTGAGCCCCGCACGCTGGGTTGGTCGTTATAGGAGTACAAGAACCAGGTGATGTTTTGCAGCAGGTGCGTCTGGTCCGCGGCGCTGGCAGGAGGCTGGCTCATGTAGGTCAGAGGTCCCTGCCCGGTGTTGATGATCAGCTGGTCGCCGGTTACCCAATATCCATATGAAGTAGAGAGGGCCTTCATGTAGCTCTGCTCTTGCAGCATGACGCCAGTGGGTTGTGAGCAGGTCTGCAATGAGGTGAGTGTAGTCTGCATGCCCAGCGACTCGCCAAAGGTTGCCTGATAGCTGTTGCATCCAGCCGTTCCGCTGAGCGTGCCGGACTGGTTATCCGGGTTAATCGTGACCAGGGCGGTTACCAGCGCGCCGGGGATAACCGGTATATCGTTGATCGCCCACAAATACCAGGAAGTATTGTTGAGCTCTTCGAGCGGTTTCTTCTGGGCTACGTCGAGCATCGTCCCTTCGAAGACCAGGGCTTGCTTGTTGTCGTCGTAGGGTATGACCAGAGAATTGCCGACGATCCGATAGATAGTGGCGGAATTCAGCGCCTGGAAATACTCCTGCTCAGCCTTATCTTGAGCAATGCGAGCAAGGATTATGCGTCTTCTGCGGCAGGTTAATCTTTATCTCTGTCGTGCTCGCCGTAAACGCCGCCGCGTATTCGTTGCATCCAGTGGTTCCGGCAACCACCCCGGTAGGTACGCCAGGGTTGCGGGTGAACTGGGCGGTAAAGTTGCTGCCCTGGACTGGGGGTTTAAGGTTATTCAGCTCACCCACGCCGGTCAACACCCACAGTGCAGCTTGCAGGGGAGTGCGGTTGGCAACGAAGGTAAGCGTCCCCGCCCCGGTGGACAAAAGAAGCTGGTTGCCGAATATCTGGTAGCTTTGAGTCAACTCCAATGCGGTGAGATAGGATTGCTCTGCCTGCATGACAGGCTCTTCGCAGGCTTTAAAGGTGCTTACGGGTGGGTCAATCGTCAGGCTGCTGCCGCTAAGGGTGTAGCCGGCGTTGTAGATGTTGCAGCCGGCGCTCCCGCTTACATTTCCAGTATCCGTTCCTTGGGTTGGCACAAATAACGCAGTAATCTCGATATCTTCAGCGAAGCGGGGAACCGTTTAGAGCCGACAGGCTCCACTCGGTGCCGGTCAGCGGCAGGCTGGCGGAGGTGTAGTTTAACGCGCTGCTGCCATTATCGTAGGTAATGGTCAATTTCGAGCCGGTAATCTGGTAGGTGAAATGCTCCTTGCAGCGCCGTAAGATAGGCTGATTCGATCTCCGATCCGGGTACGCAGGCCATAGCCGTCGAGGCAAGTGTCCCGACCAGGATCTGGCTGCCGTTCAAGCTGTACCCTCCGGCGTAGGTATTGCAGCCTGAATTGCCGCTAACGGTGCCTTCCTGGGTGAAAACCGCAGTGATCACGCTGCCTGCCGGCACAGCCGAGGGTGCACTCGGGTTTCCATACGAGATCAGCACCCATTCTGTGTCCGTCAGGGTAGCCTGGCTGGGGGTATAAACCAGCTTCGCGGATAGGCTGCGCCGAAATCATAGGTGATCTCCAGGCGACCTTCGGCTGTTGAATGAGAAAGTCTGGGCTTTACCGAGGGCGCCCAAATAGGCATTTTCAAGCTCCATCCCCTGCTCGCACGCCATGCGCGTGGTGGCAATGGCGGGGTTGACGGTCAGCGTCCCGTTAGAAGAAGCCTGGTACTCTGCTGTGTAGTTATTGCAGCCGCCCGATCCGCTGAGCGTACCATCCGGGTTGAACTCGGCGGTGATGACAGTTCCCGCAGGGACGACGGTCGGGTTTTGGGCGTCTCCCAGACCGACCAGCACCCAGGTGGTGTTGTAGAGCTGCTCGACCGGGATCTCGGGCAGAGGGGTAGGTGTTGCCAGGGGAGCCCGCGTGGGTGCGGGAGCAGGGAGCGTTGGAGCTGGCGCCGGCTGGCAGGCTGCCAGGAGGATGGCCCCGAGGAGTAAAATCGAAGGCAGGATCGTCTTCCGATGTGTAAGGGCGGTTTTATGTCGGTTTGAAATGGACATTTAAGATCTCCTTGAACAGAATTCCCGTCGATCAAAAGAAAATACGGCGTAAGGCAATCCCGTCGGGAAATCCCGTTGCCAAATTTTACCCTATTTTGGTCGGATAATTGCGGCAGGAGGTGGGGGATTCTATTCCGAAAACGAGGATCAGGTGGCGCATTGCGCCACCTGATCCTCGTTTTTGGATAGTTCCCCGGTCAGTCGGGGTGGAACAAGCTAAGTGCGCAAAGCTGCCGCCGTGACGCCCGGCTTGATGTTCTGGTTCACACGGAACAGGTTGTCCGGGTCATACTTGGCCTTGATGGCTGCCAGGCGGGGATAGTTATCGCGATAGGCAGACTTCACCCGCTCCTCACCTTCGTCCATGATCATGTTCACGTAGCCACCCCCGGCTGAGGAAGGGTGCATCGCCTGCCAATACTCCTTCGCCCAGGAGATCGTGCGGGTGTTGTTAGCCGGGTCGGGATCCACGCCCACCACGACCTGGGTGTATTTTGCTTCGCGGTAGTTCCAGGCGGTATCCTGTGCGCCCTACCCGCTGAGCCGCGCCGGTGAGCGGGTATAAATGGACGGTGGAATGCACTGATGGCAGCTGCTTGGCGTGCTCGATGTGCTGGTCGATCATCGCGTCGCTCAGCTCGGTGAAGAGGTCGGAATTCCAGTACCACTGCAGCCCGGCGGGATACAATCCGTCGAACATGCTCTGCAAGGCGGGAAGGGGGATCGGACCGGCAAAATCTATCGCCGGTGGGGCAATCTTGCGGATCGGTTTGAAAACTTCATCGGCTTTATTCAAATCGCCGGTGTAGCACCAGACGATCACGGGCATTTTCTTGAGCTGGTGCTCCTTGGGGAACATATCCACAGGCGGCACAGTGTGGAAGCCGAACCAGCCGTTGAGCTCTTCGGGTCCGGTGAGGATCTGGTCACGCCAGAAGCGCATCACCTTTTGCGCAGCTTCCATCGGCCAGAAGATTGGCCCCCCGTAAACCATACTGACGGGTCGTCCCCGGAACAGGAAAGAGGTGACTGCGCCGAAGTTGCCGCCGCCACCGCGCACAGCCCAGAACAGGTCCCGGTTTTCTTCCACGCTGGCAGTGACGAAGTGACCGTCGGCAAGGACCATGTCCACGCTCAGCAGGTTATCGATCGTCA
This sequence comes from uncultured Chloroflexia bacterium, assembly GCA_963706515.1. Lineage (GTDB taxonomy): Bacteria > Chloroflexota > Anaerolineae > Anaerolineales > UBA4823 > CAVPMW01. Next base: position 53,362 of record CAVPMW010000013.1, read on the forward strand.
AGCCATATCGCCGGGTGAGATAGCCCACGCCGCCGCCGAGGGTCAGCCCGCCCACGCCGGTCGTCGAAAGAAAGCCAGTGGGCACTGCCAGCCCAAACGGATGGGTCGCGTGGTCCACGTCGCCCCAGGTAGCGCCGCCCTCTACGCGGACCGTGCTGTTCTGCGGATCGACGCGAATGCCGCGCATGCGTACGAGATCGATGACCAGGCCGTCATCGCAGGTGCCCAGGCCTGCTCCATTATGACCGCCGCCGCGCACAGCCAACGGCAGGCGATTCTCGCGGGCGAAGTTCACTGCGGCAATGACGTCCGCCGCATCCACGCATTGGACGATGAGCGCTGGATGCTTGTCGATCATGGCGTTATAGACTTTACGGGCCGCCTCATAGCTTTCGCTGCGCGGGGTGATCAGCGCGCCGCGAACCTGAGCCTGAAGCACCTGGACCTGTTGGTCGCTTAACATTGGATACCTCCAAACGAGTTTAATGCACTGAAAAAAATAATTATTGACCAATATCATAATAAATATCAGAAAACAACCTGCCGTGCATCGGCACAAATGCCTAATATTGGTAGGAATTACGCAGTTGAGGGAAAAATGCAATTCCTCAACAAACTGAGTATGTCTTAAATGAATTAAACGAGGTTGAATATCTGTGCATGGTAGGCGGCTGCGGTGCGTGTAGTCACATCTAACTTGCCGTAAATTGAACGCAGGTGAGCGTGCACGGTGCGGCGACTGATGACGAGCTGGTCGGCAATCTCCTGGTTGCTTTTCCCCAGGCTCACCAGGCGCAGTACATCCAGCTCGCGTTCAGTCAGGGCTGAAGTACCAGCCGGTCTGACGCCGGGAGGCTCATCTCAGGCGGGCGCTGACTGCCGATATCTCAGCGTTTACCTGGGCTTGATTCAGCCCGCGCCCGGCCTCCCAGGCGTGGGAGAATGCAGTCTCGCCTAGCTCGTTGCGCAGCGCTTCAACCAGATTGGCAGAGCGCTGCAATTCATAGGGAAAGATGACCGTGTTATTCAGGCTGCGTTGGAGGTCTGCTTGACCGAGCAGCCTGGCAGCTCGCTCCTTTTGCCCTGCATGGCTGGCTAAAACCGCGAATTGGATCAGGAACGAGGCCGATAGTTTTTCGGGTTCCGAGTCAAATTTACTTGATCCGAGAAATTTCTGCATCGCACCGCGAAGTTGCCCAGACCGAGCAGCGCATAACCCCAATAGTCCAGAGCATAATCCAAATAATTTATATTTCCAATTTCTCGCATCAAATTTGCCATCGGTTCTAACCAGCCGATAGCCTGCTCGAATTCAGCCTTATGCAGCGCCACTGTCCCCAGGCGAGAGAGTGCCCAACCCTGCCCGATGATGTTATTCTGCTCTCGGAACAGGGATAAGCTCTTCTCGAGACAGGTCTGCGCTTCATCGTATCGTTCTTGCAGACCGTAAGAATGACCAAGCCCTACCAGGGCATATCCTGCAATCTCAGAATCGTGCATTTCCGCGGCGATGGCGATTGCGGCTTCGGCAGCCTTTATCGCATTTTGATAATCGGATAGCCTTAAAACGATATGCTCAGCAACGCCAGCGCTCTCCCGCGAATACGCCTCACGGATGGATCTGCTGTCTTTGGATGGTTGATGAGGTTTTGGAAAATTGTGATGCTCTCGGTAACCAAACGTGCATTCTGCCAGAACATAAACAACCCGTTCACCAGGCGCAAACCGAGCTCGATATTTCCATCTGTCAGCGCCCATTCCAGGGCATAACGGATGTTGTCCAGCTCGTGCCGTGTCCGGCGCAGCCAGGTATGGTATTCGAGTGAATGGAGTCCATCCCAGACACGCTCCGCCAGACCGGCGTAATACGCCAGATGGCTGTCGTGCATCCGGAGGAATTCACCCGACCTGGCAAGCAATTCTCCCGCGTACTGCCTCACAGGCATGAGCATTCCGTATCTTGCCCTGGGCGGTCTGGCGATCGTCCATGCGGACGATCAGGGATTGGTCGAGCAGCCTCTCGTGAATATCGATCATTTGACCAGGGGACTCCGGTTCAATCTGTGCGACCTGCTCAGCCGCTTCGAGAGGTCCAACCTCCGTGAAAGACGCCAAGGCGGCGGAATAACGCCTTTTCAGGCTCGGTCAGTAGGGAAAAACTCCAGTCAAATGCGACGTGTAGGTTCTGGTGGCGGGGGATCAGCGTCGGGCTGGAGCTGTAAAGCAGCTGAAACATATCGCCCAACCGCTCGGCAATCCCCTCAGCGGTGAGGGCCCGGGCACGTGCGGCTGCCAGCTCGATCGCCAAAGGGATGCCATCCAAAAGCTGGCATATCCGTAAGACGGCGCGGCTGTTTCGTTCGTTGACCGTGAAGAATGGATCGGTGGCAGCTGCCCGGTCTGCGAATAAACGCACGGATTCACACTGCACCAGGTTAGTCAAGGGTATATCTTCACCGGGGTTGATAATTTCGAGGGTAAAACAGGAAATATTTTCTCGCCAAAGATATTGAGCGGCGCCCTGCTGGTAGCCAGAATTACGATACCCGGACAGCTCGTGAGCAGGCTTTCTGCCAGCCGGGCGCAAGCGTCGCTTAGATGCTCGCAATTATCGATCAGTAATAAAGCCTTGTGGGTGCGCAGCGCCTCAGCCAGCGATTCATGCAGCGCGAGATGAGGGGATTCGGTCAGGTTCAGCTCGGTAAATATCGTATGAGCAATGAGATCGGGCTCATTGATGCCTGCCAGCCCGATAAACCAGATGCCATCCGGAAAATGTGCCGCCAGATCACCCGAACCGGCGATATGTAGGGCTACCTCAATTGCCAGGCGGGTCTTTGCCGCAACCGCCGACCCCGGTAAGGGTTATCAGGCGGTAATGTTGCAAATTTGCAGTATTAATTGGATGAGCTACGCCATCCGCCGCGCGGGAATTATCCAGCAATAACCCGGTCAGGGATGTAATTTCACGCTCGCGACCGATAAAACGGGTCAGCGGAATCGGGAGATTATTCGGTAACTTCATTTTCGCCTTCGATCCACGTTCAATAACAGGAAAAGGCGTTTATCTTAATATTCAGACAAGTATTATATCTAATATCTGATCTAAGAGGAGCATACAGGCCAACTTTTTTCGATGCAATTTACCTGATTTGAATAGGATATAATCCTCTTCGAGGGGCGGTGCAGGGTCTCGGTTGGGGCGAAACAAACCACATAGCCAGGCGAGAGCAAATCTGGTATTAGACAATGCAGCAGGAGTTTTGTAAATTGGCAAATAACGTCCATCTGGATACGGATTTAGGCGGGGATATCGACGACCTGTGCGCCCTGGCGATGCTGCTGCGCTGGCCGGGAGGCCTCCACTTGACCGGAATTACGACCGTTGGCGAGCTTGCAGGGAAGAGAGCCGGGTATGCCCGCTATGCCCTGGCGCTCGAAGGGCGCCAGGATATTCCGGTTGCAGCCGGCGCCGACGTCGCTCAAGGCTACTATCGCGAGCAGCTGAGCCTTCCCCCTGAGGAAAGGTACTGGCCTGAGCCGGTCGAACCTTTTTTCACCCCGGCAGGGGAGGCAGTCCAGCTGTTAAAGAAGAGCATCGAGCAGGGGGCGACGATCATCGGCATTGGCCCCTATACGAATTTGTATCTGCTGGATTTGGAATATCCAGGCATCTTGAGCCAGGCAAAGCTCTTCCTGATGGGCGGCTACGTCTACCCGCCTCGCCCGGGTTTTCCAAAATGGGGCAACGATTACGATTTCAACATGCAGGTGGACGTAAAGTCGACGAAGCACGTCCTGCTCAATTCGCAGCCTACTCTCGTTCCCTTACCCGTGACTGCGGAGACGGCCCTCAGGCGGGCTTACCTGGCAGATTTAGCGGAAGGCAGGCGCATTGGGAGGATTGATTGCCCGTCAGGCTGAAGCTTTCGCGGTAGATCATCAGAATGAGCTGAAGTATGGGAAGACCTGCCCCGGGCTGCCGGAAGACATCATTAATTTCCAGTATGATCCGCTTGCCTGCGCGATCGCTCTGGGCTGGGACGCTGGAGTTGTGATCGAAGAGATTCCGCTGGCGATCGAGGAAAATGATGGCTGGCTCGTCGAACGCATCGATCCGGCGGGGAAACCTTTTCCGGTGGTAACCAGGGTGGACGGCGAGCGCTTTAACGAGTTCTGGCTCGATGTGCTCACCCGTGGCGATTCCGTTCAGGATAGAGAAAACCCGATCATTAATTCCTAATGGTCCTTCGGGGGATTTACAATCTTAAATCAAGACGTATATCGCCGCGGTCGCCCGCAGCTCGGCAGCGAACGCCTGAGAAATGGGCTGCCCGTCGCGGAGGAGCACCACCTGGGCGATGCTGAACTCGTTCCGCTGGCAGAAGGTGGTGAAATCGCGGATGGTGAACGGGCGAGCACGCGGGGCAGCCTCCCACGCCTGGGGCAGGCTGGAAGCCACCGGCATGCGCCCGCCGAGCAGGAATTCCAGGCGTGAGCGCCAGTGCCCCCAGTTCGGGAAGCTGACCACGGCGCGCTTCCCTACCCGCAGCATTTCATGGATGACGAAAGCGGGGTCGTTCAAATAGGGGATGGTATAGCTGAGGATGACCGTATCGAATGAGCCTTCCGGATAGTCGCCCAGGCCTTCATGCAAGTCCCCCTGCCGGACGCTGAGCCCTTTGCGGATGCAAGCCAGCACCCCTGCCTGGGTGAGCTCGACGCCCCGCCCGGTGACCGAGCGCGTGTCGATCAGGCAGCGCAGCAGTGCGCCATCCCCGCAGCCCAGGTCGAGCACCCGCTCGCCCGGCTGGATGAGCGCAGCCACCGCCTGCAGATCGGGGCGCAGCTGCTCCTCACAGCAGGGTTCGGCGCAGGGGGCAGCGGCAAGCTCAGCAGACGCCATTTCAATCAGCTTCTTCCGCTTCCGGCAGATGGATGTCGTTCTGGCGGGTGACTCGCTGCAAGAACTGGGCGAGCAGGACGGTCATCGTATCCACTTCCAGCAGGAAGGCATCGTGCCCCCAGGAGGAGTCAATGTGGCAGTAGGTGACGTCTGCGCCGGCCGCGGTGAGCGCTGAGACCAGCTCCTTCGAGTGATATGCCGGATACAGCCAGTCGGAAGTGAAGGAGACTACCAGGTACAGCAGCCCAGTGTTGCCTGCAAAAGCCTGGGAGAGGCTGTCGTGACCGTTGCACAGGTCGAAATAGTCCATGGCCTTGGTGATGTACAGGTAGGAGTTGGCATCGAAGCGCTCGGTGAAACGGCTGCCTTTGTAGCGCAGGTAGCCCTCGATCGCGAAATCGGTGTCGAAATCGTAGCCGAAATGCTCGCGTTCCTGCAAGCGCCGCCCGAATTTGTGGTGCATGGAGGCTTCGCTCAGGTAGGTGATGTGCCCGACCATGCGGGCACAGCCAGCCCGCCGTTGGGGTGGGGTCCTTGATAGTAATCGCCGCCGTTCCAGTTTGGGTCGGCGTAGATCGCCTGGCGACCGACCTCGCTGAAAGCGATCAGCATGGGGGAATGGCGGGCGGTGGTGGCGATCGGCACCGCCGAAACAGCCGCTCGGGGTAGCTGGCAGCCCACTGCAGCACCTGCATGCCGCCCATGCTGCCTCCAACGACCATCAGCAGCTTTTCAATCCCCAGGTAGTCGATGAGCTGGCACTGGGCGCGCACCATGTCCCCGATCGGTGACGACCGGGAAACCCAGGCCATAAGGCTGCCCGCTGCGCGGGTCGATGCTCGCCGGACCGGTTGAGCCCTGGCAGCCGCCGATCACGTTCGTGCAGATGACGAAGAATTTATCGGTGTCGAACGCTTTTCCCGGTCCGACGCAGTCATCCCACCAGCCCGGGCTTGGATCCTCCCATGAGTAATAGCCAGCCACGTGGCTGTCGCCGGACAGGGCGTGCAGGATCAGGATCGCGTTGCTGCGCTCGGCGTTCAGCCTGCCGTAAGTTTCGTACGCCAGGGTGATCGGACCCAGGCTCTCTCCGCTGTCCAGCGGCATGGGAGCCTTTTCATAAGAAGGTGACATATTTTCTCTCGGTGATACCGATACTACCGGTCATTTCCATAAGCCGCCTCCGGCTCACATCCGGGTTTACAACCGACTATCCGGATCCAGGTCTCCCAGCACTGGGTTAAGCATAGATCTGCTTCTTGGGTGACCCAAAGGTGATGGGGACGGCCAAGATCTGTAACAACGACGATCACTTGGAATTCGTTCTGCAATTCTCGACGGAGGCGGCAAAATAGCCCTGCACCAAGTGGAGTCGTTATAACAATAACGTCGTCGGACGAAAGGTCGCGAGCGACATGCATCAGCCTCGGTCTTGCCGTATAGTAAGCCAACCTTTCTATAATCTTGGAACAGATATCGTTGTCGCTTAACACGAACAGCATGTTATAGGCCCGGAGCGCATGCCTAACTAGCCATGCGTACGTTCGAGGCCAGAGGGCATGAAGCCGGGTCGGGATGAATGCCGAAGGGCACCGTGCGGCCGTCCCCGGCGGCCGGTCCGTGGTGGGGCCGGGGCGTACAGCACGGCGTTGGACGCCAACCGGGTGGTGAACGTGACCGATGCGGGCAGGTCCCGCCAGGCCGGGCCCTTGTAGGCGGCATCGGCGACCACATGCACCCGCCGGTCGGGGAACGCCGCGGCCAGCAGCCCGACCAGCTCGCGGGCCTGGGCGGGCTTGGTATGCGCTCGTGCCGGGCAGGTGCAGCCGTAACAGCAGCGGCAGGCACACGTTGCGGTCGGTGAAGGGAGCGTCACGACCAGCCCGGCGATCACGAAACAGTTCCCGCGGCCGATCCCGTCGCGGCCCTTCGCGGACCCATCATGCTGCCACGCCGCGCCGAACACGCTGCGCCCGTAGCGGTGGAACAGGGTGTCATCCACCGCCACGGTCAACGCCTGGCCGTCGGCGGTGGACGCGGCCACCACCAGCCGGGCCAAGGCCAACCCCAACGCGTCGGGGTCCCAGCGGGCGTGGGAGAAGAATCGGTGCGCCCGTGACCAGTGCGCCCGTCCGGCCATCCCGGCCGCGGCCCCATGCCGGTCACCGTCCGCGGCTCGACCGCCCCCAACGCGCCGGTGACCAGCAACCCAAAGGTGAGGAAGGTGGGTGCGGTGAGCACTGCTCGGCAGGCGCCGAGCATCTCCCACAGGCCGGCCGGTACCGTGGCGGCTGGAGACATCGACGAAACCACCCGACCGGGTTGTTTGATCACACGTCGATGCTTCCCTCATGTCAGATCATGATCACGCACCCGGCCGCGCGTGTCATCGATCGAGCAGCGCAAGATCACCCAAGCAACTCGAAACTTCAGACCGACCGCCGCCGATTCAATTCCTGGCCGGTACCGAGCGAACTCATCGGCGAACTCGAGATGGCCGACCATCACGGCGCGACTGCAGTCGATCACCGAGCCCGTGCTGCGATGGAAGCTGTTCCGCGCCACCCTCGATGCCGCCGAGAGCATGCTGCGGACCCGACGCAGGTCGCAGAGCTGGCCGCCCTGGACCGGACGAGCCGCGGACCCGACCGACGGCGTGCCCGTCACCCATACGCCGGGCACCCCAGCACATCGCCGGGCCTCCGCAACGTAGAGCTTGACCCGCTAGTGTCTCGTAATGCCGTCCGAATTACTCGCTGCGCTGGCCGACAAATGCTATTATCTGGCCATGGAACTATCGGCACGTGAGCGAGTCGAGTTGCGCGCGCTGGCCAATGGGTCGGACGTGTCGGCAAGGATCGCAACGCGAGCTCGGATCGTCTTGTGGTCGGCCGAAGGTCGGATGAAGAAGGACATCGCGGTGCTCGCGGGAGTGTCCCGACCGACGGTGGACTTCTGGATTGACCGTTACGGATCCGGCGGTGTCGCTGCGCTGAACGATCGGCCTAGCGGGGCTCCACGGGAACAGGTTCCGCCAGCGGTTCGGGGACGGATCTTGGCATTGACCCGTTGCACTCCGCCCGTCGAGTTGGGGCTGTCACATTGGTCAAGTCGCGAGATGGCCGACTTTCTCAACCGAACCGAAGGCATCGCCGTGTCGCACAACTACGTGGCGACCGTGTGGCGAGAGGCGGGGTTGAAGCCGTGGCAGGCGGGCACCTTCAAGTTATCCAGGGATCCCGCGTTCGCCGAGAAAGTCGCCGACGTAGTCGGCTTGTACCTGGACCCGCCGGGTGGCGCCGTCGTGCTCAGCATCGACGAGAAGACGCAGGTCCAGGCGCTGGACCGAACCCAGCCGACGTTGCCCCTCGACTTTGGCAAGACGGCGAAGCAAACGCACGACTACGTGCGGCACGGCACCACCAATCTGTTCGCCGCGCTCAACGTGCACACCGGGGAAGTCTTCGGCGAGTGCAAGCAGACCCGGAACGGGCAAGATTTTCTTGACTTCCTGAAGAGAGCTGTTAAGCCGCATGCCGGAAAATCCATTCACGTTGTACTGGACAACCTGTCCACCCACGCAACTCCAGACGTGCAAGAATGGCTGGACAAGAACCAGCACATCACCTTCCATTTCACACCGGTCGGCTCATCCTGGCTCAACCAGGTGGAGACCTGGTTCGGAGCAATAACTCGTCAGGCCATCCGACGGGGTACGTTCGCATCGGTCACAGTACTGATCAAGAGGATCAAGGACTACATTGCCCACTGGAACGACGATGCGAAGCCGTTCGAGTGGACTGCCACCGCAGACGAGATTCTCGCGAAGGTCAAGATCGTCCAGGCGAACGTCAAGAAACTGGTCGACAACAACTCTAAGTAAACTGGAGCGCATTACGAGACACTAGTAGTGGCCGGTGAACCCGTGCTCGGCGACCAGCCGCTCGTGGATCACGCTGGCCTTCAAGCGTGGGTCGGCGGCCAGCCAGGCGTCGATCACCGGCGCGACCGCGTCGACCTTGCGGGCCACCGTGCCCTTCTGCGACGGCGCGGTCGGCGGAACCGCCGGGGCGTCGGTCGACCGCACATCTTGACGGTGCGCCAGTCCACACCGACCTCATCGGCGATCTCGCGCCAGGTCGCGCCGGCGGCGCGCAGGGTTGGTAGCCGACCCGCGGGACGGCGAGGCCGCTGAACGGCGTCACCGGGGGTGAGCGGGGCGGCCACCGCCTCGCACCGCGGACCCGTGCGGGGTGACGGGCCGAACGTCCCGCGGCCCGCAGACCTGCGGCACTGCCCGCGTCGCGGCGCCGGGCGGCGAACTGGATCCGTCAGCGGGACGCTCCGCAACCGGGTCGACGCCGGCCCCACCGACGGGAGTGATGATGACTGCGACGATCGTCCATCCGCGCACCGTGCGCAGCGCCCTGCAGTTGGCGGCGCGCGCCCCGTCGGTGCACAACACGCAACCCTGGAGGTGGCGGATCGGGGACCGCTCCATCGAGCTGCTCGCGGACCAGGCCCGCCGGTGCGCGCGACGGACCAGGACGGGCGCGACCTGATGCTCAGCTGCGGCGCCGCGCTGCACCACCTGCGGGTGACGCTGGCGGCCGCCGGCGTCGACACGACCGTGCATCGGCTGCCCGACCCGGCCCGGCCGGACGTGCTCGCGACGATCGAGCTGCACCCGGGCAGCGGGCGCAACTCCTACAACTCCGGGGTTGACCCGGAGCAGGCCGCCGCGATCTCGGTGCGGCGCACGGACCGCAGGCGGTTCGACGGGTGGGCGGTGCCGGACAGGGTCATCGCCCAGTTCGTGCAGCAGGCCGGCGCGCAGGGCGCGATCCTGCGGGTGGTGACCGACGGGATGGCCCTGCACACGCTCTACGCGGCGATCCGGGCCGCCGCCGCGGAGCACAACGAGGACGCCGTGGTCGAGGCCGAGCTCATCGCGTGGACGGGGCTGCACGGCGGCGACGCCGGCGTCCCCGCGGTGAACATCCCGGTGCCCGGCAGGCGCTCCGGCGGCCGCCCGAGCGCCGGTTCGCCGACGCCGCGCTCATCGAGCGCGGCGCGGTGACGCCCGACTCGGCGACGCTGCTGGTCATCGGCACCTCGTCGGACGACCGGCTCTCCCAGCTGCGCGCGGGCGAGGCGGCCAGCGCGGTGCTCCTGCAGGCCGCGCTGGCCGGCATGAGCAGCAGCCCGCTGACCGAGCCGCTGGAGGTCGCCCGCACCCGTGCGGTCGTCGCGGACAAGGTGCTCGACGGCACGCTGTCGCCCCAGATGGTGATCCGCGTCGGGTGGCCCTCGGGCGCCGGGACCGTTCCCCCGCTCACCCCGCGGCGCGCCCTCGACGAGCAGATCGAGCGATAGGCCGACACATGATCGCCGCTCACGACTCGGCCCCCGCCCCGGAAAGGGCGGGGGTCGCATCCCGCGGGTCGTCCCGCCGTCGCGGTCGCAGGTGGGTGGACGGCAAACCACCTGCTCGACTCCCGGGCATACGTCATTACCGATGACGCCTAGATCGACGGCGAGGCGATCACCCTCCGGGCGCTGGCCACCGGCACCGTCGTCGGCTGGAACGTCGGCCAGGGCAGCACCCTGCACAACGACCAGCCGATCGGCCGCATCCAGATCGCCGACGGATTCCGGCGGCCGACCCAGATCATCAGAGCTCCGGCCGACGGCATCGTCGTCATCGATTCCGGTTCGCGGCGGTGACGTGACGGTCGGCTCGACTGGCGTGAGGAGTACCGGTGCAGAGACGACGAAGACCTTCGAGAAGAGGGTCATCGACGGGCGCACGACCCGAATCAACGCTGCAGCCATCTTGGTGACAGCCGCTGTAGCGACCACTATTTACGTCTGGCGGGACCGGCTCTAAACTTACCGCTCCGCCGCGATCCGGCAACACGTTCGGCCAGCTGTCGGCGGGGTCCCTGACCGCAGCGACTCCCGCTGGTTAAGCGGTAGGCGAATTGCAGTCGCACCGCCGGGTCAGGTGGGGTTTCGAAAGACGCCAAGTTCCCGTGGACTGTGACCATCGCGAACGGGCTGTCAGATCAGAAGCGGAGCGAATGCGGAGGAGGGTACTTCGATGTGGTTATTCAGGACGCAGGTGGAGGCCTTGCAGCCGACGGCGCCGACGGGCAGCCCGCACGGACGGTATCCACGATCGACTGAGCAGCCTGCTCGACGACACTGACCGACGCAGCGATCCTGCCGAGGTCGGTCGACAAGCTATCTTGATCACTGAGCCCGCGAGTGAGCTCCGCGACCTGCAGGCCGAACCGTTCCTGGGCGGCAGCAATCAGATTGTCCGCGGCATTCTCCAGGCTCTGACCCGAGTCCGCGAGTAGCGGGGCGACACGGGGCGTGATGTGACGATAGGTGCCCTGCTGACCTGCGAGGATTGGAGCAGGCGGACGCGCTCCGCGGCCAGCCGGTACAGAGCCTCTCCGGCGAGGACGCGGCGGGCCAGCTCGCGCACGAGCGGCGCGGTGGCGGGGTCGGGTACCTGCCGGAGCAGGGCGCCGGTGTGCGGGTCGTACTCACGCTGGTAGCCGTAGGGGATGCGGCCGTGGGGCCGGCCCGCAGCACGGGCGGCAACGTCACGGCGGATTC
>CAVPMW010000014.1:0-20756 GCA_963706515.1 uncultured Chloroflexia bacterium
GCCCGAGCAGGTGGAGCTGGTGTACTGGTTCAGCGATGCACCTGGCAGCCGGAGAGGTTTCCCTACCCCGCGAGCCTGCACCAGGAAAATCTGGCGTTTATAACCGGTTGAATCGGGCGCATCCAGTCGGCGCCAGAAGGTGACTTCTTCCTGACCCAGGATGAGAATGCCTGCCGCTTCTGCGTCTACCGCTCGCTGTGCGACCACGACAGCGAGGAGGCAGGCGTCCTTCCCGACCTGGTTAGCTTCGAAGCCGACGCCTCCGAGTTCATCGAGCTGGATTTCGACCAGATCGGTGAGATTGAATTCTGAGATGCAGGGCTGGCTCGAACCGCAGCCTGTCGTAATACCAGATCCCTTGTTGGAAGCCGCGGGAGGCTCGCGCCGAAGAGGCTTCAAGCCTCATCGCCGCGAGGCTGTTCCGCCAGGGTATTTCTACCGCAGAGCAAGCCCGGGCTTTCCTGGACCCTGCCTGCTATACCGAAATCGACCCGCGCGAGCTGCCGGGCATGGAAGCCGGTCTGGCTGCCATACAGGCCGCGCTGGCAGAAAAGCGGCCCATTCTTGTATGGGGGGATTTTGATGTCGACGGGCAAACTTCCACGACGATCCTGGTGGAAACGCTGCAGAGTCTCAGCGCGCAGGTCACGTACCCACATCCCGCTGCGCGAATCCGAAGGGCATGGGGTAAGTCCGGCTGTCCTGCAGGGCTACCTGGCAGAGCAGCCATACTTGATTCTCACCTGCGATACCGGGATCAGCGCGGCAGCCGCCGCGGAGATTTCCGCACCGACACCGGCGCCCCGCTGGTCATCACCGACCATCACGATCTTCCTGTAAATCTCCCGCATGCGGCGGCAATCATCAACCCGAAGCTAGGCTCGCCCGCTCACCCTTTCTACTCTCTCTCCGGGGCGGGGATCGCCATCAAGCTCGCCGAAGCGCTTCTTCGTGATAATGGGCGCCTGGAATTTGTTGACCGCTTTCTTGACCTGGCTGCCCTGGGGTTGGTCGCCGATGTGGCTGAGCTTCGAGGCGAGGCGCGCTACCTGGTGCAATCCGGTTTGTCGGTCCTGCGCAGCCCGTCCCGCCTGGGTTTGCTGGCGCTCTGCGAGCGGTTGGAATTGAACCCGGCGCGGATCAACGAGGAGCATATCGGCTTCCTGCTTGCTCCGCCGCTGAACGCCCTTGGTCGTCTGGCTGACGCAAATTTAGCAGCTGGCGCGGCGGCTGGCAGAAACGCGTGCTTACCGGAGTTATTTACACCTGGGCGAATCCCGAGCGGCTGCTAAACCCAGGATCCGGGTAAAATTAGGTTCTTAATGGATCCAGAACAACACTTGGTAGGAAAAATTATCCTGGTTACCGGGGCCACGTCGGGCATCGGGTATATCACCGCGCGTGAGCTCGCTCGCCAGGGTGCGCATGTCATTTTGGTGGGGCGCGACCCGCGCTGCTCGGATTCTGGGTGGATTCGATCCCGCAGCGATACGGGCAGCTCGCAGGTCAGCAGGCTGCTGGCTGACCTGGCTTCCCAGGCGGAAATCCGCCGGCTTGCCGAGCAGTTTAACCGGCAGTACCCTCGCCTGGACGTCCTGGTCAACAACGCAGGGGGCTTTTTCCTCAGGCGGCGCATCAGCCCGGACGGGCTCGAGATGACCTTCGCCCTGAACCACCTGGCGTATTTCCTGCTGACCCTGCTGCTCTTGCCGGCACTCGAAGCCGCCGGTGAAGCGCGCATCGTCAACGTCGCCTCAGATGCTCACGAATCCGGTAAGATCAACTTCGACGACCTGCAGTCGGAGCACCACTATTTTAGCTGGGCTGCTTACGGGCAGTCCAAGCTCGCCAACATCCTGTTCACCTACGAGCTCGCCCGCCGCCTGGGCGAAAAGAACATTACCGCCAATGTTCTGCATCCCGGTTTTGTCGCCACCAACCTGGCACGCAATAATGGCAGGCTGGCGAAGGCTGCCATGACTTTCATGCGCTTTTTTGCGCTCAGCCCGGAGGAAGGCGCCCAGACGAGCATCTACCTGGCATCCTCCCCCGATGTCCAGGGTATTTCGGGCAAATATTTCGTCAAATGCCAGGCCAGACCTTCAGCGCCCGCTTCGTATGACCTCGCAACTGCCAGCCGGCTCTGGCAGGTCAGCCGCGAGCTAACCGGCATCGATTTCCCGAGCGGGTAAGCCATGACAGATCAGCAGGTTATCTACTCGATGGTGCGGGTGGGCAAGCTCTACCCGCCCAACCACCAGGTGCTGCGCGATATCTCGCTGGGCTTTTTCTACGGCGCCAAGATCGGCGTGATCGGCTTGAATGGCTCCGGCAAGACGACCTTGCTGCGGATTATGGCGGGCATTGACCAGGACTACCAGGGCGAGACGACCTTCTCCAAGGGATATACCGTGGGCATGCTGGAGCAAGAGCCCCAGCTCGACCCGGGAAAAACCGTCCGCCAGGTGATCACCGAAGCGGTGCAGCCCATCGTCGATTTGCTGGCGCGCTACGACCGGGTCAACGAGAAATTTGCCGACCCCGACGCCGATTTCGAACTCGCTTATCGCGGAGCAATCCCGCTTGCAGGAGCAGCTCGACCACCTGGATGCCTGGACCCTGGACAGCCGCCTGGAGCAGGCGATGGAAGCCCTGCGCACTCCCCCTGGCGAGACGCCGGTGAAAGTGATCTCGGGCGGTGAGCGCCGCCGGGTTGCCCTGGCGCGCCTGCTGCTCACCGAGCCGGACATCCTGCTGCTGGACGAGCCGACCAATCACCTGGACGCCAAGTTGGTCGCCTGGCTGGAGCACCACTTGCAGCAGTACAAAGGAACGGTGATCGCCGTCACCCACGACCGCTACTTCCTCGATAACGTCGCCGGCTGGATCCTGGAGCTCGACCGCGGCTACGGCATCCCCTGGAGGGGCAATTATTCCTCCTGGCTCGCCCAGAAGAGGGACCGCCTGGCTCACGAGGAAACCCGCGAGAGCAAGCGCCAGAAGACCCTCGAGCGCGAGCTGGAATGGATCCACATGTCTCCCAGGGCGCGCCAGGCGAAGGGCAAAGCCCGCGTCACCGCCTACGAGCATCTGCTCAGCCAGGAGACTGAGAAAGAGCGCGAAGACCTTGAGATTTACATCCCGCCAGGACCCCGCCTGGGAGATATCGTCGTCGAGCTGAATAAGGTCGCCAAATCCTACGGCGAGAAGCTCCTGTTCGATGACCTGACGGTGAGCATCCCGCCCGGGAGCATTGTTGGGGTGATCGGTCCCAACGGGGCAGGCAAGACCACCCTGCTCAGGCTGATTACCCGGCAGGAAGATGCGGAGCGCGGCGAGATCGTCATCGGGCAAACCGTCCAGATGGCGTACGTCGACCAGAGCCGGGAAACCCTCGCCGGAGATAAGACCGTTTGGGAGGAGATTTCGGGCGGGCAGGATACGATCCAGCTCGGCGAGCGGCCGCGCAACTCACGTGCCTTCGTCGCCAGCTTCAATTTTCACGGCACCGACCAGCAGAAGCTGGTAAAGGACCTATCCGGCGGCGAGCGCAACCGTGTCCACCTGGCGAAGATCCTCACCCGCAACGCCAACCTGCTGCTCCTGGACGAGCCGACCAACGACCTGGACGTCAACACCCTGCGCTCGCTGGAAGACGGGTTGGACATGTTTGCCGGCTGCGCCATCGTGGTCTCCCACGACCGCTGGTTTTTAGACCGGGTCGCCACCCACATCCTGGCTTTCGAGGGCGATTCCCAGGTGCGCTGGTTTGATGGCAATTACTCCGATTACGCTGACGACCGGCGCAGGAGGGGCCTGGGAGATGAGATTCCGCAGCGCATCCGCTACCGCAATCTAACTCGTGATTGAATATATTAGTTCTATTTTGGAAGATATCTACATTATTGGTATGGGCACAGATCTTCGGGCTTGTATTGTTTCATTTGATATCCGTGATAATAACTCCCGATATAATGAGTTGCCAGATCCCCGTATTGCCTGGCGATATCGACTGCTTCCAGACAGGCGTGACCCATATTTTGAGATTTCTGAAAAATCCTCCCAAAACGCCTTTGCCATTTGGGCATAAAGAAAACCGTGGGTTCCCACGGGATACTTGTGTTGTAATGTATCGTACACTACCTGAGCATCAGGCATATATCCCCTGCTTAATTGCAAGAGCATGATTCTGAAAACGGGCATATGCTGCTAGATAATCCTTTTCATATAAATCAGGCTGTAATGGGGCTGGGGTTGGTAATGAGCTGGGACCATGTTTTGATAAATATTCCATTTGAGTATATGTAAATCGTTCCTCCGACCACCATTCTAAATTATTGCTATATATTGCCTGCCGATAGTAATCAATCGCTTGTTCGTAGTTATGATATGAGGCGGCAAGGTCGCCATCTTGTACAGCCTGGAAGCGATACTCCGGTGGGCTAAAATATTTTCGATAAAATTCAAACTTAGTACCATTCCACTTATAATAATCGGTCCTTTTTCGCCAAGGAAGACCTTGATAATAATCGTCTACATGTATCGGGATGCCTCCATGAAGAACATACTCATTTATCCCATCTTTGTCCAGGTCTTCAAATCCGAAATACCAACCAGGTTCCATCAGGATAAAATCGAATGTTTGAAGATTACCTTCGGGGTCAGAAGTAAATAAATCTGCAAATTGGTTCCCATCCCACGCAACCAATTGATTAAAGAATTTGCGTGGTGTGTGGCACCTAAATGTATCAGAAGCTCTGGGTAGCCGTTTCTGTTAACATCTCTAATCGATAATATTTTGGGAGCATCGCCGGAAATATCCGGTTCGATAGTTAGCAAGGGATGATAAATCCCTTCCTGACATGTAAAGTATAAGAAAACCCTTTCTAAAAACTAATTCCGGTGTACCATCGTTTGTGAGGTTTCTCGATAAACCTGTATATGATTATGTATATTGGGTATGCCAAAGTCGCTTCGCGATTCCTGTCGGCATTTATTAACGCATCGGCACCATAGTTGTTCAAATAATCCAGTACATATTTTCCAAGATTATTGTCATTTTCATAATCCAAAAATTCTGTATCACTATAAATTACTGTAGGAATCACTTTCGGTCTTGGCTTTATGCAGGAATTCAAAAAGGGTACAATGGAATTAGTGCTACGAGGAGTGATTGTGGCAAATTCTGTGTTCGTCGCTGAATAATTAGTTTTTGGAAGAGGCGTTAGCGGCTTAATTATTTCCGAATTTGAGTGTTCGGTTGTGATGCGAGAGGACAGAAAGGATATTGGCGGAAAAGCCGTGGTCAATGGGTTTAGTGTAACAGGTCTTTCGGACTTAAGAGAATATTTATAGGCATCACTTCCAGGGGGTTTCAAGGAACATGCTGCAAAGGACATCACTAAAATTAATGAAAATATAATAAAGTTTCCATTGGTTAGCATATTTTTTTTATATCTAAATTTATTGTACATTAAGTCACTAATAATTAACGATTAATATAGATGGCATTTCTCCCTAAACTGTAATTCTTACTGATGTAAAAACGGTAAAATTGACCAATACAGCTTTGTTTGCCTTAAATGATTTTTTTATATCGATGTATTATTCGGAGGTTTCACAATGGATAAAGTTCGCTGGGGTTTGATCTGCACCGCCCGCATCAACCGCCGCGTGATCCCGGCGATCCGCCTGGCGCGCGGCGAGCTGGTAGCCGTTGCCAGCCGCGACCAGATGAAAGCCAACGAGTACGCCCGCGCCTGGGGCATTCCGCGCGCTTTCGGCGGCTACGATGCACTGCTGGCCTCGAATGAGGTGGATGTAATCTACGTCAGCCTGCCCAACCACCTGCACGCCGAGATGAGCATCAAAGCCATGCAAGCCGGCAAGCACGTGCTTTGCGAGAAACCGCTTGCCCTGACCACGGAAGAGGTCGACCGCATGATGCTGGTCAGCCAGCAGAACGCGCATGGTCCTGGCGGATGCGCTCATGTACCGCCACCACCCCCAGACCAAGGCTGTGCGCGACTTCGTCCAGCGCGGCGACCTGGGCCAGCCCCTGGTCTTCCGCGGAGTATTCAATTTCTTCATCAACGACCGCAACGACGTCCGCCTGGTGCCGGAGTTCGGCGGCGGAAGCCTGTGGGACATCGGTATCTACCCGCTGACCTACGCCCAGCTGGTCTTCAACAGCGTGCCGCAGTGGGTATTCGGGACGCAAGCCTCCAGCACCCAGGGCGTGGATGAAGTGTTCACCGGGCAGCTGTATTACGCCGGCGACCAGGTCGCCCAGATCATGTCCTCCTTCAAATCCCCGGTGTATACCGAGGTCGAGATCGTCGGGACCGAAGGTCGCCTGGTGGTAAACCGGCCCTACACTGGCATGGAGGATAATCGCAAGGTGATGTATTATCCACCCGCCGACGACCAGCCTTACGAGATCCCGGTGAAGGAGCAGGAGCTTTACCTGGGTGAAGTCGAGGACATGCATTCCGCAATCCTGGACGGAAAGCCGACCTACCTGCGCCTCGCCGAAAGCCGCGATTATGTGCGCACGGTCGTCGCCCTCTACCAGTCCGCCCGCAGCGGGAAGAAAGAACCCTCCCACGCTAGCTATTGCACCTCATCCGTAGTGGCGACCTAAGTCGCTCAGCGTTAGCCCACCCTATTCCTCGTAATCCAGGTGGATACCGCCTTTACAACCCATCGTCACATATTGTAGGGGCGACGTAAGTCGCTCATTAAAAACCTAAAAACGTGAACACGGGATCATGATTACTATGTCATTTCGAGGAGCAAAGCGACGAGAAATCCCTAAATAGCCCATTTTTAGATAACAATAACAGGGATTACCTCGCCTCTGCGGGGCTTGGAATGACGCCTCTTGGAAGTGATAATTGTTATCCCGAATTGACGTTAATATCTCCCGCGCCTTGCTGATCTGATAATTCATCAAGAATAAAGCTGTATAAAATTGTATATATTACCTATTTCGAAATATACTTTGCGTTCACCAACGAGCCACTTAAAGACCTAAAGAGGATCTGACTATGCGCAGCATTCTATTCCTGACGATCATCCTTTCCCTGGCATTACCCGCTTCTCCAATCCATTTTGACGCTCCTCCTCAAACTCCCCAGGCGATCCAGGCGCCCGTGCTCAAATGGCAGAACGGCGGCTGCACCTCCTGGTGCGAGACCGGCTGGTATTCCTCGCCGGCTGTGGCCGATTTGAACAACGACGGCCATCCCGAGGTCATCGGTTCGGGTTATTCGATCTCTGTCCTGGATGGCGCAACAGGTGGATTGCTCTGGCGCATGAAATCCGGGCACGATCGCAGTGAAGGGACCATCCCTGGCAACGTCGGGCGCACCTGGCCGGGGATCGTCGTCGCCGACGTCGACGGCGATGGCCTGCCGGAGATCGTCACCGCTCACAGCGGCGGTTACGTCTCGGTCTACGACCAGAACGGCAATTTCCAACCCGGCTGGCCCGTCCACCCGACTGGCTCCGAGTTCCGCGGCCTGAGCGTATACGACCTCGACGGGGACGGTGCAATGGAGATCATCGCCACCGCCGGCATCGGCTCGAAGACCAACACCTGGGTGTACGAGCCAAACGGCGCATTACGCCCGGGCTGGCCGCGCCTTGCTCCGGCAGACTCGAGCTACGCCTGGGGCGTGTACAACGCCAACGCCGCAGCCGGCGACCTGGATGGGGACGGCATGGGCGAGCTGGTCATCCCCTCGGACGTGCATTACGTTGCTGCCTACGAAGCAAACGGCGCGCAGATCCCGGCGAACAGCGTCTACGGCAGCAAGGGCTGGGGCCAGGTCGGCGTCTGGGAGAGCTATGCGATCGAGCTGCGCGGCTGGGGCACCTGCACGGCGGGCGACGCACGCTCTGAGCGCTACCGCCCAAACTTCGCCGATAGCCCGGCTGTGATCGCCGACGTGAACCATGACGGTGTGAACGAAGCGGTGCTGGTCGGCAACATGTACGATTGCATTCCTGGCTACCCCAGCAAATACATCGGTCCGTTCATCTTTAACGCAGATCGCAGCCGCTTCGCAAGCGGAGCCTATGACTGGCACAGCGCTCCGGCGGATACCGGTGCGCCGCTCACGCAGGACTACAACGTGATCGAGACCGCCGAGCCCAACCCGGCTGTCGCCGACATCGATGGGGATGGCAATCTCGAGATCCTCTACGCCTCCTACGATGGCCGCATGCATGCTTTCTGGCTCGATAAAACCGAGCACGGCAATTGGCCCTATTCGGTCTACTCGCCTGGTGAGGGCATCTACCGCTTCGCTTCCGAGCCGCTGATCGCCGACCTGGACAACAATGGCACAGCTGAGATCATTTTCACCTCCTGGACGCAGGTGGGCTCGGGCAAGACCGGCAAAGTACACATCTTAGACGATATGGGAAACCTTATTCACGAGGTCAGCCTGCCTGCCGACGCAGATTGGAACGGCGGCTTGCCGGCGCCTACCCTGGATAACATCGACGCCGATCCAGACCTGGAGCTGGTCGTCAATACAGCCAGCACCGGGATCGTTGCCTATGACCTGCCGGGGACAAGCAACGCCCGCGTGTTATGGGGCACGGGTCGGGGAAACTACCAGCGCAGCGCATCGCTGCTGATTGGCGACCTGGCTGGCTCAAAGCTGTCCGTGGGCGATACCACGCCCGCACCCGGTGACACGCTCCAGTTCACCCTCACCCTGCGTGATAGCGGGCCGCGCTTGAACAGCGTGCTGGTGGATAATCCCATTCCCGCCGGTCTGGCTTATGCCGGTGGGCTGACCGCCTCCTCCGGCACAGCCAGCTTTTCTGGAAATGCCGTGCATTGGTCGGGAGCAGTCCCGCCAGGTTTTCCCGTCACCGTCCAGTACCTGGTAACAGTTTCCTCCGCGATCACCCAGCCTCAAGCGATTTTGTCGGTCGCCCACATCAGTGATGAGAACGGCCATGCTTACGACCGGCAAACCCTGGTGATCGTAAATCCCATCAATACTTTCCTGCCCTCCATCGCAGGCCCGGGATAAAAGGGTAAATTTCAGAAAATAAGGCTCAGGCGGCGCTATAGCGCCGCCTGAGCCTTATTTTCTGATTTTCATATTGCGAAACGCAAGCGTCCGGATTTACCGGGAATAAGTATAATTTCCACCAGAAAGGAAACCTACCTGATGAGCCCCGACAGCGAGATCCGCGAATTCTTAGAGCGCCACATCCAGGCAGTCATGCAAAATGACATTGCTGCCTATACCGAAACCACCAGCCCGGACCTGACCATCTACGAGTGGTGGATTACCCCGCACCGGATCGATGGTCTGCCCTTCCACGAATATATGATGACCGAGATGCAGCGGCGAAATACGGCTTTTGGGGCTGAAACCGGCTCGGGAGTCGCTCCCAAAAGCGCCATCCCGCCCCGCTTTGACCTGGCAAACCTGCACATCCAGCGCTATGGCGATACGGCAATCGCCAGCTTTACCATGTTGATCACCAGCAGCACCCCGGCGGGGGTTCAGGTTGCGGCGCACAACGAGTCGCGGGTATGCGTCAAGCTGGATGGAAAATGGCAGGTCGTCCACGTCCACAAATCTCCAGCGTGGTCTGCGCCGCATCTGCAGCCAGAGGCAAAGGAGTAGATATCGCAAAAATAGGCAGCCTATTTTTGCGTCTTTCATCTCCTTCCAGCGCGCTATAATTATGAGAACGGTCCATTATGCTTACTGCCCCGCCCATCACCCAACCCTGGTACCGCCGGCTCCATCCCGGAGTATGGCTGGCTTTGCTGGTCGCCCTGATCGCCGGAGCCCTCTTAGCCCTGCTCATTTTGCTGGCAGTTGGCTTGTTTTTTTACTACCAGGTTTCAGGGAAGATCGTTCCCGGCGTCGACCTCGCCGGCATCTCCTTGAGCGGGCTGACCCGGGAGCAGGCTGCAGTGCGCATCCACGCCGCCTGGAATCTTAGAAAAAAGCATCCGGGTCGAGGATGGCCTCACGGAACAAACGCTCTCGCCTGCCAGCCTGGGGATCAGCGTTGACGACTACCATACTGCAGACCAGGCTTACAGTTACGGTCACGACCCGTTCTTGCTGGAAGCATTCGAGCAGTTCTATGCGTGCCTGATGAACCCCTGCTCGTTCATCCCGGAAGTTGAGTTTGATGAAGCGGCTGCCCGGCAGGAATTGGAAGCTCTATCCGGGCAGTTCTCGTTATCTGCCCAGGATGCTGGGTTGCAGTACTCCGGCGGGCAGGTCGCCTCTATACCCGCCAAGCTGGGCTACACTCCCAATATTGACGCTACGCTATCCGCCATCGCCGCCGATCCCATGAGCGTCCTGAACAGCGGTGTGCTCCACCTGCAGCTCATGCCTGTCCCCCCGCTCATCCAGGATGCATCTGCACTGATAACCGAAGCCAACACTTTTATCGGGCAGCCATTGACCATCCGGGGTTACGACGCTCTGGCGAATGAATGGATCACCTGGCAGGTCGATCCGCAAATGCTGGCGACTTGGCTGGCTGTCGAGCCGGGTGATCACGGTCCCCGCCTTACGCTGCGTGAGGACCTGGTAGCCGCCTACCTGGCGCAAACCAACAATTCTTTAGCCCCCGGTCGCAAGCTGGACACCGCGCAGGCGACGGCGCAGGTCCTCGCCGCAGTCCGCCAGGGAGCCTCCCCCTGGGTGGTGATCAGCCACAACCCCAGCGTTTACACCGTCAGTAAAGGGGATACGCTCCTGAAAATCTCCTGGAAGATTGGCATGCCAGTTTGGACACTCATCCAGTCCAATCCAGGCATCGATATCAACAAGCTCTCTACCGGACAGCAGCTGAATGTTCCTTCGCGCGACGAGATGCTTCCCTTGCCGATCGTCCCCAACAAGCGCATCGTGCTGAGCATCAGCAAGCAGCGCATGTGGGTCTATCAGGACGGAAAACTGCTCAACAAATTCGTGATCAGCACCGGGATCGACCGCTCGCCTACCCAACCGGGGGTGTTCCAGGTGCAGACCCACGACCCGAATGCTTATGCATCGGTCTGGGACCTGACCATGCCCAATTTCCTGGGGATCTATGAAGCCTGGCCCGGTTTCATGAACGGTATCCACGGGCTGCCCATGCTCTCCAACGGGCGCAGGCTGTGGGGGAGCATCCTGGGGCATCCAGCATCCTTTGGCTGTATCATCCTGACCCTGGATGCGGCAAAATGGCTGTATGACTGGGCTGAAAACGGTGTGGTAGTTGAGATTCAGCCGTAGCTCAAGAATATTTCCAGCCTACGATTTGCCTTGAGCTTATTTTGGTTTATGGGGCTCTTCGTGGATCCCCTGCGACACACTTCCCGGTCCAAAACGCTTTTCAATTTCGTCCAGCGCGGCTTTCAGGCGCAGTGCCCGCTCTGGTACCTGGTCCCACAGGGATAGCTGGCGCGGCCGGTCTTCAATATGGGAAACCCCCACTCCGATGAGCCGCACAGCCTTGCCAGGCTTCCAAACTTTCTGAAAGAGGGTTTGCGCAGTCGTGAAAATTTCATTGGCGTCCTGAGTGGGGTTAGTCAGGGTGGTCTGGCGGGTAAGGGTCGTGAAGTCCGGCCAGCGCAGCTTTAGCTTGACCACCCGCCCGGTCAGGCCGTTTTTCTGCAGGTGCTGGGCAACCTGTGCGGCTTGTTCGGCGAGAGTCTTTTGGAGCTCATCCAGGTTGCGTACATCGCGGGCGAAAGTTGTCTCCTGGCTGATCGATTTCGCCTCGTGCTGCGTGACTATTGGAGAATTATCGATCCCGCGGGCGTGGCAGGAGAGGTCGTACCCGTTTTTGCCGAAGCGGCTCATGAGCTCCTTCTCAGGGCGCGCAGCCAGTTCGCCAATGGTATGGATGCCCATCTCCTCCAGGCGCTCCGCAGTTTTTGGACCCACCCCCCACAGCATCTGCACCGGCAATGGCGCCAGGAACTCAGCTTCCGAGCCGAGTGGGACGACCACCAGGGCGCTCGGTGGGCGCTCGCCTTTGCCGCGCGCTTTACCGACTTCGGTCGCGATTTTCGCCACCAGCTTGTTGCCGGCAACACCCAGGGAGCAAGGCAGCCTCAGCTCCGACTGGATTTCTTGCTGCAAACGCTGCGCAATCTCTTCGGCTGGCGTGCCCAACTCGCTGACGTCCATGAATGCTTCATCGATCGAGATTTGTTCGACGAGGGGCGAGACGCTTCGCATGCGCTCCATCACCTGGCGCGAATACTGGCTGTAATCGCTGTAGTGAGAATGGATGATGACCAATCCTGGGCAGAGGCGCAGCGCCCTGGACATTGGCATCGCTGACCGCACCCCAAATCGCCGGGCTGCATAGGAGCAGGATGCGACCACGCCGCGCTCGTCCGGTCGTCCCCCTACTGCAAACGCTTTGCCGGATAATGCAGGGTCCCGCAGCTCTTCTACGGCGCAGAAAAAGGCATCCAGGTCGAGGTGAATAATCCGGCGGATTGTACCTTCCATTAATAGCTGATTATAATTTGCTTTCACTTAATTGAATTCGCGTCAGGCTTAAATCGTTATTCTTGTATAATTGAAGCTCAGCTCCCTAGAAGCTGTACAAATGTATTTGACCGCTGCGCTCTGGCAGGAGCCTGGCCCAATTATAGGCTGGCACAAGCTGCTTGAATATTCCTTAACTGGTATGGAGAATAAGATGGCAGAACCAAAAACCAAAGCCAATGATATGCCGGTGGCAGATTTCATCGATGCCCTCCAGGATACGCAGGTACGCCAGGACTGCTGGACCATTGTTGGGATCATGCAGGCAGCTGCTCAAGCCAGTCCACGAATGTGGGGGACGGCGATCATAGGTTTTGGCCAGTACCCGCGGTAAACGCCAGCGGCAAGGGGAATGACTGGATGCTGATCGGGTTTTCCCCGCGCAAACAGGCTATCACCCTGTATTTGATGCTGGGCGGCGTTGAAAATGCGGAGGATCTGCTGGCGAGGTTAGGCAAGTACACGCGCGGCAAAGGCTGCCTTTATATCAAACGCCTGTCGGATGTCGATTTAGCGATCCTCGAGGAGCTGGTAGGCGCAACCGTCGCATACATGGTCAAGACCTATCCTTCAGCTGGCAGCTAGACTGGAAGCAAAGCTGGAAGTTGAACAAGATAGCATTCTGTCCAGTAAATTTTGAGGACTACGCAATTCCGTAGGAACTGATTGATTACTCTGTTGCCAGGACATTAAAGGTGGTACGATGATAAACATGAACACGAAACGTCCAAAAATTACCCTGACTTTTCTGGTTTCTCTGCTTATCCTGGTTGCAGTTAGCCTGGCTGGCTGCGCCGCCCTCAAAACCGCCACACCCCAAGCCCAGGCTCTTCCCGCCGATATCTCGGTCAAAGATGCGGCAGCTTTACGAGACCAGGGTGTATTTCTTCTGGACGTGCGCACCCAGGACGAATGGAACCAGGCGCATATCCAGGGGGCAACTCTTGTGACGCTCGACCAGCTCGAAAGCAACCTCACTTTAATCCCCAAGGACAAGCAAATCGTCGTATATTGCCACTCTGGGAACCGCAGCTCGCAAGCCCGGGATATTCTGCTTAAAGATGGATATCCACAGGTTACCAGTGTCACCGGCGGGATCAGTGAATGGATTGCCGAAGGTTTTCCTACGGTAAGCGGTCCGTAGCCAAGAGTGTAAATATCTTCGCTTCAGGTTGTTAGAGATGAGCGCTTTACCCCAGCGGCAGCCAGTTAAGAATCATACGATCACCATCTCCCGCCAGAAAGGCAGCCTGGGGATGGAGATCGCCGTAAAGACGGCTGCACTGCTCGGTTATCGCCCGCTCTGGCGAGAGCTGATCGACCAGGCTGCCAGCCAGGCAGGTGTTCCTGAGCTTTCCCTGGCAGCGGTGGACGAGCTCGGTTTATTAGATTTATGCCCTTCGCCCGCCGCCTGTGACGCATACCATGCCGCCATGCCGCGAGGTCATGCTCGCCTACGCCAGCCTGGGCGCTTATATCCTCGTCGGCCGCGCCGGTCAGACGATCCTCAAGGGAGTGCCTGGGGTAGTGCACATCCGCATCGTTGCTCCATTGGATATCCGCATAGCCCGTATCGCTGCCGCCCAGGATATCCCTGAGGAATGCGCCCGGGAGCAGGTCCTGGCTTCAGATCATTTTCGCCAGCACTATCTGAAAAAATATTTCCATATCGATTGGAACGATCCCGACCTTTACGATCTGGTAATCAACACCGGAAGGATACCCGCAGACCTGGCAGCTCACCAAATTGGTCTGGCAGCAGAAGGATTCTTCCAGTACAATAATTCCTGAATTAACCATTATTTGATCTTGACGACGTTCTCTTGACCGCATTCGTAAAACCAGCTCCCCTTTTCTCCCATCCGCTCGAAGCAGAGTTTGCTCGCATCCTCGATTACTACGGCATCGATTGGGAGTACGAGCCGCGCACTTTTCCATTAGAATGGGATGCTGCTGGGAATGTCCTTGAAGCCTTTACCCCTGATTTTTATTTCCCCGGGCAAAATCTTTACGTCGAGCTGACTACCTTAAGGCCTCAGCTCGCCACACATAAGAACCGCAAGCTGCGCCGGCTGAAGGAGCTTTACCCCGACGTAAATATTAAGCTCTTCAAACGGCGCGAAATGCACGACCTGATGGTCAAGTACGGGCTTGAAGAGCAGGCTGCTATGATCCAGGGCAGCCAGGCTCAAGGGACGCTGCCTTGATCCAGGCAGGGTTTAACGGGGAGCCAGGGCTGGCGGCGGACATCCGGGAAGTCCTGTTCACTCCCGAACAAATCCGGCAGAGGGTCAGCCAGCTCGGCGAACTGATTTCCAGGGATTACGCGGGACTCAATCCGCTCCTGGTCGGTGTGCTCAAAGGAGTTGTATTTTTTATCGCCGATCTGCTGCGCGCCATCAGCATCCCGGTGGAAGTCGACTTTATCGCCATCTCCAGCTACTCGCAGGAAGCGCGCGACCAGGGATTCGTCCGGCTGGTGAAAGACCTGGACGCCAACCTCGCCGGACGGCACGTGCTCTTCGTCGAGGACGTGATCGATACCGGTCTGACGCTCAACTACCTGCTGCAAACCTTGCAGGCGCGCCATCCTGCCAGCCTGGAAGTGTGCATCCTTTTCGATAAACCCGCACGGCGTCTCATCGATATCCCGCTTAAATACAAGGGATTTGACCTGCCCGACCGTTTCGTAGTTGGCTACGGATTGGATTATCACGAGCGCTACCGCAACCTGCCATTCGTCGGTCTGCTCAACCCAGAGGTTTTTCAAGCGCGAAAATAATTTTCGAAAAAAAGATGAATTGCGGGCGGACGCCCGCAATTCATCTTTTTTTCCAGTATTAAACCCTATCAGGGCGCTTAAAAGGGCAGGGGTCCCAAGTAACCTTTCATCTTCCTTGTCTCCCGTTTACTCTCAGCGATCCCATGCATTTGTTTTACAAAATCCAGGATTCTCGCCGGGCGTATTTTTCCGGAATTTCTTTCAAAATGATTTTTAATTCTTCTCACGCTCAGGATGCTCTGCCTGCGGGTATCCCGGTTGGAGATGATTACTCCTCATTTTGAAAGGGCAGCTGCCTCGTTTTCGATCCGGGATTTTCAGGGTTTTTATTCCGGAAAATTACCCCGGTCCAACTTTGGCAGGTTTGCGCTCAAGGCCGATGTCCAATTCCTTGGAACTCCCTGCATTTTCAGTATAGGGATATTTACCACCCTTGTCAAGTATGATTTATCCATTCTGAATTTTTTTTAATTCTCTATAATAATCAATATAATATGCTTGCCGATAGTACCAAATAGAATTACTCGAGACTATAGGTGTAAAATGCAGTTATACTTCTTAGCATCTATCCGAAATTGGATAGGAGAACCGATTTTGTGGTGCACAACAAAATCGGAACTTCTCGCATTTCGGACTGGTTCTTAGTAAATTAATCTAAACCAGCAGAGAATTTCTTCATGAACCAAACCATACAAAAACCCTGGCAGCCGCCGGCTGATTACCAACCTGCCACCTCTGCCCTTGAAGGTATTACCGTATTTGCGCCTCGCCCACCGGAAGAGAAAGCCCAGGCGCCGGTTGAATACAAATGCCCGAACTGCGGTGCTACAACCCGCTACGATGTCGCCGCAGGCGGCGTTGCCTGTGAATACTGCGGTTATGCTGCTCCGGTCCAGGAAGCGAGGGTGGGAATCACCGCGCCCGAATACGAGTTTACCCTGGAAACTTTGAGCAAGGCTGAAACCGGTTGGGGGATTGCGCGGCAGGAGCTGCACTGCGAGAGCTGTGGCGCCAGCCTGGTCATTCCGCCAGGCGCCCTGACGACTTCCTGCCCGTTCTGCGCCTCGAACAGCGTCAATGTGCGTGAAGCGCCGGCGGACGTGCTCCGGCCGCGCTTTCTGGTCCCTTTCCGGGTCAAGGCAGATGAGCTGCGCAGCCAGGCTGGGGAGTGGCTGGGAAAGGGCTGGTTCCATCCGCCCGAGCTAAAAGCCTCCTCTATCCTCGAGCGCTTTTCCGGGCTGTATATGCCCTTCTGGACTTTCCATGCCAAAGTAAATGCAGTCTGGCGGGCGGAAGTAGGCTACGAGCGCCAGGACCGCTACTTCGATGCCGGCTCTCACTCGTGGAAAACCCGAGTGAGGATCGATTGGCGTTGGGAGAATGGTCAGGTCAGCCAGGAGACGGATAACTTGCTGGTCGCCGGCACGCATCGAGTCAGCCAGAAAATTCTCAGCCAGGTCCGCAATTTCAACCTCGACGAGCTGGTGAGTTACTCGCCAGACTACCTGGCTGGCTGGCAGGCGCAAACTTACGATATCGGCTTGACCGACGCCTGGAACAGCGGCAAGGAACTCTTGCGCGAGAACGCCCGGGATGGGTGCTACGCGGGAGATCCCGTCGCCTCACGTGAGGAATTTCTCGATGACAGCCGACTTTGGCGACGAGAGCTGGCGTTTTGTCCTGCTTCCTGTTTACGTATCCGCTTATCGCTTTATGGAAAAGACCTATACCGTCATGGCGAATGGGCAAACTGGTCTCATTGCCGGTCAGAAACCGGTGGTCTGGTGGAAAGTCTGGCTGGCGATCCTGGCCCTGCTTGCTCCAGGTCTGGTAATCGGCGTCATCAGTCTGCCCTTGCTTTTGGTGGGCGGTGTTGGATTGATCCCCCTGTTCATCGCCTTAATTTTATTGGTGATTGGTGGCGCCGTCTCAGCCGGCATCTACCGCCAGGCGGTCAGCTCGGAGGCGGCGTAATGATTGCTCCTGCCATACCGCAAACCGATATTGCTCCAGCCGAGCAAAATCTGTGGCAGAGCAGCCTGCAGCCCGCTGGATGCCCTCAATGCCGCCAGGCTTTCCTGGTGGCGCCCGATCGCCTCGGTAAGATTTGTCCGAGCTGTGCTAAAGGAAAGCTGGAGGTGCAGCCCGCGCTGCTCCGCCCGGAACCCCCCGAATTGATCCGCCTGCCGCAGCACCCCCCGCAGCAGCTCATAGGGAATGTCGAGGCGTGGCTCAAACCGGTCTGGTTGAAGCCCGCCGAGCTGGACGCCGGTAAGCTTATCTCAAGTGCCCAGCTGGTTTATTGGCCGACCTGGCTGGTGGATTGCAACGCCCAGGGGAGCTGGCAGGCAGAAGTTGGCTTCGATTACCAGGTAAAAAGCTCCCAGGAGAGCTACCAGGGTGATGGCTGGCAGTCCAGAGACGTCATCGAAACGCGGGTGCGCTGGGAGCCACGCCTGGGAGAGCTGGAGCGCCGCTACGAGAACATCAGCGCAGGAGCCATGCGCGACCAGGTCAGTCTGCAAAACTACCTCGGAGGCTACCCACCCGGTGAGGCAATCCATTTCGAGCCGGCTCAAATCGAAAATGCTATCCTGCGCGTCCCCGATCTGACCCCGGATAGCGCCTGGCCGGCGGCTCAGTCAGCAATCCAGAAAACCGCATCCCTGGAGTGCCAGAAAGCGGCGGGAGGCCAGCATATCCGCAATTTCACGCTGCAGGCTGAATACCATTCGCTGACCTGGACCCAGCTGTTACAGCCATATTATGTAACCTTCTACCCGGACGAAGAGGGCAACCGCCAGCTCGTCTACCTCAACCCGCACAGCGGGAAAGTGAGCGGGATGCTGAGAGCTTCTCAGAGGAAAGGCTGGCTGTGGACGGGGATAGCATTTGCCGCCGGGGTAATCCTGGTCATCCTTGCCATCCTTTGCTTCGCCCTGGCAGCGGTCATGCCACCCGCGGCTCTGCTTGGTTTACCTCTCCTTTTGGGAGGTATCGGGCTCGGCGTTTTTTCACCAGTTCCTGTCATTTGGGCCTGGCAGTGGAACCAACGACATAAAGAATAGCAGCATCTAAGGGAGGAAATGCCATGATCTATCCAAAATATCCTCGACCGGTCGTCGAAGATATCGCCAGGCTGCGGCGCAAGATTGCAGAGAGCGGTCTGCCCGGCAAGCTCGTCGACAAAAACCTGATCATCGCTTCGTGGAATATCCGTGCCTTCGGAGACGTCTACCCCCACTGGGAGGATAACGCCGGTTCGCCTAAGCGAAACTACCGCGCCATAGCTTCAATTGCAGAAATCGTTCGTAATATGGATGTCATCGCCATTCAAGAGGTCAAACGCGACCTGAGCGGTTTATTCCTCCTGTTAGATTGGCTGGGTCCGGATTGGGGATACGTCATCTCCGATATTACCGTGGGCGATGAAGGCAACACTGAACGTCTGACTTACGTTTATGACCGCCGCCGGGTCTCTCCCACTGGTCTGGCAGGTGAGATCGTCCTTCCGCCTTCCCCCCAGGGAGATCCCGCGGTGCAGTTTGCCCGTACGCCTTACCTGGTCGGATTCCGTGTGGGGAACGAACATTTTACCTTGCTCACTGCTCACATAAAATACGGCGATAACCCGGACCAGCGCGTGGATGAAATCCGGCAGCTCGCCGCGTATACCGCGACCGAGATCCGCGACCGGGCTTCGATCAACCCCTCCGGCGATACCAACCTGATTGTCCTGGGCGATTTCAACATCGACCAAAGAGAGAATAATCCACTTTTCCAGGCATTTATCTCGACAGGCTTAACCGTGCCGCCCCAGCTGCTCAATCTGCGCACCTCATATGGCACCGTGCCCAAATATTACGACCAGATTGCCTGGTTCATGACGGATATGACGTTAAATGCATTGAACGCCGGCGTGATAGATTTTACCGGGGCAATCCAGCCGGACATTACCCTGCACGCCCTCTCTTATCGATTATCAGACCACTTCCCGATCTGGGTAGAGCTGCAGACGGATCGCTCAGCAGCCCAGATGGCTCCCGTGCTGGGGGTCGACCCCGCTTTGCCTGACCCACTCAGTGTAGTACCTTAGACCCTGCCCGAAAATAAGAGGAATTCCGATACTGCGGTGTGTGCAGTTCCGCCGTATACACCGCTGTATCGGTTCTCCCATCCATTTTCGGAAGATAATTAGGTTGCAGCCGGCTGGAGGGAGCAAGCTCGCCTTGCAAGCTCAACGTTCGCGCTGGGATAATTTTCCCCAGGTCTCGTCATCGACCAGGGTATAGACGTAGTAGCCCTCGGCATACGCCATCTCTTTGCCGTCCGCCGCCTCTTTTGCCCATTTCTTGATCTCTTCTTCCGGATCCCAGTCTTTCATCTGGCTTTTATGAGCACGCAAGGCAGCAACCTTAAGGTCGATGGTGCTTTCAACATTAATATAAATATCTGCCGTTGGACCCCAGCTGTTCACGTAGACCTTGCGCACTTTATGGGCGAAGATTACCTCGGATTCGAGCTCTTGAAACAAGTTCGGCTGTCCCGCCGCGGGAAAAGTCGCATCCAGGGCAGCCTGCACAGCGGCGCGGTGGTCGGGATGGTTAATGTAAGTCTTATCGGCAAAAATAACCGTTGGGTCTCCGCTGATGACCACTTCCGGTTTGAACCGGCGGATCTCACGCACCAGCTTACGGCGTAATTCTAAAGTCGCCTGGAGCAGCCCATCCGGTTCGTGCAAGAAAATAACCTCGGTTGCACCCAGGATAGCTGCTGCGTCACGCGCTTCGGCCTCACGGATTTTAGTCGCTTGCTCGCGGGTCATGCCTGGCTCGTCGATGCCTACGTCGCCGCTGGTACATAAGACGAATGAGACGCGCGTCCCTGCTTTCGCCCAGCACGCCAGGGTAGCTGCGCAGCCAAACTCGATATCATCCGGATGCGCCACGATCGCCATGGCGCTCTCGGGTATATAAATATTATCCATGCTGAATACTCCCGTCCATGCTATGTCGGTAAGAATCGCTTTTTAGGGTAACTTTTAATTGCTGTGCACCTGTAGTTTACCCGGTAATCGCCCAATCATATCAAACAGGGACGTGGTTGAACAGAGATATCATTGAGGGAGAACGGCTAATTTTTGGGCTAAAATAAAGTGATGCAAGCCTGATTTTAATCGGCAAACGCTGACATAATTTAATAGGTGGCTGCGACAAGATGGATCCTGATCCCTTTGAAATTGAGAGCGTTCTTAATTTACTCTCCCAAACACTGGGTCGGATTGCCTCTGTGAGTATCTTGCACGACGACGAGCGACTAATATTCAAGGAAGGAGTAGTTGGCTGGTCGGTAAACGAGAAATTATTGGAATAGGAGCAAAGGCGTCCAAATCCGTATTCCGCAATTTATACAAATGATGATTACCG
>CAVPMW010000015.1:0-290035 GCA_963706515.1 uncultured Chloroflexia bacterium
TAAGGGCATCCGCTCAGACCAGCTGCGCGGCACGCTTCAAAACGATATCCTCAAAGAATATATCGCCCAGAAAGAGTACATTTTCCCCCCTGAGCCGTCCATGCGCCTGGTAGTGGACACCATCGAGTACGGCAGCGGGCACGTCCCCCAGTGGAACCCGGTGAGCATCTCCGGGTATCATATCCGGGAGGCTGGCTCCACAGCTGCCCAGGAGCTGGCGTTCACCCTGGCGGATGGGCTGGAGTATGTGCGCTGGTGCCTGCAGCGCGGGCTGGCTATCGATGAATTCGCCCCCCGGCTCTCGTTCTTTTTCAACGCTCATAACGACTTTTTTGAGGAGATCGCCAAGTACCGCGCTGCCCGGCGTATTTGGGCGCGTGAAATGCGCCAAACTTACAACGCCCATGACCCGCGCTCCTGGCTGCTGCGCTTCCACACGCAGACCGCTGGCGTGAGCCTCACCGCACAGCAGCCCGAAAATAACATCGTCCGGGTGGCTTTGCAAGCCCTGGCAGCCGTGCTGGGCGGGACGCAGTCCTTGCACACCAACAGCATGGACGAGGCGCTGGCCCTGCCTTCCGAGCATGCCGTGACCGTCGCACTGCGCACCCAGCAGGTGATCGCCGAAGAATCAGGCGTGGTCAATACCATCGATCCGTTAGGCGGCTCGTTCTTCATAGAAGAACTGACAAACACCATGGAATCGCGCGCCTACGATTATTTCCGGCGGATCACTGATCTGGGAGGCATGCTGCCAGCGATCGACAAGGGCTTCTTCCAAACCGAAATTTCAGAAGCCGCTTACCGCTACCAGCGGGAGATCGATGAAGGCCGGCGCAGGATCGTCGGCGTAAACGCCTATAACGATCAACAATCCGTCACCATCCCACTCCTGGAGATGGACCCCGCTGGCTACCAACGCCAGGTGGACCGCCTGGTAGAGGTGCGAAAAAACCGGGACAGGGGTCGGGTAGGTCAGTCGCTGGACCGGCTGCGCCTCGCCTGCCAGGGCACAGAGAACAGCATGCCATTTATCCTGGAGGCAGTCCATGCGTATGCCACTCTGGGTGAGATTGTGGGCGTAATGAAAGAGGTATTCGGCATTTACGAAGAACCGACCTGGATTTAAGCCAGGCGAGCCTGACCCAGCTTATTGCGAGAATGTGCCAGGAGGCACTTGAAATTAAAAATAAATTATGGAGGTAAAAGAATGGCAAATGTAAAAAAAATTAAAGGCAGGATCGGCATCTTAACCGGCGGCGGTGATGTCCCCGGGTCTGAACCCGGCCATCCGGGCGGTCACAATCCGCGCGCTGCGCGAGGGCTTCGAGGTGATCGGTCTGCGGCGGGGTTGGGCGGGTGCCATGGAGATCATTCGCGATCCCCAGGCAGATAACAGCGATAATTTCCAGGTGCTGACGGAGGAAGCGGTTAACCGGGCGGGGCGAACTGGCGGCACTTTCATCCACACCTCCCGCACCCGGCCCAGCCGCGTGCCAAAAAGCAGCGTTCCCGAACACCTGCGCGAGACGTACAACCAGGAGACGAACGATCTCACCCCCGAAGTGGTCAAAAACCTGGAATACTTAGACCTTGACTACCTTATTCCAATCGGCGGAGATGACACCCTGAGCTATGGCGTCCATTTATATAAACAAGGTTTCAAAGTCATCGCCATCCCGAAGACGATGGACAACGACGTCCCCGGGACAGATTACTGTATCGGTTTCAGCACCTGCGTAACCCGCACGATTTCTCTGACCAACAACCTGCGCACCATTGCTGGCTCGCACGAGCGCATCATGGTTTTGGAAGTTTTCGGTCGTTATGCAGGTTTCACTGCCATGCTGCCGACCATGGCAGGCGCGGCGAACCGCTGTGTGATCCCCGAATGGAAGTTCGATATCGACCAGCTGACGGAGCTGTTGGTATACGACCGCAACCATCATCCCAGCAGGTACTCGGTCGTGCTGGTCTCAGAGGGCGCCATGTTCGAAGGCGGAGAAATGGTTTTCCAGGATAAGACTACCGACGCCTACGGGCACGCCAAGCTGGGCGGAATCGGCGACCTGATGGCTGAGGAGATCAAGAATCGCTCCGCCAACTACAATAACGGCAAACAGATCAACATCATTGACCAGAAGCTGGGTTATATGGTGCGCGGCGGCGACCCGGATGCCATCGACTCGATCGTGCCGATGGCCTACGGCAACCTGGCTCTGGATATGATCTTGCAGGGAATCCACGGGCGTCTGGTCGTGCTGCGCAATGGTCGCTATGATAACATGCCCCTGGATGTGGTTACCGCTACGAAGAAGACGGTGAATGTGGACAGGTACTATAACACCGAGCGACTGCGCCCCAAGTATGAGAGTTTTGAGATGCAGCCGCTGTTTATTATGGCATCCGATTAAATCAGGCTTATTAAACAAACCAGGCGGCTGGGATTCCGATAACTATGCTCCCGGTCGCCTGTCTGTAATTAAATAGGACTTACGCAGTTCGCTGAGGAATTGCCGGCTTATTGGAAGGTGATCGGCTCCAGCCGGACGTTATCCCCCCCGATCAGGGCAGCCAGGCGGTTGAGCAGCTCCGGGCAGACGCCCACCGTATTATTAGGGAATTCGATCAAATAGCCTCTGCCGAACTCGAAGACATGGAAGGCAAACCGGTCGCCGCCCGGGTAGCTGGTGACAATCCCGTGGATGCGGCGCAAGCGCAGCACATCGCGGGTTTTATCCCCGGTCGAACGCAGGGCGATGGTCAACATACGCACTGCGCCTTCTTCCAGGTGAACCGCAGGTGGGACCAGGTAGCTGCCTGGAGCGATGGGGGTCTCTTCCAGCGCAGGCAGGGGTCCTTCCTCTATGGCGATCTGAGCTACCAGTAAAGATGGATCGGTAATCCCGGGTGTTCCTGGCAGGGACTCTGCCGCATCTTCTGCTCCATCGTCTACCTCGACCTGCGCGGCTTCCAGGACCGGTTCTGCCTCCTGAGTGACAGCCGGGATAATTGGAGTGAGGGCACTTTCCGGCAATGATCCAACGGCAGCGAGGGGAAGCTCAGACCGGGAGGTATCTTCAGGGTATTCCGAGGACCATTCCTCCGGGAATGTATCCGGAGGCGGCGGGTTGCCTGCCTCCCAGCCGGGCGTTGCTGCAGGAGTACCCGACCGGTCAGCTGGACTCTCAACGATTGGGTCGCTACCCTGGCTGGGGTGTAGGGGAGGTCCATCCTCCAGGTCGGATGATTTAAGAGCGGATTCCTGCTCAAAGTTATCCACCTCATTCGCGACCATCCCGCTCTTCTGAGGGACCGGAATTGTCTCGAGCGGGCTGACCATGGAAAACTCGTCTGTAATCGAATCGACCAGGACTTTAGGATCGCCTGAGCCGTTATCGACTTTTCCATCTACCAGGATCACCCGGTCGTATTCCAGCAGACTGTTAAATTTCGCCCAGGGACGCGGGAATACTACCAGCTCGATGGTTCCCTGCAAATCCTCGATGGTCACAAAACCCATCGGTTTTCCAGCTTTAGACTGGTGGTGGCGGATGCGCACGATCAAGCCTGCCACACGCACTTTCTCATCATCGCCGGCCTCAGAGAGCTGACCGGAGAAGTGGGTCACTGCCTGGGTAAGCTCGTTAATAATCGGGCTGAGCGGGTGGTCGGAGACGTATAATCCAATCAGCTCCCTCTCCCAATTCAGCACTTCCCGGCGGCTGATCTCGCTGGTAATCTTCGGCAGGTTGATCTTCTCCATGACGCCGCTTTGGCTGCTGAAAAGGCTCATCTGCCCGGAATCTTTCGCCCTGAAGTGGGAGGCGCTCGCGGCTATGATGCGGTCCAGAGCATCCAGCAGGGCGGGCCTGGAGCCGAAGCTGTCCAGTGCGCCGACCTTAACCAGGCTTTCCAGCGCGCGCTTGCCCACATGGCGCAGGTCGACCCGCCGGCAAAAATCATCCAGGTCCTGGAAGGGCGCCTCGGCGCGCGCTGCCAGAATAATATCCACCGGTCCGTGCCCGACGTTTTTCACTGCCCCCAGCCCGAAGCGGATGGTGGACTTTCCATCCGGGTGGTCTTCGATGGTGAAATCCCAGCCGCTGGCGTTTACGTCCGGGGGTTCGATGGCGATCCCCATCCGGCGGCAGTCGGCGACATACAATGCAATTTTATCGGTGT
The DNA here is from genome assembly GCA_963706515.1 of uncultured Chloroflexia bacterium. Classification (GTDB taxonomy): domain Bacteria; phylum Chloroflexota; class Anaerolineae; order Anaerolineales; family UBA4823; genus CAVPMW01. Next base: position 4,186 of record CAVPMW010000015.1, read on the forward strand.
CGTTTTGGGTTACGGAGAGGACCGCCGTCATGTACTCTACCGGGTAGTGGCTCTTCAAGTAAGCCGTCTGGACGGCAATCACCCCATAATCCGCTGCGTGCGCCTTGTTGAAACCGTAGCGCGCAAATTCTTCCCAATCCTTGAATATAGCTGCCGCAGTTTCGGCAGGTATGCCGTTCTTAACAGCGCCCCCCACGAACTTTTCCTGGTGTTTGAGCAGCTTATCTCCCTGCTTTTTTGCCACGGCTTTCCGCAGGTCATCCGCCTCAGGAGCAGAGTATCCGGCAAGATTCATTACCGCGAACATCAATTGTTCCTGGTAAACCGGGTATCCGTAGGTCTCCTTAAAGATGGGTTCGAGCGCAGGATGGCGGTAGGTGACAGCCTCCTCACCGTGCATGCGCCGGATATAACCGGGAATGAAATCCATCGGTCCCGGGCGGAAGAGCGCCACCATGGCGATTACGTTAGCCAGCTCTTTGGGTTTCATCTGCATCAGCCAACGACGCATCCCGGAACCTTCAACCTGGAACACACCTGCGGTATCGCCGCGTCCCAGCAGCTCGAACGTCTCCGGATCATCCACCGGGATATTATTCAGGTTTAGCTCGATGCCGTAGCGGGCGCAGATCAGGTCACAAGCCCGGGCCATGATCGTTAATGTCGCCAGTCCCAGGAAGTCAACTTTGAGCAGTCCCAGGGAATCGAGGATGGACATCTCGAACTGGGTCACGAGCTTGACCGGGCTGTCCTCCGCAGCGCCGCTCGTCGGGCGGTGCAGCGGGATATATTCGATGATCGGCTTGTCAGTAATGATTACTCCGGCAGCATGCGTGCCTGCGTTGCGCACCACTCCTTCCATCTGCCTGGCATTGTCGATCAGCTCGTGGAGGTAAGGCGCTGAATTGTAGAGCTGTTTGAACTCGGTGTTCTCCCTTAAGGCATCTTCAATCCTGACCGGCTTCCCCGGAATATTGGGGATCAGCTTGGCTGCCCGGTCCACTTCGGTCAGGGGAATATCCATGACCCTGCCTACATCCCGGATGGCGGCGCGTGCCCCCAAAGTGCCAAAAGTGATTACCTGGGCGACCTTATCGTAGCCGTATTTTTGGGCTGCGTACTGCATCATTTCTGCCCGGCGGTCATCGCGGAAATCCAAATCGATGTCGGGCATAGATATGCGCCCCGGGTTGAGGAAGCGCTCGAAGATCAAGCCGTGCTCGATCGGGTCGACCAGGGTAATCTCCAGAGCATATGCGACAATCGAGCCAGCCGCAGAGCCGCGTGCGTTATACCAGATCCCCTGCTGGCGGGCATAACGGCACAGATCCCAGACAATGAGGAAGTAGGTATCGAAGCCCATGCGGTGGATGATGTCGAGCTCGTACTCCAGCCGCTGGCGGACTAACGGATCATCCGCCCGGTCGCCGTAACGCTGGCGGATGCCGGCTGCGCACAGATCGCTTAAACAGGTTTGGGCATCGCAGTCCTCGGGGACAGTGAACTCGGGGAGGTGGTAGCCTTTGAAACTCAAATCTACGTTACAGCGTTCAGCGATCAGTAAGGTGTTATTCAGCGCTTCCGGGACTTCTTTGAAGATCGTTGCCATTTCTTCCGGGCTGCGCAGGTAATAGCTATCATTGGTCATGCGCATCCGTCCCGGATCGCTAAGCAGGCTTCCGGTCTGGATGGCTAAAAGAATATCCTGGAAACGGGAATCAGCCCGGTCGACATAATGCACATCGTTGGTTGCCACGAACTGCGCCTGGTAGCGCGGTGCAAGATCGATCAAGTTCTGGTTTATCTGGTTCAATTCGGGGAGGTCGTGCTCTTGCAGCTCGAGATAGAAATTCTCCGGACCGAAGACTTCAAAATACCAATCCAGCTGGCGACGGGCGGAGTCGAGATTCCCCTGGTGGATCAAACGGGGCACTTCGGCGCTCATGCATCCGGAGGTGCAGATGAGCCCCTCGGCGTGCCCAGCCAGGAAGTCATGGTCGATGCGCGGAAAATAGTAAAAACCCTCCATTTGAGCCGCACTGGCAATCTTCAAAAGGTTTTTATAACCAATTTCATTCTCCGCCAGCAGCAGCAGATGGGCGGAGCGTTTATCGTATTGGGGATCGCGATCTTTCATCCCGCGCGCCGCCATATAGGCCTCGACCCCGATAATCGGTTTTACGCCAGCCGTCCTGGCAGTATTAAGAAATCGACGACGCCGAACATCGTGCCATGATCGGTCAATGCCAAAGCGGGCATATTCATTTCCCGGGCGCGCTTCACCAATGTCTTGATATTACTGAAGCCATCCAGGAGCGAATATTCGGAATGGACGTGCAGGTGGACGAAGGACATCGTAGAGTTCTATCCGGTCTGCGTATTCAACGGTAATGTCTGGGCGAGCATTTAATTTTATAAAAGGGTTGGAAAGCCGCTTGGTTCCCCCAACGATTATAGCACGCGCCTCCCTGGAAACACCGCTGCCAGGATTAGAAAATCCCGGATACACAAAAATATATAAGTAACAACAGCCACGGTGCGCGGCGCGTACAGGGACGGACGCCGCGTGCCAGAAAGCGCCATTTAGTTTATTCTTAACCGCCTATGCTATAATCGCCCGCAAGAGGTAACTGTTTATGCTTAAACGTTTCGTCCAAATCTTTGGTGGCGACCCCACCAAAAAAGCCCTGGAAAAATATGCGCCGACGGTCGATGAGATCAATGCGCTTGAACCGGAATACGAGGCACTATCGAATGAAGCACTGACCGCCAAGACCAGCGAGTTTCGTGAGCGGCTGGCTCAGGATGAGACCCTGGATGATTTGCTCGTAGAAGCGTTTGCGGCAGTGCGCGAAGCCAGCAAGCGTACGATTGGCTTGCGCCACTTCGACGTACAGCTCATTGGCGGAATCGCCCTGCACCAGGGAAAGATCGCTGAGATGCGCACCGGTGAAGGAAAAACCCTGGTCGCTACCCTGCCGATGTATCTGAATGCTCTCAACGGGAGCGGTGTCCATCTGGTAACCGTGAACGATTACCTGGCTCGCCGTGATGCGCGCTGGATGGCTCCCATCTACAACATTTTAGGGATGTCCGTCGGGGTCTTGCAGATGGCGGCCCGCACCGAAAACGGTAAGAAAGCCTTCATCGTAGACCTGGAACGCACATCTCCCCACGAAGATCAGAACCAGCTGCGCATGGTCCCCCGCGCTGAAGCCTATCTGGCTGACATCACTTACGGCACAAACAGTGAGTTCGGCTTCGATTACCTGCGCGACAACATGACTATGATGTGGGATGAGCGGGTACAGCGCGGCCATTTCTATTCGATTGTAGACGAAGTCGACAACGTACTGATCGATGAAGCTCGCACTCCCTTGATCATCTCGGGTCCTGCCCAAGATGAAGCCGAATGGTATATCCACATGGCACAGGTGGTAAAAGGTCTGCGCAGCGAGGATTACGAGATCAGCGAACGCGACCGGACCGTCACACTGACGGAGCTGGGTGAGCTCCACATCGAGGAGCTGCTCGGCACACCGCTGCGCGACCCCGATCGACCGGAGGATGTCACCCTCGAGCAGGCGCGCCTGATGGGCTACCTGGAACAGGCTCTGCGCGCCCAGCATCTCTACCGGAGAAATAAGGATTACCTGGTCCAGGCAAGCAAGGTTGTCATCATCGATGAGTTTACCGGGCGGCTGATGCCCGGACGGCGCTGGTCGGATGGCTTGCACCAGGCGGTGGAAGCGAAAGAAGGAGTGAAGGTCCAGAGCGAATCGGTCACGTATGCCACCATCACCATCCAGAACTATTTCCGCATGTATGGCAAGCTGGCGGGGATGACCGGTACGGCAGCCACCGAAGCCGAAGAGTTCGATAAGATCTATAAACTCGATGTCGTTGTGATCCCTACCAACCTCGAGTACCAGGCGCTGCGTGCGGAGCAAGGTCTGGAGATCATCGAAGTCACGCGACGAAGGCGGCTATAAATTTCGTTATTACGCCAGCCGGAGCGACCCTCAGAAGGAGCCGCTCTTCTACCAGCGTAAAGATTTCCCGGACGTCGTCTACCGCACTGAGGAAGCCAAGCTGCGTTCAATTGCCAGTGAAATCTTGAATTATCACGTATTAGGGCGGCCCCTGCTCGTGGGTACAACTTCGGTAGAGCTTTCCGAGCGAGTCTCGAGCCGGCTGCGCGCCGAGCCTTTGCGTCGCCTGGCAATGGTCCTGCTCCTGCGCTCCGCCTGGATGAAAGCCAATAACCGGGAAGAAGACGGTCGCCAGATCGAAGAGCTGCAGTTTCTCAACGTGCGCCTGGAAAACCTGGACAATGCCGAAGCGCGCAAGCTGGCGCGCGATCTGGGCCTGGTCTTCAACCCTGAAGATCCCGCCAACCTGCAAGCCTTCCTCCAGCTATTGGGCATTCCCGATGCGTCTCCCGAGCGCCTGGCGGCTGACCTGCGCGCTGGCATCCCGCACCAGGTGCTGAATGCGCGCAAGCACACCGAAGAAAGCCAGATCATTGCCGGGGCGGGTGCCTTCGGGGCAGTCACGATTGCCACAAATATGGCCGGCCGCGGCGTGGATATCAAGCTGGGCGGTGAGCTGGCTGAAGAGATTATGGTGTCGGTAAACCGGGTGCTGAGCAAGGCAGGCTATTCCGATCCATACGATATGTCCCAAGAGGAACGCTACCAGGCTCTTGCAAAGCTGGATCCTGCCGACATTGGTATTTATGAGAGCGAAATCCAGTTTTTCTTGAAGCACATGGAGGAGATGGAGAAAGTGCGCGCCCTGGGGGGCCTGCACGTGCTCGGCTCAGAACGGCACGAAGCCCGGCGCATCGACAACCAGCTGCGCGGTCGCTCCGCCCGCCAGGGAGACCCCGGTTCTTCACGTTTCTATCTATCCATGGAAGACGAGCTGATGCGCCTGTTCGGCGGGTCCCAGGCAGATGGCCTGATGCAGCGCCTGAAAATTGACGATGCGATGCCGCTGGAAGTGGGTCTGGTCGGGCGCATCGTCGAACAATCCCAGACACGGGTCGAGGGCGCCAATTTTGATGTGCGCAAACACCTGCTGGAATACGACGATGTGCTCAATACCCAGCGCATCAAGATCTACGGGCAGCGCGACCGCATCTTCCAAAAAGAGGACTTGAGTGAAGATGTGACCGACATGCTGCTGACCGAGCTCTCCCGGCGCGTCCCCCCGCTCTGGAAGACCCCGACGGTCCCTGGAAGCTGCTCGCCTGGCTGGACCAGGTCCAGCCGCCGCTCTCGATCAACGGCTACATCTTCCCCTCTTATTCCTTACAGCTCCTGGTAGATGCCGCCTTCAATACCGCTGAAGCGGAGGGTGGAGGACAACCTGTAGAAGAATTACAGCCGGCGGCTGCTCGCCAGATGCTCCTGCAGATCCTGGACCAGTCCATGCGCAGCGAGGAGAACCACCTGCGCAGCTCCATCCATACCTTGCTCCAGCAGTCAGAAGACCAGCTGAACACTCAGCTGGCAGAGCGCCTGGACGTCGTCGATACCTACTTTCAGGGAATTCGCGACGCGGATGAAACTGACACCCGTAAACCGATCGACCTGACCAACGAGCTCTCTGTCGTGGTCCGCCTTCCGCTCAAGCTGACCTCTGAACAGCAGCGCGCCTTGCGCGATGATCCAGACCAGGCAGAAGAGGATGTCCGTGCACTGGTCGAGAGCAGCATGACGGCGCAGGCAATCGTCCGCGTGGTAGGGTCCGTCGAACGCCGTTTGGAAGAGCCCTTGGAGATCGATCCAGCCCAGCTTGCCAATGAGGATTGGAGCACCCTATCGGCGACCATCATGGGGGCAGCCGAAGCCTTGTTCGAGCGCAGGCGCGAGCGCTTTCTCGGAGCAAACGGGCAAATCGTACGCGACCTCGATAGCGCCTTGAGCAAGATCGCGGGTCCGGTAAACCGCAACCAGTTCGTCCAGCTCTTGCTGCTCATGCCGGAGGGGGCGCGGGCCTCATTTGACAAGAAGACCCACCGGCGCATCTGGCAACGAACTACCCGCCTCACCTATCTCTTTTACATCAGCCAGCTCATCGCGGAGCGTGACAACCAGGAAGTAACCGACGATATCTTGAGCCATCTGGAAAAGGCACAATCGGTGATGCGCCGCGCCTGGGGTATGGTGGAATTCAACCGGGCAGCCAACGGCAGCCTGGCTGAGCTGGAGGAACCTATTCAGACCGCCTTATCGACCCTCTTCGGAGATGAGCGCTTTCAGCAGATCAAAGACCAGCCGCTGGTCGGTCTGCCCCTGGCAGATAGAGAGGTGGTCATCGATGAGCTGGGCAGGCGCGCCCTCACTGCCATCTACCGGCCCTTGTTGCTGGGTGTCATTACCGAGCTGTGGGTCGAATACCTCACCCAGATGGAATCGCTGCGGGTGTCGATTGGCCTGGAAGCTTACGGGCAGCGCGACCCACTGGTGCAGTATAAGAACCGTGCTTTTGAGCTGTTCCAGCAGCTATTGGACAATATGCGCATCGGCGTCGTCTCCCGCATGTTCACCTACCGGCCGCGCGAAGTTCCGGCTGCCGAAGCCGGTCAAGGACGCAGTGAAAGTGACCAGGATTTGGTAGGTGAAGACGAAGATTATGAAGCTCTGGAGGAGGGTGAGGAGCAGCCCGAAGAAGCTGAGCCGCAAACGGAGGCGGTTGCCTCTGCCGCAAATCCGGCAAAGGCGGAGAGCCCGGTGCAAGGAAGGTCGAGCAGCAGTTCAAAAAAGCGCCGGCGTCGCAGGCGCTGAGCCAGCAATCCCGGCAAACATCCACATCCTCGGATCGCGGAGATTTGATTGAAGAGCAGTGTTCCCCGTCCAGCGAGCTATTACCAGTTGATCCCGAAAGTGGATCTCCACCGGCATCTGGAAGGCTCGCTGCGGCTGCGTACCTTGCTGGAAGTGGGACGCTCGCTCAGGCTGGGGCTGCCCGACACCAACCAGCTGCGCGAGCTGGTTGAAATCAGCGAAGAAGAGCCTTATACCTTCGAGAATTTCCTCTCCAAATTCCAAACCCTGCGGCTGTTCTACCGGTCGCCAGAAATTATTGAACGCGTCACTCGTGAAGCGATCGCAGACGCTGCTGCCGATAATGTCCAATATCTGGAGCTGCAGTTTACCCCGGTGGCTTTGGGTCGGGCTGAAAGTTTTCCCCTGGGTGAAGTTATGGATTGGGTTATCATGGGCGCTCAGGAAGCCGAGCGCGAGCTCGGGATCACGGTGCGCCTGATCGCCAGCGTCAACCGGCACGAGCCCGTGGAGCTGGCTGCCCAGGTAGCTCAGCTGGCGGTAGACCGTCTATCCAGAGGAATTGTTGGGCTGGGTCTGGCAGGCAATGAAGCTCATTATTCCGCCCTGCTCTTTGCCGGTGTCTTCAAAGAAGCACAGCAAGCCGGTCTGCATATCACGATTCACGCCGGTGAATGGGGTGGAGCGAGCAATGTATATGAGGCCATCACCCAGCTGAACACCGAGCGTATCGGTCACGGGATCCGCGTCCTGGAAGATCCCAAGGTCACCAGCCTCGCACGCGAGCGAAACATTCCCTTTGAGGTCTGCATAACCAGCAATTTCCAGTCCGGTGCAATTTCCTCACTAAGTGTCCATCCCCTGCCGCGCATGCTTTCACTGGGACTGGATGTGACCATAAATACCGACGATCCGAGCATCTCACAGATCACATTAAGTGATGAATACCGCCTGGCATGCGAAGATTTAGGTCTGACTGCGCTGCAGCTTAAAGAGCGCGTCCTGGCTGCAGCCCGCGCCTCTTTCCTCCCGGCTGAAGAGCGTCAAATCCTGCTTGATCGATTGAATGAAAAGCTATCCGGCTGCTGAATTACCCGAAATTTATTCAGCGTCTACGTGCTGACCCGTTTCTCCCAGTCTGCGACGGATTCTTTGATAAGTCCGCGCACTTCGGTATCCGGGACTGAATCGATATCCGGGTATTGGCTCTTGCCCACCATCACTACCATACTGCCATCCGGCATCTCTTTGAGCTGCAACGGGGCTTCGATTTCCGGGTGACCGGTAAGCTTCTCCTGCAGGATTGCATCGATCTGCGCTACGATGCTTGCGGGCGGCGGCTCAGGTTTGCGCACATCCGCTCGCAGCGCGCGGGCTACCACCGCTGTCGGGCTCAGTACCGGTCGAAGGTTATCGCTGACGGGGACAGGAGCTGGAGACAGCAGTTGCTCCTCTGCTGCAACAGCAACAGCGCCTGCTGGCAGGGGTTCAGAGGGGGCAGCTTCTGCCTCAAGCCACGCCTTAAGATCAGCCAGGCTACGCTGCAAATACTCCTGGTCTCCAGAGTTGATCTCCTTCGGAGAATGATATTTCTCTCCACCCATTTCTAAGGTGATCTCCATTTGAGCCGGGTCGCGCCACAGGCGGAAAACTTCGACGAGCTGATCGGCAGTGCTCTCGGGGACCTTCTTGTCATCCGTTTTTACACCCCTGCCCCCTGAAGCCAGGATGCCGATGGCTGCGCCGATAGCAATCCCAATTGCGGCTATTAATAACAATGTCCATATATCGCTCATTCTAAATTACCTCCCTTTTAAGCTGTTATGACCTGGCATACCGGACAGTAATGAGTGCTCCGCTGCCCGAGAACGATCCGCTCGATTGGGCTTCCGCAGACCGGACAGGCCTTGCCAGTGCGACCATAGACACGCAGGTAGTTTTGAAAATCTCCGCCGCGATACACCCAGTCGATGGTGGTCCCATTGCGCTGGATGCCGGCTTCCAACACCTGGCGGATGCTCGCAAGCAATCTGCTGCTCTGCTCCTCATTTATCTTATCAGAGAGGCTCAGCGGGTGCAAGCGAGCAAGGTGTAATGCCTCATCGGTATATATGTTTCCCAGACCGGCAAGAAAGGATTGATCCATCAATAGCGGCTTGAGCTGCCGGGAGTGAGAATGCAGCCGGCGGAAGAACTCGGCTGAGTTGAGCCCCTCATCCAGCGGCTCGGGTCCTAAGCCTGCCAGCACCTTTTGCGGATCCGAGGTTAGCCAAACACGCCCAAATTTACGGGTGTCGTTGAATGCCAGCCGCCAGCCGCTGGTAAATTCCAACACCAGGCGATGGTGAGGAGCAAACCCCTGCTCCTGCCTCTCTACCAGCAGGTCGCCGCTCATCCGCAGGTGGATCAGCAATGTCTCCTGGTTAAGCTGGATTATCAGGAATTTACCCCGCCGGCTGAGCTGTTCTATCTTCTGTCCGCGGATCGAATTCCTTAAAACGAGCCGCGTCTGGCATGGCAATCGTCCGCTCCCAGAGAACGACCGCTTGTTCCACAACCTGTCCCGGCAACGGCGGAAATCCTTCCCCGCCCTGACTGAGGATATGGCTGATCGTTTCTACTTCAGGCAGCTCAGGCATCGCTATTCCTGGAACATCTCCCCAACGCTACGGCCTTCATGCGCCCGCAGGATAACCTCCCCGAGCAAGGGGGCAATCGAAATTACCGTCAGCCTGTCGCCCAGGAGTGCTCGCTTGTTTGGCGGTATAGGCACGGTATCGGTGGTGATAAACTCTTCAACCGGGCAATCCGCCAGCTTTTGAGCAGCCGCCGCCGATAAAATAGGATGGACAAAGACGAGGAAGACGCGTTGAGCCCCTTCGCGTTTCACCAGCTTTACAGCCTGGACCATCGAGCCGCCAGTATCCACCTCATCATCGATAACGATGACATCCCGGTCTCTCACATTGCCGATCATCGTCAGCGCCTCGGCGTGCTGGTCACCGCCAACGCGGCGTTTCTCCACAAAAGCGATCGGCACCCCAAGACTGGCAGCAAAGTTGCGGCCTTTCTTGGCAAAACCCAGGTCAGCAGCTACCACAACCGGATCGCAGAGCTGGGGGATGAGCTTGCCGGCGTACTCGGTCAGGATGTGGAAGGTAGTGAGTACGTCTCCTGGGATCGAGAAGAATCCCTGGATTTGCCCGGCATGCAGGTCCAGGGTGATGTAGCGGTCGGCGCCTGCAACTTCGATCATATCCGCTACCAGCCTGGCAGTGATGGGCACACGCGGGTTGTCTTTTTTATCCGAGCGCGCATATGCCAGGTAAGGGATGACTGCCGTCACCCGAGCGGCCGAATCCAGCTTCATCGTCTGCAGCATGATGAGCAGCTCCATCAGGTTGCGGTGTACCGGTGGGCTGGTAGTTTGGATCAGGAAGACATCCTGCCCGCGCACGCTGCTGTGCAGGCGGACAAAAAGATTTTCGTTGGCGAATTCAACTACATCCCGACCACTTAAGGGCAGCTCGAGATATCTGGCGATGGCGCCCGCCAGCTCAGGTGAGCCTGAGCCGGCAAACAGCTTGATATCCCCGTACATCCCGCAATCCCGATTGGTTCGGTGCTGTGTCATATTCTCCCGTCCTATTCCGTCCACTCGGCGCGCAACACGCTCATCAAGAGCACATCGAAGTATTTCCCATCTTTATACATGCCTTGTCGTTTACGCCCTTCGTGAACAAATCCTGCTTTTTCATATGCTCGAATTGCCCGGGGGTTGTTCTCGTAAACTTCGAGCAGGACCCTGTTCAAATTTAAGGTATTGAAGCCATGCCGCAGGAGCAGGCGCATGACCTGGGTGCCGTATCCCTGGTCCCAGCAAGATTTATCTCCGATGAAAATGCCCACTTCTCCCGCACGGACCCGCCAGTCGATCCGGTGGAAGCCGCAGTTGCCAATCGCTTTCCAGTCATCGCCCTGGCGGACCTCGATGACCAGGGGGTGCTCCGCGGCGGGCTGCTTGAGCATGTTCTCGAACCAGTTTTCTTCGTCCTCCAGGGAGAGCGGCAAATGCAGCAGCAGGCCTGCACGCACCTCCGGATCGTTCAGCCAGGTCACAAACTGCGGCAGATCGCTTTGGGTAGGCGCGCGCAAGCGCAGGTTCTCGCCATAGATCATGAGGGGGTTCCCTCCAGGAGGAGCTGCACAGCTTGCCAGGGTGAAAGATCGCGTGCCACCACTCGTCCTAACGCCTGCTGGTAGAGGCCGTCTTTTATCCGTGAGCGCCAGGATTCCACCAGGCTTTCCTGCAAAAGATTGTCGAGCTCGGATTGCAGGCGTTCTTCCTCCCGTCGCCGCCATTCCCCGCCTGATACCAGGTACTGGTGGTGCCGTTCGATTGCAGCCGCCAGCTCCGCGATGCCCGAGCCTTCAGTTGCAATAACCTTCAGGATGGGTGGAATCCATATGTCTTCCACTCCTTCCTCAAGCGCGGGCTCCGCAACAGCCTCCTGGTGATGAGGGTACTGCCTCATCACCGGATGGCCGAGCAGGAGATTATTGCGCAACGCGCGTTCCGTCGCCTGAACACCCGGACGGTCCGCTTTATTGATGACGATGATATCGGCAATTTCCAGGATGCCCGCTTTACTAGCCTGGATATCATCGCCCGATCCGGGCGCTTCGATGACCAGGGTAGTATGGGCAAGCCGGGCGATATCCACTTCCGTCTGTCCCGCGCCGACGGTCTCGATCAGAATGATCTCGTAGCCGGCTGCATCCAGCACCTGGACGACACCCGCAGTGGACCCTGACAGCCCGCCGAGAGAGCCGCGCGAAGCCATCGAACGGATGAATACCCCCGGGTCGCCAGCCAGATCGCGCATCCGCACACGGTCGCCCAGGAGTGCTCCACCGGTGAAGGGGCTGGAAGGATCCACAGCGACCACAGCTACGCGCCTGGGCTGACCTTCTGGTGGTACCAGCCTGCGGTAATAACGCGCCAGCTGGTTCACCAGGGTCGATTTCCCCGTCCCGGGCGCACCGGTTACGCCGATTAAATGCGCGTTGCCGGTATATGGAAACAACCGGTTCAATGCAACCTGTCCTGCGGGATCTCTATTTTCTACCTGGGTCAAGAGGCGAGCCAACGCCAGCCGGTTCCCTTCTAAAATCGCATCAACCTGTGCCATGGGGATCGGTGGCGAGTGAATCAACCAGTAGGATTGGCGCCAGGGACCCTGTTGGACATTGCCTGGCGGATATCCCGGATAATATGTTCGGTTATAGTGCCCGGGCCGTACACACCCATGACGCCTGCCTCGAGCAAGCGGGGAACATCCTCATCCGGGACGATCCCGCCAACAAAGACCAGGACGTCCTCCTGGCCATTCGCCCGTAGCAGATCAAGGACGCGCGGCACCAGCACCATATGAGCCCCTGAAAGGATCGACAGGCCGACCACGTCCGCATCTTCTTGCAATGCGGTCTCAGCAACCATCTCCGGCGTCTGGCGCAAGCCGGTATAGATTACTTCCATCCCGGCATCGCGCAGCGCCCGGGAGACCACTTTGGCTCCCCGGTCGTGCCCATCCAGGCCAGGCTTGGCCATCACCACGCGGATTTTTCTTTCACCCATATTAACCTTCCAAAATGAGAGTGCCTTAAAAATTATACCGCGTTCCCCACAGCGGGGCTCGCTCGCCGCGCTTATCTTGGGCGCGATCAGCTCTTATTCCATAAGCAGATTGATTTTCTTCAGACCGCCACCAGGAAGGAGGAAATCCAGCAGGCAAGTCAGCGGGTCGTATGCAAATTCGACAGGTTCATCATTGATCTCCAGGCTGACGGGCGGCTTCAGGCTCCACACCCAGAAACGCCCTTCCCCGCGCGCCAGCATCTGGTAGCCGGATGCACCTTGGGTTCCTTTTTGCACCACTGCGCCAGAGCTGTTAAAAAAATCGATCAATCCGATCGGCGCAATACCCTGCTCGATAGGAATAATCGTAAATACCTCGAACTCATGCGGAGTGAGGGAGATTTCCCAGCCCTCATCTCGACCCATCTTGCGGATCTCCCCGCTCGAATGGGCACAAACGATGAATTCGTCCCCTTCCAATCCGGATATATCCGCGGGAGCTACTGCTCCCGCAAGCTGGCTCACCCGTCCTTCATTTGGGCTATATTGGACGTTGAAGCGCCCACCACGCCTGCCCTTTCGTTCAAGATTGAATATTTTCAGCAGGACCGGTTCCTGGGTTGGGTCGTGGAAGAGACAATCGCGGGTCGGTCGACCCGGCAGCCTGGCGCGCAGCAAGCTGCCGTCAGGCAGGACCAGCTTACGCAGAGATGGCAAAATCCTGCTCACCTGGCTTATCCGAAACGTAGACTGGTCCCCCGCTGACCGCCCGTCCGGCAGCATGGAAGGCTCCCATCGGATGCCCGGATTGGAACATATCCCAGTCCGGCTGGACGAACTCGCCGAACCAGGCACCCACCTGGGCGTTATCATACAGGTGCCGGCTGTGAGTCTCCGGGCGGTTCGGCCAGAAATCGGTGGAGGTGCGGGTCAGGTTCGAGTTCAAGGCGCTGTACAGCATATCGTTCGACAGGGACATGCAGTTGATCAGATTCCCATTGAGCTGAGTGTGCACACTGCCTTCCAACGCTTCGTGGTAGCGCTGCATTATGCGTACACGACCCTCCAGACCCGGCAGAAACGCCTTCAAGGATGGCTTGATCGTCCACCTTCACCCCATCCACACCTTGCAAGCGCAATCCCCGGTGGTATTCCTGGAAGAAACGGTAAATCGAAATGGGTGAGATCACTCCCACTCGCGTTCCCCATTTCTGATTATGGTCGGGTTCGTGATACAGGATGCCAGGGGAGAAGGAGCGGATTGTTGAGCGAATATCGTACTCCGGGAATGACTTATTATCTGTGCCGCCCCAATAACCGCAGATTGCGTGCCAGACCACGAATGTCTCTACCCCGAATTCAGCCTTAGCCATTCGGACGGTGGGCGTAAGGTCGCCTGAAAATTTTGAGTTTGCTGAGAAGCTCGTCAATTGGCGCTCCCCGCTAGGGGTCTCCTTAATAGTCTGCCAGCCATCATCCAGGATCAGCAGCCTGGGGGAGATACCACCAGCCCGAAAGGTCTCCAATCCCTGGCGCACTGCCTCGTGCGACACTTGTTGGTAGAAAGCATCCCAGGTGCACCAGCCGAACTGGTCGACAAATGCGGGCAGGGTTTTCTCACTGCGCAATCGACCGGTCTGCATCCGCCCCATCATAATTCGAGCGCTGTCTGCCAGGAATGGGTAAGGGTCCGCTCCGGCGGCTACGAACAACCCGGTGAATCGATCCGCAGTTACCGCCGGGTCGCCCGATTCGACCACCAGGGCAAGGCCATCCTCGCCCTGGCCCTGCATGCTCGCCCGGAACGATCCGTCCAGCAGGGGGACGAACAGGACGCAGGAACCATCCAGGCGTTCTGCTAAAAGGAATTGCGTCTCCACCGGGACCTGCCCTCCGCGCTGACCTGCCATCGCCCGCATCCAGTACGGCTCATAGCGGTGGCAGCAGGTAAAGCGCTGGACGCCGACCAGGTTTCCCAGGTTAAATATATGCCGTGCGGCGGCGGCAGGCGCTTGAAAGCGCAGGAATAACCCGCTGCCTGCTTCGCCGGCAGCCAACGATACCGTCTCGGGGAGGCCTGCCAGTACTGGCTCGCCATTCACCGTCAAGGTTCCGCCGTTTAACTGGCAAGAATAATTTGTCTGCATCGTGATCCACCTCCTGACAGGCATGGCATCGCAGAGGGTTGACCAGCCGGCATTAACAATTCGCCGTATGTGGTCCAGGCGATTATAAAATTTCTTTCGGCGAATTGCCTGTATGCCCGGATATCCTGGTTAGTCTAACCGATTGAAAAGTGGGTGTCAATCATCCGTCAAAACTGCTTAATTGGAGCTCTTTTCACTTTTCTAAGCTGAGGATAACAGACTTATTATTTGTGTTCGGGTATAATCTGCGCTGACATCGAAAAGTGTATGCCGGCTGAAGCTCGATTATTGCTATTCATACGGCTGGCAGGCATACCCATCATTTATTGGACTGAGACACGCGTAATCAGAAATCCGATTCCTCGCCATTTTAGGTTATGAGAACGATTATCCAGTACCTGCTCTTTGTCGGCCTGCCCTTGCTCGGCGTCCTGGCTGTATTAAAGCTCGGTTCCCAGCTGAGCGCCCCGGCTTCAGTCGGTGGCCCCTGGAACCTTCAACCGGCAGACAGTTTCCCAGAGTCAAAGTGTCTGCGCGCAGTTCCCAATCTGGCCGAGCCAACCCATGATGGTCATCTCCCAGTCCGGCGATGGTCTGGCGATCAAGCTCAACGATGCCAACCAGACCTTGCTGAAGGGAACTCTGCATGACCTGGCGATCGACGCCATCCAGGACCAACGTAAGCCAGTGCCTTATCCACTCACATTAGCCGGCGTGGTCGATCGCTCGGTCGAGCCAAATACCTTCACGGGATACCTGGAGGTGGCTGGCTGCCCAACCCGGCTTCCGTTGACAGGCACGCGGCAGGTCCACACTACCAGCCTCACCGGGGAGCATTAATGCCAGACCTGGTGCTCCTGATCATTCAAATATTAGTGATCCTGGCTGTAGCGCGTGCAGTCGGCTGGGTATTTCGCAAGCTACACCAGCCCCAGGTTGTGGGGGAAATGCTGGCAGGGATCCTCCTCGGACCATCGATGCTGGGCTGGGCTACGCCGCGTCTCTCCCAATTATTATTCCCGCCTGACAGCCTGGGATATCTCAGTGCACTCAGCCAGATCGGCTTGATCATCTTCATGTTCCTGGTCGGGCTGGAATTGGATCCCGAGCTGATGCGCGGTCGCGGCCATACCGCTCTGCTGGTCAGCCACATCAGCATCACCTTTCCCTTCCTTTTAGGCTCGCTACTGGCGCTGCTCTTGTATCCACGCCTATCAGACGACGCGGTCCCCTTCAACCAATTTGCCTTGTTCATGGGTACGGCAATGAGCATCACCGCGTTCCCGGTCCTGGCGCGCATACTGACCGAACGCAAAATGCTGCGCACGCGCCTGGGAGCCATCACGATTGCCTGCGCGGCGGTGGACGACGTCACCGGCTGGATCATCCTCGCCATCGTCGTTTTGCTGGTCCGCTCATCTACAGGTGCGCTCCCCCTTTGGGCAATCCTCCTGGGAGTCGCTGGTTATCTGGCATTGATGCTGCTGGTGGTGCGCCGCCTGCTGGTAAGGCTGGAAGGGGTTTACGAAAAGAAGAAAGCGATCTCCCAGGATATCCTGGCGATCATCTTGTTGGTAGTCCTGGCTTCAGCCTGGTTCACCGAGCGGATCGGCATCCACGCCTTGTTTGGGGCTTTTCTGGCAGGCGCAATCATGCCTAAAAAGCTGGGGTTCATCCACGCCCTCACCGAGAAGCTCAACGACCTTACTGTGGTCTTGTTCCTGCCAATTTTCTTCGCCTTCACCGGTCTGCGCACCAGCATCGGGCTGGTCAGCGGTAGCGAGATGTGGTTCTACGCCGCGTTAATCATCGCTGCGGCGATCATAGGGAAATTTGGCGGCTCAGCCATTGTCGCCCGTCTCAACGGGATGAGCTGGCGGGAAGCCGGGGCTATCGGCACCCTGATGAACACGCGCGGTTTGATCGAGCTGGTACTGCTCAACATCGGGCTGGATATTGGGGTGATCTCGCCTACTTTGTTTGCCATGCTGGTCATGATGGCGCTCGTGACCACCATCATGACCTCACCTGTGCTGGAGTGGATTTACTTCTCGCGCGTGCGACCGGCTGAATATCCGGCAGTGGAGGACCAGCCTGCCAGCCCGCCCTCAGACCTGCTGGTCTAAAATTCCGGCAATTCCTCTAAGAACTGCGTAAGTCCAAACTTTAATGAGCATCGGTCCAGCTCACCAGAGGCGGCGGCTCAGGCTGTCCCAGCCAGATTCGCGAAGCATCCAGAGCCATGTTCACCGATGCGCCGAACTGGCGAGTGGCCGGGAACACAGATGCCTCCCCAAGCTGGGCAAGCAGACCAGTGCGGCGCAGCAATTCCATCAGCTCGGAACTTACTCCTGCCAGCATGAGCTTACTCCCATGTGCCTGTAAGGCCAGGTCGTAGCGCGCTAAGACGTTGATGAATGTGCTGCCAACATCCGTGTGGCCGCGCAGGGTGATGATGACCACGGCATGCCGGGTTTCGTCCACCCCGGGCAATTTCTCCTCCACTGCAGATGCGGCAGCAAAGAATACGCTGCCAAAGATCATCAGGATGGTAGCCCGGTCGCTGGGAAGCTGGCTCGGGGGAGGCGCCTCCTCGGGAAGCCCACCCTCGACGGGTACTACCTGGACTACCTCAACTTTGTTAGCTGATCTGAATGCATGCAGCAAGATCGAAAACGCCACCCCGATTAAAACCGCATACTGCAAGGGAATAAACAGCGTGCCAAGAAAAGTCAATCCCATGGCGGTTGCCGAAACTACGCCTGACATGTAGACAGTAACTGCATCCGGAAGGCGGAACGCCTGGAAGCCTGCCAGCATGACCAGACCAGCCAGGGCAGGCATGGGGATTAACTCGACGAAGCGTGCAAAAAGTAAAACGATGACCGCCACGAATAAACCGGCAAAGATATTCACCCAGCGGGTTTTTGCACCTGAATTCATATTGAGCACCGTACCCGACATCGAGCCGCCGGCTGGTACTCCACGGAAAAAGCTGGTGACTATATTGGCTATTCCCTGACCTACGAAATCCCGCGAGATATCCGGAAATTTCCCATCCGGATTTGGGATGCTCTGGCTGACGCTGGCTCCCTGGATCAGCCCGATTAATGAAATCGAGATCGCGGGAATGAGCAAGCCAGGGATGAGCTTCAAGTCAGGCAGCACCGGTAATGGCAGGCTCGAAGGTAAGGTGGTGACATCTCCTACGACAGCTACATTGGTCCATTGGAAGAGGAGCACAAGTGCAGTGGCCGCGATCAAACCCAGGATCGCTGAGATTTTGCGCAGTCGCGTCCGGTTGAGCAGCAGGATCAAACCAATGGTGAATAAGCCGGTAATCATAGACCGGTAGTCGATCTTGGTGTAATGCAATATGATATCTAGAGTTTTGGCTACTTTATTAGGGTATTCACTGCTGTATCCAGTCAGGTCGCTTACCTGGCCCAGGATGATCAATACCGCCACTCCATTGATAAACCCAACCATCACCGAGTTTGGCACGAAGCGGACCATCGACCCCAGTTTGAGCAAGCCTAAAAGTAAGCTCGATTACCCCTACCAGCAGGACCAGGATTACCAGCGCAGACAGCCGCTGGTTGCTTGGAAACCCAATCAATGCACTCCCCGCGGCAACCGCAAGTGCGCTGGTTGTCGAGACGTTCATATAGATCGAGCTGGTAAATATTGCCGCGGCCGGAGTAGCAAACATCAGCGTATAAATGCCCTGGGTGGGATTGACGTTCGCCAGCAAAGCATGCGCCATGGCGGTTGGGATATTGACGATGGCGAAGGTAAAGCCCGCCAATATATCATTAACCAGATGCTTCTTTGGTGGGAGGGCTTGTGAGATAGCTTTCATTTAGCGCTGTTTTATCTTGGGGATTCTGACCCAGGGATTCTGACTGAGGGATTATAACGGATTTATAAATCAACACGATATTTTTACCCCTGCAGTACGAACAGGTCTCCAGAGCAGAAGGATGTGAGATCCACCTGTTTCAATTTGACAAGTATTTTGAATGTTGGTATGATGTATTACTAAGCAAATCGCTAGTTAGAACACCGATTAATTAAAAATATTTTCAGCGGTTTGCTTAAGTAATTCGCCTACAGCATTTATTCATACCCGTTCGATTGCCTTGCCCGGTTCTCTACCCGACTTAAAACAGCTCTATCCGCGGAGTTATAGCTTCCTGATATGGCAGAAAACAATAAAATGAAGGTCGCTCGCTTATTTGCCGTTCGAAATATCAAAATCCTGGACGAACCCCTGCCTGTCCCGGCTGAGGATGAGACTCTTGTGCAGATTACTGCCGTGGGCATCTGCGGCTCTGATCTGCACTATTTCTCACACGCCAGTATCGGCGGTGTTGCCCTGAGCGAACCCATGGTTCTGGGCCATGAGTTTGCCGGTCTCACTCCCGACGGGCGGCATGTCGCTCTTGACCCGGCCATCCCGTGTATGCAATGCGAATATTGCCGGACCGGCAATCCCAATTTATGCCCGTCGGTCAAGTTTGCCGGCAACCTCGGCATTGACGGCGCCTTTCAGCAATACATTGCCTGGCCAAATCGCTGCCTGGTGCCATTGCCCCCTGCGATCAGCGATATCGAAGGCGCCATGTTAGAGCCTTTGGGCATTGCTATCCACGCTGTTGACCTGGGTAAGCTGCGCACCGGCATGACGGTAGGCATATTCGGCTGCGGCCCCATCGGGCTGTTGACTCTGCAGGTAGCCCGGGCGGCAGGCGCCACCCGTCTCCTGGTGACTGAGCCGCTCGCCCAGCGTATGGAGTTTGCCCTCCAATCCGGTGCAGAGGTTTGGGATCGCCGTCAGCAGGTGGATGTTGCCTTTGAATGCGCCGGTGAAAACGAGGCGGTTGAGGACGCTATCGAAGCTGCCAGGCCTGGCGGGCGTGTCGTGCTGGTGGGAATTCCGGAGAATGAACGAACCACTTTTAACGCTGCCGTCGCCCGTCGCAAGGGTCTGACCATCAAGATGACGCGGCGCATGAAGCACACCTACCCGCGCGCGGTCCGCCTGGTGGAAAGCGGCGTGATCGACGTCCGCTCTATCGTCACCCACTGCTTCCCCTTGAGGCAGGTAAATGAGGCCTTCGATCTCGCCCAACGGCGGGAAGGGTTAAAAGTCGTAGTCCAGCCCAATTCTTAGGAGAAAAAGATGGGCGCTAAAAAATATGCGATTGGCGTTGACTTTGGTACCGAGTCCGGCCGCGCAGTCCTGGTGGATATCTCCGATGGAGCCGAGCTGGCGACAGCCGTCTATAGTTATTCCCACGGGGTCATCGATGAATTTCTGCCCCTGGACGGCAGCCCGGTACGTCTCGAGCCGGATTGGGCATTGCAGGACCCCGAAGATTATTTGCGCGTCTTCCAGGTTACCATCCCGGCGGTCCTGAAGCAAGCTGGGATCGATCCTGCCGACGTCATCGGCCTGGGTCTCGATTTTACTGCCTGTACGATGCTGCCGGCGCTGGCAGATGGTACGCCACTGTGTCTCGTTCCTGAATACCGGCGCAACCCGCACGCCTGGGTCAAGCTTTGGAAGCACCATGCAGCTCAGCCTGAAGCAGACCGGATCAACAATACCGCGC
Source organism: uncultured Chloroflexia bacterium (assembly GCA_963706515.1). Taxonomy (GTDB): domain Bacteria; phylum Chloroflexota; class Anaerolineae; order Anaerolineales; family UBA4823; genus CAVPMW01. Next base: position 24,383 of record CAVPMW010000015.1, read on the forward strand.
GTGCGCTGGGCGAGGGCTGGCTTGACCGCTATGGCGGGAAAATTTCATCGGAATGGTTCTTTTCTAAAACCCTGCAAATCCTGGACGAAGCCCCGGAAATCTACCAGGCTGCCGAGCGGCTGCTCGAAGCCGCAGATTGGGTCGTGTGGCAGCTCACCGGCGAGGAAAAGCGCAACTCCTGCACTGCCGGGTATAAAGCGATGTGGTCCAAACGGGAAGGCTACCCTCGGGATGCCTATTTTGCTGCGCTGGATCCCCGCCTGGAGCACGTCATCGATGAAAAAATGACCAGGCGTATCTACCCTATCGGCGACAAGGCTGGCGAGCTCACTCCCCAGGCTGCCGCCTGGACAGGCCTCTTACCGGGCACTGCGGTAGCCGTCGCCAACGTGGATGCGCACGTCTCTGTCCCCGCGGCAACCGTGACCGAGCCCGGGCGAATGGTGGCTATCATGGGCACCAGCATCTGCCACATGGTCCTGGGAAATAACGAGCGGCTGGTGCCAGGCATCTGCGGTTATGTCGAAGATGGGATCATCCCCGGGTATTTCGGCTTCGAAGCCGGGCAGTCCGCCGTAGGTGATATCTTTGCCTGGTATGTAGATAACGGCGTCCCTTCTGAATACCAACGCGCTGCTCAAGAAAAGAATATCGACCTGCATAAGCTTTTAGAAGAAGAAGCCGCCCGGCTCAAGCCAGGAGAGTCCGGCTTGCTGGCCCTGGACTGGTGGAACGGAAACCGCTCGGTGCTGGTTGATGTGGATTTGACCGGCATGCTGCTGGGCATGACCCTGCAGACCAAAGCGCCCGAGGTTTACCGGGCCTTGATTGAAGCAACTGCTTATGGGACGCGGGTGATCATCGAAGCCTTTGAAGCCGAAGGCGTAACTGTCAATGAGATCGTTACCTGCGGCGGGTTGCCCGAAAAAAACCCCTTGCTGATGCAGATCTACGCGGATGTAAGCGGGCGGGAGCTCAAGGTAACCGCCTCCAAGCAGACACCGGCTCTCGGTTCAGCAATGTTTGGAGCAGTTGCCGCCGGGAGCGCGGCAGGCGGCTACGACACGATCTTCGCCGCCGCGCGCCGGATGGCGCGCTTGAAGGAGACCACCTACAAGCCCGCGCCTCAAGCCAGCGCGGTCTATAACCAGCTGTATGCCGAGTACCTGGGGCTGCACGACTACTTCGGTCGCGGCGCGAATGACGTCATGAAGCGCCTCAAGCACCTGAAAGCCGAAAACTCTGCCGGGTGATTGGAGAGACGAGCATGCTGGGTGAGTTACGCTACCAATTATGGCAGCTCAACCTGGAGCTGCCGAAAAATGGGCTGGTGAAATGGACCAGCGGAAATGTCAGCGCCCGCGACCGCCAGAGCGGTTACGTGCTGATCAAGCCTTCTGGCGTGCGTTACGAGGACCTGCACCCTGAAGACATGGTCATCCTGGACCTGGAAGGCAACACGATAGAAGGGAAGCTCAAGCCTTCCTCGGATACCGCCAGCCACCTCTACATTTACCGGCATCGCCCGGATGTGGGTGGGATCGTCCATACCCACTCTTCTTATGCTACCGCTTTCGCGGCAGTGAACTGTCCTATCCCAGTCATACTGACTGCGATTGCCGATGAATTCGGCGGGCCGATTCCCTGCGGAGGGTTTGCCCTCATCGGCGGCGAGGAGATTGGCAAGGTGGTGGTGGAGAGCATAGGCGCTTCTCCGGCGGTCCTGCTTAAAAACCACGGGGTATTTACCATCGGTGCGGACGCCGAAGCTGCGGTTAAAGCTGCGATCATGACCGAAGACGCCGCCCACACCGCCTGGCTGGCGCTGCAGATCGGTCAGCCAGATGAGATTCCCCCGGAGGAGGTAGCCAAGCTTCACCAGCGCTACACCCAGGTGTACGGTCAGAAATAAGGGAAAACATCGCGCTGCCTGCCCGAGACCACCCTATTTTGCGGCAGCTTTTCTCCGAACAGCACAAATCCTAAATTTAGAACCTGTCTGAAAATACGAGGGGTTCCGATCCATTTTCGGATAGATACTTATTCCACGGCGCCAACGAGCAGGACGATGAGGTCGTTGACGTTCGTACCTGTCGGCCCGCTGCGCAGCAGGGCGCCGGCTGCTTCCAGCAGTGGATACGAATTATTCTCAGCCAGCATGGCAGACGGGTCGAGCCCGAGGCTGCGTGCGGTCGGTATAGTCTCGCCATCGACGATCGCTCCAGCCGCGTCGGTCGGTCCGTCGCTGCCATCGGTTGCCAGCGCCATCAAGGCAACCTCGGGGGTGCCTTCCAGCGCCAGCGCGGCTGCCAGAGCCAGCTCCTGGTTCCGTCCGCCCAAACCTGAACCCTGCAGGGTGACGGTCGTCTCACCTCCCAGGACCAGGCAAGCCGGCGGCGGCAGAGGATCGCCATTCGTGGAAATTCCTTTGGCTAAGCCAGCAATCAGTGCGCCGGCTGAGCGTGCTTCTCCCTCCAGGAAGGTCGTCAGCAAAATCGACCGGTAGCCTGCTTCTCCGGCTGCCTGGGCTGCCGCCAGCGCTGCCAGCCGGTTAGAGGCAATCACCCGGTTGACGACCCGCCCGAAAAGCGGATCGCCGGGTTTAGGAGTTTCGGCAGCCCGTCCTGCCATCCCAGCCTGGAGATAGGCGGATATCGCGGCTGGCAAGGAATCGACCAGGTTGTAGCGCTGGAGGAGCGTCCAGGCCTCGGCGAAGGTGGTCGGGTCTGGAGCTGCCGGTCCGGAAGCAATCACATCCAGGGGATCGCCGACGACATCCGAGAGGATCAAGGCAAACACGGGCGCCGGCCACGCCAGGCGCGCCATCCCTCCGCCTTTAAGCTGGTCGAGATGCTTACGTACCGTGTTCACTTCTCGGATGTTGGCCCCGCATGCCAGGAGCCCAGCCGTCAGCTGCTGCAAATCTTCCAGCCTTACCCCCTCCACCGGAAGCGGCAGGAGCGCCGAGGCGCCGCCTGAAATCAACAGGAGAACGACGTCCTGAGGACCAGCTTCAATCAGGGTTTGCTTCACCTGTCCGGCAGCCGCCAGCCCGGCCTCATCGGGAACCGGGTGACCTGCCTCCAAGACGACCACTCCCTTGGGGAGGTCTGAGCCCAAGGAATGGCCGTATTTGGTGACTACCAGGCTGGATACGTCTGCTTGATCGAAAACTTCCAGAGCAGCCTGGGCCATCCCTGGGGCAGCTTTACCGGCTGCAATCAGGAATACCCGTCCAGTGCAATCCACCTGCCAGGTCTCGCTGCCGATCCCGAGCTCGACCAGCCGCCCGCGGGCATCACAGCGGAGGTGTAAGGCCCGCTTTACGGCTGCAGCAGGATCGACCGCACGCAGGGCTGCATCCCGGATGAGCAGCAAATCCTGGCGGAGCCGGCTGGCGCTCATCGGTTGGTCGTTATTTCGACCCCCCTTTGCGGAGGGCGAGATATTCTGCCTGAATCATCCGGGCCTGTTCCAGGTGATCCTGCATCGCCTCAGCTGCTCCCTCGGAGTCGTGGGCTGCAATCTGCTCGACCAGGCGCACGTGTCCCGGGTTGACCAGCTCTGGCAGATTGATGAATTCCAGCACCATCAGGCGGACGTCGCGCATTAAATCGCTGATCGAATCCAGCAAAACTACCAGGAGGGGGTTATGTGTCATCTCTGCCAGGCTGCGGTGGAACAGCGTATCCAGGTCGGCGAATTCTTCATGCAGGTTCCTGGCTGCCCCCATCCTGTCCGTCATTTCGCGCAACGAAAGGATCTCTTCGTCGGTTGCATAACGGGCCGCTCTCCGGGCGATCTCTACCTCCAGGATGTTCCGTACATCGTCCAGGTGGTCCAGGGTGATATTCTCGGTCTGCGCCATCATGATGCCCAGCGGCTCGCTGATCTGCTCGCTCGTCACCTGGCGGACGATTGTACCCACTCCCGGGCGGGTATCCAGCAGTCCTTTCGTGACCAGCATCCGGACTGCTTCGCGCAGCACTGTGCGGCTGACTCCCAGCTGCTCGCACAGCTCGCGCTCCGGCGGGAGCATCATCCCAGGAGCCAGGCCGCCCTCTGTAATTTGCTGCTGGATTTCGTTGACGACTTTATCGACCAGGCGTTCTTTAGTCCCCACGTAGCGGAACATTATCATCACCTCCCCTGGAGCTGCCAGAAAGCGAGAGCAAGGTTTACAGATAAGACATCATACCAAGGCATCTTACAGGATATTTTGCCGGCTGTCAAGCAAGCCTGCCTCCTATATAGTTTGCAAGCCGTTCCCTCTTCCGGTGAAATTGGAATACAATCTTAATCACCATGGATGTCAGCCCGGAATCTGATCTCAAAAAACCTGAGCTTTTGGTCATGGAAGGGATATCTAAAAGCTATCCGCAAATTCCACCCTTGCGCAGGGTTGATTTCGATGTCATTCAAGGCGAGGTGCACGGGCTGGCTGGAGTGGCTGGCTCAGGCAAAAGTACGCTGGTGCGCATCCTGGCGGGTATTTTTCCCCCGGATGAGGGCTCGATTTACCTGGATGGGAACAAGGTTCACTTTCGCTCGCCGTCTGCGGCGCGGGCGGCTGGGATCGGCGTTCTCCTGCAAGATAAAATGATCATAACTTCCTTAACAGTAGCCGAAAACATCCTGATTGGGCGCCAGCCGGTCAATAAATTCGGCATGATTAAGATTTCAGAAACCCGCGAGCAGGCGCGCCAGGCCCTGGCCGAGCTGGGCATGGAAGAGATCGATCCATCGGTTACTGCACGCGATCTGCCTCGCTCCCAGCAGCGCATGGTCGAAATTGCTACGGCGATCAGCCTCAAGCCGCGTCTGCTCGTCCTTGACGATCCTACCAGCCTGCTGACCCAGCCAGAGATTCTATTGCTCCAGGCTGCCATCCGGCGCCTCAAATCCAATACGGGGATTGTATATATCTCCGATCAGCTCGATGAGTTTTTCAGCATCTGCGACCGGATAACCGTGCTCCGCGGCGGCGAAAAAAGAGGCACGTTTCAGGTCCACGCAGTATCGCGAAACGAGCTGATCTACCAGATTGTCGGCAGGGACCCACGCGATGATCTTAAGCCACGCCCAAAAAGGGATTATTCAGGCAGAACGCCTATATTGCAAGTAGAGCATTTATCGGACGGTGATGAGGTCAGAGACGCCAGTTTTTCGGTATTCCCGGGGGAAATACTGGCGATCATTGGACAGGTTGGCGCAGGGCATACCCAAATCGGACGAGCCTTCTTCGGCATGAGCGCCCCTACCGAAGGCAAAGTGCTATACGATGGGCAGCCTGTGCGGATCCGCTCTCCGCTGGATGCTCTCGCCCACGGCATTGCATATCTTCCGGCAGATCGCCCCTCTGCCTTGCATTACCAGCAGCTTGCGATTACGCTACCATGTGTTGGCTGCCAAAAAGAACCCACTGTGGAAGCTGGTCAGGCGGCATGCTTATTTGCTTCAAGTTGCTGACGTGGTACGCGAGCACCTCAGTGGGTCGACGCCCGCCGAGCTGCGCACGGACGAAGATCCGCTGATAAACGTGCAGCCCCAGAAGGATCCTTTCGCATTGGGCGGTGCTCCAGCCGCAGCTGCTATTCATCGAAGAGCCTGCCATCGGAGTGGACATCGCCGCCCAGGTCGAGATACTTGCCTCGCTGCAGACCCTGGCTGACCAGGGAACAGCGGTGGTCATCGTGGCAACTCATCTGGGGGAAATTGGCTTGATAGCCGAGCGAACGGTCAGCTACCGGAATGGGCGGATATCGCGCGAGTTGCTCGGCTAATCCTTATTCCAGCGCGGCGAGCAGGCTCTGTACCCCCTGTTCCGGACCAGCTGGATGCTTGAAGACCGCAGTCCCGGCAACGAACACGCGCGCCCCGGCTGCGTACGCAGCCCGGATCGTGGGAACTTCTATGCCGCCGTCGACTTCCAGGTCGCACGCCGGGTTGCGCGCATCCAGGGTAGCCCGCAGCTGCTGGATTTTACGGAGCGTGTATTCGATGAATACCTGACCGCCGAACCCGGGATTGACCGTCATGATCAGCACCAGGTCTACCAGCTCGATGATCTCGTCCAGGACGGAGACCGGAGTCGCCGGGTTGATCGTGACCCCTGCCCGCTTCCCTAACTGGTGCAGGTGCTGGATTGCCCGGTCAAGATGGGTGACAGCTTCCTGGTGGATGATAATCGTATCGGCGCCAGCCTGGGCAAAGGCTTCGAGGTAACGCTCCGGCTGAAGGATCATCAGGTGCGTCTCGATTGGCAGGGATGTCGCCCGGCGCACAGCAGCCAACACCGGCAAGCCGATGCTGATATTGGGCACGAACGAGCCGTCCATCACATCCATGTGAATCCGGTCTGCTCCGCCGCGCTCAGCTGCCTGGATTTGTTCGCCCAGGCGCAGGAAATCGGCAGCCAGGATGGAAGGGGCAATGTGCGCTTCACTCATATCAGAATCTCTCCAGGAGTATCCTAAATTGACGTAGTTTGGAGGCGATCATACTTTTTCTAATTCCTGAGCCGCATTCCGATCCAGCAGCCAGGTTAAATCTCCGCTGGCGGGATGGATCAATTGGGCGGGCAGCTGTTCAGGCATATACGGTCCTCCCAGCACTGCCTTCAAGGTCGCTGCTTTGTCTGCTCCACTCACCAGGAAAACCACGCTGGCAGCCTGATTAATCACCGCCGCGGTGAGCGTGATCCGGTAAGCGGAAAATTTACTTACCCAGTTCGCCGCCACCCATCTCCCTGTCTCAGCCAAAGCTTCCGTCCCTGGGAAAAGAGAGGCCGTATGCCCATCTGCGCCCAGTCCGAGATGAATCAGATCAAAAACTGGCAGCTCAGCCCTTCCAGGGTCGAAAAAACTGCGCAGCTCGTCTTCATATTGCCGGGCTGCCTCATTGGCATCTGCCAGCTCGCCGTGGATGCGGTGGATATGGTCCACCGGGACCGGCACCCTGGATAGCAGCAGCGTGTATGCCGCCTTATAGTTTGATTCCGGGTTTTCCGGGGGGACGTGCCGTTCATCGCCCCAAAAAAAATGCAGCTTCTCCCAGGGTACTCGATCCCTCAAGGATAAATCCTCTGCCAGGAGCGTAAACATCCCGCGCGGGGTCCTTCCTCCGGAGAGGACCACCCGGAAGTCACCGGAGGCTTCCACGCACCGCGCAGCGCGCAATACGAAATCCTCGGCTGCTGCGCGCGCGAGCGCTTCCTCTGTTGGAAAGACGCGGATTACCGGCATGCCCTTCAGCCTGCCATCCCCTGCCAGGGAAGGGGCAGTGCGTAGAGACCAGCCTGCAATCCTGCATAAAGCGCTGCACCAAGCAGCGCCGCCTGGTCGTTCAGGATAATGCGCACCGGGATGCTCTTCAACAGGTAGCTCATCCGGCCTTTATTCGTAAAGGATGCCATGAAATTTGGACTTTGCAAACGGGAGATGATGCGCGGAGCAATGCCGCCTCCCAGGAAGATGCCGCCGGTTGCCATGATCTTTAACGCCCAGTTCCCGGCTTCAGCAGCATACAGCCATACGAGCAGATCCAACGCCTGGCTGCACAATTCACTGGAAGCGTTCATCCCAGCTCGGGCGATTACCACTGAGGGTTGCAGGTCAGCCTGCAGCTCCTGGCGGAGCCAGCTTTCCTCCTGGCCGCGCCCCGTATCCCGCAAGAACTGGTAGATATTATACAGCCCGGGTCCGGAGACCACCCGCTCCCAGCTGATGTGTCCGCCTTGCCTGCTGAGCAGGTAGAGCAGTAATTCGGCTTCCAGCTCATTCTGCGGCGCAAAGCTGGTGTGCCCTCCTTCCGAAGCAAATACATGGTAGTGCTTCCCACTCCAGACAGCGCCCGCCTCTCCCAACCCGGTGCCTGCGGAGATTACACCAATATTTCCATGCGGATCCCCGTTAGCGGGGTTGATCATACCGAAATCTTCCGGCTTTAAGGCAGCGATGCCATAGGTATTTGCTTCCAGGTCATTCAACAGCAGAGCATCCTCTAATTCCAGCTGCGCAGCCAGGGGTTTCGCCTCCACTCCCCAGGGCAGGTTGGGGGCTTCTACCCGCCCCTGGCGCACCGGACCAGCGATGCCAAAAGCGGCACTTTCGACCCGGTAAGGGTGCTGCACTAAAAATAAGCTGACAATCTCGCCTAATCCCGAAAATTTTTGGCTCGGGAATACGTCGCTTACTACAGCCTCCAGCCTCCCGTCTACAATATTGAAGAAAGCCAGCCGGGTTGAAGTTCCGCCAATATCACCTGCAAGGATCAAATTCAACCTCCCAATAGATCAGGCAACGCAGCTACTCCTTGGCTTGTTCCACGTGCCCGCCGAACTGGAAGCGCATGGCGGACAGCAGCCGGTTGGCGAATTCATCCTCGCCGCGCGAAGCAAACCGTCTAAACAAAGCCGTGCTGAGCACCGGGACAGGCACACCTTCATCGATAGCAGCATGGATGGTCCAGCGTCCCTCCCCCGAGTCCGATACGTAGCCTGAGTAATTCTGCAGGTGCGGGTCCTGCAGCAAGGCTGTCGCGGTCAGATCCAGGAGCCAGGAAGAAACCACGCTGCCCCGCCGCCAGAGCTCAGCGATATCGGCCAGGTCGAACTCATATTGGTAAAGCTCCGGGTTGCGGAGCGGCGCCGTTTCGGCGTTCACTGCCATTCCAGTTTTGCCTGCCTGGGCTCCCCTCAATAGATTAAAATCCCTCTGCGAAGGCTGCCATGATGCCGTATTCAATCCCGTTGTGCACCATCTTCACAAAGTGCCCTGCCCCCGACGGGCCGCAGTGCAGGTATCCTTCCTCAGCGGTGCCGGGTGCTGCCTCTCGCCCAGGTGTGCGTTCGATGCTGGAACGACCTGGGGCAAGGGTGCGAAAAATGGGATCGAGATATTTTACAGCTTCGTCTGGCCCACCGATCATCAAGCAATAGCCGCGTTCCAGGCCCCACACGCCGCCGCTGGTACCGACATCGACATAATGAATGCCGGCTTTGCCCAGCTGCTCGCTGCGGCGCAGGTCGTCGACATAATAAGAATTGCCGCCATCGATCAGCATATCTCCCGGCTGCATTAAGGCGGCGAGCTCGCCTACCAGTGGATCGACCGTGGCGGCTGGCACCATCAGCCAAACTGCGCGCGGCGGCGTCAGCTCAGCGATCAGATCTTTAAAGGCGAGGGTGCCCGTCGCGCCTTCCGCGACCAAAGGCTCAATACTGCTCGCGCGCCGTCCATATACTACACAATCATGCCCGCCCCGCAGCCAGCGCCGCACCATGTTCGCCCCCATCCGACCAAGACCTACCATCCCGATTTGCATATCACCTCTCCATGCTTTGAATTCCCTGATCAGCCGGGGGACCGCTGCTGGCGGTAGCGGCGGATCAGGGTGTTGGTGGAGCTATCATGCCCGAGCGAGGGTTCGTTTTCGCTCTCCAGCTCGGGAACGATGCGGTTCGCCAGGACTTTGCCCAGCTCGACGCCCCACTGGTCGAACGAATCGATATCCCAGATCACTCCCTGGGTGAAGACGCTGTGCTCGTAAAGAGCGACGAGCCGCCCCAGGTTGTAGGGGTTCAGGCGGTCCAGCAGCAGCAGGCTGGAAGGACGGTTGCCGGGGAACGAGCGGTGAGGCACCAGCCATTCCGGGATGCCCTCCGCGCGTGCTTCATCCGGGGTTTTGCCAAAAGCCAGGGCTTCTGCTTGAGCAAACAGGTTAGCCATCAGCAGGTCGTGCTGCCGGCCCACCGGGTTGAGCGCCTGTGAGAAACCGATAAAATCGCAGGGGATCAGCCAATTCCCCTGGTGGAGAAGCTGGTAGAAAGAATGCTGCCCGTTCGTACCCGGCTCACCCCAATAGACCGGCCCGGTCCGGTAATCTACTACCTGACCTGCCAGGTTTACCCGCTTACCGTTGCTCTCCATGGTGAGCTGCTGCAGGTAAGCCGGAAAACGCTTCAGGTACTGGTTATATGGAAGCACGGCTTGCGAGCTGGCGCCAAAGAAATTTACGTACCAGACCGCCAGCAGGCCCATTAAAACCGGGATGTTGCTTTCCAGGGGCGCCGTGCGAAAATGCTCGTCGATGGCATGGAAGCCAGCCAGCATCTCACGGAAGCTCTCCGCGCCGATCGCGATCATCGTCGAGAGCCCGATCGCCGAATCCATGGAATAGCGTCCACCGACCCAATCCCAGAAAACGAACATATTCGCCGGGTCAATGCCGAAACGTTCGACTTCAGCTGCATTCGTGGAGACCGCCACAAAATGGCTGGCGATAGCCCGCTCGTCCACGAGGGCAGAAAGCAGCCAGGACCTGGCTGCGCGGGCGTTGGTCATTGTCTCCAACGTGGTAAAGGTCTTAGAGGCGACGATGAATAACGTCTCTTGCGGATCAAGGTCGCGCGTCGCTTCGACGATATCGGTGCCGTCCACGTTCGAGACAAAACGGAAGGTCAGCTCGCGTTCGCTGTAATCGCGCAAAGCCTCATAAGCCATCACCGGTCCAAGGTCCGAGCCGCCGATGCCAATATTGACGACGCTGCGGATGCGCTTGCCCGTAAACCCTCGCCATTCGCCCGAGCGCAGGCGCTGAGCGAAGTCTGCCATTTTGTCGAGAACGGCGTGCACCTCCGGAACCACGTTGGTGCCGTCTACGACGATCACGCTATCCAGGGGAGCCCGCAGAGCGGTGTGCAATACTGCACGATTTTCGGTGATATTGATTTTATCTCCGCTGAACATCGCCTGGATGCGTTCCGGCAGCCGGCAGGCTTCGGCAAGCTGCACCAGCAGGCGCAGGGTATCTCCGCTCACCCGGTGTTTGGAGTAATCGAAATATAGCCCGGGCAGCTCGAGGACCATGCGCTCGCCGCGCTCGGGGTCCTGAGCGAACAGATCCCGCAGGTGTACAGACTGCATATCCTGATAATGTTTTACCAGTGCTTTCCAGGCGGGAAGCTCCACCCTGGATGGTTGATCCATATCGTCACCATGATCCATTGTCGTGGACATTTGTAATTGTCACCCACTTTACTGAGGACCATCGACCTCAGTCCTGCAGAGTAATCCCGGATTATTCCATAACGTTTAGTGCGGCTGGAGCCCGGCTCAAGCGCGCACTGACCTGGAGATGATCAGCTGGGCCTCGCCGACGATCATTGCCAGGTGATCCTCGCTATGGTAGCTTTCAGCGTACAGCTTGTATACATCCTCCGTGCCCGAGGGGCGCGCGGCAAACCATCCGCCGGAGGAGATCACTTTGATCCCGCCGATCGGCGCGTCATTGCATGGCGCCAAAGCCAGCCGGGCGGTGATCGGGTAGCCTGCCAGCTGTGTGGCCGCGACTTTCTTGGGCGAGAGCTTGCTCAAGGCAGATTTCTGGGCGGGAGTGCTCGGTGTGTCGATGCGCGTATACCAGGAAGCTCCGAGCTTTTCGGACAGCTCCTGGTAATAGACACCCGGATCCTTCCCGGTGCGGGCGGTGATCTCTGCTGCCAGCATGCCCAGCAGCAAGCCGTCCTTATCGGTTGTCCAGACCGACCCATCCCGGCGGAGGAAGCTGGCGCCGGCGCTCTCCTCACCGCCGAAGCAGAAGGAGCTCGAATACAGACCGGGAGCCAGCCATTTGAACCCGACCGGCACCTCGCATAACTTGCGCCCCGCGGAGGCTACCACCCGGTCTATCAAGCTGCTGCTAACCAGGGTCTTGCCCACTTGTGCCTCTTGCGACCAGTCCGCGCGGTGGCGGAGCAAGTAGTCGATTGCCACAGCCAGGTAAGCGTTGGGGTTGAGCAAACCGAGGGAGCGGGTGACGATGCCATGCCGGTCGGCATCCGGGTCGGTACCCCAGGCAATGTCGTACTGCTCTTTCAAGCCAACCAGCCCAGCCATCGCGTATGGGCTGGAACAATCCATGCGGATTTTCCCGTCATGGTCTACCGTCATAAAACGAAAGGTTGGGTCGACCGCCTGGTTGACAACTTCGATGTCCAGGTTATAGCGCTCCGCAAGCGGCTGCCAGTAATTGAGCGAGGCTCCTCCCAAGGGATCCACACCGATCTTGATCCCGCTTTCGCGGATAATTTCTATATCGATCGCCCCCGCCAGGTCTGCCACGTAATCCGGAATATAGTCCTGGGGGTGGATTACTGCGGAATGGGAGGCCGCCTCATAGGAGAGACGCTTTACCTCACGGTTGCCCCCCTGCAGTAATTGGTTGGCTCGCTCCTGGATCCAGGAGGTGATGTCCGTATCCGCTGGGCCGCCGTCCGGCGGGTTGTATTCAAACCCTCCATCTCCCGGCGGGTTGTGGGAAGGAGTAACGACTATCCCATCCGCCAGCCCTTCCTTCTTCCCGCGGTTGTAGACCAGGATTGCCCGCGAGATCACCGGCGTGGGTGTTGCACGATCCTCTACCTGGATGACGGTTTCAACATTATTCGCTGCCAGCACTTCCACAGCAGTGCGCTGAGCAGGGTCGGAGGCAGCGTGCGTGTCCTTCCCCATGAACAGCGGACCGCTGATCTTCTCTCTCCGGCGGTAATCACAGATCGCCTGGGTGATCGCCAGGATATGGGCTTCGGTGAAGCTGCCCTCGAATGGTGTGCCGCGGTGACCGCTGGTGCCAAAGGCGACCAGCTGGGTTGGATCGCTCAGCTCCGGCTGGTTTGCATAATACGCTGCTACCAGCTGATCTACATCGATGAGCAGGTCTGGCGGAGCGGGTTTACCAGCGAGAGGACTGATGGTCATGGCAAATCTCCGGGGAAATGACGTACTTTTCAGGTAAATTCAGCGGAATTCTAACTTAAATCGGCCCGGCAGACAAACCTTCCTCCGCCGAGGCAGAAATCTCCTGCACCTCCGCCAGCGGCAGGAGCCGCTCCACGTCTTCCTGGCGGCATTCGGCGGTAGCCTCGCTGAGCACGACTGCCGCGCTGACTGCAGCGACCAGGCGTAAAGCCTCAATCCAGCTTGCACCGATGGATAGCTGCCAGGCAAGGCAGCCTGATGCCGCATCCCCTGACCCGGCCGCGTTCACTTCCACCTGGGGTGGGAGCAGAGCGTGATAGGTACTTCTGCGGAGTAACCGCCAGGAGCCCTTCTTCACCGCAGGTAATTACAATGGCAGGCAAAGCGTACATTATGCGGATCCTGTGCATCCCTTCAATAAGCAGCTGCCTTGGCCTGGCAGGCTCTTGAAAAGTGCTCTCGAACTCTGCACGGTTCATTTTGAGAATATCTGGTCTCGCCATGGCAGCCTGCCGGGCTGGCTCCCCCGGGCAGTCCACCAGGGCGCGCGCCCCGTGCTCATGCGCCAGCAAGACCAGCTCGCGATAATAGGATTCCGGCGCGCCTTCGGGGAGCGATCCCGCCATCACGACCCAATCCGCCTCGTCCAGATGTTCCTGGTACAGGGAAGTAAAACGAGCGAGATCAGCCGGGCTGACCTGGAAACCACCGACCATAATGTGGCTGTGTCGCTTATAGTCGGTTTCAACGATTACGTGGGCAATGCGGGTTTCACCTTTCACCCATACCAGCTCATTCTGGATGTTATAGTTATCGATCAGCTCTGCCAGGGTCTCACCGACGCGGCCGGCCATGAAGCTTAAGGCAAAATTCGGCGCACCCAGGCACTGCAGCGTCACCGAAGCGTCCAGCCCCTTCCCGCCAACGGAGTCTACCATGCGCGTCGTGCGGGCAGTCCCTTCCGGGAGAAAGCGGGGGATAAAAATAACCCGGTCCAGAGCTGGATTGAGATTTACCGTAAGGATCATTGCTGGAGAAATACCCTGCAGGTATTATATTCCGCACCAGGGCATAGAACAATCCGGAGTTTGGTAACCATTTTTCCGGAATCCGGCTGCCAATTGCCCAGCACCATATCGGAAATGATCAAAAAGGATTAATATGTATCTATCCGAAAATGGATGGGAGAACCGATTTTGTGGTGTGTGCGGCGCCGCACACACCACAAAATCGGAACCCCTCGTAATTTCGGACAGGTTCATATCCATCGAACGCTTAGCTTGCTCATGGAGAGAAAACGATGGCGAAATTGGACAATCTCGTCAAGAATTTTATGGTCAAACCGGGCAGCCAGATTTCCCTGAAGGACCACTCTCCGGGTTATACCGGTGATTTTGTCAGTAAAGCCGAAGCTACGGAGCTGCTCCAACAAGGGATCCAATTGTTAGCAGAATACCAAGACAAGCTCTATGCCCAGGATACTTACGCTTTGCTGATTATCCTGCAGGCGATGGATGCCGCCGGCAAGGATGGGGTCATTAAACATGTCATGGGCGGGTTGAATCCGCAAGGGACCCAGGTTTACAGCTTCAAAGTGCCCTCTCCGGAAGAGCTGGACCACGACTATCTTTGGCGCCATACCAAAGCGCTGCCCGAGCGCGGGCGGATTGGCATCTTCAATCGCTCATATTATGAGGAAGTATTGGTCGTTAGAGTCCACCCCCAATTTTTGGGTAACCAGCATCTACCCCCAGCTGCCCACCGGGGGAACATCTGGAAGCGGCGCTACAAGGAAATAAATAATTTCGAACAATACCTGGTCGAGAACGGCATCATCGTTCTAAAGTTCTTCCTAAACCTGTCCAAGGAGGAGCAGAAGAAACGATTCCTGGAGCGGATCGAACGACCGGAGAAGAATTGGAAGTTCTCCTCCATCGATGCCAAAGAACGAGCTTATTGGAAAGATTATCAGAGCGCATATGAGGACGCGTTAAACGCTACCAGCAGCCGTTGGGCGCCCTGGCATATCATCCCAGCCGACCATAAGTGGTTCACCCGCCTGGCAGTAGCACAGATCATCATCGAGAAATTGCGCGAGCTGAATCCGGAATACCCCAAATTGGGCGACGCGCAGCAGAAGGAATTGATCAAAGCCAAAGAAATGCTGGAGAGTGAGGCATAGCCTTCCGGGGAGGATGATCCTATGGCGCAGAAGTCCCCCGCCGGATCGATCAAACTATACCGAGCCTCCGGCGACACGGTTGAAGCGCTGCCCATTCAAGCAGACAGTCTGGATCAAGCCAGCTTGCAGATCGGCGCCGGCGTTTACACGGTCTTTCGGCTTCATCCGCAAGGGCGGGTCCTGCGCTTTGATTTCCACTTTTCACGGCTGCAGCGCTCAGCCGAGCTTCTCGGGATTCAATTCAATCTGACTGATCCCTGGCTGCGTCAGGTCATCCGGCGGGCTGTAGCACAGAGCGGCATCCCCATGCCGCGCATCCGCCTGACCCTCCCTGCCAGCGATCCTGAGTCGGTCGTGATTGCATTAGAGCCCTTCCAGCCGCCTCCAGCATCCGTCTATGAAGAGGGAGTGAAGGCTGCTCTGGCGAGGGGAGCCCGCCAGCTGCCCGAGGCGAAAGACACCGCTTTTATTGCAGCCCGTCAGGCGCTCTTCAGCCAGCATCCCGGGTCGTATGAGGTTTTGCTCTGCGACGATCTGGGGTCTATATTGGAAGGGTTGACCAGCAACTTTTACGCCGTCCTGGGTGGTTCCCTGCGCACAGCCGGTACCGGCGTACTTTACGGTACAGCCCGCAGCCTGCTCCTGGAGGCAGCACCCCGCCTGCTGCCGGTCGTCCTGGAGCCTGTAAATGTAAGCGAGCTGCCGCGCCTCGCCGAGGCTCTGTTGAGCAGCGCTTCACGGGGCGTCGTCCCCGTGGTCCAGATCGATGCTCAATTCCTGGGCTCGGGAGAGCCGGGACCGCTCACCCGCCAGCTTATGCAGGCCTATCAACAGCGCCTGGAGCAGGAGCTAGAACCTCTTAACGTAGAACCTACCTAGTACCAAAAAATGCCGAAAATAGGGTACCGGTGGGCAATTGCCCACCGGTACCCAATTTTCGGACTGATCCTCTACAACGGTGTAAGTCCTTTACAAAAAGGGTTACTTGACCGCGAGCAGCTCCATCCAGCTTTCCTGGGCAGCCGCCACCCCCGGTCCTGGTCGACCCAGGCCTTGCTCGATCGCTGCCAGCGTCCGCACGACCTCGCCGATGCCGTCGATGCCCATGTGACCTACGCGGAAGCTCCTGGCAGCAATTACCGGATGAAGCCCGCCAGCCACAGCTACCCCGGCTGCACCGATGCGCCCTAATAAAGAGGCGTCCAGGCCATCTGGGTAGTACATGGCAGTCAGCGTCACGGCTTGCAGGTCAGCACGGACCGGAACCTGGCGTATGCCCAGCGCCGCAATCCCCGCTTTGAATGCTGCCGAGACCCGGCGGTGTCTCTCCCAGCGCGCCTCCATGCCCTCGGCTTTAATCTGCTTCACGCTTTCATTAAGCGACAGGACCAGGTTGACCGCCGGTGTGGCAAAGTAAGCTGGTTTGCGCGCCTGGTAGGCTTTCATGATGGGCAGCCACAGCGTCCAGTCCGCATAATAGCTGCGGACAGGCTCTTTCCGCCTGCCGAACGCTTCCAAAGCGCGCGGGCGGGCCATGACCAGGGCCAACCCAGGGGGGACCGCAAGCGCTTTCTGCGACCCGGTGAGGCACACATCGATGTCCCATTCGCTCTGGCGGAATTCTTGCCCGGCGACCGAGCAAACGCCGTCCACCACGGTCAATGCCCCGTACCGGCGCGCCAGGGCAGCCATCTCCTTGACCGGCGCCAGCACCCCGGTGGAGGTGTCGACATGGGTGACCGCCAGCAGCTTTGCTCCTGACTCGAGCGCCTGCTCCACCGAGTCCAGGTCCGGCGCATCTCCCACTTCGGCGCAGACGACGTCCACCTGCGCGCCGTGCCTCCGCAGGATATCCGCCATGCGGTTGGAGAAGTAGCCGCATTCAGCCACCACCGCCCGTTCTCCTGGCTCGACCAGGTTAGCTGCCGCCAGCTCCATTGCCAGCGTGCCGCTGCCTGCCACCACAAACGGCTGGCCATCTGGGGCGGCAAACACCTCCCTTAGATCGTCCAGGCATGCGCCGAACTTCTCGATAAATGCCGGGCTGGTATGGCCGATCAACGGCTGGGCATTCGCCGCCAGCACCTCCCCATCCACTTCTACTGGACCCGGGATCATCAATAATTGCCTGCTCAAAGCGACCTCCTGATCATGATCTCGAAGTTGGTAAGCAAACCGCGAGTAAATGTTGCAGTTGATTCAATTTTATTTCGGCAGTATGCTTCGGTATCTTCAGAGACGCAACGATTAAGTTCGATCCCCTCCCGGGGTTTCGCCCGCCTCGCTATCTGTACCCTGGTCTTCTTCCAAATTGGTTAACAGCCCGTCCGGGTCGTAATCGCCCCATTTACTGCTGTACGAGGCGGCAAAAATGAGGGCATTGGTATGCTCCACGTCGTCTAAGGCGCTGCGCAGGGCGGCTGTCCGCCTTTCTGGGGTGTCTTTGGGCGGCACTCTCTGGCTGGGAGCCACGGAGAGCACCAATACCTGGCGGATATCATCGACCTGGTAAGGAAGGATATCTCCCGCCGCCGCGCCCAGGATCGCCTGCGCCAGGGGCGTCCCTTCACCCACGAAGCCCTGCGCGAAATCCGCCAGGTCGTCGGGCACGAGATCGAACTCCACGGGTTCTCTCGTTCCGTCTTCCGTCAGCAGCTCAAGCGAGACGCGCATTCCGGTTTTGACGGCAAGCTTTTCTATCAACTGGGCATTTCCAGCTTCTCCACACCCGGACCAGTAGCCTGACCAGCCATCACCGCCCGGAACCAGAAAGTAAACTTTTCCGGGGTAATCCTCAGCTCTTCGCGCAGCTGCTGCGGAGCAATCCAGCGCAAGTCTGCAACTTCAGCCGGATCGGGAGCGAATGGCCCATCGTAAACTGCCCAAAACAGGTGGTCGAATTCGTGCTCTTCCAGGCCATCCTCGAAATTCGTCCGGTAAACCAGGTGGCCCAAGTGTTCCAGCTCGACCCGCACACCCAGCTCCTCGGTAAGGCGGCGCCCCGCGGCCTCCTGCACCGATTCTCCAGGTCGGGGATGGCTGCAGCATGCATTGCTCCACAGCTCAGAGCTGTGATATTTATCAGCGGCGCGCTGCTGCAGGAGCCATTCCCCTTGAGTGTTGACGATGAAAATGCTGAAAGCGCGGTGGAGCAGTCCTGCCTGATGAACTTGGTTTTTCTGGCCCGTGCCGAGAGGCCGGTCGTGTTCATCTACCAGGATAATGTCATCCAGCGGGTTGGATTGGGTATCGCGCGCGTTCCACGACATCTCAGGCGGTGCCTCCTGCAACGTATTAATTTCATTGAAAATTCAAGCAGTATTATAACTGGCTCAGAACCCGTCGCCTGAACCAATGTACCTCACGTGGCGGCTCCCTGCCATTCCTGCCCCAGACCGTGCCCGCGCAGTCCAGCCCGGTCCAGGATGCGACCTACGGTCTGATTGATCAGGTCATCGATTGTCCGGGGGCGATTATAGAAGGCCGGCACCGGCGGAAAAATGATCCCGCCCATCTCGGCTAATTGGGCCATCTGGCGCAGGTGACCCACGTGCAAGGGGGTTTCACGCACGGCTACCAGCAGCGGACGACCCTCCTTCAGGGTCACATCTCCAGCCCGGGTGAGCAGGTTATCGGTCAGACCGGTCGCCAGAGCTGACATGGTGCGGATGCTGCAGGGCAGGATGATCATTGCCTCGCGGTAAAAGGATCCGCTGGCGAGGGCTGCGCCGATATCCTGGTAATCGTAAAGGACGTCTGCCAGCGCAGCGACCTGGGTCACCGAAAACTCGGTCTCTGCGAGGATCGTGCGCTCTGCAGCCGGGCTGATGACGAGGTGGGTTTGGACAGCCTGCATCTTCTGGAGTGTCTCCAGCGCCCGGATCGCATAAACAGCCCCGGTTGCGCCGGAGATCCCGATGATCACCCGCCTGGGTTGATCGACTTCTGCCATAGACACCTTCCGTCTCTGAGAGGTGTAATTGGATGTGTACACGACCATTTTAATCGTTATAATCCACCCAGTACAGTCACGTATCTTTTGAACGGTGCCGTTTGGGGCTGATATGCAGTCGAAACCTTCCCAGGGGCTGCGAAAACTCAAATTAGATTGAGAATAGAGCTGAGGCGATATGGATCAGATATTGATCCGCGATCTGCGCACTTATGCGATTATCGGGGTCTACGAATGGGAGCGGAACCAGCCCCAGGAGATTCTGATCAACATCGTGCTCTCGACTGACCTGCGCAAAGCTGGTCGCAGCGATAATATCGCAGACACGATCGATTACGCCAAAATTGCCCAGAATGTTCGCGAGCACGCGGAGAAAGCCGGACGGTTTACTGTCGAAGCGCTGGCGACAGACCTGGCAACCCTGTGCCTGGAGGAACCCGCGGTGCAGAAAGTCGTCGTACGCGTTGAGAAACCGGCTGCTGTCCCGGATTGCCGCTCGGTAGGCGTTGAGATCGAACGCAGCCGGAGGGAGTTTGAAGATGATTGAACAGAGATCGCGCCCGTTCGTGCTCCTCTTGATCAGTGCTGCATGTATTTTTATCATCATCTGGGGCATTCGTTCCTCTGCCTACATTATCAACCCTATCTTACTGGCAGGGATCATCACGATCACCGTACTGCCTCTGCCGGAGAAGCTCAAAAAAAGAGGGCTGCCCGGCTGGCTTTCTCTTGTATTAACCATTCTTGCGGTGGTTGGCGTGATGGCTATCGTCCTTTTGCTGGTAATTGTCTCAATCGGTAAATTTTCATCCGCGCTTCCCGAGCTGGCTGCGCAAACACAGGCGCGTCAAGCAGAAGAAAACGCGGCGATTGTCGCCCCACCTCCACCGGTCAGCGGACCGTACCCAGCGCCTTTCCAGCTGTCTATGACGATCGCACAAATTACGGATCAGCTCGACGGGGCGATTAATTCACAGCAGTTTTCCGAGTTAGCAACCAAGATCATTGGCCTGGTGGCAAACAGTGTATTTCTGCTGTTCATTACTATGCTCATCTTCGCCTTTATGCTTAGCGCGGCTATTTCTTTACCGCGCCCCTCCAGGCTCGGTCTCAATCCTGACTCGCCGCTTCTCGACCAGGCCACAAAATATACTTCCGACGTGCGCAAGTATATGGTCGTTATGACCATCATTAATTTCCTGGTTGGGCTGGGTGATACGATATTGCTCTACATTATGGGCATCCCATTTGCCTTGCTCTGGGGGGTATTAGCCTGGGTCATGGGATACATTCCCAGCATTGGCTTCTGGATTGCGCTCATTCCCCCCGTGCTGCTTGCCTGGGCAAAATATGGCGTGGAAAGTGCATTGATTGTGTTTCTCTTTTACGTATTGATCAATGGCGCCGTGCAGAATCTCCTCCAGCCGAAAATGATGGGAGACCGTTTGAAGATATCACCGGTGGTGGTCTTTGTCTCCTTATTCGTCTGGGCCTGGCTGTTGGGCGGGATCGGGGCGATCCTGGCAGTCCCCTGCACCTTGCTCATCGTATCCATTCTGGACAGCTTTGACAGCACCCGCTGGGTGGTGGCATTGTTAAGGGTTGGCACCGAAAGTGAGCCCGGTGAAAAACGGGCAGCCATCGATCAATTGAAAAGCAGCTGGGAAAGAGTCAGAGGTCTCTTCCCCCATAGTGGGTCGCAATCAGAGCAGAGCTGAAAACCGATATCTCTGATGGAGGCAATATGAGCGAGCTGATCGTCTTTGCATTCAAAACTGAGGATGGCGCTGAGCACATGGAAAATGCGGTCGAAGAACTGAAAAAACAAGACTTGATCCAGCTGACCGACGCCGCTCGCGTCGTGCGCAAATTGGACGGCAAGGTCAAAGTCCGGCAGTCCAATTCACTGGTCGGCGCAGGAGCCTTGGGGGGCGCTTTTTGGGGAATGCTGGTCGGGCTGTTGTTCTTCATGCCCTGGTTGGGTCTGGCGCTCGGCGCGCTCACCGGCGCGATTGCCGGTCACTTCACAGATGTAGGCATCGACAATGATTTTATTAAACAGGTCGGCGCCTCTATCGAGCCAGGGGACTCGGCGCTGTTTCTCCTGGTTTCCAGCTGGACTGAAGACAAAGTCCTGGATGACTTAAAAGGCTACGATGCTCAAATCCTGCGCACCACGCTCAGCCCGGAACAGGAACACAAGCTCAGGGAATCCTTTGGAGGTAATGAGGACTGAGAAAATATCACCCCGCCCGCAACTAAATCTTACAGGTGGGGTTTCTTAAGCAGGTAATAAATCCAATCCATTAACAAAATATTTGTAAGGAGGCTTTAGCATGACTACTGATTCGTTCTTCGCACTGATGTGTGGCGGGTTGATTGCCCTGTTGTTTGGCCTGACAGTCGCCTTCGCCGGTTACCGCCTGGTCTTCATCCTGCTCCCGATCTGGGGATTCTTCTTCGGCTTGTGGCTCGGAGCACAATCCATGCAAGCCCTGTTGGGCACCGGATTCCTGGCGACCACTACCAGCTGGATTGTGGGCTTCCTCGTGGGAGCGGTCTTCGCAGTCCTATCCTATCTGTTCTACTTCATGGCCGTGGCGCTCATCGCAGGCGCCCTCGGCTACCTGGTGGCAACCGGCGTGCTGCTCTGGATAGGACTCAGCATGAACTGGCTCACCTGGCTGATCGGGATCGTGGCGGGGGTCGTCCTGGCGTTTGTCACGATCAGATTCAACCTGCAGAAGTGGGTCATTATCGTCGCCACCTCATTCATGGGCGCAGGGATGATCGTGCTCACCTTCGCACTCATGTTCAATCCCGGTCTGAAACTGCTTGAGAATCCGCTCACTTTTGTACTCAAGACTGACACCTTGAGCATGCTGCTCTTCCTGGTGATCGGCATCGTAGCGGTAGTCGTTCAGGTGATGCATAACCGCAGCTACTCGATCCTGGAGTACAATCGCTGGGAAGAATCCATGACTGCATAACGAGATAAGAAGAGCTGAGCGGAACTCGCTCTCTTCTTGTCTTGCCGGCTGCGCATGCGGGCATCCGGCGTTTAGCTCAAAGAAACAAGGCTCCATATACCGGGGGGCATATAAAAGCCCTGAGCAACGGCATTCAACGTTGCTCAGGGCTGTATTTTATTCTGTAAGCTTTTGGATCGTCCGCCGAGCTTAACCGACCGCTTCCATTTGCTCGCTGACCGCATCCAGGTCCGTCTGCAAGCGCTTCAAACGCAACTCACGGTCAGCTACAAAGCGCTCGATCCCCTTGAGGATCCAATCGGCGGAAAGATGCGCTTCATCGATTACCTCGACGAGATCGCCGCCAGTCCGCCAGCGGTTATCCCAATCGGATGACAGAGCGTACTCGTCGGCGACTTTATTGAACAGCCAATCGTGCATCAGCCAGCGCGCCTGGGTGGTAATCACCGTGGAGTTTGCCCGATCGCCCGGCGAGACAATTTTCCTGCGGTAGTCTTCCGGCTGGAGGGCGAATAGCTGGGTGCTGGCTACATAGACTATTTTTACGTTCAGGTCGCGCGCTTTCAGCTCCGCCAGGACCTTGAGGATAGAGGCCATCGAGCTGGTGCCCTGCACGAAGAAAGTCCCACCCTTGGGCAGACCGGGCAGGTAATCGCGCACAATATACGCACCGCGCGCGGCCTCGAAGTACGAGGGGATGCCCAACGCCTGGCGGTCGGGGATCGTCACCGGAGGTCGCGTGAGGTGCAGTGCGACCAGGGGCACATCTTGCTTGAGAGCTGCGCCCAACAGCACCGGAACTTCGTTGTACTCCCAGGGATTGAGATTAATGATCTTTCCCTCCGGGAAGAGCTGGGTAACCCCCGGCGCGAAGATCCCGAAGTGAGTGCGGCTGTCGTCGGCGGTCTCCGGACCGGAATGACCGGCAACCCAGATCACTTTGCCGATTTTCCACTGGCAATCCTGGGCGAGCTGGCTCAGTAAGCGGAACATGCCGTATTTCAAATAGGAGAACGAGCCGTAGGTCGAGCAGGCGCCCCAGAATCCATCGAATTGCTTTTCGGGGTCGGGCGACAGGTTCACCGTTGCCATCCCGGAGAGAATCCCTGCGTTAGCAAACTCGGTGATCTCCTGCGGCAGTAATACTCCCTCGGGGTTATTCTTACGGTCGTACCAGCCGTATCCAGGGAAATCACCATAGCCCTTGCCAAAGCCGGCAATGTTGGTCAACTCCGCCAGATCAGCCGAGGCCGCCAGGAACAGGGGTCTGCCGTACTGTTTTTCACCGAAGGCATTCACCCAGGCGCCCCATTTTGCCAGAGCTGCCCGGTTGGGTATGGCGGTCCCCGGCGCTGCGTACATATCTCCGGGATAGCTGCGGAAATCGTACAGCCGCTCGTCTTTGAAAGGGTTGCCGCTCTTGCCCAGCTCGAAGCTGGGGATATCCAGCGGGACGCTTTCACCCAACGCGACCAGGGTATCCGCCAGGTAATCGACCAGCGCCTGGTCCTGGTGGAGCGCCGTCATGACGGTCTGCAGATTGCTCTTGAATTCTTCTTTCAACGCTTGCGCCTCGCTGGGAGGCGTTCCACCGAAATTTACGAATTGAACTCCGTACTTCTCTGCGAATTCCCGCTTGATTTCCCAGAATTCGGCAGAATTCATTTTGTGAGGCACGCCGTGCGATGCGTTATCGTACTTCAGGTAGCCGCGCCCTTTGCGGGTTTTGAACCAGGCAGCATTGGGTGCATGCTGTGGGTTTTCGCCCATCACCAGGCTCAGGAGCGTCTGCGTGACCGGCTCCCAGGCGCTGCCTTCTTCCGTGCCCACCACCCGCCAGCCATGCGCCGAGAACCAATCAATGGGAGCGCCATACACCACGCTGCTGATGGGATGGTCATCGATGCCGAAGTCGTTCCAATCGAGCAGCATGTAAAGGTTGTCCAAACCCAGTCCATAGGCCGAATTCATCGTCTCGTGGACCACCCCAGGGGTCAAGCCGCCTTCGCCCTCGATGGCAAACACTTTCACGCCCTGTGCGCCCGCCCGCTTGAGCGCCAGCGCTTCGCCGGCAGTAGCCGGGCTGCCATGACCGGATGGCCCGGTGTTGAACTTCAAAAACAGGGTTTTGCCCTCCATCTCGGCGTGACCTGATAATCCGCCGTGCCGCCGGAAACCGAGCAAATCTTCCCAATACAGGGCGCGTTCCTTCTCCTTCGGGATTGCGTAGCGCGGATCGCCCGTTTGCCGGTATTTCGTGCGCATGGCTTCGTTCAACACCGCCAGCGTGCAGTAGATCAGTGGAACGGTGTGACCAGCCGCGAGCACAAAGCGGTCACCGAAGCGTTTCTCAGGGTGGCGGATATCCCAGCGCATTGCCCCGCTGAGCAGCAGTGCGACCAGGGCATGTACCTTGGAGCGCGATCCACCCGGGTGCCCGCTCTGGCGGTAATTGAGGGTCACATCGATTGTGTTGTCGATCAGGTCCTTGGTCTTTTCCCAAAACCCGAAATATTGCGCCAGCTCGTTGTATTTTTCTTCAATCAATCCCTTTGAATTGGATGGCATGCTTTACTCCTTGGTGATCACGCTTTGTTTTTTGATTCAGGCTATCGCCCACGCCTCTTGCCAGACGCGCTTGGCGTTAGCAATCACCAGGGCAGAGGATTCGTCGGGAGACTGAGGCTTGACTTCAAAACCGATCCAGGGTTTCGGGGATTTGTCCTCAGCCAGGTAACCCACCTTGAACAACGCCCGGACAAATTCCGCCACCTGGGGGATATCGTTCAACTCCCCCGGGCCAGCCGAAAGGCGGGTGCATATCTCCATAGCCGGGCAGCGCGGGATCAACTACGCAGTTGCCTATATGGATGTGCACCAGCTCATCCTTGAGTGTGGTGAGGGCTGCCTCAGCCGACTCAGCCAGCAAGGGCATGTGGCTCAGATCGTACATCAAGCCGAAATCCGGGTATTCTTTGCGCACATCTTTGCTGAAATTTCTCCGCGTAATCGCTGGGTCCGATCAGGCTCTTCTTGTCCACATTCCGGTCGAAGGTTTCCAGGGTCAGACCAATGCCGCGCTCACGACCATACCCGGCAAGTTCCAGCACCGACTCCATCAAGGCTGCCCGCGCTGTCGGGCGGTCCGCATCGCCCGGGTCTGGACCGGCTAAAAATGCGAGCCGCCTGGCGCCAACCTCGGCGGCTTCATCGAGGCTGCTACAGATCTGGTCAACAGCTTTCTTGCGCTCTGCCGAATCTAGATTGTTCAGGCTGAGCTTTTGCAGCAGCAGCGCGGACTGCGCCCCATGAGCTACGTTGATATGGGAAGTTTGGATGACTTTCTTGACTGCTTTGCGTACCAGGGGATCTTTTATCCAACCGATTTCGATACCGCCAAAGAACGGGTCTTCGGCAATTTTGGTGACTGTTTCAACGATGGCTCCTTCCCCGCGGATGGTATCGGGGAAAGCCATGAAATGCACGATACTCAGCGTGCAGTAATTGCTCCAATGTTTTTCCATGTAAGCGCCCTCCTCAATGCTGGTCTATTTTACCTGTGGCACAGACGTTATGGTTCCCGTTCCAAGCTGCATTTGGCGTTCCGTTCCCGCAGCCGTAGGCTGGTAACCTTCAATAACCATCAATCCGGATGGACAACGATGCGCGGACCGCGGGAAGCGTTGGACATCTCTTGATATACGGTCTTATACTCCAAATAGTCGTCCACTGCAATAGAGCCTTGCTCGCGACCGATACCGCTCTGCTTCATCCCGCCGTAAGGGGCCTGGACAAAAGAGCCGTGGATGTCGTTGATCCAGATCGAGCCGGCTTCCATGCGCTGCGCCGCCAGGTAGCAGTTGCGCATGTCCTGGCTGAAGAAGTAGGAGCTCAAGCCGAAGACCGTCTCGTTGGCGTACTCAAATGCCTGGTCCAGGTCGCCGCCAACTTTCATGAATGCCAGCACCGGACCGAATGTTTCTTCCTTCATCACGCTCATCTCGTGGTTGCAGTCTGCCAGAACGGTAGCCGGGTAGAAGTAGCCTTTTTCGCCTACGCGTTTACCGCCGCAGAGCACCCGCGCTCCTTTGGCTTCTGCGTCTGCGACCTGGCTTTCAACCCACTTCAGCTGGCGGGCATTCACGAGCGGGCCGATGTCCACCCCTTGCATAAATCCATCGCCGACGACGATGCGTCCAGCCAGTCTGGCAACCCGTTCGACGAGCTCATCGTAAATTGCTTCGTGCGCATACACCCGGTTCACCCGGTTGCATACCTGTCCAGCCCCGCGGAATGCCTGGAAAGTGAGTGCATCGACAGCTTTATCCAGGTCCGCATCCTGCCAGACGATGCAGGGGCATTGCCCTCCAAGCTCGAGGGTGACCCGTTTAATCGATTCGGCTGCAGCTTTCATCACCTGCCGCCCGCCTTCCACGCTTCCGGTAAGTGCAACTTTGCTGATCTTTGGCTGGCGGATCAAAGCTTCTCCGACGCGCCCGCCTGGTCCGGTGATCACATTGAATACACCCGGGGGCATGCCGGCTTTCAAGGCTAACTGCGCAACCAGGATCGCGGTGAGCGGGGTATCGGAAGAAGGCTTGGCGACCACGGTACACCCGGCTGCCCAGGCTGGTCCCATCATGCGTGAGAGCAGGTGCAAAGGATCATTCCAGGGCGGGATAGCGGCTACCACACCGACAGGCGAGCGCAGCACGTAGACAAACTTATCGCGCACGTCCGACTGCAGCACCATGCCAGAAATCCGGCGGGCTTCCTGGGCATAGAACTCGATCACCGCACAGAAACCACTGACCTCCCCCTTCGCCTGCCATAACGGCTTGCCCTGTTCCAGGGTCAGGAGGTGGGCGATTTCATCGATATTGTCGCGCACAGCCTGGACGAATTTCATCATAATGCCTGCACGGTCCCCTGCCGGCGTATCGCGCCATTTCTTGAAGGCTGCATAAGAGCTGTTTACCGCAGCGTCGATTTCTTCTTGCGCGGCAATGTACGCTCTGCCAACCACACCTTCAGTCGAGGCGTTGATCACCTCGATGGTTTCACCGGATGTGCCGGTCACCTCGTTTCCATCGATAATCATCGGATAGGTTTTTACATCGATAACAGTATCCATTCACGCACTCCTTTTATTCTCAGGTAAAAAAAGCATATCACTGCCTGCCCAACTCAAGGCAGCAGCACGATCTTAATAGCATCGCGGCTGCCGGAGGTCAGCTTATCGAAGCCTTCCTGAAAGCTGGCGAGCGGCAGCACATCCGTGATTACCGGGCGCGGGTCGAGCTTTCCGGTCTGCAGCAAACCGTCCATCGTGTGCCAGGTATCCCACATATGGCGCCCTGCCACACCGCGCACGCGCACCTGGCGCAGGATCACTGCATTGTTGAAATCGAACTCTGGCACCGGCTTTGGAGAAATCCCAAACAAAGTGACTCTCCCCCCTTTACGCACGGATGCAAAAGCATCTTTCAAGCCAGCATGCGATCCGGAGCCTTCGATGACAATATCTGCACCGAGACCGCCGGTATCCTCCAGGATCTGTTTTACATAATCTTTGTCTTCGGCAATATTGTAAACGGCGTTTGCGCCCATCTTTTTGGCTACTTCCAGGCGTGAAGGAACCATACCAACCAGGGTAATTTTGCTGGCTCCAGCCACACTGGCGACGCCTGCAGCAAACAGGGCTATCGGTCCGTCGCCGTATATGACCACGGATTGGGCTGTGACCGGCTCGATCAAGACCGCCTGTACCGCGCCGCCGAGAGGCTCGAGCACTGCACCGATTTCCGGAGGGACATTTCGGGAAAGAGGCCATAGGGAAGTCTCGGGAACGGCGATGTATTCTGCGTAGCTGCCATCCACTTCATTGCCGAAGATCTTCAGGTTTTGGCAGATGTGCTGCAAGCCGATCTTGCATACCGGACAAACTCCGCAGACGATATGACTGTCGGCGGTGACATAGTCTCCGACCCGATAATTGCTGACTTCCGCGCCGGCTTCGACGATCTCACCCGAAAATTCGTGACCGATCGTCAGCGGCGGTTTGATCCGCTTCTGAGCATACTCATCCCAATGGTAAAAATGCATGTCAGAACCGCAGATAGCAGTCGCGGCAACCTTTACCAGGACCTCATCCGGTTTGATCAGCGGAATATCCGTCTCGACCAGCTCGAACCCCGGTTGGGGTTTGACTTTGCGAACCGCTCGCATCTTCCCTACCATGCTAGCTCTCCTTTCCGGATATCAATGGATCAGGTGCATGTCCTTCAGCAAATTGCACAAGCGCTCCCGCTGGTCGGGAGTGAGCGGGCCCACCGGCATGCGGGCAGGGCCGCCTTCCATACCGATCAAATCCAGGGCTTCTTTGATAACCACCGGGAAGGTTCCCCAGGTGAAGGCTTTGCGCAGCGGCGCCAGCTCATCCTGGGCCTTGCGTGCGCCTTCCAGGTCGCCTGCTTTGAAACAATTGTATATTTTTGCCACCAGCGCTGGGACGACGTTTCCCGTGGCGGCAATGGCGCCTTTCGCCCCGATCTGCAGGCCGTCCAATATCAGGGTATCCCGCCCCATCAGCACCGCAAATTCCTTTGCGGGCGCCGCTTGGATATAAGTAAGGGAGTTATTCAAGTCCCCGCTGGAATCCTTGATGCCGACGATATTGTCGATCTCAGCCAGGCGTGAAACCAGTCCCGCAGACAGCTTGACGTTCGTACGGTCAGGGTTGGTGTATAGAAGCACCGGTAGGCTGGTCGCCGCAGCAATCGCCCGGTAATGCTCGTAAAGCTCATCCTCATTCGGGCTGATAAAGAAAGGAGTCAGAACTGAGACTGCATCTACACCAGCAGCTTCGGCAGCTTGTGTCAAGGTGACTGCCTCGCGGGTGGTTACGGCAGCCGTCCCGGCGTAAACCGGCACCCGCTGATTCGTCTCCTCGACTACTATCTCCCACGCCCGGCATTTCTCCTGCTCCGAAAAAGCCCAAAATTCGCCCTGGCTGCCGGTAGCAAAGACCCCATGCACGCCATTTTCAACCAGGTAATTGGTCAGCCGGCGCAGAGCAGGTTCGTTTAATGTGTCTTTTTTAGTGAGCGGGGTTACCATGGCTGGGATAATCCCATGCGGAATGATCATTGTATTTCTCCGTTTCTTTTCTAAGATAATAGATTTACCAGGCGGTGTAGCCGCCGTCGATAACCAGTGCGTGCCCGCTGACGAATTTGGACGCTTCACTGGCTAAATAGATCACCGCACCAGCCAGGTCTGAGCCTTCCCCAAAGCGCCCGAGCGGCACCCGGCTGATCAGCTCATCATAAAATTCGCGGTTGATGGTCTTCAAGCGATCTGTCATTGGGGTAACGAAATAACCGGGTGCAATGGCATTAACCCGTATCCGGTGAGCCGCCCATTCCACTGCCAGCGACCGGGTCAGAGCCAATACCCCGCCTTTACTGGCGCAGTAAT
Source organism: uncultured Chloroflexia bacterium (assembly GCA_963706515.1). Lineage (GTDB taxonomy): Bacteria > Chloroflexota > Anaerolineae > Anaerolineales > UBA4823 > CAVPMW01. Next base: position 53,744 of record CAVPMW010000015.1, read on the forward strand.
GACTGTTATTGCCCCCGCGGTTGCCGACCATGGCAGAAATGGAAGCAATGTTGATCACCGAGCCCCCCCTGCCCTGGGCAATCATCTGCCTGGCTGCCCAGCGCGAGCATTGGTAAACCCCGCCCAGGTTGACGTGAATGATCCGTTCCCAGTCTCCTTCCTCGAGATCTTCGAACGGCGAGCGGCTGGTCACCCCGGCATTATTGACCAGGATATCGACCCCTCCGAAGGTTTCCACTGCCAGCTTGATCCCGGCCTGCACCTGGGAGCTGTCGGTGACATCCACCTCAGCAGAGACGACTCTTCCGCCGTCCTTCATAATCTCGGCGGCAGCAGCCTGGATATCCTCAGAGTTTACGTCAAATATAACCAGGTTAGCCCCGGCTTGAGCCAGGAAATTCGCCATGGCCTGACCCAACCCGCGTCCAGCCCCGGTAACAATAGCAGTTTTACCTTCAAGGTTGAAAATTTGGAAAATTGCCCGAGGTGAGTATTGCTGGGCTGAGCCAACCAAATCGGCGCTCATTTTATGCCTCCAGGTGAGGTCGTTACCTGAATTTGCGGGTTGGCAGAAGAAATGCCACCCCGCAAACCCGAACCGTTCCATTGAAAATCACGGCGAACCCTAAAATGTTACATGTAAAATGTAACATTTTACAAAGTGATTATATAAAGTGTAATACCATTTGTCAATACTTAAGTTATTAGAACTTACGCAGTTCGCTGAGGAATTGCAGGGGAATATTCCTGCCCTTGGGATTCCCAATAAGCTGTGAAGCTCAGGTCCGCGACCCGCGCCGGACAGCGACGATTTCCGCCATAATTGCCAACGCAGTCTCTTCAGGTGTTTTCCCCCCAATGTCCAGCCCGATAGGCCCGTGGATGCGCGCTATCTGCTCGGGGGGAATACCAGCGTCTAGCAATCTCTGGCGGCGTTGTTCCTGGGTTTTTCGGCTGCCCAGGGCGCCTATGTAGAAGACGGGGCTGGATAATACGATCTTAATGGCTGGATCATCGATCTTCGGGTCATGGGTGAGCATCGCCACCGCGGTGTTTTGGGTAAGGTGTGATTTCAAGAAAAGCCTCGTCAGGCCAGGCCTGGATGAGCCGGTCAACGTGTGGAAAACGCTCCGGGCTGCCAAAAACCTTCCGCGGGTCGACTACCACAGTCGAATAACCCGTTGTCCGAGCCAGCTCAGCCAGCGCGATGGCAATATGCGCTCCACCGACCATGACCAGCACCGGTTGAGGCAGAATTACGTCGACAAAAAAGGTCAGCTCTCGCTCCGGCTCACTCAGACCGGATATTCCGGACACTGCTGTCGCAAGTTGCCGCTGCGCTAAATAGCGCGCCCCGCCTGCCAGATCTGAGTTCAGAGTGCTGTACAGCTCTCCGCCCTCTCCATAAACCAGGAGGGAGCCCAGCTGGTCTTGGGGTCCTCGGATCATGGTAACCACGGCTAGCGAACGACCGGCTGCCAGCTCATCTCTGACCAATTCGAACACCGCGGAATTCAGCGGCTGGACGAAAACCTCGATTGTGCCCCCGCAAGCCAGACCTACTTCAAATGCGCTCTCGTCGGAGACCCCAAAATGGAGCAGTTCAGCCGCACCCGTCTGTAAAGTTTGTACCCCTGCCTCGTAGACCGCCCCTTCCACGCATCCACCGCTGACCGATCCGGTAATTTTCCCGCCAGGAGTCATTGCCATCTTGGCGCCCACAGCGCGCGGCGATGATCCCCAGGTGTTCACCACGGTTGCCAGGGCAACTCGCTGATCATGGTCGATCCATAGTTGGAGGTCTGACAGTATGTCATTCATAGTTTTATACCGGCTGAATGGAAGTCTATGTATGCTGATAAGTCGAAAGTATTACAAATTTCTGCTCTTCGCCCAGATCATACCATACTCTAATGCCTGCCAGGCTTCGTGATACATATCCTATTGACAAGCCCTGTATTACTTGGTAACATATCACATGTAAAATATTACATATTAGCGGTATCCTTTCCAGCACGTGGAAAGGTAAGTCAAAAGGCTCATCCACCCTATTTGAAGAGGATAACCGACATGGTTATGGATTATCCATCCCTCAATCGCCTGGACTTAACCGAACAAACCTACCGCATCCTGCGCGAACAAATCCTCAAGCGCGAGCTGCAACCCGGTGAGAAAGTCTCAGTTGACACGGTAGCGCATGGTTTAGGGGTTAGCCGCACTCCTGTTGTAAATGCATTAAAGATCCTTGAAAGCGACGGGCTGGTCGAGATCCACCCGCGGCGCGGCACTTTCGTCACTGAGCTTACCGCCCGAGATGTGGCGGAGCTGTTTGATATCCGCCTGATGATCGAGCTCTACGCTGCCGAGCGCCTCTTCAGATCTCCTAAATATGATGAAGTGGTCAAGCAAACCCGCAGTGTGCTGCACCAGATGCAGGACTCGATCTCGGAAGAAAGCTACATCGACTATGATAAATTCATCTCCGGCGACCGCGACCTGCACACTTTTCTGGTGCGGGCAATAGACAACCGCCGCCTCCTGGATATATACAGCGAGCTCAATATCCACATGCGCATCACCCGCGCCCACTACCTCGACACGATTGAGAGCGCTCTGGACGCCCAGAAAGACCACGAAGAGATGGTCAGCGCGATCGCGAATCGCGATCTGGAATGCCTCAAAAGAGCCCTTACGAACCACATCGACACGGTGAAAAACCGCATCATGGCGCTCCTTGAAGAGCGCGGCGGACAATTGTGAGGTCCAGGTTAACTGTGAATCACTGCCGCCAGCTGTCCCGCCAGATATTTGTGAAATGAGGAGCTCGGAATGAAGTTTGGTGTCAATACTTTTGTCTGGGTTTCACCTTGCACGACTTCAGCCATACAAGACCTGGCACCTAAAGTAAAGAGGATGGGCTTTGATATTCTCGAGATTTCCTGCGAAAATCCTGAATTACTTGATGTAAAACAAGTCAAAATTGACCTTAGAAAAAACTCGCTGCTGCCTGTTGTCTGCGGCGCGTTTGGACCGGACCGGAATATTTGCAGCAGCGACCCGGCGATCGTTGAAAATGCCAGGGTCTATATCCGCTGGCTCATCGACGCGGCAGCTGAGCTCGGCTCACCGGTCGTTTGCGGTCCCATGTATTCCGCGGTGGGCAAAGAGCACCTGGAAGATGAAGCAGCGCGGAAAACGGAATGGGATCGATCGGTGAGCGGCATTCGTGAAATGGCGCAGTACGCCAAACCTAAAGATGTGAAGCTTGCGCTCGAAACCCTGAATCGCTTCGAGACCGATATGCTTAATATCGTCGCCCAAGGTCTCGAGTTTATTAAGCAGACCGGCATGGACAATGTGGGCTTGCATCTGGATACCTTCCACATGCACCTGGAAGAGAAGAACAGCGGAGAAGCCATCCGCATGGCGAATAAAAAGATCTATCACTTCCACGCCTGTGAGAACGACCGGGGTGTTCCCGGGACCGGTCAGGTGTACTGGAATGAGGTTGCTCAGGCACTGAAAGACGTGAATTATACCGGCCCGGTCGTGATCGAATCATTTACCTCCCAGGTAAAAGAGATTGCGCGTGCAGTATGTATCTGGCGTGAGATCGCTCCCAGCCAGGATGCGATTGCAGTAGATGGGCTAAAATTCCTGAAGGCTCTGCTGGTATAAAAGCATCTTGATGAGACGAGGTTGTCGTGAGTCTTGAAGAAAACACTCTAACCGAGGCAGGGACGACACGCTATATCACCGGTTATGGAAGTCTGCGATATTTCAAAGCGGTTCCCGGGGGTTATCGCTTTGAACAATGTCTCCCTTAAATTTTATCCTGGGGAGGTTCACGCAGTTGTAGGTGAAAATGGTGCCGGCAAATCGACATTAATGAAAATCATGGCTGGCGCCTATATTCCTGATTCAGGGGAGATGCTCCTCCAGGGGGAGAAGGTCACATTCGTTCATCCGAAAGTAGCCCAGGAAAAAGGGGTCAGCATAATTTACCAGGAGTTTAATTTACTGCCTGAGCGGACGGTTGCCCAGAATATCTTTCTCGGCAGAGAGCCGAGCAAATTTGGAGCCCTGGATGTCCGCGCGCTGAATAAAAACGCGGCGGCAGTTCTCCAGGGCTTGGGTACGGATATGGTCATCTCGCCAACTGCCTTGTGCAGCACATTATCAGTGGCTGAGCAGCAGATCGTTGAGATCGCCAAAGCGATCTCCTTCGATTCCAAAGTTTTGATCATGGATGAGCCTACCGCGTCTTTATCGTTAGTTGAAGTTAAGATGCTTACCGACCTGGTGATCAAGCTGAAGGCCCGCAACATGGCGATTATCTTTATCTCGCATCGCTTGAAGGAAGTATTCGATATCGCGGAAACAATCTCTGTGTTGAAAGACGGTGAATTAGTAGGCACAACGCTGACGAAAGATGTAACACCGGAGAAGATTGTGCACATGATGGTTGGGCGTATCCTTGACCATTATTTCCCGCCTCTTGGCAGTGAAGATGATTTTGGCGAGGTCGTCTTGCGGATTAAAGATGGCATCCAATGATTTCCTGAAGGATATCAATCTGGAATTACATAAAGGTGAAGTATTAGGAGTAGCAGGGCTGCAGGGTTCCGGGCGTACAGAGTTGGCCGAGGCTTTATTCGGTGCGGTTCCTTTCAAAAGCGGCTCACTGGAAATTTATGGCAGAACCCAGAATATAAAAAGCCCACCGGATGCTATCAAGCTTAAAATGGGTTTCGTTACCGAAGACCGAAAAGCCGAAGGATTATTACCCAAACAACCGATTCGTGACAATATCCTTCTAACTGTCCGATCTCTACAGCCGCTTTTCGGATCCATATCTTCAAAGATGGGGTACGGAAATCAAGAAAAATGGTGCCCAGCCTGGCAAAGCAGGTCGACCTCCGGGCGGACACCTTTGACCGGGAAGCACAGTTTCTCAGCGGCGGCAACCAGCAGAAAGTCGTCCTTTCGAAATGGCTGGCATCAAATGCCGACATCTTTATTTTTGACGAACCGACCCGCGGCATCGATGTCGAAGCGAAAGCAGGCATCCACGATATGATCCGCGAGCTCACAAAGAACGGGATTGCAGTCCTGATGATCTCTTCTGAGCTGCCGGAGATCCTGGGGATGAGCGATCGTATTCTGGTCATGCGTGACGGGCGCATTGCTGGAGAATTGCCTGCCAGATCCAGTGAAGCAGAGGTTATGCTGATGGCAACCGGTCATGGCAACAACAACCTTTCCAACGAGGATGTAAAGATGGGAGAGGGTGCATAAATGTCAACCTCAGCCGCTGCCAGTGAGTAAACCACAGAGTTTCCTCAAAACCATTCACATACCGCCCGTCTTCTACTTCGTGATCAGCATTTTTGTAATCGGAATCCTTCTGGATCAGATCATCGGATCCGGCGAAATATTGAGGAACCCGGTAATCCTGACAAATATATTCGTCCGCTCTGTTGCGCTCGGAATTGTAGCTGTCGGGCAGACCTTCGTGATCATCGGTGGTTCAATCGATCTTTCCGTGGCTTACGTAGTCAGCATTACCTCGGTGATGTCCTCGTTCATGATGCAGGGCGACCCGGCTAAAGTGCCTGCTGCAATTGCAACCGTTATTGCGATTGGCATCGTGATCGGTCTTGGGAATGGTTTAATTATCACAAAATTGGGCGTCAACTCCTTTATCGCCACACTCGGAATGGCATTGATCTTAAGAGGAGTTCTCTACGCAGCTTTTGCAAATTTCGTTGGGACCGTTCCAAGAAGTTTCGAAACATTGGGATATGGAACTATTGGACCGATCCCAATCTCCATCATCGTTTTACTGCTGGTAGTGGTTGTTGGATGGCTATTGCTGACCAGAACAACACTTGGAGCGCACTTATACGGCGTGGGCGGCAATAAAGAAGTAGCTCGCCTTTCAGGAGTACGAACGGATCGTGTTCTGATTGCCGCACATATTTTTTGTTCGGTGACTGCGGTTTTGACCGGTCTTTTTGTTGTCAGCCGGCTCCGCTCGGGTGCTCCTTGGGTCGGCACCGATGGCTTGTACGATCTTGAATCGATCGCCACAACCGTTATCGGTGGCACTGCCCTATCCGGTGGAAAAGGCGGGGTGTGGGGCACGCTCGGCGGTGTGCTAATCTTCGGAATTATCGATACCGTATTCAACCAATTAGGCGTCGATCCCTTTCTCAAGAATGTCCTAAAAGGTGCGATTATTGTCCTGGCAGTCGCCAGCTATACTATTCGCTCTAAAATAGAAGCGGCGTAAGGAAGAGGAGAACAGCGAATGACCACAACTACTGTTCCGGAATCATCTAGAGCCGCCAACTTCCTTGGTGTCCTTTGGAAAAGGATAAAGAATATTCCCCCGGTCTATCCGGTTTTCCTGGTAATTTTCCTTGGAGTTAGGTCTATTAAACCCTACTTATCATACCTTACCCGGCATTTTCACCTTCCTGCGCCGGGTAGCGCCGCTTGCAATTTTGACGATTGGTGAAATGATGGTCCTGGCTTCAGGCGGGTTTGACCTATCGATTGGATCCATCGTCACCTTCGTAATTATCGGCAGCTCGATGACGCTGAATAACGATCCCAATTTGGCCTTGCGTTCGATCCTGCTCATGTACGCCGTCGGAATTGTAATCGGAATTACCAATGGCCTCATCGTGAGCTTTTTACGAGTGCCATCGTTAATCGCAACTCTAGGAATGTCACTTCTGGTGAAGGGCGCAGCCCTTTATTGGTGTGGGGGAGCCCCGAAAGGATATTTTACAGACAACTGGCGTTTCTTTGGCAGAGGTTATTTTGAGAATGTCCCGTTAATAGGCCAATTTCCAGCTTCTCTGCTCATTTTGATCGTGGTCGGATTGATCACGTATTATATATTCCACAGAGCGAATTTCGGGAAAGCAGTTCTCGCGATCGGCGATAATGTTCAGTGCCGCGCAGCTATCCGGAGTGAAAGTTCACCGGTTGAGAGTACTCGTGTTTTTGATCTCAGCCCTGTGCGCGGTCACTGGAGGGCATCCTGATCGGTGGATACGGCGGCATCGGTACCAACGTTGGCGAAGGGTTTGGAGATGCAGGCAATCGCTGCAGCAGTCGTCGGCGGCACGCTGCTTTTAGGTGGAAAAGGCTCGGTGCCAGATGTGATCTTTGGCGCGTTTACCCTGGAGGCTCTTTTCGCCCTCCTCAATTTACTGGGTTTACCCAAGCCTTATCGTGATGCGGTGCAGGGACTGATCATCATCGGAGCAGTGGCATATTCCTCCCTGCGAACACGCAGACGACGGTAAACATCTATGGATCTTTGAATCAGACCGCAGCATTGATGTTACCTTCACGAATGCGGGCTGTCCAAAAGGAGGTGATTTTTAGAGAGACATCTATATGCCAAGTTTTGACAATTTGTTCGAGATTCAAAATCCAAACTATTCTCATTTTGGAGGAGATAACACATGAAAAAGAGTACTTTCTTGGTAATATCACTTCTGGTCGCTCTCTCTATGTTGCTTGCGGCCTGCCAACCTGCAGCTCCGGCTGCCACCCAGGCTCCTGCTGCTACCGAAGCCCCTCAGCCAACCGAAGCTCCCAAAGCGGCGGCTCCCGAAGAATCCCGGGCTAAAGATGGACGCAGCCAGAGTGGCGACCGCGTTGTACAACGACAAAGATTTCGATGAATTGGTGCAGTTGATGAAGGCTAAATCCATTAATCCCGATGCGCCCATCTACCTGCAGTCCCTTATCGACAATAAAGTCGACACCACCAAGTTCAAGAAAGATCCGCCCTACAATCTCTGCTTCTCCAATGCAGGCGTCGAACAATCCCGTGGCGTGTGGTGGGTTATGTCGACATCCGCGAGCAGGTTGAAGAGCTGCGTGCTCAGGGTCTGGTCAAGAACTTCTACCATCTGGACGCTCAGAGGCAATGATGAAAAGCAGATCGCTGACATCGAGGATTTGATTGCCACCCCCGGTAAATGCGACGTCCTGATCGTCTCCCCGAATACCAGCGAAGCGCTCACCCCAACCGTTGAAAAAGCATGCGAGTTATGCCGGTGGTCGTCTTGACCGCGGTGTCTCTGACCGACTGCCCGATCGTCTTTGAAAAGACGATTGGTGGTTATGCCTTCGGTATCACCGGCGCGCAGCACATTGTTGACAACCTGCCCAATGGCGGCAACGTGCTCGCTTTGCGCATCCTACCCGGCGTGGACGTGCTGGAACAACGATGGGGTGCTGCCGCGAAGATCTTCGAAGAGGCGGGAAACTCAATGTCGTCGGTGTGGAATTCGATGATATGACAGCTCAAAGACCACAAAGTGGTCAGCGACTATCTGGATCGCTATGGCAAAATCGACGCGGTCTGGATGGATGCTGGCGGTATTGCAGTTACCGTTCTGGAAGCATTCAAGGATGCCGGAAGCCCCTATCCGAAAGTGATGGTCGGCGAGGATCAGAATGACTACCTGAAGTACTGGAAAGAGAACAACGTCAATGCGGTTGCCCCCACCTTCCCGACTTTCCAGTGGCGCACTGCCGTGCTTCGCGGCCGTCAAGATCCTGCAAGGGCGAGGCTGTCCATCACCGCTGGGTACTGCCTCAGCCAGATGTCGATCCAAGCCAATCTGGATCAATACTATCGACCCCGACAATGCCCCCGCTGTACTATGCATTGAGCGGAGTGAGGATATGAAAATTGTCCGGATGCCTGGAAAACCGGATATCACCAAGTACAAGACGTAATGCCGTAACCAGCGAGCCATGTAACATTCTAGAACTGAGCCCGCTCGATTATCGGGCGGGCTCGTTCTGTAAGTAAGAAGCTGATCCATGAAAGGAGTTCGATATCCATGATCGAGATCGGTTTTCATACGGACGCGTTTAACAGCAGCTATTGGAATTTTGAGCAGTGCCTCCAGTGGGCAGAGAAAAATGATGTGCATTGGATCGAATGCGGCATGATCGATGGTGTGAGCTGGATCCACGGTCTTGGGTACCAGCCGCACGTCGCTATGTGGGAAGACCCCATGCTGTGGCGTGAAAAAGCAGCCAAATACGGAGTCCGTTTTTCCCAGATCGACGCTGCGTTCCCCATGTCATTACCCGAAGGGGCTTCCCTGGGGGTAGAGTACGCCCAGCGAACCATTCGCTGGGCTTATCTGGCAGGGTGCGACCACATCGACACTACGGATGACCGCTTCGCGCCGAAGGGGCTGACCAATGACCAGGCGCTGGATATGATGAAACGTTCTTATGGTCAAATCATGGAAGTTGCCGAACGTTATAAAACGATCATAGATATCGAACCTCACGGCTATTACACCACCAAACCTGAGTTCATGGAAAAAATGCTTGCTTTTGTAGATAGCCCGTATCTTCGCATGAACATGGATACTGGAAACACGTTCATTGCCGGACAGGACCCGGTAGCTTTCCTGACAAAATTCAAGGATAAAGTCAGCCACGTGCATGTGAAAGATGTGAGCCAATCCCTGGCAGCCTCGCTGCGCGGTGAGCTGACCGGGATCGCAGTCAGCCAGTGCGCGATCGGCGAAGGGGTCAACGTCGAGAACATAAAAAAGTGCTTCGATATTCTCGTCGACATCCAGTACGATGGCGTGATCAGCCTGGAATGTGAAGGACAGGGCGGGCCTATGATCGAAAAAAGCCTCGCCTTCGTGCGCGAAATTGTCGAGGGCGCGAACAAGCGGATTTCTGCCAAGAAATAATATTTCGATCAATAAAATCATATCTTGAGGATAAACGCATGGGCAAAATATATTTAGGCGTCAATATGGAATTCGTCCGTACCCACGACAAGCCGTTTGCCTGGGGAGTCGAGAAAGCAGCCGAGATTGGTTATCAATATATTGAACCGATGGTTCACCTGGGGCGAGAGCTTCTCAGCGAAGCGCGTTATTTCCACAGCGTCTCGATGTACGATGATCCCCGCTGGGTAAAAGAGCTGTGCGGCAGGCACAACGTCAAATTATCCGGGCTATCATCCCATACCCCGCTGTGCAAGCCGGAGATCAGTGTGGAGTATCTGAAGCAGGCTATCCGCTGGGCATCTGACGCCGGAGCACCGGTGGTCAATACAGATGAAGGACCCAAGCCTGAATGGACGACCAAGGAGATGGATTACACCTTGATGACCTACACGCTCAAAGAAGCCTCGCTGGTCGCTGAACGGTATGGCATCCAGATTGGCTTGGAACCTCACCAGCAGTACAGCAAATCCCTGAAGGGCCTGGACAGCATCTATGACCTGGTGAAATCCCCGGCAATCGGGATCAATTACGACACGGGCAACAGCTACCTGGCTGGCACCGATGATACCTATGAGTGGCTGAACCACGTCCTTGACCGCCTGGTCCACCTTCACGCTAAGGATATCAGCTTCTCTCAAAGCGGCGAGGAGCGAGGCAAAGTTACCGGAACGCCGGTTGGCTGCGCCTGCGGTGATGGAGTTGTAGACTGGAAGCGGGTGATTGAAAGCGTGAAGAAATGCCCGAATGATATTGTATTCAGTGTGGAATGCGGCAACGTGCCTGACGCAATCCGCAGTTTTGAGTATCTAAGCAAATTGATCTAAAAAAATTCCGGGTTGTGTAAGCCACACCCGGTTGCAACAGACGCACAGCCATCGATGCTGACTTACGCCCCGAACATCAACTGGCTCTTCCGCGAGCTGCCATTCCCGGAAAGACCGGCAGCTGTCGCCAGGCTTGGCTTTACCGCCATTGAGTTCGGATTCCCCAGCCATGCCGACCTGGCGGCGCTCAAGGCCGCACAGGAAGAGCTGGGGCTGCAGATTGTTTTGTTCAACCAGGATGTGCCGGTGTGGGACCGTGCGAACCGGGGTTACCTTGTCGATCCCAGCCGTGCCGGTGAGTTCAAGCGCACCCTGGATGAGGCTCTGGAGATCGTCAGGGAGCTGAATGTGCTGAAGGTCATGCTTCCTGCCGGCGTGGAGCTGCCCGATCTGACCCGCGAGGAGCAGCGGGATTGCATGCTCGCAAATCTCCGCTACGCAGCCCCGCTGGCAGCCCAGGTAGGAGCTCTGCTGACCATCGAGATGCTCAACCCGCAGGATAATCCGGGGTATTTCCTGAGCTCCAGCCAGGAAGCCATCGAGATTGTCAGGCTGGTAAACCACCCATCCTTCCGCTTTCAGCTGGACAGCTACCACGTCGAGCTAATGGAAGGCGGGTTGGTCGAGAAGGTCTGTGAGTACAGCGAGTGGATCGGCCATATCCAATTCGCCGACTGCCCGGGACGCCACGAGCCTGGCACCGGCGCTATTGATTTTACAGGATTAGCCGCAGCAATCGAGTCCGCCGGTTATAAAAGCTACATCGGCCTGGAATACAACCCTTTGGGGTTAAGCATGGCCTCCTTACGCTGGGCATCCCAAAAAAATAATTGAGGTCTCGTAAATATTGTCGTAAATCCTAAAATGAGCTTTTCCGGAGGTGGAAAGAATGATTACAAAATATAGAGTAAATCCCCAAAGCGGTTACCAGACTGTCATCCAGATGGGCAAGAACGATGCCTGGCTGGGGTTAGAAATTCTGCGCCTGGCTGCCGGCGAGAGCTGGGAAGGTGAGACCGGAAATGCAGAGGCTGGGCTCGTCCCGCTCAGCGGTCGGTGTGGGGTCAGCATCAGCGGTCGCGAAGCCGCGCAGTGGAGCGGAATCGGCGGTCGCGCCGATATGTTCAGCGGACTCCCCTACACTGTCTACGTCCCGCGCCAGAGCCAGGTGAAGGTCTCTGCCGAGACCAAGCTCGAGCTGGCAATTGCTAAAGCCCCCTGTGAGAAAGACCTGCCCGCTCTGGTGATCAAGCCGGAAGAGGTGAAAGTGGTCAGCGCCGGCATGGCAAATTGGCGGCGGGACGTGCGCCTGCTCATTCCTCCCGGCTCGCCGGTCAGCCAACGCCTGATCATCGGTGAGACCATCAACCCGCCCGGCAACTGGTCCGGAATTCCCCCGCACAAGCACGATGAGATCTCCGGCGCTGAGAACATCCTGGATGAGTGGTACCTGTACAAAGCCAAGCCCGCCAATGGCTATGGAGTCCAGTTAGGCTATAAAGACTCCCAGGAAGAGACGTATTTCATCCACAATGACGATGTATTCTTGATGCAAAATGGCTACCACCCCACGGTAGCCTCGCCTGGCACAACTTTGGGCTACCTGTGGGTCCTCTCTGGCGATGATAAAGCGTACAATATCACTACCGATCCGCATTTCGACTGGATCGGCAGCGCAGAAGCAGTGCTTAAAGAGCTGCACCGCTAATGGCATGGTGGCGACCAGGATTGCATTCGCCCAGGCATAATTAATGGATTAGAGCTTGTTACTCAGGAGAGTGGAAACATGGCTACCGATGGTAAATGCGAACACGATAATATCCAGATCGTTGGCGATGGTCGCGGCATCATGCAGGGCGACTATTTGCTCAATAAAGATCGGGCGATCGATCGCACCCGCTGGATTCTGGAATGCTTCCCCGAATGGGGTCAATGGCTGAACCGGGAAATCGAAGAGACGGTCGTCCCCGAAGGCAACTATGCTTTCTGGTGGACCGGCGGCATGGGCTTTGTGCTCAAATCGCCGGGTGGCGCTGTGCTGCTGGTGGATAACTACGCCGGGCCAGCCCATTACACGGAATACGAGTACTGCGGCGTCTGCCGGACGAGCGGCTCTCCCACAATCGATTGGATGCGCCTGAACCCGCAGGTGATCGACATCTTCGGCTTCAAGACCCTGGATGGCGTTTTCTGCAGCCACCAGCACGCCGATCACACCGATATCTATACTCTGAAAGCGACCGCACAGACCACAAATGCGCCCTTCTTTGGCTCGCTGTCTGCAGTCGAGCGGATGCGCAACTTCCATATCCCCGAGGAGCGGATCAACGTCGTCCGCCCCGGTCAGAGCTACCAGATCAAGGACATCACCATCGATATCCTGCCCAACTACGACCGGATTGCCACCATGACCGGGGGTCCGGGGGTGAAGGTCAAGCCAGGCATTCGCCGCCCGTTCGATGATGTGGCTGTCACATTTTTCTTCAAGGTCGGCGGCGTGAACCTGTGCCACCTGGCGGATTCCCTCTACCAGAACGCTTACGTGACCTTCAAAAAGTACAACGTGGATGTGGTGACCTTCAATATCGGAAAAAACGCACCTGGGGCGACAGATAAAATGACGCCCTACGATGCCGTGCGGACGGGTGAGCTGATGAATGCCAAGGTGCTCCTCCCGCTGCATTGGGACAACTGGGGCAATACCACGATCGACCCGGAAGAAGTCCGCTGGGTTGCCGACCGCCACCTGCCGCAAGCCAAGGTCGTCGTCCCCCAGTGGGGCGTCAAATGGTTGTACCCGCTCCAGGCAGACCTCAAGAAAATGAAATATAACGACTGGCGCGAGCGCTACCGCCCGGAATTCTCCTGGGAGTACGGCGAGCCAGCCCGCCAGGCTGCCGAAGAACGCGGCGAGTTCATACCTTTCTGATATCCCTGAGAAACTTGTGAAAGGCAGGCGAAACTCAATTTCATGACGCAAGCGACCGGCGTTCTCCAAAAAGTTGGATTTATCGGCCTGGGATTGATGGGTGGACCCATGGCAGCCAATGTTGCCCGGGCCGGTTATCCGCTGACTGTTTATAACCGCAGCCCAGAGAAGCTCGAGCCATTGCTCCAGCTTGGGGCGCAAGCTGCCGCCAGCCCTAAAGCCGTAGCGGAGGCGAGCGAAGTCGTTATCACCATGCTGAGCGACGCCGCAGCGGTCGAGGCGACCGTCTTCGGTGCGGAGGGGCTGCTGGCAGGCGCTCACCCCGGGATGGTCCTGATCGATTCCAGCACCATCGCCCCGGATCAATCGCGCTCCATCGCCTCACGCCTGCTCTCCGCTGGAGTGCAGATGCTCGATGCTCCGGTAATGGGCAGCACCGGTCCCGCCGCAGCCGGGCAGCTGACTTTCCTGGTCGGCGGCGAGGAACAGGTGCTCGCAGCCTGCCGGGCATTGCTCAGCACGATGGGCAAGGATATTTATTACCTTGGACCGAGCGGCAGCGGCGCCTCCTTGAAATTGTGCATGAACTTGATGGTTGCGGCTGAGGTGGTCGCCCTGAGCGAAGCCGTGGTCATGGCTCGTAAAGCCGGCATCGATCCCGCCCAGGCCTGCCAGATCATCGCCGGCAGCAACATCGCCTCCAATTTTATTACCCGTAAGGCAAACAACATCGCCCAGGGTGACTTTCGACCCGCTTTTCCCCTAAAACATCTCCACAAAGACCTGGGCCTGATCGTGCGCACCGCGCATGATCTGCAGGCCTCGCTGCCAACCAGCGCAGTCTCTCACCAGCTCTTCAGCGCAGCCATGGCAGAAGGCTACGCAGCAGAAGACTGTTCTGCCATATATCGCCTGATTTCTCAGCTGAGCGGGCTCGAGGAATAAACCGGAAGCCCGCCAGTGAGGAGGTAAATAAAAGTGAAAAACGTCCAATATTTTGCACCAGATACCCTGGAGGAAGCCCTCCAGCTGCTCCAGGCTTATGCTCCACGGATCAGCGTCCTGGCTGGCGGCACCGATTTAGTCCGGGATATGAACCTGGAGTTCAAAATTCCCGAGAATATCCTGTGGATCGGCAAGCTGCCTCTCGAATATATCGTCGAGGATGGCGATGCCATCCGCATCGGCGCCGCGACCCGCATGCAGACCGCCGGCAGCTCAGCGTTGCTCAAAGAAAAAGCCAGGGCCGTCGCTCAAGCTGCCGGGAAGCTCGCCAGCCCCCCGGTGCGCACCCTGGCGACCCTGGGCGGCAACCTGTGCACCGCCTCTCCGGCTGCGGACTGCGGCTGCGCCTTGCTGGGCCTGGATGCCGAAGTCGTGCTCACCCGCCTGGACGGGCAGCGGATTGTGGCACTCAGCCAGTTCTATCTCGGTCCAAACCAGACCGTCTCTGCAGCCCGGCGAGCTGCTGACCGAAATCAGGGTGAGACCCACCCTGGACGGTGAAGGCTCCGCATACATGAAAATCGGGCGCAGGCAGGCGATGACCCTGGCTGTGCTCAACGCGACCTCCCGGGTGAAGCTGGATGGGCAGGGTAAAGTCGCCGCGGTTTCCGTAGCAGTCGGTGCAGCCGCACCCACCTTGCTCAGGATCAAAGCAGTCGAAACGATGCTGCTGGGCCAAACGCTGAGCGAGGCAGCCATCCTGGAGGCCGGTGAGATCGCCTCGGGAAATATTAATCCGATAAACGACGTGCATGGCACGGTCTGGTATCGCCGCAAAGTGACCCGGGTCGTGGTCGCCCGCACCCTGCGCGAGGCTGCCGGCATGAATGGAGGAGGTTAGGACGGCTATGATTAAATATCCGATTACTTTCAAGCTGAACGGGGTTCCGGTGAGCGTCGATGCGCCGCCGACGATCAACCTGCTGACCTTGCTGCGCGATTATCTCAATATCACCAGCCCTAAATTCGGCTGCGAGCAAGGCAACTGCGGCGCCTGCACCGTGATCCTGGATGGGGAAGCCGTGAACTCCTGCCTGGTGCTGGCGCTCACCGTCAACGGGCGCGAGGTCACTACGGTGGAAGGACTCGGCACGATCCAACATCCTCACCCGCTGCAGGTCGCTTTCACCGAGCATTACGCGGCCCAATGTGGCTTTTGCACGCCGGGCATGCTGATGGCTTCCAAATCGCTGCTGGACAAGAACCCCAGCCCGACACGCGAGGAGGTCGTTGATGGTATTGTCGGGAACGTCTGCCGCTGCACGGGCTACAACAAGATCATCGAAGCCGTGCTCGATGCTGCCGACCAGCTGGGCTAGGTGGAGGAGGAAATTATGGAAGAACACAAATATATCGGCAAGCGCCTGCCTCGCTCTGACGGCATGCAGCACTCGCTGGCTAAAACCCGCTACATCAACGACATCCGCCTGCCCGGCATGCTGCACGTTAAAGCCTGGCGCTCACCTGTGCCCTCTGCGAAGATCCTCAACGTAGATGTAAGCCAGGCAAAAAACCTGCCCGGCGTGAAAGCGGTGATCACCTGGAAAGACGTGCCGTTTAACCGCTACGGCTTTGCCAAAGATTTCCCGGTGCTGGCAGAGGATGAAGTGCGCTATATGGGTCAGGAAGTCGTGGCGGTGGCTGCAGAAGACGTCGACACCGCCCGGGAAGCGGTATCCCTGATCAAGGTGGACCTGGAGGAGCGGCAGCCCGTGCTCGACCCGATCAAGGCTATGGAACCCGATTCCATCCAGGTCTCGCCGCAAGGCAACTTCGTTTATTTCGGCGACAAACCGGTGCGCCAGATCCGCAAAGGCGATGTGGAAGCTGGCTTTGCTCAGGCGGATTACATCATCGAAGGCTACTACCGCACTGCCGCCCAGGAGCACTGCCCGATCGAGACCCAGTGCGGCATCGCCCAAACCGACGCGCTGGGGCGTACCCACGTCTACACGATGAGCCAGGCGATCTGGTTCAACAAGATGTGGCTGGCGCCAATCCTGAAGAAACCCCAGTCCATGGTACACATGATCGGCGGGATCGTTGGCGGCGGCTTCGGCTCGAAGAACGATCCGCATGCCGACCTCATTATTTCCGTGCTCTCTCTGTACACCGACAGCCGGCCGGTCAAATGGCTGTGGACCCGCGAGGAAGAGTTCGTCGCTTCCACCCATCGCGGCGCCATGCATATGTTTTTCAAAGATGGGGTGATGAAGGACGGGCGGATCATTGCCCGCCAGGTGCGCTCGATCCGCGACGGGGGTGCTTACATCCTGACCAACGACTATGTCGGCTCCAAGCACGCCTACGGCGTGGCTGGACCCTACAACATCCCCAACGTGAAGGTGGATACTTACTGCATGCTCACCAACAAGCGACCGGTCAGCTCGATGCGCGGTTTCGGGTTATACCAGGCTTCCTTTGCGGATGAAGTGCAGATCGAACGCATTGCCAAGATCCTCGGGATGGATTCCTTCCGCATCCGTTTCATCAACGCCGTGCGGGATGGCGACACGTCCGCCACGCGCGCGGTCCTGCACAGCTGCGCCTTGATCGAAGTCATGCAGGCGGCGGCGGAACGGGCAGGCATTAAGCTGGACGACGATCTGCTGGCGATGTCTTCGAAGGTAAAGGTGGAGGCGTAAATGGCTAAGAAACGTGGAACAGGTATTGCGGCAGTCTGGTATCCGACCGGCTTGAGCGGCGGGGGCGACCCCAGCCAGGCGATCGTCAAGATGCAGCTGGATGGCAGTGTGGACGTGCTCATCGGCAGCGTCGATATCGGCGAGGGCATGCGCACCATCATGCGGCAGATTGCCGCAGAGGAGCTGGGCTTACCGCTTGAAAAAGTCAACGTCACCCTGGTGGATACCGACAGCAGCCCGTGGGACACGGGCACCTTTGCCAGCCGCCTCACCCATCAAACAGGCAACGCGGTCCTGCAGGCAGCCAGAGAAGCCCGCCAGGTGCTGTTCGAGATCGCCGGGAAGCAGCTCGGCGTGGAGCCCGAAAAACTGGTCGCCCAGGATGGCCTGGTGGTCGTGCGCGATTTCCCCGAGCAGGCGATCCCGATTGCCGATATCGCCGACAGAGCCATCTGGGGCGAGCAGAAGATCATCGCCGGTCGCGGCTCGTTCGGCTGGCCGGCAGCCGTGGTCGACCCGGAGACCGGCGAAGGCGAGCCGCTGCACAACATGGCGTACGGCGCGACCGTGGCAGAAATCGAAGTCGATACGGAGACCGGACAGGTCAAAGTCCTGAAGCTGGTCAGCGCCTACGACTGCGGCAAAGCGATCAACCCCTTGCTGGTGGAAGGCCAGATCGATGGCGGCGCAGCCGGGGGCCTGGGGTCAGCCCTGTATGAAGAGCTGCACCCCTACTACCCGACCCTGGACAGCTACCCGACCGGCTTCTTTTCCTACATGCTGCCCACCGCCAAAGATGTGCCGGCGCTGGAGGCAGTCGTCGTGGAGATGACCTCTGAGACCGGTCCTTATGGCGCCAAAGGCATCGGCGAGATGACCGCCAACACCCAGGCGCCCGCCATCGTCAACGCCATTCACGATGCGATCGGGGTGCTGGATCACCGACCTGCCCGCCTCGCCGGAGAAGATCCTGCGCGCGCTGGAGGAATTAGAGAAATCCTGAGCGTGCGCCGGGGTTCGATAATTGAATGCATTCGCGAAAATTGCCTGCTGAGCAGGCAATTTTCATTTTGGGGAGGGCTGCCAGCCTCAAATTACGTCTTTGCTTCGAATTGGGATAAAATGGTATGGAGGGTGGAGATGACCGATAATTCGCAGGCGCACCATCGGCGCTCGATCCGCCTGAAAGGGTATGATTACACCCTGCCCGGCGCGTATTTTGTTACCCTGGTCGCCTGGCAGCGGGCATGCCTGTTTGGGGAAATCACCGGCGACCAGATGAAATTATCCCCCTACGGAGAAATCGTGCGCCGTATGTGGTTTGATTTACCCCGCCATTACCCCCACCTCATTCTGGACGAATTCATTTTGATGCCGAACCACGCACATTTCATCATCGTATTGGTGGACAAATTGGGTAGGGGCGGGTCTAAAATCGTCACATTGCCAGCACCGGACCCGATTGATTTCGCAAACATTCAGGCGTCGGCATCTTTGGAGACCCGCCCCTACCCTGAAACCGCACCATCACACGATGGTAGGGGCGGGTCTGAATTCGCATCAAAATCAGCACCGGACCCAATTGATTTCGCAAACATTCCAGCCTCGGCATCTTTGGAGACCCGCCCCTACCCCGCCGTCCCCCCACGGCACCCATTATCCGAAATCGTACGGGCGTTCAAATCATTTTCGGCGCGGCGGATCAATGCCGTGCGCCGCACCCCCGGCATCCCCGTCTGGCAGCGGAATTATTACGAGCATATTATTCGAAATGAAATCAGAATGGGAGCGCATTCGATTGTACATCCAGGAAAATCCACGGCGATGGAAGGAGGACGCTGAATATACAACATTTTGATCCCAATTCGGATCTTGTGGGATGGTTTCAACCAAATCCGCCTCATGATCAGCACTGAACCCGATAGATTTCGAAAACATTCCGGCCTCGGCACCTTTGGAGACCCGCCCCTACCCTGAAATCGCGCCATCACCATATGGTAGGGGCGGGTCTGGTTCGCCTCATTACCAGCACCGGACCCATTTGATTTCGCAAACATTCCAGCCTCGGCATCTTTGGAGACCCGCCCCAACACCATCCCCCCGCGGCACCCATCTACGGGTCGTACGGGCGGGTCTGAATCCACGACAGGTCGGAATCACGGTTGTAGTAGGGCGGGTCTCCGGAGAGGCTGACCCCTGAATTTCTGCTAGATATGCATGGTTTCTAGCTGGCAATAGCGCGATTTCAGACCCGCCCGTACCCCGCCGTTCCACCGCGTCACCCAATATCCGAGATCGTGCGCGCGTTCAAATTATTTTCGGTGCGGCGGATCATCGCCCATCGTCGCACCCCCGGCATCCCCATCTGGCAGCATGCGGCTGCGTCCAGGATGTGACAAACCAATCCAATTAGCCGTTCGTCATTTACGCCAGCAACCTCTCCTCGATTCGCCTGTATAATTCACCCCATGACTGACATCCCCCATATCCATGAAATTGAAATTGGCTCGGTGCATCTGCCGGTGAACCTGGGCAATACCAGCCCATACATCCCCGGCGAGCAGTTCTACATCCATCCCTCCCAGGGCTACCTGGAAAAGATCGCCTTCGCCGTGCAGCGCAACCTGCCTGCCCTGCTGATCGGTGAGACCGGCGTGGGCAAGACCCTGGCAGTGCGCTACCTGGCCTGGAAGACCAACAACGGCCTGCGGCGGGTGAACCTGAACGGGGCGACCACCGTGGACGAGTTCCTGGGCAAGCTGCTCATCAACGAGAGCGGCACGTATTGGGTCAATGGCGTCCTGGTGGATGCCATGCTCTCCGGGGACTGGATCTTGCTGGACGAGATCAACGCCTGCCTGCCCGAGATCGCCTTCGGCCTGCATTCCCTGCTGGACGACGACCGCATGGTGGTCTTGATGGAGTATGACGGGCGCATCGTCCGCCCACACCCGAGCTTCCGCCTGTTCGCCAGCATGAACCCCAGCGAGGAAGGCCGCTACAGCGGTACCAAAACCTTGAATGAAGCCTTGCTCGACCGCTTTTCGGTCGTTGTGCAGATGGAATACCTGGCGGAGCAGGAAGAGATCGAAGCCGTAATGGGTCAGAGCGGGAACACCGACCGCGAGACGGTGGTACGCATGGTGCACGCCGCCCGGGACGTGCGCGAGGCGATCCATAATGAAAAGGTTTTCGGCTCATTCAGCACGCGCCGGGTGATCGACTGGGCGCGCATGTCATTGGTATTCCCCATCCTCGAGAGCGCGCATTTCACCGTGCTCAGCAAGCTGAGCCGCTTCGACGCCGAAGTGGTGGAGGACATTATTGACCTCTATTTCTGACCTGCCTGGCGAGAAGGAGCTGGTCGAAAACCGCCGCCTGCGCCTGGAGCGCATCCTGCAGATTGCCGCCCACGATTTTGAGCTGCATTTCGAGTTCGGCCAGCGCGATCTCATCGGTTCGGGTCAGATCGTCCTGAAGGCACAGCCAGCAATGGTCGAGAACGCCAGCTTCGCGCGGCTCAAGGCAGAAGCGCTGCATTTGCTCGCCCATTACCTGGTCGACAGCCGCGCCTGGGCGGAGGCCGCCCTGCGCGAGCAGGCGCAAGGCAAGGCCCACTTTGCCGCCTTCTGGCACGCCCTGGAGGACGCCCGCATGGAAAACGGGTTCGTGCGGCGCTGGCCCGGGGCTGAAAAATACTTCCGCCTGCGGCTGCCTCCCAACCTGGGTAGTGCCTGGCTGCGGCGCGTGCCGCTCACCCGGCAGGCTGAGCTGGGGCTGTACCTGTTGGGGCGCAATATCCAGGGTGCCCGCTTCAGCGGCGATATCCGCCGCGTATTGGCCGATCTGGCGCCGGCGATCCGCCAGGCTGCTGCCGGCGATTCTCCCGCCGATTCCTACCGGCTGGCACTGGAAATCTATCCCCACCTGGCGCCCCTGGCTGCCCGGCTGGTCAATGACCCGCATCAACAAACGGATGCTTTGCAGCAGCCTTTAGGTGATGATCAAGCCAATGGCGACATGCAGGCAACCGCTCCGGAGAGGGAAGAGCTGCTGGATGAGCCGCCTGAAGGCACGGCGGAGATAGAAATCGATGAAGAGCCGTTCAGCCTGGCATTCGCGGGCCGCCGGCAGGAATTCCCGGAATGGTACCGGCCCGGTTCGGCGCCCTGGTTCGAGCGCGGCCTGGGAGGAAGAGGTCCACCCGAGCGCGGTACGCACCAGCCGCCAGACGATCGTGCCTCCACCCAGCGGCGATCTGGAAGCCTACCGCCGGCTGCGTGCGGAGATGCGCCACGAGGTCGGTTTCTTAACCCACCGCCTGACCAACCTGCTGCGCGAGGAAGCCTATCTGCGCTATGCTGGCTATTACCGCTCGGGCAAGCTGAACATGGCCAAATTGTGGAAGCAGCGCATCGGCAACTACCGCCTCTTTCAGCGTAGTGTGACCGCCAGCAGCCACACAATCGCCTTCTCGCTGCTGGTGGACGAGAGTGCCAGCATGCAGGGACAGGGCAAATACCTCATGGCGACCAAAGCCGCCGTGCTGCTCGCTGAGACGCTGGATGTGCTGGGCGCGCCCCTGGAGATCATCGGCTATTCGACCAGCGAATATGAAGCCCGGGCTGCCCTGCTGCTGGGCCTGACCCCCGCCTACCAGTACCGCAGCATGCGCTGTGCGCCGCTCGAGCACCGCATCTACAAACACTTCGACGAGCCGTACCACGCGGTGCGCATACGCCTGACCGGAATCGAGCCCCGCCACAACAACTGGGATGAGGAACACCTATCCTTTGCTTTTCACCGCCTGCAGCAAAGGCCGGAGCGGCGCAAGGTGCTGATCGTGATCGGCGACGGGCAGCCCAACGGCGATGCGAGCTATCTGATCGATACCGTCAAGCGGATCGAGAGCCTGGGCTGCGAGGTCATTGCTATCGGTATAACCGGCGGGATCGGCGCTGACTTCGTCAAGCAGATCTACACCAACGCCATCGTCGTGGCTGATTTCCGCCAGATGACCCAGGAAATGCTAACCATCTTAACCAGGGAGTACCACGACCGGCGCTTACTCACCCGCTTGAAGTCGGAGGCGACCTATGAAGACCATAAATATTCGAGCCGGCAGCCTGAGCCTGCCCGCAGAGCTGAATGAAAACCTGACCGCTCAGAAAATCTGGGCGGCATTGCCGATCGAAGGCAGCGCCAATCGCTGGGGGGACGAGATCTACTTCGATATACCGGTCAGCAGCAGCGAGGAGCCAGGCGCCCAGCAGGACATGCAGGTGGGCGACCTCGCCTACTGGCCTGCCGGCAGCGCATTTTGCATCTTCTTCGGTCCCACTCCGGTCAGCCGCGGCGACCAGCCGCGCGCCTACAGCCCGGTGAACGTCGTGGGGCGCCTGGTCGGCGATGCCCGGCTCTTTCGCCAGGTCAAGGACGGCGAGCGAGTGTTTCTCGAAAAAACTGAATAATCGAGCGCGGTAGGGGATGGTTGCCTGCTTCAGCCTGTTTTCATTAGGGACACGGTCAATTGGCGAGGTCGTGTGATATAATTAGACTAATCTTACCTGGGATTTGTGGCAGCACCGCCAGTCCTGCATAGGGCTGGTGGTTTTATTTCGATCAGGTTCGATGAGGAGACCTCGATGGATTATAAGTTATATGTCGGCAACCTGTCTTATGATACGTCTGAAGACGACCTGCGCACGCTCTTTGCAGGCTCAGGCACGGTCGTATCTGTTGCGCTGATCAAAGATAGGGCTACCGGCCGTTCCAAAGGATTTGCTTTTGTTGAAATGAGCTCGCAAATCGAAGCGGAGCAGGCGATCAAGACATTAAATGGTGCTACTGTAGACAATCGCGAGATCAAAGTCAATAAAGCCCGGCCCCCAGAGGAACGCTCCTTTTCTGGTTCTGGAGGATATAACAACAACCGTTCATCAGGTAAGGGCAACTCCAGGGATCGCAACCGGCGGAGCAGCAATAAAGGAAGTCCACACCGCTATTGATCGTGCGCTGATCTGAATTTATATGCGACCCTTCTGATTATTCCCACGAACGACGGAATAGGAGTTGTAAATTCAACATATGCTTGAGCAGAATACGGCCTTTCAGGTAGGCGACCAGGTCATCCATTGGGCGTACGGCCTCGGTGAAATCATCCAAATGGATGAGAAAGAATTATCCGGGCACACCCGCCAATATTACGTCGTGCAGATACGCGATCTCACTCTCTGGGTTCCGGTGAACGAAAGCGGGGCGCACAATCTGCGTTTCCCCACACCTGCCAGGGATTTTAAGAAACTCTTTAAAATTCTTGCCAGTCCCGGGGAGCCATTCTCAACCGACCGTCTCGAGCGGAAGATCCAATTGTCGGAGAGGATGAAAGAAGGGACGCTCGAATCGATTTGTCTTCTGGTCCGCGATCTGACGTTCCACAAGCGGACGAAGAAGATGAATGACAATGATGCGATTATCCTCGAGCGCGCCACGAGCTTCTTGCTGAATGAATGGAGCGTTGCGTTAGCAGTGCCCATGCACCAGGCCGAGCAGGAGCTGCACGAGCTGCTGCTATCAGGCAATGGATCTCCCCATTAATCATCCTTTAAAGCTTGACACATACCATTAAATCGTGGTATATTCATAACGCAGGTTACCAGTAAGTTTACGTTGGAAACACAACAGAGGCTCATGGGTACACCCATGTGCCTTTTTGTTTGACCGTTCCGATGAAGCAGACCGAGTACCTGAAAATCCCATTTTTTTTGCCACGAGGAGGCAATTTACAATGACTGAACGTATCATCGGCACGGTAAAGTGGTTTAACGGCAGCAAAGGCTATGGCTTTATTGAACGCCAGGGCGGACCAGACGTCTTCGTCCACTTCTCAGCCATCCAGGGCGACGGCTACCGCAACCTGGAGGAAGGCCAGCGCGTTGAGTTCTCTGTCGAACAAGGCGCCAAGGGCCCCCAGGCCACCAATGTTGTTGTGATCAACTAACAACGCCGAAACTCAAAGAATCCTGGCGCAGCTGCGCCAGGATTTTTAGTTTTAAGGCAAGGAATCACCGAAAGCTACTTCAACCTGGCGGCGTGCACCAGGTTCCCGCTGTGCCTGTGCCGCGAAAGGCTCACCCCCCAGGCTGCCATACGCACGGATCTCTACAAATCCGGCGGCTGCCAGGGCATCTTCCTCTTCTTTGACCAGGAGCGGTCGCAGGCGGGTGCTGTAGACCTGCTGCTGCCACGGATTCTTTCCCTCGCGGCGTAAATTCAAGATATTGAACGTGATCAGGCCGTCCGGGTCGAAATCATAGAAGCGCAGGAAAAGCCATTCGTTTTCCCCTTCCCGGTGGGATTGCGGCTCCATCCAGCGCAAGCGACCGGCAACCACAGCCTCGAAATTGCGGTTCTGGATGAGCAGCAGCCCGCCCGGGCGCAAGCAGTCCGCAAAATCCGCCAGAGTCCCAGCCAGCTCCGCCGCGCTCAGCACGTGGGGCAGTGAGTTGCCCAGGCAGAGCAATGCATCGAAGCTGCGGCGACCGAATGCAGCCGCCAATCCGCCGAAGCCGGCAGCCTCGAAGCGGACGTCTACCCCGGCAGCCGCGGCATTCTCCCTGGCGCGGCTCACCATCTGCTGGCTTAAATCTGCTCCGGCAGTCGCATAGCCGCGCTCAGCCAGGGCGATGGCGTGCCTCCCCGTCCCGCAGGCTGCATCCAGGACGCTCCGGGCGCCCGCCGCATCAAGCTGTGCCTGAATAAATGGCAGCTCGGCGTCCAGGCGGGAGGGCCAGTTGACAAAACGGTCGTAGTCGCTGCTGAAGGCAGTCGTACATGGGGTCACCTTTTCCGGAATTTTCCAAATCTAAAACTGGGTATAAACTCCCCGTTTATGTGTCTCGCGATTGTGTAGCCAGGTTGTTTTTTTCTCTTTCCAACAGGGATAACGTTTCCGGGATCAAGATTTTTCTCACTTGCTGGAACTGGCGGTTTGGCAGGAGAGAATTTAGATCTTCGTTGATAATCGTCTGTGTGACGTATTTTTTAATAAATGCGATTAATTCTTCAAAATAATCGCCCAATTCCAGGCCTGTCCTTTCCCTTATCACTTCACCGTGATAGGAATATCCCTGGAGAAAAAAATGGTGGATGTCGTAAACATCGCGTCCGGCAATGGTACGGTGTTGCGCATACCGATCCGTCACAGCTACGAGTTTATTGGCGAACATCGTCCCTATGGTTTGGCTGTTCATCAACCTGTCGATTTCCGGAAAGTACTGGACCTTGTATTGATTCGCCTTGACACTGATACTGCTGGCGCTGACTTTCATTGTGCTCCGTTTACCGGGGCTGCTTGGATAACGAAGTTGGAAAAGGAGGGCTTGATCACTTTCGAATGTCACTTTTAGTGCTAACCGATCAACAATCTGGTGAAACGCTTTTCGTAGTGAAACTTCATCAGCGCCTGGCAAAACATCAAAATCTAAATCGACAGAGAAACGATCCAGATAGCCCAACATAGCACAGGCAGAGCCGCCTTTAAATGCCAGGGTTTGAGCCATCATCGGCTGGTCAGCGATCTCGATCAGCAATCTGTTAAGATATGACTTATGGATAATATCTTCCGGCCGCAGGTCTAGCATGGATACCCTATCTCATTTTGAATCGATCTCACTTTGTCGAAATCGATATTTTCCGGAACATCAAAATGATATTTGGGATTGAAATAAAGCATGTCAGCTACAGCCCGTTCAATTATCGCGCTAAAAACCCCATTCTCGCTGACAATGCCCGCAGGGTGATATAGGTAATCATCCTTGAGCTTGCGGAATCGAAAAGACCACTGTTCAATTGCTATCCGCTTAGACCGGTCAGCAACAAAGGTGTAATCGAATATTCTCTGAGAGATTATTCCAGCCTGCGAGAGGATCGATTCTGTGGTGAGATAGGTATAACGGTGAATGACTGCTACGCCAAGCTCCAGTGGATTTAAAGTGCTCACAGGGACGGTGGAGTACAGCCCCTTATAGACTGGAAATAGAACGCCCCGGTCAATGTAGCGGGTAATGGTCATATATAAGTTGTGCCTATTGGTGATCCCCCACAGGACAGCCAGGTCATTGGTATGGAACAGCTTACGATCCAGCTGAAGAAGCTCGCTCATCCTATACATTTGTGTATAGGATAATGCAACTAGTTTATAAAGTCAAGAGAAATGCACTAAATGAAAACCGAATGGCTGAGTACGTGCCTGCCATCCGGTTTTTCAATTGCTTCTAATACCGAATTTTTATGAGGAGGTGGTTACTTTTGACGGCAGCTTCAGCGGGTAGCTGGCATGGACGTAATCCAGCCATTCGGTCGAGCGAGGGTGGCGCCCGTGGACAACTTCATCGTAGAGGCGCTGCAGGGCGTGCGTTACCGGGCCGGTCTTGCCGTTGCCGATGACCCGGAAATCGATCTCGCGCAGGCCGATGCATTCCGCGGCAGTCCCGCTGACGAAGACCTCGTCGGCCAGGTAGAGCTGGTCGCGGGAGATGGGCTGCTCGACGACGGTATAGCCTTGATCGCCGGCAAGCTTAATCAGCGAGTCGCGGGTGATCCCTTCCAGGATCGCCATGGTTGGCGGGGTATAAATCACACCGTTGCGCACCACGAAAATATTTTCGCCGGTGCACTCTGCCACGTAGCCCTGCGGGTCGAGCAGGATGGCTTCATCGAAGCCCAGGCGCACCGATTCGGTCTTAGCCAGCACGCTGTTGACGTAATTGCCGGAGATTTTCGCCTTGGTCAGCATCACGTTGGGATGGTGGCGGGTGAACGAGCTGATGTTGGCGCGCACCCCTTTATCGAGCGCTTCTTTGCCCAGGTAATTGTTCCACTCCCAGACCGCAATCCCCAGCGAAGCCTTGCCGCTGTCCACCGTCAGGTTCCAGCCGCCATCGGTGAGGTAAATCAGCGGGCGGATGTAGCATTCCCCCATCCCGTTGGCGGATACCGTCAGCCGGATTGCGTCTGCAATCTGCTCGGCGGTATAGGGCAGGCTGCGGAACCCCAGCACCAGCGCCGAGGCAACCAGGCGCTCGCTGTGCTCGCGCAGGCGAAAGACCGCGGGACCCATATCGGTGGCGTAGCAGCGGATGCCTTCGAACACCCCTATCCCATAATGTACAGCCGGAGTCAGGAAATGCATCGTCGCTTTCTCAAACTCGACCAGCTCACCGTTCATCCAGATATATTTCGACTCCATGCCCATGCTATCTTCTCCTTCCAGCTTATAGTGTCTGGCTCAGCCGGTTGCGCGGGTACGAACCCAGCACGCGCAGGGTGAGGGTGTATTCGCCGAGATTATTCAGGGCGTTGATGACGTTCTGGTCTGCAGACGAGCCGGAGATATCGATATAAAAGAGATATTCCCAGGGCTGTCCCACCAGCGGGCGAGATTCGATCTTGGTCAGGTCGATATCCCGCAAAGCAAATACGCTGAGCGCCTTAAAGAGCGCTCCGGGTATGTTCTTCATTGAAAATACGATCGATGTTTTAGCATCCCCATCCGGATAAACCGGGTTGGAGGCGATCAGCAGGAAGCGGGTGAAGTTTTCCGGGTCGTCTTCGATGCCTTCAGCCAGCACCGCCATATCATACAGGTCCGCCGCCCGGCGCGAGGCAATCGCTGCCTGGGTGCGGTCGCCCTGTTCCATGACGATCTTTACACTGCCGGCGGTATCGTAAACTGCCGCCGGGGAAATCTTCTGCTGGCGCAGGTAGCCTTCGCATTGCGCCAGCGCCTGCGGATGGCTGATCGCCGTGCGGATCTCTGCCAGCTGCACCCCAGGCAGGGCGATGAGACAATGTTTCACTCGCAGATGGTACTCTCCAACGATAAACAGGTTGTGCTGGTCGAGCAGATCATAATTGCGGTGAATGCTCCCGGCTAGCGAGTTCTCAATCGGCACCATGCCGCGCTCGCAAACCCCACCCTGCACAGCAGCAAATACTTCCTCGAAAGTATCGCAAGGAATGGTATCCACCCCTGCCCCGAAATACTCCAGGATGGCTGCTTCTGAATAAGCGCCAGGGAGACCCTGGAAGGCAACTCTCATCGGATCCTCTACCCGCTCACATCCCCAAGAAGTCGCAGCCGGGGATGCGGTCGATGAGCTCCGCCGCCATCTGGCGCGTCGTCAGGCCGCCTCCCAGGTCGGGCGTCCAGCAGCCGGAGGCGATTACCTGGCTGGCAGCGTATTCCAGCGCAGCCCCTTCACACTCGAGGTTGAGCGAGTAGCGCAGCATCAATGCCAGGCTGAGGATCGTTCCCAGCGGATTGGCGATCCCCTTACCGGCGATATCGGGGGCTGAGCCATGGATCGGCTCGTACAGGCCGCGCGGCTGCCCCAGGCTGTTCTTGCTCTCTCCGAGCGAGGCAGAAGGCAGGTTTCCCATCGATCCCGAGAGCACCGAAGCTTCATCGGTGAGGATGTCGCCGAACAGGTTGGCGGTCAGAATGACGTCGAAGGAAGCCGGGCGGGTGATCAGGTACATGGCGGCTGTATCCACCAGGACGTGCTCCAGGGCGATTTCCGGGTATTCTTTGCCGACTTCGGTAACCACCTGCCGCCACAGCCGCGAGCTTTCCAGGACATTGGCTTTATCTACCGAGCTCACTTTCCTGCGCCGGCCGCGCGCCAGCCTGAATGCCGTGTGCGCGACCCGGCGTACCTCGCTCTCCCGGTAGGACATCGTATCCACGGCCTGGATTTCACCGTCGACCACCTGGCGCAGCCGCGGCTCACCAAAATAGACGTCCCCGGTCAGCTCGCGCACCACCAATAAATTTACATCTTGCAGGCGCTCCGGGCGCAGCGGCGACATCCCCATCAGCGCCGGGTATGGCTGGACCGGGCGCAGGTTAGCGAATAAGCTCAGCTCTTTGCGCAGCCCCAGCAGCCCTTGCTCCGGGCGCACTGCGGCAGACGGGTCATCCCATTTGGGTCCGCCTACCGCCCCCAGCAGGATCGCGTCCGCCTGCTGGCAGGCTGCCAGCGTTTCAGCAGGCAGGGCTGTACCGTAAAGGTCGATCGCACAGCCGCCAACTGGATATTCCTCGGTAGCAAAGCTGTGCCCGAAGATCGTGCCTACGGCTTCCAGCACCTCGGCTGCCGCACCCACAACTTCCGGACCAATACCATCACCTGGCAGTAAGACAATTTTCGCGTGCATCTTCACCCGTCCTTAGCTGGAGTTAACTGCAGCTGCAGCTAACTGCAGCTGGCAGCTCAACTGCAGCTGGCAGCTCAACTGCAGCTGGCAGCTGAACTATGCAGCTTGCCGGCTGGCTTGCGCCGTTCAATAAGGCATATTCCAGGCTGTCAGCGATGGCCTGCCAGCTGGCTTCGATAATATTGGTGCTGGCGCCGACGGTGCTCCAGCTGCGCGTACCGTTCTTCGTATCGATCAATACCCGCACCGAGGCAGCCGTCCCGCTCTCGCTATCCAGGATGCGCACCTTATAATCGTCCAGGCGCACGGCTTTGAGCGTGGGATATGCCACTTCGAGCGCCTTACGTAAGGCGGCATCCAGCGCGCTGACCGGGCCGTTGCCCTCGGCGGCAGTGTGCATGACCTGGTCCCCAACCCGCACCTTAACGGTGGCTTCCGCCACCATCCCCCGCCCTTCCCGGTTCTCGACGACCGTCATGAAAATCGATCAGCTCGAACGGCGGGTGGTAGCCCGGCTGCAGCCGGCTCAACATCACGCTCACTGAGGCTTCTGCGCCTTCGAAGGTGAACCCCTGCGCTTCCAGGTTCTTGATCTGGGTCAACGCGGCGCGCGCCTGCTCCGAGCTGACGTCCTGACCGAACTCCCGCGCCTTATCGAGCACGTTTCCGCGCCCGGAAAGCTCGGAAACAACCGTCCGCCGCTGGTTGCCGACCAAAACCGGGTCGATATGCTGGTAGGAGCGCTCATTCTTCAGCATGGCCGCCACGTGGATGCCGCCCTTGTGGGCGAATGCGCTCGACCCAACATAGGGTTGGTTGTGGTCATGCGGCAGGTTGGCTACCTCGCGACACATAGAAGGAAAGCTTGGTGAGCTCCGCCAGGTTTTCCGGCGGCACACACTGCTTGCCCATCTTTAATTGCAAGGTCAGGGATGATCGTGCACAGGTTGGCATTGCCCACCCGCTCGCCGTAGCCATTGATCGTGCCCTGCACCTGCACGGCGCCCGCGCGCACGGCAGCCAGGGTATTCGCCACACCGCAGCCGCCGTCGTCATGCGTATGGATGCCCAGGGGGACAGGGCATTTTGACCGCACCTCGTTCACCAGGGCTTCCACTTCCCAGGGCATCGATCCGCCGTTGGTATCGCACAGCACCAGGAAATCTGCCCCGCTCTCCGCAGCCGCGAACAGCGTCCGCAGAGCGTATTCCGGATTGGCCTTATAGCCGTCGAAGAAATGCTCGGCGTCATAGATCGACTTCTCTCCCATGGGCTTTCATATAAGCCACACTGGCAGCGATCATGCCCAGGTTTTCTTCTAAGGTGGCTTCCAGCACGTCAGTTACGTGCAGGTCCCAGCTTTTGCCTACCAGGGTGACCACCGGCGTGCAGGTAGCCAGCAGCGCCTGGAGGTTGGCATCGTTCTCAGGCGTGCTGCCCTTTTTGAGGGTCGACGCCGAAGGCGGCGATGCGCGCGTGCTTGAAATGCATGTCGCACGTGCGCTCGAAAAATGCCACATCCTTCGGGTTCGAACCGGGCCAGCCGCCCTCGATATAATCGACCCCGAAATCATCCAGGCGTTGGGCAATTTTCAGCTTATCCTGAACGGAGAGCGAGATCCCCTCCCTTTGGGTGCCGTCGCGCAAGGTCGTATCGTATAAAAACACTTTATCTGCCATCATATTGTCCTGTGCGCCTGCTCATACGCGCTGATCAGAGGCATCTGTTGGAGCAAATACCCAAGCTGGTCTACGCCCTCCAGCAGGCAGTGCTTGCTGAACGCATCCAGCGGAAAGCTGGCGTTGCGCCCGCCGGGCAAGCTGAGCGTTTGGGCAGCCAGGTCAATGGTCACCTGGCTGCTCGGGTCGGCGCCCGTCAGCGGCGAACAAATCTCGCTGCGTCTTGGCATCGACAACCACGGGCAGCAGCCCGTTCTTGATGGCATTATTGCGGAAGATATCGGCAAAGCTGGTGCTGATGACAGCCCGGATGCCCCAACCGATCAGCGCCCAGGGGGCGTGCTCGCGGGACGAGCCGCAGCCGAAGTTATCCCCGGCCAGCAGGATCTGCGCTCCCTGGTACTCGGGCAGGTTGAGGGGAAACTCCGGGTCGAGGGCTGCCATCCGGGAAATAACGCCAGTCGTAGAAAAGTCCATCCGCTAGACCCGGCCTTATCGGTCACTTTAAGATAGCGCGCCGGGATGATCTGGTCGGTATCGACGTCGTTATTGGGCAGGGGAATAACTCGTGAAGTCAGGGTAGTAAATGGTTGCATGGGCCTCCCGGATCAGGACAGCAGCGTTCTCGGATCGGTGATACAGCCATTGACGGCAGTGGCAACCGCGGTCAGCGGGCTGGCCAGGAACGTGCGCCCACCCGGGCCTTGCCGGCCTTCGAAATTACGGTTGCTGGTGCTGACGCGCGTACTGGCCCGGCTGGAGCTGGTCGCCGTTCATCGCGATGCACATGCTGCAGCCGGCGACACGCCATTCAGCGCCGGCCTCGCGAAAGACGCGGTCCAGGCCTTCTGCTTCTGCCTGGCGGCGGACACTTTCTGAGCCGGGCACAACCAGCATGCGCGTCGATCCGGGCAACCTTGCGCCCGCGCAGCAGCGCGGCAGCCGTGCGCAGGTCGCTCAGGCGCGAATTGGTGCAGCTCCCGAGGAAGACCACATCCACCGGCTGGCCCAGCAGCGGCTCGACCGGGCTGCAAGTCCATATAACGCAGCGCTTTCTCCAGCGCCGCCCGCCGCGTCAGATCTGCTTCCTGCGCCGGGTCGGGGATCGGCTGGGTGATCGGCACCCCCATGCCGGGGTTCGTGCCGTAGGTGACCATCGGCTCCAGAGCGGTGATGTCCAGGCTCGAGCGTACGGTCGAATGAGGCTCCGGGATCGCCCGGCAGCGTTCGCCAGGCGGCAGATGGCTGCGTCCCAGGCTGCACCCTGGGGAGCGAACTCCCGGCCCGCCAGGTAGGCAAAGGTCACTTCATCGGGCGCCACCATTCCGGCGCGCGCTCCAGCCTCGATGGTCATGTTGCACAGGGTCATGCGCTCTTCCATGCTCGAGCGCCCGGACCGCCGGCCCGCTGTATTCGATGACGTAACCGGTGCCGCCCCCGATGCCGATCGTGCTGATCAGGAACAGGATCATATCCTTGGCCGAGACGCCGGCTGCCAGCTGGCCTTCAAAATTGACCTGGAAGGTCTGCGGCCTGTCCTGCAGCAGGCATTGGGTCGCCAGGACGTGCTCGACCTCGCTGGTGCCGATCCCAAAGGCCAGTGCGCCGAATGCGCCGTGGGTGGCAGTGTGGCTGTCGCCGCAGACGATCGTCATCCCCGGCTGGGTCAGCCCCAGCTCGGGTCCGATCACGTGCACGATACCCCGCTGGGGGCTATCAATGCCGTACAGGGGAATGCCGAATTCGACGCAGTTCGCCTCGAGCTGGCGCACCTGGCGGTCAGCCATGTCATCCACCAAGGGGAGCTGCAAACGAGGTGGTGGGAGTGGAATGATCCATCGTCGCCACAGTGCGCTCAGGACGCCGCACGCGCAGCCCCCTCTCCCGCAGACCAGTAAAAGCCTGCGGCGAGGTCACCTCGTGGATCAGGTGCAGGTCAATATACAGGACCGCCGGTGCGTCCGCTGCCTGGGCTACAACATGCGCATCCCAGATTTTGTCGAAAAGCGTTTTGGGCTGGCTCATCATCCGCTGGTCAAGCGAGCTCAAGCAATCACCTTGTAGAGGTCTGTTTTTAGCTCATATGGAAGATCATTTTGTCCGCGTTTGGACTCGCCTCGCCGGGCTTCAGCCGCGAGCAAGCCTGACAGGTCCCACCCTGCCGGGAAAAGGCCATCGGCGCGCTCGGGATCGAGATAGCGGAGCGGTTGAAAAACCATTTCAGAATCGTTGGTATCCATGGTGAATCCTCCTTTACAATTTAAACGAGCTGCTCATTTTTTACGTCGACTTCGACCATATGCCGCCCCTGGACTGATGAGCATCTTATTCAAAGCCGCCAGGTAGGCTTTAGCCGCTCGCGACGATGATGTCAGTATCGGCGCCGTAGCCGCCGAAGGTCCTGCTCTGCCGCTGCTCGCTCTGCGGTGAAGTGCGCTGCGGCACGTCTCCATTCTCAGCCATCAAGCGCACGGTGACCTCGCCGATGGCATCGATCCCTTCGGTCACCGCGTGCACGTTGAATTCCAGCAAAACGCTCTGGGCGCCCGACGATCGCATCGACTGCTTTGTACGTGGCATCCACCGGTCCGGTGCCAACTGCCGCCTGAATCCGCAGGTTGCCCTCGGGATCGCGCAGGCGCACCGTAGCAGTCGGCATGCCCATCGTTCCGCAGGCCACCTGCAGGCCGTCCAGGCTGAAGACTTCATTCGTCTGGTAGACCATGTCTTCGATCAAGGCTTCCAGGTCGGCGTCGGTGATCGCCTTCTTTTTATCGGCCAGCTGCTTGAAGCGCTCGAAGGCGACGTTCATCTCGTCATCATTCAGCTGGTATCCGAGCTCATCCAGGCGCACCCGCAGGGCATGCCGCCCGGAATGCTTGCCCAGCACCAGCAGCGAGCGGTTCAGCCCAACGGTTTCGGGGCGCATGATCTCATAGGTCATGCTGGTTTTTGAGCATGCCGTCCTGGTGGATGCCCGCTTCGTGGGCAAAAGCATTCGCCCCGACAATCGCCTTGTTGGGCTGAGACCGGGATGCCGGTGTAGTTGGCGACCATGCCGGCTGACCCGGGCGATCTGGGTCGTATCGATGCCGGTCTCCAGCCCGAAGACGGCCCGGCGGGTGAGCAGCGCCATGACCACCTCTTCCAGGGAGGTGTTGCCAGCCCGCTCGCCGATCCCGTTGACGGTCACTTCTGCCTGGCGCGCCCCGGCCTGGATGCCTGCCAGGGTATTCGCGGTCGCCAGCCCCAGGTCGTCGTGGCAGTGCACCGAGACAATGACATTCTCAATCCCCGGCGTGTTCTGCGATGATCCCGGCGATCAGCCGTCCAAATTCGTCCGGTGTGGTGTAGCCCACCGTATCTGGGATGTTGAGGGTGGTTGCGCCGGCCTTGATCGCTTCGCCCAGGACCAGGTACAGGAATTCTGGGTCGCTGCGCCCGGCATCTTCGGGCGAGAATTCCACATCCTCGCAAGACTAGCGGGCATAGGCTACCATTTCGCGGACGCGCTCTACTACCTGCTTCCGGGTCCATGTCGCAGCTTGTATTGCATGTGGATCGGCGAGGTAGCCAGGAAAGTGTGGATGCGCGGCCGGGCAGCATATTTCACCGCTTCCCAGGCTGCGTCGATGTCCCCCTGGTTGGCGCGTGCCAGACCACAGATAATCGGCGTCCGCTGGCTGAGCTCGCTGCTGCCGTCAGGCAGCCTGCCGACTTCCAGGGCAATGCGCCGTACGGCTTCCAGATCGTCCGGTGAAGCAGCCGGGAAACCGGCTTCGATGACATCCACGCCCAGGCGCGCCAGGCTGCGAGCAATTTCCAGCTTCTCGGCCGAAGTCAGGGTGGCTCCAGGCGATTGCTCTCCATCGCGCAAAGTTGTGTCGAAGATACGGACATATTTCGGATTCATAGGCATCCAACCTCCATATCAGCCCGCAAAAGGCTCCTACTCGCCTGGTTTAACGATCACCGGGTTGACAAACGGCATCATCTGGCGCAGGTCAGCTCCCACCTTTTCAATGGGGTGTTCCTGCTCCTGGCGGCGGTGCTCATTGAACCACGGGCGACCTTGCTCGTTTTCAGCAATCCACTCCTGAGCATAACGTGCCATCCTGGATCTCTTGCAGGATCTCCGACATGTCGTAGCGCGTTTCTTCAGTGACAATCAAGGGACCAGCAGTGTAGTCGCCGTGCTCGGCCGTATCAGAGACAGAATAGCGCATATAGTTCAAGCCGCCCCGGTACATCAGGTCTACGATCAGCTTTAGCTCGTGCATGCATTCGAAGTAAGCCACCTCGGGCTGGTATCCGGCCTCGACCAGGGTCTCAAAGGCAGCCTTGACCAGAGCTGAAACCCCGCCACACAGCACGGCCTGCTCTCCGAACAGGTCGGTCTCGGTCTCTTCGGCAAATGTGGTCTCCAGCACACCGGCGCGGGTGGCGCCCAGGGCATAGCCATACGATAAGGCGTTCGCTTTTGCCTGACCGCTGGCGTCCTGGTGGACTGCCAGCAGGGCCGGGGTGCCACCGCCTTCGCGGAAGATCTCCCGCACGCGGTGACCGGGAGCCTTCGGGGCAACCATGCTCACGTCGATCCCCTCCGGCGGGGTGATCGTGCCGTAGCGGATGTTGAAACCGTGGGCAAACATCAGGGTTTTACCCGGCTGAAGATGCGCGGACAAATATTGGGAGTAGATCTGCGGTTGGACGGTATCCGGCGCCAGCACCATCATCGTATCCGCCCAGGCTGCGGCTGTTTCAAGATCGCTCACCGCCAGGCCTTCTGCCTCAGCCTTCGCCCAGGATTTGCTTCCTTGGCGTAAGCCCACCATCACCTCGACCCCACTATCGCGCAGGTTCAGCGCATGGGCATGTCCTTGCGAGCCGTAGCCAATGATTGCCACTTTTTTGCTGCGGATCAGCTCGGGATCAGCATCTTCTTCGTAATAAATCTTTGCCATAATCCATCCTCGCTCGCTGCCAAATTTTTTCTTCGACTATTCTTCTGATTCGTAATGATTGTGCCCGTTGTTGCCCCCCGCGAAATGGCGCACACCCGCATTGGCGCCGCGCATCATCGCCACCTGTCCGGTGCGTACCATCTCCAGGACGCCGAATGGGCGCAGGAGCTCTAACAGGCTCTCGATCTTATCCTCTGTCCCGGTGATCTCGACGATGACCGAGTTCAGGCGCCACATCGACGATCTTGGCGCGGAAGATCGAGGCCAGGTTGGCGATTTCGCTGCGCTGCGCCGGGGAGGCCTGCACCTTGATCAGTGCCAGGTCGCGGATGACAGCCGGCAGGTTGGTCACGTCCTGTACATCGATCACATTGACCAGCTTATACAGATTTGCTTCGACCCGGAAGCCATCGATGGACGACGTTCCATCGTCATCCACGACAATGGTCATACGCGAGACATTTTCTTTCTCTGTACGGCCAACGTTTAAGGAGGCGATATTGAAATTCCGGCGACGAAATAGTGACGCCACCCGGTTCAACACGCCGGGTTTATCTTCTACCAGAGCAATCAGAGTGTGCTGCATATCGGCTACCTCTCTCTTTGCTCGCGGTTCGCTCCCAGTTGCGACCTATCTGGCGGATAGGTCTGCGGATCATGGCACCCAAGTCAGCGCCAGCCGGAACCATCGGATACACGGCTTCCTCCTGCTCGACCCGGAAATCGAGCAATACCGGGCCAGGCGTGGCTCGCGCAAAAGCGATGGCTGGCAGCACCTCCTCCTGCTCCGTGACCCGCCGGGCAGGGATACCGTGCGCCTCGGCAATCTTCACAAAATCGGGCCCTAACAAAGGTGTGCCTGCATAACGGCTCTCAAAGAAAAATTCCTGCCACTGGCGCACCATCCCCAGGAAGTTGTTGTTCATGATGGCGATCTTGACGTTAGCGCCCTTCCTGGATTGCGGTCGATAGCTCTGCCTGGGTCATCTGGAAGCTGCCATCGCCATCGATGACCCAGACTTCGCGGTCCTGGATGCGCGAACCAGGCGCCGATCGCGGAGGGCAGTCCGAACCCCATCGTTCCGGCGCCACCCGAGGTGATGCAGCCGGTAAGGTTTTTCGAAGCTGTAATATTGCGCTGCCCACATCTGGTGCTGACCGACATCGGTCGATGACGATTGCATCCCCACCGGTGGCATCCCAAATATCGCGGATCACATTGGCGGCGTACAGCTTGCCATCCTCCGGCCAGGACAGGATGTCGCGCTCCTGGCTCTCAGAACGCCAGGCTTCGATCTGCTCCAGCCAGGGCTCGTGATCGCACTCATCCACCATGGGGGATCAGGTCACGCAGGACGGATTTCAGATCGCCAACCAGGGGTACATCCACCTTGACATTTTTATGGACTTCCGAAGGATCGATCTCGACGTGGATTTTCCGGGCATTGGGGGCGTAGTTGCGCAGATTGCCGGTCACCCGGTCGTCGAAGCGCATCCCCAGGGCAAGCAAGCAGGTCCGAATTCTGAATGGCCAGGTTGCAGTACGCCTCGCCATGCATGCCCATCATGCCCAGGCTGAGCGGGTGAGAGGCGGGGAAAGCGCCCAACCCGAGCAGGGTCATGGCGACAGGGGTATTGCGTCTTGACTGCCAGCATCTGCAGCTCTTCCATTGCGCCGACCATCAACACACCGTGACCCGCCAGGATGACCGGGCGCTCTGCTTTTTCAATCAGCTCGGCTGCGCTGCTCCAGGTCGACCATCGGAGCGTGCTCGGGCGGGCGGTAGCCCATCAGATGGCAGCTGCTCCGGGTACTCAAACTCCACCTGCTCGATCTGGGCGTTCTTACAAATATCGATCAAGACCGGACCTGGTCGCCCGCTGCGGGCGATGTAAAACGCTTCGCGCACCGCTTCGGCGATTTCATCGGCGCCGCGTGATCAGGTAATTGTGCTTGGTGATCGGCAGGGTAATGCCGGTCACATCCACTTCCTGGAAACGCATCGCCGCCGATCAGGTGCGCATGCACCTGCCCGGTGATGCAGACGATCGGCGAGGAATCCATCATGGCAGTTGAAATGCCGGTGACCAGGTTGGTTGCGCCCGGTCCGGAAGTCGCCATCGCCACGCCCACCTTGCCCGAGGCGCGGGCATAGCCATCGGCCATGTGCGCCGCGCCCTGCTCGTGCCGCACCAGCACGTGATGGATGGGGTAATTCAGCATGGCATCGTAGATCGGCATGATTCGCTCCGCCCGGGTAGCCAAAGACCACGTCCACGCCCTCGCGCACCAGGCATTCCCACATAATTTCAGCACCAGATTTTTCATCATTCTGCTCCTCGTATATGAACGTTCGCGAATCACTTACGATCAGCAAACCTCTGACGACTAGTCACGCTCAATCGTACATCAAGTACCGCGCCCTGGCTGGCGCTGGTCACCATACGGGCATAGCGCCGCAGCCAGGCGCTCTGCGTGCGGGGTTGGAAAGGCGGCAAGGCTGCCAGCCGTTCCTGGATCGTCATCGTCGCTCAAACGCACGTCCAGCGTACGGCCGTCAAGGTCGATCTCGATGACGTCGCCGTCGTGCGAGCGCGGCGATCGGGCCTCCGCGGCGGCTTCCGGGCTGATATGCCCGATGCACACGCCGCGCGTTCCGCCGGAAAAGCGCCCATCGGTGATCAGGGCGACCTTGTCGCCCAGGCCCATGCCCATGATGGCGGAGGTGGGGGAGAGCATCTCCTGCATCCCCGGTCCGCCCCGCGGTCCTTCATAGCGGATGACGACCACATCACCGGGCTGGACCTCACCGCGCCAGGATGCCGGCCATGCGCCTCTTCCTGGCTTTCATAGATGCGCGCCGGGCCGGTATGGCGGCGGATGTGCGCTGCCACCCCACCGGTCTTGATGACTGCGCCCTCCGGAGCCAGGTTGCCGAACAGGACCGCCAGCCCGCCGCGCTGGCGAGTGCGGATTTTCGAGCGGGCGGATTACCTGCGGATCGTGCTCCGATATCGGCCCGCGATGGATTCGCCCAGGGTACTGCCGCTGACCGTCAGGCGGTCGAGGTGCAGCGTATTCCCTGAGCGAGCGATCTCATTCAAAATGGCCGGGATGCCGCCGGCGCGGTGCACGTCTTCCATGTGCCAGGGCCCAGCCGGGCTGACCTTGCACAGGTGCGGCACCCTGTCTGCCACCGCGTTGATCCGTTCGAGCGGGTAATCCACCCCGGCTTCGTGGGCCAGCGCCAGGGTGTGCAGGACGGTGTTGGTGCTGCCGCCCATGGCCATATCCAGGGCAAAGGCGTCGTCGATCGCCTCGACGGTGACGATCTGCGCGGGGTGTAATGCCGCGCTCAACCAGCTCCAGGATCTTGCGCGGCAGCCTGTCTGAGCAAGCTGCTTCGCGTTCCTGGGTCTTCGCCAGGGCGGAGCCGTTATACGGCAGCGCCAGCCCCAGCGCTTCCATCAGGCAGTTCATCGAATTGGCGGTGAACATACCGGAGCAGGACCCGCAGGTCGGGCAGGCGTAATCTTCCAGGATCTTCAGCCGGTCGGCATCGATCTTTCCGGCTTTATAGGCGCCCACGCCCTCGAAGACCGAGATCAGGTCCACGGTTTCGCCCTCGGGGGTCCTGCCGGCAGCCATCGGCTCCGCCCGAGACGAAAATCGTCGGGATATTCACGCGCATAGCGCGCCATCATCATGCCCGGGACGATCTTGTCGCAGTTCGGGATGCAGACCATGCCATCGAACTGGTGCGCCTCGATCATGGTTTCGACGCTGTCGGCGATCAGCTCGCGCGAGGGCAGGCTGAATTTCATGCCGTCGTGCCCCATGGCGATCCCGTCGTCCACGCCGATCGTGTTGAACTCAAAAGGCACACCGCCGGCAGCCCGCACGGCGTCCTTGATCAATCTTGCCAAATTCCTGCAGGTGCACGTGCCCGGGGACAATATCGACGTACGAGTTGACGATAGCGATAAACGGCTTGCCGAAATCCTCGTCTCTGACTCCGGTTGCCTTGAGCAGCGCCCGGTGAGGCGCCCTCTCGTAACCCTGTTTTATCTGGTCAGATCGCATCTGCACCCACTTTCATTTTTACACCATGCCTTTCCCGAAAAATAAAACGGGCTGCCTTGTTTGGGCAGCCCCGTGGTTTTACTCTCTTACTGCGGTCGGCTCAGCGCCTGTTCCGGGCGGCTGCTGCCCAAACGTGAAGTGGGTTCTCAATCCCAAGGATGAGAACCAGGACAAACCGACCAAAATAGTGATAGAGAATTGAATATTCATCAGCGATTGCTACCGCTTACATGAATATTAGGAATAGTGTACATAATCCCCCAGGGTTTTGTCTACGGCAAAACCCACAAAAAATCGGGGAGATTTGTGCTATATTGCACGAATCGGGCAGCGGATATATCTTGCCTGGCTCGAGGCTATGCTACAATGCGCTGCCGCTCATGCGGTAGATGCGTGCAAAGCGAGCTGCAGAGCCAGCCGCGTTTCCGGCTTTTCCAGATCCAGGTTGAGGATCGTGGCAATGCGCTCCAGACGGTACATCAAGGTATTGCGGTGCACGAAAAGCGCTTCGGCGGTCTGGCAGACATTCCCATTGTGCGCGAAGTAGATTTCCAGGGTATGGATCAGCTCGCGAGCGTTCTCCTGAGCCAGCAGCGGCCCTATCATCTCTTCCTGGAAGGCGATCAGCTCCGGGTTGTGCTCGATCTGGAAAAGCAGCCGGTAGATCGAGAGATCGGGAAAGTAGAGCGGCTTGTCGGCGGAGCAGGCGCCGTGCCATCTCCAGCGCCTGACCGGCCTGGCGAAAGGAGGTGCCCCATTCGCTCAATTCCAGCACCGGGATGCCAATCCCGCATACCACGCCCGGATTGGGGATATTCGACCGATCCCTGGTCCAGGATCCGCTGACCGAGCTCCAGGGCAGGCTCCGGGCGACCAGCGTCTTGGGCTGATCTCGGCAAAGCAGATCACCTCGGCGCCCATGGGGATGAGGATGTTCCTCAAGCCCAGGTGGAGCACCTCGCCGTGCACCATGGTTTCCAGCCGGCGGCGGGAGGGCGATTCCGGTTTTTCCCAGGCAAAACGCAAGGCGATGTGCGCCTGGCTCAGGTCAAGTCCCATGGTCTGTGCCCATAGACCGGCGTCGCGCGGCGACAGCTCCTCGTGCAGCAGTGCGGTCAGCAGGTCGCCTTGCAGGCGCTTTTCGATCTCGCGCACCGCCTTGCTGCGCGCCATTTCGATGGCGCAGACGACCGCCCCTTGCTCGGCGACCATGCCGTCCAGCTCATCGATCTCCTCCGGCATGCCGATCAGCGAAAGGTAGCCCCGCGCTACGTCTCCGACCATGATCGGGCTGACCAATCTCGTCAACCCCCCAGGGATTTCTTGCCGCACCGGCGCGCCCAGCTTGCCCGCCAGTTTCCGGTCCTGCAGTTTTTCCGGCAGGCTGGACAACGGATTCAGCTGGGTCAGTACGTCCTGCCAGATGCCGCTGAGCACCGGAGAGGGCTGCTCCGCCAGGATGTAGCCGCGTTTATCTTGCACCAGCAAGCCTCTGCCGGAGATATCCACCATCGCCCGCACCAATCCGGACAGACCCGCGCCCTCCGCGGAAAGCTGGGCAAGCTGGATGTGGATGCGGTAGCCGCGCTCTACCAGGCCGGCGCGCTGGTTGACCAGCAACACGAGCAGCAGGCGCTGGACGGAGTGCAGCTCCTCGCTGCTGTTCAGTGATGCAACAGGCAGATCGGGTGGGAGTACCAGGCAATCTTTTGGCGCACCCCCAATGAGAACGATCCCGGCTGCGCCGCGCTCCATCGCCGCCTTCAGGGTCTCTCCGTTCATTGCCTCGCCCGGCATGACCAAAATATCCCCTGGGCTCAGCTCATCCTCGCTGAGCGCCACCCAATTCACAGCCTGACCTGGGTCTTGCTCCTCCCTCAGCCAGGAAATGGAAGACTCGGGGAATGCCAGGCGCAGCAGTTCGCGAAAACTCGTCGCAGAGCTTACCATTTATTCCAATCCAACTTAAGATATCTTATTTCTATTTATCTCTCAGAAGACATTCCACCATGAATTGCGGCGCTCTTATTATAAATGGATAAGGTACAATGCTGGTTGCCGGGAATGTTATCTGCTGAGATTATATTTCATCTTTTACACTATCCTGCCATTTCATTTAAATGCATTATGTTATGAGCAATATCTACCTTTTTCTGGATCAGCTCGGCATCGCTTACCAGCGTTTCGATCACCTTCCGGTCTATACAACAGAGCAGGCTAACCTGCTCATCCCACCCATGCCCGGAGCGGGGACCAAAAACCTGTTCCTGCGCGACAAGCGCGACCTGCGCCATTTCCTGGTAGTAGTTTCGGATCATAAGCAGCTCGATCTGAAGCTGCTTGCTGCCCAATTGGGACTCGCCAAACTCTCTCTGGCTTCCTCGGAGCGCCTTCAAGACTGTTTGGGGATCCATGCGGGTGCGGTCTCTTTGTTGGCCCTGGTCAATGATGAGACCCGGCATGTTGAGCTGCTCATCGACCGGGACCTCTGGCAAGCTGAGGCTCTGCAGTGTCACCCCTTGTTGAATACCTCCACCCTGGTGATCTCACGTGCAGATCTGGAAAAATTCATCCGCGCGACCGGGCATACCTTTACCTTGATCAGCATCCCTGAGCGCGCTTGAGCGCCTGGGAGAATCAGACAGCAAATGGAGCAATACTATGGATCGTTCTTCTGCTACTCTGCCCTCCGCCGTCGAGGCTATCGGAAATACCCCACTGGTTGA
The DNA here is from genome assembly GCA_963706515.1 of uncultured Chloroflexia bacterium. Taxonomy (GTDB): domain Bacteria; phylum Chloroflexota; class Anaerolineae; order Anaerolineales; family UBA4823; genus CAVPMW01. The sequence continues at coordinate 96,620 of CAVPMW010000015.1, forward strand.
GCTCGCCCGGATTTCAAAAGACCTGGGTGGGCGCATCCTGGCCAAGCTGGAGTACCTCAACCCCGGCTTCTCGAAGAAGGACCGCATTGCCCGCCAGATGATCGAGGACGCCGAAGCGGATGGCTTGCTGCAGACAGGTCAGACCGTGGTTGAGCTGACCAGCGGCAATACTGGCACCGGACTGGCAATCGTCTGCGCGGTGAAAGGATATCACTTCGTAGCAGTCATGTCGCGCGGCAACTCGCTGGAACGGGCGCGCATGATGGCTGCCTTGGGCGCAGAAGTCGTGCTGGTCGACCAGCTGCCAGACTCGAAGCCTGGCGAGGTCTCCGGCGCTGACCTGGAACAGGTGGAGAAGGTTGCCCAGCGCATCACCCGCGAGCGCGGCGCATTCCGGGCTGACCAGTTCCACCTCGAAGGCAATTTCCGCGCCCACTACCTGCATACCGGGTCTGAAATCCTGGCGCAGAGCGGCGGGCAGTTCGACGCCTTTTGCGATTTTGCGGGTACTGCCGGCTCGTTCGCCGGCTGCGCGGCGGCGTTCAAAGAGTTCAACGCGGCAATCCGCTGCTACCTGGTCGAGCCGGATACCTGTGCAGTGCTGGCAGGCAAGGCGGTTACCAACCCAAACCACCCGATCCAGGGTGGGGGCTATTCGATGAGCGAGCTGAAATTTATCAACCCGGCTCTCGTAGATGGTTACATTCAGGTGAGCGGGAACGAGGCCACCCAGGCTGCCCGCCGGCTGGCGAGTGCGGAAGGGATATTTGCCGGGTTTTCATCCGGTGCGAACCTGGCCGCGGCTGCTCAGCTCCTGGCGGGTGAGCTGAATGGTCAGACCATCGTTATCCTGATCAATGACTCCGGGCTGAAATACCTGAGCACCCGGCTGTGGTCTTGAGCTTGAATTTTTTAGTTTTCGGAAGCATTACCGAAAATAGGTGTTGGCGGGCATACGCCTGCCAACACCTATTTTTTACGGATGGTTTATTCAGTTATAAGTGCTGTACTTTGCGAATTGGCTCCAGGAATGTGCGCGTGCGCTCGTCTTTGGGATGGAAAAAGATCTCATCCGGGGTCCCCTCTTCGACGATCACGCCCTGGTCGACATGGATGATCCGGTCGGCGACGTCCGAGGCGAAACCCATCTCGTGGGTGACCACCACCATCGTCGTCCCTTCCAGGGCCAGCTGTTTCATCACATCCAGGACTTCGCCGATCAGCTCGGGATCGAGCGCAGAGGTCGGCTCGTCGAATAACATCACCTTGGGCTCCATCGCCAGGGCGCGGGCAATCGCCACGCGCTGTTTCTGCCCGCCGGAGAGCCGGATGGGGTGGACATCCTTCTTTTCCAGCAGTCCCACTTTTTCCAGGTATTTTTCTCCTGATGCGATGGCTTGATCCCTGGGCATTTTCTTGACGGTGACCAGTCCCTCGATCACATTGCCCAGAGCAGTCATCTGCGGGAACAGGTTGAACTCCTGGAAGACCATCCCGGTCTGCAGCCGCACTGCCAGCACCTTGGAGTTATCCAGCTTCAAACCGGGTGCAGTTTTGACTACTTGATCTCCAACCGTGATCGTCCCCGAAGAAGGCTCTTCGAGGAAGTTCAGGCAGCGCAGCAGCGTGCTCTTACCCGAGCCGCTGCGCCCGATCAACACCAGGACGTCTTTGGGCTCCACCGAAAAAGAAACGCCCTTTATGACGTGCAGCATGCCGAACCATTTGTGCAGGTTCTCGACCTGAATGATCGGTTTATCGTTCATAAGCGTGCCCCATGCGCCGCTCGATCCGACTCTCAATCGCTGAAGATATGATCGTCAGGATCCAGTACATCAGCGCTGCCAGCAAGAACATCTCCATGAACTTGCTGTCCACGCGCGCCATACGGTTTGCCCGGTAGGTCATCTCCCAAACCCCCATGATCGATACCAGGGCGGAATCTTTCTGCATGGCGATGAACTGGTTGCCGATATCCGGGATGATGATCCGCACTGCCTGCGGCAGGATCACCCGGCGCATGGTCTGGATGGAGCTCATGCCTACCGAAATAGCAGCCTCGCGCTGTCCGAAGGGGATCGATTGGATGCCGGCGCGAAAGATCTCGGTCATGTACGCGCCGTAGTTCAGGCTGAGCGCCAGGATGCCGGATTGTACCGCCGTCAGGATAAACAGGTTGCCCAGGATAGGAAACCCCAATTCTGGATAGCTGCGCTCCGATCTGCGGCAATCCCAGGTAGATCAGGTAGATCTGGATCAATAGCGGCGTCCCGCGGAAGATCGACACATAAAAGCTGGAGACCCCCTGGGCGATGGCGTTATGCGAAAGGCGTCCCAGAGCGCCGAGCAGAGCCAGGACGGTGGCGATAGCGATCGAAGCCAGTGAGATGCCGATCGTGTAGACCGCCCCGATCAAGAGGAACTGGTAATGCTCCAGGATATAGCTGACGCTGAAATTCAGCAGGAGCAAAGCTCCCAACATGAACATTACGATCACCGCCCAGACGATGCTGATCCTGATCGAATGGATCAGACGCTGTCTGCGCCGATAGGCCTCCAGGTCGAGACCCATCTGCATATATGGATCGTCAGGATTTATTACTGGGGAAACCGTTGTATCCACAGCCATGCGCGTCTCCGTCGGAACCGCTTAAGCAGGGTGAGGCTCAGAGTAGAGCCTCACCCTGTGGATTGGAGAGTGATATTATGGAAATTGGTTAAGCGCGTTGACGTCGAATTTGGCTGCGGCAGAAGCCAAATCTACCCCGTAGTACTTCTGGGAAAGTTTTTGGAGCGTGCCGTCCTGGTGCATCTGCTGGATGATCTCGGATACCTTCTTGGTGAATGCAACCGGATCTTTCGATGCAGCTTTATCCACCGCTGCGCCAAGGTATTCAAAATAAACCGGGTCGCCCAGCTGCTTCAATGGTTTCCCGTTATTGATCTCGCCCAGACCGGTAGGCCAGGCGGTGAGGACTGCATCCAGTCGGACGCCGTCTCCTATCTCCAGGTCTTGCAGCGCAAATGTATCCGTTTCGTATCCGGTAAATTTGGCATCGTTCACTACGAAGTTGATGGTCTCGCCGGGGATCTTCAATGATTTATCCAGGTAATATTCATAGGTACAGCCCCCGCACGCACCAACTTTCTTGCCCGAAAGATCGGAAGGCTGGGTTAAGGTGGTGTTATCTGTATGCACGAAGAAAGCGGCAGGGGTGGTGTAATAGGGCTGGGAGAAATACAGCTTCTGCATGCGCTCAGGTGTGATGGTCATCGAGCCGACGCTGAGGTCCCAGCGGTCCGACCAGTTCCCACCGGTGATCAGGGTCCAATCCGGCGTGACAAAGCAAGGTTCCACGCCCAGCCGTTTGGCGATCTCTACGGCGGTATCGATGTCGAAACCTTGAAGCTCATTGGCGGTATGCTGGTCTGAAGTGCATTTGGTATTGGCTGCCCGCGTGGCGTTTTCAGCTAGCTGGGATTGCGGCGGATAGGCTGGATCTGTCGACAAAACCAGCGTGCCTCGCGAGGTAATTTCGCCGAGCTTATCTGCCGGTGCGGCACCGGGGAGAGCACTGCACGCGGATAAAAACAAGCTCACTATCAAAAAAGCTGTAATAAATAGGGTTAGCTTTCTCATCGTTCTTCCTCCTGGAATTCGATTGGCTTGTGTTTTTCCTATTCTGCTTAGACCAAATTTTTCTATTCCTGCTCACCTCCTGACCTGGCGAACGAATGCTAGAACCGGAACACCTGTTGAAAAACGATCGATCTGGTTACTCCGTAAACCCTTAAGCTATTATTATAGAACCCTCAAGCCAATCCGGCAAGCGGATATTTCGTTACTTCAAGTATAGCTATGTAACTGCAGATCTATTTCCGCGAGGATGGGTATACCAATTGATAGACTCTCATTTTATATCCCGGTATATCTTCTATAATCATTTAGTCGTCAGGGTCGGCTGAATTTTTGCACACCTCTGTCCTCCGCCCCGTCGAAGAAATCCCAACCAAATTAATGATCAAAGGAGAATTGCAATGAAAGCCATAATAAGGATGCTGCTCGTCGTAACCCTGGCTGGAACGCTCGTATTGATCCCCTTCACGCCTGCCAGCGCAGAAGTTCCCGTTGCCTATCAAGTCCAGCCCGGCGACACCCTGCAGCGCATTGCCGTAGCTCACCAGGTCACCCTGAAAGCCTTGATGGACGCCAACCCCGAAATCCGCAAACCCAAAGTGATCACCCCGGGGCAATGGTTGAGGCTGCCCGGCAACGCCGTTCTCCCGCGGCAAAGCTTCATTGCTCTTTTAGCCTCCGGTCAGTTCGAGATCGATGAGATCTTGAAAGAAATCCAGGTCCACGCGGTCTACCGGATTGTGGGACGCGAATTCACCCTCGGCAAGTGGGGGCAAAAGTCGGTGATCGTTGCTGTAGCCGGTGGGGGCTTGAACAACGCCGCGATCGGGACGAGCGTCCTGCTGACCCACTTTAACGTCAGTGTTGTGGGCTTCGTTGGGATCGCTGGCGGCGGTCACGATACTTTGATTGGGGATGCCTGTGTTGCCTCGGGCGCCGTTCAAAACGATCAGGGCAACTGGTTCGACTTCGAGTTTCCGGGCGGAGTCATCGCCCCCGGACTGACCTGGTATATGGGCGGTCAGCCGGTGATCCGGGATTCGGGCACGACCAGCGAGCTGGTCCTGTTCCCGGATGCAGCGATGTTCACTCAGATCCAAGCCAGCCTCGCCTCCATTGAGCTGCCCCTGGTCGGACCGGAAGTTGCCGACTTTTTAGGCGTGCCGCAATACCACCCGAGCATCCTGACCGACTGCTGGTCGGCAAGCGGCAACCAGTTCGTCACCAGCGAGCGAACGCTTTTGCTGCTCGACCAGCGCATCGGGCTGGCTGCAAACCAGCTTGGCGTCACCGCTCCTCGTTACAATATCGTGGATGAGGAAGACTTCGGCGCAATCCAAACCGCGGCGGAATACGGCGTCCCCTGGTTCATCGTCCGCGTTTCCGTGGACCTCGCCCGCCAGTGGGACCCCGCGCGCGGTGTGCCTTACGACTTAATCAACGATCCCGACGCGATCTGGGGCTGGTTCTTCGTCAATGGTGCATCGTATGGGAATTTCGATTGGAATTATTTCTACCGCCAGATCGAGATCGTCGTTGATCCGATCGTCGCCGCACTGCCTCAGTAGGAGTTGCCCTGGCGAGAAATACAGCGATCGCTGTTTTCTGCAAAAAGCCAATAATCGCTGAGTGAGGTAGACGTATCAGAACAAAACAAAAACGCCCGGAATGAACCGGGCGTTTTATTATCAGTGATAAGCAGTTAAAATAGCGGATGCTCAAATCCGCTTGATCAGCTACTGGATTTTAGCCTACGATGATATGCCAGATTGGCTTAAGTTTGGAGTCGTATTCTCCTTCATTGCGTTGCTGCTATGCCCATCGATTCTCATCGGTTCAGGAATATGACTTCCTGAAGGATAACCGGCGGCGCGCATACGATCCATCTGCTCATCTGCCATAGCAGCTGCCTTACAGATGGCAAGGGTGAAGACCATGGAGAAGGAGATAAATATAAGCAATCCGACAATCACAACAGCAATCATATTTGCACCCTCTGGCAATCTTCTATGATCGATATGATTTAAATATAGGCTCGACAATCCTCATTGTCAAGTGTAACAACATACAATTGTGCAAATGGTATTGATCCTAACATAGCTGGAATCACCCGGGACCCACTTACGATCTGCACAACTGCATTCTAGTGTAATCGTTACAAGCTTCATGCCAACTCCAAGCCTATATAATGAGAGAGAAACATCCCGGAAAAATAACTGCTGACCTCACCAAGGAAAATCAAGATTTTCGTTCTGTCCCCGTAAATCGTAATCTACACAGCTATTGTGCTTGATATAATCGAGGTTTATTACCGGACAAGGTCGCTCTGAATTATTAACCGCACGCTGTACGTGGCAAGCAAGATCTGCAATTCGGTCGAATTAATGTGGTTAACGGCAAGCAAAAAAGGTTGTGGAGGATGCGATGAAAAGCATTCGAGACTGGCGGGAGGAGAGTATCCAAAAAATATCTTCGATTTCATCATCGAGAGTGGCGATTATAGATCATTCAGTTATTGAAAATGAGATAGATGATCCAATTATAATGACTGAGTCTATGTTAGAAGAACGATCAACGTTCTCTCAATCGCCAGGATTCGAGGCAAGCCGCATAAAAAAATTATAGAGTGGAGAGAAAAATGTCGGAGAATAAATTAAGAGTAGGTTTTATCGGCATCGGCGCGATGGGTACACCGATGTCGCAGAATATCTTGAAAGCTGGTTTTCCTTTAACCGTATACGACCGCCAGCCCGCGCGGACAGCCGAGTATGCCAGGAGTGGGATTCCTGTCGCCTCGAGCTGTGCGGAGGTCTCCAGAAAGTCGGATGTGGTCATCACCATGATCGGTCAGGTGGCAGAGGAGCTGGAGGCAGTTTTAGGAGAGGGCGGCGTGCTCGAAGGTGCGCATCCCGGTCTCACATTGATCGATACCAGCACGGTGGGGATCGTCGCCACGCAGAAGATGGCGGAGGCAGCGCGGGAGAAAGGCGTGGCGTTCCTCGACGCAACCGTATCCGGGTCGGTCGGGCCGGCGAAGGAAGGCAAGCTTAGCTTTATGGTTGGGGGCGACCGCCTCGCGCTCGATGCCGTGGAACCTGTCCTGCGCGCAATGAGTGAGCGGATATACCATGTTGGGCCCAATGGAGCAGGGAGTGCGATGAAGGCGATCGTAAACCTGATGATCGGCATGACCGTTCTGACGGTGGCGGAGACGCTGACGCTCGGACGCCAGGCCGGTCTCGACCCGCACCAAATGCTCGAGATCCTCGGGGTGACCGCCGTCAGCTCGCCGCACCTCAAGAACAAGGGCAGCATGATGATTGAGCGGCGCTTCGAGCCTGCCTTTGCGCTGAAATATATGCAGAAGGATTTTGACTTGATCATGGAAGCTGCCCGTGTGCTCAAGACCCCGCTGTTTACCAGCGCCATCGCCCATCAGGTCTATACGGCAGCCAACGTGGCAGGGTACGGCGAGCTGGATTACAGCGGCGTGGTCAAATTTCTGGAAGACGTGGCTGGCTTGCAGATCGCGGAAGACGTGCTGCCATAAGGGCCTGCTGAGATGAAAGCTATCATTCTCTACGAACACGGCGGGCCGGAGGTGCTCCAGGTCGAGGATATTCCCATGCCCATCCCAAAAGATGGAGAGATCCTGGTAAAAAATCGGGCGATTGGGGTTAATTTCGTCGATACACAGCATCGCGCGGGGCAAAACTATCCGGTTAGGCTGCCTCTCATTCCAGGCACCGAAGCGGCGGGAATTGTCGAGGCGGTAGGCACTGGGGTAAGCCTGTTCAAAGTGGGGGATCGAGTCGGCTACGCCGGCTACATGGGTGGGAATTACGCTGAATACACGCTCGTCCCAGAGGAAAAGCTGGTGCCCATTCCGGCAGGCGTATCGTTCGAATTAGCGGCTGCCTCCTTATTGCAAGGGATGACGGCCCATTGCCTGAGTCACAGCGTTTATCCAATAAAGGAAAATGATACTGTGCTCATTCACGCAGCAGCTGGAGGCGTAGGATTATTTTTGGTGCAAATGGCCAAACGCCGGGGCGCGACGGTCATTGGCACTGTTTCCAACCCAGAGAAGGCAGAATTCGTGCGCGGGGTTGGGGCTGACCATGTTATCGATTATTCGCAAGCTGATTTTGAAACAGAAACGATGCGGCTGACAGATGGAGCAGGGGTCCAGGTAGTCTATGACTCTGTTGGAAGGGCAACTTTCGACAAAGGGATTAATGTCCTGCGAGCGCAGGGTTATATGGTCGTTTTTGGTTTGACCAGCGGTCCCGTCCCCCTCTTCGACATCAATCGCTTATCGGGGATTACCGGGAGCGGGAATAAAGGTTCGCTGTATCTGACCTGGGCGACGCTGAATGATTATTCAGCTAACCGGGCGGACCTGTTGTGGCACGCCAGGGAGGTGCTTGATTGGATCGCTGAGGGGACGCTCAAAGTGTATGTTGCCCGGACATTGCCCCTGACGGAGGCTGTTGAAGCTCATCGCTTACTGGAAAGTCGCCAGTTGATGGGAAAAGTGTTGTTGCTGCCATAATGCGGTGAGTAGGAACAAATGAATTTAATGCTCACCGGATTAGAAAAACAAAAGAATTAACCGGTCGTGCCTGAAGGTTAATTCTTATCTCTACCGCCACATCTAGGTGACCCCGAGGCGGATCGAACGCCTAACCAGACGATTAAGAGTCGCCTGCTCTGCCAATTGAGCTACGGGGCCGTGCGCGGGGTATTATACCTTAAAGAGTCCCTAGTCAACACAGCCCCCTTTTGCGTGTATAATCAGGAAACTCGCTGCCTGCCATGCCTGATCCTTCGCCTCTTTCCATTTGTTCCATTGCCGGCATACAAGTCGGGCATGCCCAGGACCTGGACGCCCTGACCGGCTGCACGGTCGTTTTGTGCCCGGCAGGCGCTACGGGTGGCGTTGACCAGCGCGGCGGAGCGCCCGGCACGCGCGAGACAGATGCGCTGTACCCAATGCACCTGGTGCAGAAGGTGCACGCCATCGTGCTCTCCGGCGGCTCAGCTTTCGGATTGGATGCCGCCAGCGGCGCCGTGCGCTACCTGGAGGAACGCGGGGTAGGCTTCGACGTCGGCGTGGCACGCGTGCCCATCGTTCCCTCTGCCATCCTGTTCGACCTGGGTCTCGGTCGGGCTGATCTGCGCCCGGACGCGGGGATGGGCTACCAGGCCTGCCTGAATGCTTCCAGCGCTCCGCCTGCCGAGGGCAACTGTGGCGCTGGGACCGGAGCTACCGTCGGCAAGATCCTCGGCATGCAGCAGGCGATGAAATCTGGCACCGGCAGCGCCTGCCTCGACCTGGGCGACGGTCTGCTGGTTGGCGCCCTGGCCGCGGTCAATGCCTTCGGCGACATCCTCGATCCTTCCAGCGGGCAGATCATCGCTGGAGCGCGCTTGCCCGGCGCAGGCGGGTTCGCCGATACCCTCCAGGTGATGAAAGCCGCGGCAAAGGAGCTGCGCGCTGGATTCAGCCGCAGTGAGAGCACGGTCATTGGCGTGGTCGCTACCAATGCCCTGCTCACCAAAGAAGGTGCCAATAAGGTTGCCCAGATGGCCCACGACGGTCTGGCGCGCACCGTCCGTCCAGCCCACACCATGCTCGATGGGGATACGATCTTCAGCCTGGCAACCGGTGAGATCGAAGCGGACGTCAACCTGGTGGGCGCTTATGCCGCAGAAGCATTCACCCAGGCAATTTTGCGTGCGGTGCACACTGCCGCACCCGCCGGTGGTTTACCCTCAATATCCAGTCTGGACCGGACATGAGTAAAGAGACTTTACTGATCGTCGAAGACAACGACACTTTGCGGGATGGCTTGCGTGAGATGCTCGGTTTAGAGGGATTCGCCGTGGTCACCGCCGCCAACGGGAACGAAGCCCTGGGACGGATGAGCACGATCACCCCCGACTTGATCCTCTCCGATATTGCCATGCCGGTGATGGATGGCATCGAGTTTTTCAGCGCCGTGCGCAATCGCCCGGAATGGGTAACGATACCCTTCCTCTTCCTGACCGCTCGCGGTGAAAAGCAGGACATCCTGCGCGGCAAAAACCTGGGCGCAGAGGACTACCTGGTCAAGCCGCTCAGCCGCGATGAGCTGGTAACGGCTGTCCGCTCCCGCCTGGCTCGCTCCGAGCAGCTGCGCATGGTCCAGCTGCAGCGTGCTTACGAAGCCAGCCTGACCGCCCTGGCGAACGCGATTGACCTGCGCGACCGCTATACCCGCGGCCACGTGGAGCGCGTGACTGGCTATGCCGTCGCTTTGGCCGGTCAGCTAGGCTGGGTCGAGAAACGGATGGAGCAGCTCCGCTTCGGCGCGATCTTGCATGATATTGGAAAAATCCACATCTCAGAGAAGATCCTGCTCAAAACCGGGCCAATGACGGACGAAGAGTGGGAAGACATCAAACGCCACCCGATTATCGGCGCTGAAATGATCAAGGACATCCCCTATCTCACTCACGCCGTTCCGATCATCCGCTCGCACCACGAGCGCTGGGACGGGAAGGGCTACCCGGACGGGTTGGAAGGTAAGCTGATCCCGATGGGGGCGCGGATCGTGGCCATAGCGGACGCATTCGACGCTATGACCACTAACCGTCCGTACAGTCCGGCGCGCACCTTGGAGCTTGCATATCAAGAGATCCTGGATTGTACCGGCAGCCGTTATGATCCGGATATCGTGCGGGCTTTTTCAGAGATGTGGGAGGCTAACCAAATCCGTGAGATCGCGGCAAACTGGCAATCCACCGCTACTGCTGTATAAAACTACTCCTCTTTTCCCACAACTGCATATGCTGGCTCGAGCTTGCGCCTCGGAGCACGCGTGGTGCTTATCAGGACGACCGCACCGATAATGACCAATGCTGAAAGAGCAATCCGTGGGGTGAGCGGCTCTTGCCCCAGAAGGCTTCCTAAAATGACTGCAATGAGCGGGTTGACGTAGGCGAACGTTGAAGCCAGCGAGATCGGAGCGGAGCGTAACAGCCAGGTGTACGCCGTATACCCGATCAAAGAGCCGCAAACGATCAGATAAAGTAAGCCCAGCCAGGATTGGGTGGTCACTGCGCTGAGATCGAGCTGCTGCCATTGACCGGCCAATGTGCCCAGGATGAGCAGCCCGCTGCCGGCAACCAGCATCTCCATGCCGGTGCCCAGCAAAGAAGACTCGGGCATGGGTGCGCTGCGGCTGTATACTGAGCCTATCGCCCAGAGGATTGCCGCGAACACGATCAGCCCTGCGCCTACCAGGTTCAAAGGCTGACCCCCGTAGGACTTGACCGGACCTACCAGGACGATCACACCGACAAACCCCAGGGATACACCCAGGATCGCCCGCCGGGTCAGCGGCGTCCCGTGAGGGCGCAGCCCTTCGATCAAGACCATCCACAGCGGTACGGTTCCCACCAGCAGGGCAGCAATACCGGAAGGTACGGTTTGCTCGGCCCAGCTGACCGTCCCATTGGCAAAAGTCAGCAGAAGCAGACCGACGATGGCTGTCGAGCGCCATTCCAGCCGGGTCGGGCGGCGGTCGCCTGCCGCCCTGCGCCAGACGTACATGATGATGCCTGCAACCAGGAAGCGCGTGCCAGCCATCAAAAAAGGTGGGATGGTATCCACGGCAAAGCGGATTGCCAGGTAGGTCGACCCCCAAAAAATATAGACCGCGATCAGGGCAGTCCAGATGGAAGGTGCGCTGGCTTTTTTCATCTAAACCCGATCCTTTCCGCATCCGTGTGGGCAATCTCCCAGCCCAACAGCGCCAGCTTGCGCGTCGTCCCATAACGGTAGCCGCCCCATTCCCCGCTGCTCTGGATTACCCGGTGACAGGGAATGATCACCGGGATGGGGTTCTTAGACAGAGCCATGCCCACTGCCCGGCTGGCATGCGGCAGCCCAATGTACATCGCCAGGTCCTGGTAGCAAACCAGCGAGCCGCTCGGGATGCTCAGCAGCGCTTCCCACACTTTGATCTGGAAATTGGTCCCGACCAGGTGCAGCTGCATCTGCTCACTGACGGCTTGCTGGTCATCCCGAAAAACCTGGGTGACATAGCGCTGGGTGGCTTCTTGGTCCGCCACCAGGTTTGCTCTGGGCCACTGTGCAGCCAGCTGCTGTGCGGCGCCATCCCGCTCACCCCGGTCGAGGAAGATCAGGTTGGTAATCCCGCGGGAGGTAAAGCCCAGCAGGCATTCGCCGAATGGCGAAGGGTGGACCCCGTAACGGATGGTCAGCCCCTCCCCGCGCTGCTTGTACTCCCCAGGCGTCACCGCTTCACAATGAACGAACAAATCGTAAAGCCGTCCCGGTCCGGACAGACCAATTTCATAAGAAACATCCAGCAGGCTGCGCTCTTCTGCCAGCAGCTGCTTGGCCCGCTCTTTCGTCAGGTATTGCAGGAATCGCTTCGGGCTGACGCCCGCCCAGCGGGTGAATATGCGCTGGAAGTGGTATTCGCTCAACCCAAGCGCCGCTGCAATTTCAGCCAGCTCCGGCTGGCGCTGAGCGTTCTCTTCAATGTACTGGATCGCCTCGGCGACCCGCTGATAATCCTGGCAGGCTTCCTCAAATTCTGGGGTTATTTCCATGGCTTACTCTCCTTTCTACCAATACGGAAGGTGAAGTCTCACCTTGATTTCCCAAGTATAAGCAAAAATCCTGTCTATGCCACCCGATTCTTGCTCAGTCTGTGAAATATTTAATTCTGTTAACTTGTCAGACAATTGACATGCTGCCTGGATTCTGGTATATTCATATTGTCTGACAAATCCCAAATAAATTCATCCTGCTCCACTGATCTATAGAAACGCATCTAACCCTATATCATGCCCACCCTGCTGGTAAAAAACGCTTCGCTCCTGGTGACGATGGACGAACAGCACCGGGAGATTGCCGATGGCGGACTGTTTATCCGCGATGGTTTTATCGAACAGGTCGATCCGAGCAGCCGCTTGCCAGCCAGCGCTGACCAGGTGCTCGATCTCAGCCGGCATGTCGTTCTACCCGGCTTGATCAACACCCACCATCATTTCTACCAGACCCTGACGCGCGCCGTTCCCGCCGCCCAGGACGCCAACCTGTTCAACTGGCTGAAGACGCTCTATCCAATTTGGGCAGGAATGACCCCGCAAGATATCCGCATCTCGACCCAGACCGCCCTGGCAGAGCTGGCTCTCTCCGGTTGCACGACCGCTTCAGATCACCTCTACCTCTTCCCCAACGGCTCCCGCCTGGATGATGAGATCCTGGCTGCGCGCGAGGTTGGGTTGCGCCTGCACGCCTCGCGCGGCTCGATGAGCCTGGGCGAAAGCAAAGGCGGTCTGCCGCCCGACCGCGTCGTTGAGCAGGAAGATTTTATCCTGAAAGACTCCCAGCGCCTGATCGAGACCTACCACGACCCCAACCCGGGAGCGATGACCCAGGTCGTTCTGGCGCCCTGCTCGCCTTTCAGCGTAACCGCCGAGCTGATGCGCCAAAGCGCGTTGCTGGCGCGCGAGTACGGGGTGCATCTGCACACCCACCTGGCCGAAACAGGACGAGGAGGTCTTCTGCCTGGAAAAATTCGGCTACCGGCCTGTCGCTTACATGCAGGAGCTGAATTGGACGGGACCCGACGTCTGGTTTGCCCATTCTGTCCACGTCAACTATGAAGAGATCCAGCTATACGCGCGCAGCGGCTGCGGAGTGGCCCACTGCCCCACCTCCAATATGCGCCTGGCTTCCGGAATCGCACCCATTGTGGATATGCTCCAGGCGGGGGTAAAGGTTGGCCTGGGCGTCGATGGCTCTGCCAGCAATGACGGCTCGCACCTGTTGGCAGAGGTCCGCCAGGCAATGCTGGTCGCCCGGCTGCGCGCCGGGCTGCTGGGCGCTTCGCTTTCTGGACAGGATACCCCACCGCTGATGACTGCCCGCCAGGCGCTTGAGCTGGCTACCCGCGGCGGCGCAGCGGTGCTCGGGCGGGCGGACATCGGCTCGCTCGCTCCAGGCAAATGCGCCGATTTCTTCGCCGTTCACCTGAACCAGCTGGGTCTGGCCGGCGCCTTGCACGACCCGCTGGCTGCGCTGGTCTTCTGCGCGCCCGTCCAGGCGGATTACACCGTTGTGGGCGGCAAATTGATTGTCAGAGAAGGCCAGCTCCAAACGGTTGACCTGCCCGTGCTGGTCGAAGCGCATAACCGCCTCGCCCGCCGGCTTTTGAGCAACGTGTGGTGATTGGCTGAAATTAACATGTTTGACTGTAAAAATACTATCGGCCAATCACAGATTTCCTGACCGGATCCACTACCATCCATACCTGCCCTTTGCGGAGAAACCATGACCCAGGAGGAATTAGCCAGACTCACCTGTACACTGACCGATGTGGCAATGGGCCGCCAACCGGCCGACCTGGTCATCCGCAACGGGCGCTGGGTCTGCGTCCAATCCGGCGAGATCATCCCGCGGACGCGATATCGCGGTCAAGGGCGAGCGGATTGCTTACGTCGGACCGGATGCCTCCCACACCATCGGCAAAGACACTCACGTCATCGACGCCGACGATCGCTACCTGGTGCCCGGCTTGCTCGATGCCCACATGCACGTCGAATCGGGCATGCTCACCGTGACCGAGTTCGTCCGGGCGGTCGATCCCGCACGGCACGACCGGCATGTTCATCGACCCGCACGAGATCGCCAATGTTTTCGGGCTTGCGAGGCGTGCGGCTGATGGTGGACGAAGCTGCATGCAGCCGATCCACGTCTGGGTGCAGATGCCTTCCTGCGTGCCTTCCGCGCCCGGGCTTGGAAACCCCCGGCGCCAGCATCGGACCCGCGGAAGTGGCCGAAGCGATGACCTGGCCGGGGATCATCGGGCTGGGCGAGGTGATGAACTTCCCGGGTGTATTCAACTGGCGACGAGAAGATGCACGCCGAGATGGCAGCCACGCGCCGGCACGGCAAAGTGATCGGCGGGCATTATGCCTCGCCCGACCTGGGCTTGCCCTTCCACGGTTACGTGGCCGGCGGGCCGCAGGACGATCACGAAGGCACCCGCCTGGAAGATGCCGTCGCCCGCGTCCGCCAGGGGATGAAGGTCATGCTGCGCTTCGGCTCGGCCTGGCACGATGTGCCTGCACAGGTGCGGGCCGATCACCGAGCTGGGACTCGACTCGCGCAATTTCATCCTCTGCACCGACGATTCCCATTCCGCAGACCCTGGTGGACGAAGGCCACGTCGACCGGGCCGTCCGCCAGGCAATCTCCGCAGGGTCTTCCGCCGATCACTGCCATCCAGATGGCGACGATCAACACCGCCGAACATTTCGGCGTGTCAGCGCGAGATCGGCATGATCGCCCCAGGGCGTTACGCGGATATCTCTGGTGAGATCTGAATGATCTTCCGCAGTTCGAAGTGGATACTCGTGCTTGCGAAAGGTCGCCTTGCCGCCCAGGATGGGCGCTTGCTGCTCGACTACCCCGGTTTTCAAGTACCCCGACTGGGCGACCCATTCGGTCCACCTGGGCACGCCGCTCAGCGCCGCAGATTTCCGCCTGCCTGCGCCAGCCCGTGCGCAGGTCACCGCCAATGTGATCGGGGTGATCGAAAACCAGGCGCCCACCCGCCATTTGCGCCTGGAGATGCCCGCCAGTGATGGCGAGATGCACGCAGATATACCCAGCGGACCTTGCCAAGGTCGCCCTGGTCGAGCGCCACACAGGCGACGGGCAGGTGCAGGTTGGCTGGTGCAGGGTTTTGGTTTCAGCGTCCCCTGCGCCATTGCCTCCACCGTCGCGCACGACAGCCACCACATGATCGTGGTCGGCACCGACGATAGCGATATGGCCCAGGCTGCCAATGAGCTGGCCCACATCGGCGGCGGGCAGGTGGTCGTCCAGCAACGGAGAGGTAATCGGCCAGGTAGACCTGCCCATCGCCGGGTTGATGTCGAACGAGCACGCCGAGGTGGTCGCACGCAAAGCGGCCACAGTCCTGGACGGCTTTCGCGCCTGCGGCTGCAAGCTGAATAACCCCAATATGCAGCTCAGCCTGCTGGCCCTGGTGGTCATCCCCGAGCTGCGCATTTCCGACCTGGGGCTGGTGGATGTCAACCGCTTTCAGATTCATCCCGGTCATCGAAACCGAGTGAAATCATGCCGGACAAATAATGCCAGAATCAAAACGTTTACCCGTCCAGACGATTGCAGAGCGAGCTTGGCAGGCTGATCGCCAGCACTCCACCTGGCGAGCGCCTGCCCTCCGAGCCCGACTCTGGCCGAAAAGTTGGGCGTCTCACGCGCCACCCTGCGCGAGGCGATGCGCACCTTCGAAGACCCAGGGACTGATCCGCCGCCGGCAGGGGTCGGGCACTTTTGTCGTCCCACCCCAGCGCAGTGATCGATACCGGTCTGGAAGTGCTGGAAAGCATCGAGACGCTTGGCAGAACGGATCGGCCTGCCGGTGACCATGGGCGATTGAAAATTGAGACATCCAGGCAGCATGGCAGAAGCAAGCGCAGGCTCTGAATCTCTGCCCAGGAGCGCCAGTGGTCGCAGGTTGTCGCGGGTCATCCTGGCCGAGGAGCGCCCGGTGGCATACCTGATCGATATCCTGCCAGAGGACATCCTCAGCCCGGATGAGCTTGCAGCAGGCTTTCACCGGCTCTGTCCTGGACTTGCTTGCTGCAGCGCGGCACACCCGCAGCTGCACATCATCCCGAACCGAGATCAACGCCGTCACCGCTACCATCCGAGATCGCGCGCGCGCTGGAGATCCAGCGCGGCGATGTGCTGCTGCGTTTCACTGCCTACCTGTATGCCGCTGATGGGCGGGTGGTCGATTATTCCTACAGCTATTTCCTGCCCGGTTATTTCCGCTTCCATGTCGTGCGCCGGGTAGGGCGGTTGAAATAATAAGTCTAAGAGACCGGCTGAAGACTCCAAATCTTATTCAAATCATAAGGAGAGATAGTAACAATGCGTAGTTTTGCAGGTCGTGATATTCTTTCACTCAAGGATTTCGAGCGGAAGGAGTTCTTCCAGGTTTTCGAAGTCGCCAGACGAGCTGGAACCGATTGCTCGCAACCGCCGCAACAGCGACATGCTCGCAGAAAAGACCCTGGTGACCGCTTTCTACCAGCCCAGCACCCGCACCCGCCTGGCTCATGAAGCTGCCATGCACCGCCTGGGTGGGCATGTGACCGGTTTTTCGGATGCCAAGATGACCCGCGCCGGCGATTTGTACCAGGAATCGATCAAAGACACCGTCAAGATGCTGGAATTTTACGGCGATGTGATCGTCATGCGCCACTTCCAGCAGGGCGCGCCGCACGAAGCTGCCAAGTGGGCTTCTGTCCCGATCATCAACGGCGGCGATGGCTGGGGCGAGCACCCCACCCAGATCCTGACCGATCTGTACACCGTGCTGACACGAAAAAGGCACCATCGATGGTTGAACTGGCTGGCTGTCGGCGATATGCGCATGCGCACCATGCACTCTCTGGGTTATGCCCTGACCCAGTTCGACTGCCCGATCACCTTCGTCGCTCCGCCCGAAATGTCCCTGACCGACGGAATTCAAGGACGAACTCAAGCGGCTACAGCCTGAATTTCAGCGAAGCCGAGCATGTCGAGCAGGCGATCGCCGAGGCGGATGTCATCCTGGTCGAGCCGGTTGTCCAGCCGGATTACACCAAATCTCGCCAGGAAGCCGGCGAGCACGGGCATGACCCCTGCCAATTACAAGATCACCCGCGAGCTGCTGGCAACCAAAGCCAAGTCGGATGCCATCCTGCTGCACTCCCTGCCGCGCATGGATGAGATCCCGCCCGATGTGGATATCACCCGCTGGTCGCGCTACTGGCAGGAAGCTTTCAATGGTGTGGTCATGCGCATGGCGCTGCTGGCACTGGTGTTGGGCGCAATGGAATAATCACTGAGGATGAATTCATGCAAACTGACTTTACGATAACCGCGATCTGATCGGCGACCTGGATTTCAGCAAAGAAGAAGTCGAAACCGTTCTGGATGTGGCTTTTGACCTGAAGCGCAAGCGCGCTTTGAACGAGCCGCACGCCTACCTGCGCGACAAAGTCCTGGCGATGCTGTTCTTCTTCACCAGCACCCGCACACGCGGCTCATTCGAAGCCGGCATGGCCCAGCTTGGCGGTCATGCGCTTTCATCGAATCGCAGCACCACCCAGATCTCCCACGGCGACACACCCAAAGAGATCGGTGAGATCTTCGGTCGCTATTTTGACTGGCATTGCCATCCGCCACGTCGATTGGGGCGATTGGCAATGGGTATCTGAACGAGGTTGCCAAAGCCTCGCGCGTCCCCGTGCTCAATATGCAGTGCGATATCTACCATCCCTTCCAGTGCCTGGCTGACCTGATGACCATCATGGAGAAAAAAGGCCGCGACCTGCGCCGCAAGAAGATGGTTGTCTCCTGGGCATATGCCGCTTCCTACCAGAAACCGATGTCGGTCCCGCAATCGCTGATCCTGCAGATGCCGCGCTTTGGGATGGATGTTGTCCTGGCCCACCCACCGGAGTTCAAGCTGATGCCCGAGATCATGGACCAGGCCCAGGAGCAGGCGCGCAAATTCGGCACCGGCTTTGAGGTCATGGACGATATGGAAGAAGCCTTCAAGGATGCCGATATCATCTACGCCAAATCCTGGGGCGCCATGGTGCACACCCCGGACCCAGAAGAAGGCGCGAAGATCATCAAGAAGTATTCGCATTGGATCACCGACGAGCGCAAGATGACGCTGGCCAAAGACCGATGCCATCTACATGCACCCGCTGCCTGCCGACCGCAATATCGAAGTGACCGATGCGGTGATGGATGGTCCGCATTCCGTCGTTTATGATGAAGCGAAAACCGCATGCACGCCCAGAAAGCTGTCATGGCTCTGACCATGCGCTGAGCTCACAACTTGGGAGAAAATTCAATGAGCGAAAAGAAAGTCGCAGTTGTCGCTATTGGCGGCAATTCCCTGATCAAGGACAAGAACCACCAGACTGTTGAAGACCAGTACCTGGCCGCCAAGGAAACCACCCACCACATCGCCGACATGATCGAAGCCGGCTGGGATGTGGCCATCGGTCATGGCAATGGCCCGCAGGTCGGTTTCATCCTGCGCCGCTCGGAGATCGCCGCACAAGGTGGAAGGCATGCACGAGGTTCCGCTGGATGTGTGCGGCGCGGACAGCCAGGGCGCCATCGGCTATGCTCTGCAGCAGACCCTGCAGAACGAGCTTCACCGGCGCAGGCATCAAGCCAAACCTGTCGCCACGGTGGTCACCCAGGTGCTGGTGGATACGCAATGACCCGGCCTTCAAGAACCCCACCAAACCCATCGGCGGTTTCATGGAGGAAGCCGAAGCCAAGCACCGCGCCAGACGAACTGGGCTGGACGGTCGTCGAAGATGCCGGGCGCGGCTGGCGGCGGGTGGTCGCTTCACCGATTCCCGGAGGAAGTTGTCGAGCTCGAGCCCGGTCAAAACGCTGATCGACGCCGGCGTGGTCGTGATCACGGTCGGCGGCGGCGGCATCCCGGTCATCGATGAAGGCGATCAGGCGAGTATGCCGGGACTGCCGCGGTGATCGATAAGGATTTCGCCAGCAGCCTGCTGGCCCGCAAGATCAACGCCGATCTGTTCCTCATCTCCACCGCGGTGGAAAAGGTTGCCCTCAATTTTGGCAAGCCGGATCAGAAATGGCTCGACCAGATGACCCTGGCAGAAGCCAAAGCAATACTTGGCGAAGGCACTCACTTCGCCAAGGGTTCCATGGCGCCCAAGATCCAGGCGATCATCTGGTTCCTGGAGGCAGGCGGAAAGCAGGCGCTCATCACCAACCCGGAGAATATCGGTGCGGCGCTGCGCGGTGAGACTGGCACCTGATTTACCCCGGATAATATTTGCTCCTTACCCAGGAATGAACATCCGTCTTGACCAGGCGTGAACTATGGGTTGATAAAAGCCGCGAAACCTTCTATAATTCAAGCTGGTATTCATGCATCGCAAAATCCAGCAGAACAGCTATGACCACTGGTTGATACAGGCAACCTCCTCCTGGTAAGTGCTCGCTCACTGCACTGCCGGGCGGGAGAGTTGCCTTTTCGTTTCCAGGAGAATTCCAAAAGAATGCTGGTTCTTTGAAAATTAAAAAAGGAGGTGGTTCGCTCAAAAAACAAATTCGGGTAATATTCGCAGATGGTTTGATCCTATCAACATACAAGAATTATTTATCAAGAGGAGAAGTAAAAATGTTTACCAAACAAATCTGGCGATTTCTCGCCCTGTTGACCGTGATGGCCATGGTGCTGGTTGCCTGCGCGCCGGCAGCAGCACCCACAACCGTCGCCACACAAGCTCCAGCGCAGACCGAGGCCCCTGCTGCAACCGAGGCGCCCGCTCCGACCGAAGCCACCGGCAGTTTCCAGATCCCAGAGGTCGAAAGTGGGAAATTCAATGTCGCCATGGTCTTGATCGGCCCCCACGACGATGGCGGCTGGTCCCAGGCGCATTATGAAGGTCTGGATTACGTTGAGCAAGAATGTCCCGAACGTCCATGTTGCCTACATCGAAAATGTTCCCGAAGGCGCCGACTCCGAGCAGGTCTTCCGCAGCCTGGCTCGCAAAGGCTTCAACCTGATCTTCGGCACTTCCTTCGGCTTCATGGACCCGATGGAAACCGTCGCCGATGAATTTCCCGACCATGACTTTCATCCATATCAGCGGTTATAAATCCAACATGACCAACTTTGGCAACCTGTTCGGCGCCATGGAAAACATGAAATACCTGGCAGGCATGCTGGCAGGCGCCCGCGCCAAAGCGGATGGCAATCCCAAGCTCGGTTACATGGCTACCTTCCCCATCCCGGAAGAACTCCGCCTGGGCAACGCCATTTGCCCTGGGTATGAAGAAGACCTGCCCGGAATGCACCATGGACGTGCGCTGGATCAACACCTGGCATGATCCGGTCGTTGAGAAAGAAGCCGCTGCTTCGCTGTTCGATGCCGGCGCGCAGGTCGTCTTCACCGGTGCGGATACCCCTGCTGTGGCTGATGTCGCTCAGGAAAAGGGCAAATGGGGCATCACCTACGACTGGATCGGCTCCTGCAAAGTCGAGCCTGCCTGACCACCCCCTACTGGAATTGGGGTCCGATCTACGCCAAAATCACCCAGGGCCTCATCGATAAGACCTACAAGGTGGGCTGGGATTACTTCGACGCCGATACCGGCGGCCTGGGTCTGTATGGCTTCATGGAAGGCCAGCAGCTCGACCAAGGGTGAGGCTGACCTGCCGACCCGGATGTCATCCAGAGGTCAAGGACACTCCTGGCCAAGATGCTGGCGGGTAAGTTCACCCGCTTCGACGTCTTCTCCGGCCAGATCAAGGACAACCAGGGCAATATCGTGGTCCCTGCAGGCGAGAAGATGTCTCAGCCTGATCTGGACCAGTTCCCTCCCGGAGCACCTGGCCTGGAATGCAAGTACTGCATGCACTGGTGGGCTGACGGCATTACTGCCGAATTACCGGCTACGGGTAGCTAATCAAATCATCCAGTGTGGGGCCGGAATCTTATCCAGGATTCTGGCCCCTTTTTAAAAATCGCTCTTAACAAGCCGGGGACGAGCTTATTTGTCAGGAATCCTTCCATGACGGACGAACCCACGCTCACTCCTACCAGCCCGCAGCTCATGGTTGAGATGCGCGGCATCGTCAAACGATTTCCGGGCGTGCTGGCGAACGACCACGTCGATTTCGAGCTATTGCCCGGAGAGATCCACGCCCTGCTGGGAGAGAACGGTGCCGGCAAGAGCACATTGATGAATGTGCTGGCCGGGATGTACCGCCCGGAATCAGGCACGATCCTGATCGAAGGCAAACCGGTCATCTTATCGTCACCACGCGATGCAATTGCTGCCGGGATTGGCATGGTCCACCAGCATTTCATGCTCGTCCCCACCCAAACGGTCACCGAAAATATCCTGCTTGGGATTGACCTGAACCGCGCTTCCGGCTGAAGCTCCCCGAATACGACCTCAAAATCGAGGAATTCAGCGACTCGCTTCGGTCTGAAGGTCGACCCGCGCGCCAAGATCTGGCAGCTATCGGTCGGCGAGCAGCAACGGGTCGAGATCCTCAAAATGCTCTACCGCGGCGCGAAGATCTTGATCATGGATGAACCGACCGCGGTGCTCGCACCCCAGGAAATCGAAGACCTGATCCATACCTTGCGGACAATGGTCGCAGAAGGAAAATCGATCATCTTTATCAGCCATAAACTGCAAGAAGTCACCATGCGATCGCTGACCGGATCACTGTTCTGCGCAAAGGCAAGGTGACCGCCGCAGGCATCCCGATCGGGCAAACCGACCGCACAGGAGCTGGCCCGGTTGATGGTGGGCCGCGAGGTCATCTTCCACATTGATAAGAAAGATCAAGAACCCGGAGAGGTCGTTCTGGAGGTTAGCGGAGTATGCAAGCCGAAAATGATAAAGGACTGCCGGCTCTGCACGGCCTATCTCTGACCGTCCGTGCGGGGGAGATCGTCGGCCTGGCTGGGGTAGCCGGAAATGGACAGAGCGAGCTGGCCCAGGTGATCACCGGGCTGCGCCAATGCTACAAAGGGACAGGTTTTATTGAATGGCGAAGAGATCAGCAATCGCAGTCCGCGAGTTCAGCATCAAGCAAGGCCTGGCTTATGTCCCAGAAGACCGCACCCATGTTGGCAGCTCGCCGAACCTGAGCGTGACCGACAATGTCATCATGAAAAAGTATCGCAAGACGCCCGATCGCCCACGGTTGGGTAGCTGGATACGACCGACAGCCAAACAGTTCGCCACAGACCTGAAGGCAGCCTACGACATCATCGTGCCCTCCGTCGATACTCCAGTGCGCTTGCTCTCCGGCGGTAATTTGCAGCGGGTCATCCTGGCACGCGAGATTTCCGGCGAGCCATCGATTTATGGTTGCCGTCCAGCCAACGCGCGGGCTGGATGTCGGCGCGATCGAAGGCGTCCACCGCTTGCTGCTGGCGCAGCGCGAAGCAGGCGCAGCCAGTCCTGCTGATTTCAGAAGAGCTGGAAGAGCTTTTCAGCTTGAGCGACCGGATTTACGTCATCTACGAAGGTCAGCATCATGGGTGAGGTGCGCGATGCACGACGTCGATACGATCGGCTTAATGATGACCGGCACTCCACAGCGACCAGATCAAGCCCAAAGGAGCAGCAGCGAAATGTCTGATACCGCCTCCATACCGGTTCAACCCACCAAGCAGACGGTTACCCTACAGGATCTCAGCTCGAACCTCGCCTGACCGAAGCCCCACGCTGGTATCCCAGTCGTAGTATCGATCGGCGCAGTATTGGTTGCGCTGATCATTGGCGGGGTCATCATTGCCTATTGCCGGTGGCGACCCGTTCCGCTCTTACGCGCACATCGCCCAGGCTTCCTTTGGCAGCCTGGGCGTTTTCTCCGACACGCATGCGTGAAAGCCACCCCGCTGATCCTGGTCGGCCTGGCCTGCTTCGGTCGCTTTCCGCATGAAGCTGTGGAATATCGGCGCTGAAGGCCAGTTCTTCCTGGGCGCTTCGGCGCCAGCGCGGTCGTCCTGACTCCCGCTGCTTCCAGCCGACGACCTCGCCCTGGATCTTCATCCCTGCCATGATGGCTGCCGGCATGCTCGCCGGCGCGTTATGGGGTTTTATCCCCGGCTTCCTGAAAGCTCGCTTACCGGGTCAACGAGATCATCACCACCTTGATGATGAACTACATCGCCATCGCCTGGAATAACTTCTTCATTTTTGCCGTCTGGAGCGAAGGCGGTTTCCAGATGTCGCCGGACGTTCCCAAAGAACGCCTGGCTGCCCCGCCTGCCGGATTACGCCGCTCAGGTCCCGCATCTTCCGCGGGCTGACCACCCATCTCGGCTTGCTTGATCGGGCTGTGTCGCCGCGGTGATCGTCTGGTTCATCATCTACCGCAGCCGTTGGGGCTATGAGATCCGCCTGATCGGCGACAACCCGCAGGCAGCCGAATATGCCGGAATCAACATCGCCCGCAATATCATCCTGGTGATGATGCTTTCCGGCGCGCTGGCAGGGCTGGCGGCGATGTCGGAAATCACCGGCGTGGTCCACCGCTTGCAAGGCGCCATCTCACCCGGCTATGGCTTTACCGGCATCATCGTCGCCTGGCTGGCCAAACTGAACCCATTCGCGGTGATCCTGGTATCCGATCTTGTTCGGCGCGCTGATCCTGGCAGGACGCGAAATCCAGCCTTCCGGCGTTCCGAAAATGATCCAGGGGATCATCCTGGTTTGCCTGATCGCCAGCGATTTCTTCCTGCGCTACCGCGTCCGCATCGTGCGCCAGCGAGAGGAGGCCTAGACTATGGACTTCATCATCATCCTTCAGGCAGGTGTTGCCATCGGGTACGGTGCTGCTCTTCGCCACGATCGGCGAAATCTTTGCCGAACGTTCTGGCGTGATGAACCTGGGTGTGGAAGGCATGATGCTGATCGGGGCGATGAGCGCTTTCAGCGTCGCCGTAACCACCGGCAATCCCTGGCTGGGGGTGCTGGTAGCCATGCTGGCGGCCGGCTTGATCAGCCAGATCCACGCTTTCATCACCATCACCTTCCAGGCCGACCAGGTGGTCAGCGGTCTGTCGCTGACCTTCCTGGGCGACCGGCATCAGCCTGGTGCTTGGGCGAAGGCCTGAGCAAAGCCGGCACGGTCTCCCTGCTGCCCGTCTTTCACCATCCCGCTGCTCTAGCCAGATCCCAATCATCGGCCCGATCTTCTTCACCAACCAGAGCATGCTGGTCTACATCGGTTATCTGCTCATCCCGCTGGCCTGGTATTACATCAACCGCACCCGCCCCGGGATGCACCTGCGCGCCGTCGGCGAATATCCGGCCGCGGCGGATGCGCTGGGGATCAATGTCTACCGCCTGCGCTATTTCTACGTGTTCGTCGGTGGGCTGCTGGCCGGGCTGGCTGGAGCAACGATCAGCCTGGCGGTCTCGCCGGGCTGGTTCAGCGAGCTGACCACCGCCGGGCAGGGCTGGATTGCCATCGGCCTGGTGATCTTCGCCCAATGGGACCCGCTGCGCGCGGCTTTTGGCGCTTATACTTTTGGCGCGCTGCGCCGCCTGATCCTGGATATCCAGGGTCCGACGATGCTGCTGGGCTTGCCAATCCGTTCTACTACAACCCGTATCTGGGGTTTCTTCCTGCAGATGCTGCCTTATGCCTTTACCATCATTGTCCTGGTGATTGGCTCACGCGAGGCCATGCGCAAACGCCTGGGCGCTCCAGCCGCCCTGGGAATCCCCTACATTCGCGGCGAGCGCGGGATATAACCGGACGCATATGCGATAAATTTCAGTTGGTTATCGCTGCTCCCTGTGCGGGCGAGAATACGGCCCCGACGAGGTAACCAATATATCTGCCCGCAGGATGGCGGCAACCTGGACGTCGTCCTGGATTACGCTGCGATCTGCGCCACGGATTCGCAGCCTGCAGGACATCACTCGACCAGCACGAGCCTTCTCTGTGGCGCTACCTGCCGCTGCTGCCGGTCAGCGATCCGGGCGGACAGGGCACTCCCCTGCGCGCCGCTGGCTGGACGCCGCTCTTCGCACCGCCGCGCCTGGCCGACCAGCTGGGCTTGCGAGCAGCTGTGGATCAAAGATGAAAGCCGCAATCCGACCGCTTCCTTCAAAGACCGCGCCAGCGCGGTGGTGGTCGCCCGCGCCCGCGCAGATCGGCGCAGAGGTGGTGGTGACCGCCTCCACCGGCAATGCCGGGGCCGCCCTGGCAGGCATGGCTGCCGCGGTTGGGCAGAAAGCGGTCATCTTTGCCCCGCGCACCGCTCCACCGGCCAAAGTCGCCCAGCTGCTTGATCTTTGGCGCGCAGGTGATCCTGGTGGATGGCAATTACGACGAGGCCTTTGACCTGACCATCCAGGCCGCCCAGGAATTTGGCTGGTACTGCCGCAATACCGGCTACAACCCCTTCACCGCCGAAGGGAAAGAAGACCGCCGCCTTCGAAATTTGGGAGCAAGTCCTGCTGGGACATGCTGCATTCGGCGGAACGACCGCTGACCATCTTCGTTTCCGTTGGCGATGGCAACATCATCTCCGGCATTCACAAAGGATTTAAAGATCTGCTCAGCTCTGGGCTGGCTCGAAGCAGATGCCGCGCCTGTTCGGCGTCCAGGCCGAAGGCTCGGCGGCCATTGCCAATGCCTTCCTGGCCGGCACCGAGACGATCCAGCCGGTTGCGGCGAATACCCTGGCAGACAGCATCTCGGTCGACCTGCCCCGCGATGGGGTGCGCGCGGTGCGCGCCGCGACCCAAACCGGCGGCACCTACCTGACCGTGGACGACACGAGATCATCTGGCGCAATTGCCGCGTTGGGCAGGGCGGGCATCTTCGCCGAGCCGGCCGGCGCCGCCGCTTACGCCGGGCTGGTCAAAGCCGCTGCAGCAGAGGCTGGATCATCCCGGATGATCCGTCCTGGTGCTGAACACCGGCAGCGGTCTGAAAGATGTGCGCGCAGCCATGCAGGCGGTCAGCTGAAGCTCCGGTGATCGAGCCGACCCTGGATGCGGTTAGAAAAGCCCTGCTCCAGCAGGCAAGCCTGACCATGCCGAACCCACCTGTTTATTCAATCATTGCTCCGGTTTTCAACGAGCTCGAAAACCTGCCGGAGCTCTACCGCCGCGTCAGCGAGGTGATGGAGCAGACCGGCGAGCCCTGGGAGCTGGTCCTGGTGGACGATGGCTCACGCGATGGCTCGACCGAGCTCGATCCGCGAGCTGGCTCGACAAAGATGAGCGCGTCCGGCCGGTGATCTTTGCCCGCAACTTCGGTCACCAGATCGCGGTCACTGCCGGGCTGGATTACAGCCGCGGGCGAGGCGGTGGTCATCATCGATGCCGACCTGCAGGATCCACCCGAAGTGATCCTGGACCTGATCGCCAAATGGCGCGAAGGCTACGAAGTGGTGTATGCCGTCCGCACCGAGCGCGAAGGCGAAACCTGGTTCAAGCTGTTCACCGCCTCGCTTTTCTACCGCCTGATTTACCGCATCACCGATGTGAAGATTCCCTCTGGATACCGGCGATTTCCGCCTGCTGGACCGCAAGGTGGTCAATGTGATGAACCAGATGCGCGAGCGCCACCGCTTCCTGCGCGGCATGTCGGCCTGGGTCGGCTTCCACCAGATCGGCGTTCCCTACCGGCGGGCCGCCCGCTTTGCCGGCGAGACCAAGTATCCATTCCGGAAGATGCTCAGGCTGGCCATCGAATGCCATCACCGGTTTTTCCTATTTCCCACTGCAGATCGCCACCTATATCGGTTTTATCGCCGCCGGCATCAGCATCCTGGCGATCCCGGTCGTGATCATCCTGCGCCTGGCAGGTCGCAGGTGCTTTCACGGGGCAGGCGACCACCCTGATCGCGGTGCTGTTCCTGGGCGGCGTGCAGCTCATCTCCCTGGGTATCCTGGGCGAATACATCGGTCGCCTGTACGATGAAGCCAAAGGCCGTCCGCTGTATATCGTCAGCGAGGCGCCAACCGCCCAGCCCGAGCAAACCCAGGCCTGCCTGAATCGGATCGAAAATAAACCCTCAGCCTGCCGACCAGGCTAAATGTAACTAAACCGAATCCAGGAGTACAAAGCCAATGGCAAAATCGATCTGACCGTCCACCCTGAGCGCGCGGCAGCGCAGCCTGCAGCGCGTGCGCGAGCGCAATATCATCATCCCAACCTTTGCCCAGATGAAAAACCCGCACTCCGCTCCCGGCCGAAGTCCAGGCGCAATTGGGCAGCTACCGGCTTGTGGGACGTGAACCCGCGCAACCTGTTCCGCATCACCTGGAAGAACGAGCCTGTCGCCTCAGGGCGGCGGTTTTGGCGGCGTGAATTACATCGAGTTGCCCACCAGCCTGACCGGCAGCGCCGGCGCGCATTATCGCCCTGATCGGCAAATGGTTCCCCACCGGCGCGCATAAAGTCGGCGCGGCCTTCGGCTGCCTGGTCCCGCGCCTGGTGACCGGCCAGTTCGACCCGACCACCCAGAAAGCTGTCTGGCCTTCCACCGGCAACTTCTGCCGCGGCGGCGCCTACGATTCGGCCCTGCTGGCCTGCCAGTCGATCGCCATCCTGCCCGAAGGGATGAGCCGCGAGCGCTTCGAGTGGCTCTCCAAGATCGCCGGCGAGGTGATCGCCACCCCGGGCAGCGAATCGAACGTCAAAGAAATCTTCGACAAGTGCTGGGAGCTGCGCAAATCCGGCCAGGACCTGATGATCTTCAACCAGTTCGAGGAGTTTGGCAACTACCTGTGGCATTACGAGGTCACCGGGCATGCCATGGAAGAAGTCGTTGAGCAGGTCGCTGGGCCCGCGCGATCGCTACCGCGGCATGGCCTCCGCCACCGGTTCAGCCGGCACGATTGCCAGCGGCGATTACATGAAGCAGCTCTTCCCGGCCAGCAAGATCGTCGCCAGCGAGGCGCTGCAGTGCCCCACCCTGCTGGAGAACGGCTTTGGCGCGCACCGCATCGAAGGCATCGGCGACAAGCACGTGCCCTGGATCCACAACGTCAAGAACACCGATGTGGTGGTTGCCATCGACGATAACGCCGTGGTCAACCTCGCGCGCCTGTTCAACGAGCCGGCCGGGCGCGCATACCTGGTCCAGAAAGGGCGTTCCAGAAGCGATCGTCAGCCAGCTGGACCTGCTGGGTTTTTCGGGCATCTCCAATGTGCTTTCGGCGATCAAATTCGCCAAGTATTACGAGTTGGGCGAGAACGATATCGTCCTGACCGTCCTGACCGATTCGATGGAGCTGTACGGCAGCCGCCTGAAGGAAATGCACGCCGAATTCGGCGAGTATACCGAGGCGGATGCCGCGGCTCACTTCGCCCACTACCTGCACGGGCAGTCCACCGATAACCTGCTCGAGCTGTCCTACGCCGACCGCCGCCGGGTTCACAACCTGAAATACTTCACCTGGGTCGAGCAGCAGGGCAAGACCTACGAGGAGATCCATGGCCCAGTGGTACGACCCGGATTATTGGACGGGTTTCCAGGCGCAGGCAGCTGAGATCGACGAGCTGATCACCGCCTTCAACTACGACGCCGGCTTCGGTCGCTGATCAATTACTTGCTGATAAATCAGCTGCAAAGATTTGATCCAGGAGATCCATTTCGCGCGAGTAGATTGCGTTCATGAATCCATCCACGTCGCGCAGATGCTTGAAAGCCAGGCAGCCTTTTTCCAGGAAATCGTGCAGCTCTTGCCAGCCTGCCCGGCGGGCAGGCTCGCCGCGGCGCGCAGGGTTGCGAGCACCAGCGGGTTGCGGGCGCCTGTGGCAACATGATATCCGATAGCGACGACGCGCTCAATCTGCTCGCGGCGCTCGGCGTAGTTATCACAGATCCGGTATGCCTGGGCGTATTCCTCTGCGGTAATCTGGTCGACCACGCCGAGCTGGTCGACCAGCACTTCCAGCAGCTCGGCGTCCAGGCGAGAGGTTAACTGGTTGAGCTCGACCACTTCTTTCACCAGCCAGAGCATGGGCTCGGGTATAAAACGCTGCAGCAGGTTGTAAAAACGCTCTGCATCGTGGTCGCGCTGGCTGAAGTCCTTGGGTGCGTAGATCTCGTTTTGGAAGAAATTACAGGCGGGTGCGTTCTGCGGATTGCTTAAAAAGTCCGCGTAGGTGAGCCTCAGGCGGTCTGACTGCCAGGTACGCAGTAAAGCCATCTGGGGCGAGAGGCCGGTCGTCGCCACCGTTTCCCGGTGCAGCTCGCGATCCTTGCCTAACCGGCGGAGCAGCCGGACGGCAGTCGAAGGTTGGACTTGCTCAGCCATCGCGGATAAACTCCTCTACAGTAAAAATCATACCATATTCTATAGGATTGCTCAAATAAAAGCTGTATGGGATTTACCGCGTGATGGTCCGAAATTCTATAGACCCGGAACTTAGCAAACCGCAATAAGTATTTTATGTACATTGGAGCATAAAATGGCGGTTTGCCCCAGTGATTGGCCGTCTGGGTGTCAATTTTTGTAAAAATACTTTCGGCCAATCACATTGTTGGCAGTTTTGTCCTCTGGTGGTAGACTAGCTCCAGGAACCCGGCCTGACTGAGCGCCTGCCGGCGATGCTGATCGATGACCATCCTGCCGCCTCCTACCGCATTAATCCTCGTAGCCGTCATGCGCGACCCGCGCGACCTGGAAATAGCCCGGCTGCTGGGCTGGTATCGCATCCCGTTCCATTCCGCACCAAAAGTGATTGCAGTCGATTACCTCGCCTTTTACCAAACCTCCGCCTTCGGTGAAGAGAAATGGCGCATCCAGCTCCTGGCTCCAGTGGTGGGGCATGAGCTGACCACCCGTGCGGAGCTTCTGAAAGATGAGCCCGATCACCCTCACGCCGGGCAGGAGTACTATAAGGTTCAGCTCGGTCCATTGATCCCTCTTCCCGAACCCATCCTCTCCGAGCATTGGCACCGCATTACATTCTTTTATACGACCGGTGAATATCTCGAGCGCGCCAGGGATATGGCAGATTTGATCGTCCAATCTGACGAGCGTCTGGTCCTCTGGCAGGCGTTGCGCGAACGCGCCAGCCAACACCAGATATATCAGCAAAATTCCCAATCTCTTCCTTCAGCGGATCTCGACCCCGCTCTGCTCGCCTTGCTCCTGGGGATCAGCGAGCTGACCGTGGACTATGCGATTTCCGATCCCCACGATCAGCCATCTCGTGCAAAGAGCTGAGCCAGGAGCCAGGTTGTCCAATAATCCTCGCGCTGACACACAAGACCCGAGCCACGCCGCGGGCGAGGCGGAAAGCAGTCCGCCGCCCGTTCAGGATGATCCGCACGTCTGGAGCTTCCGGGGTTACCAGCTCCGCCCGGGGGATTTCACCACTGCCATGGTGCATTTATTCCGGGCTGAGGTGAATCGCGCCAATGTCTGGCGACAGCGCCTCGACACGACGACCAACTGGGCGATCATCACCACCGGGGCTGTCATCACTATCGCCTTTGGCGCCTCTCCGGCGTCGCATATGGTCGTCTTGCTCGACCTGCTCCTGGTGACCATATTCCTGTTCATCGAAGCTCGCCGCTACCGTTACTACGAGCTGTGGAGCTACCGCGTCCGCTTGATGGAAACGGACTTCTTCGCCAGTATGCTGGTGCCGCCCTTTCACCCTGCTTCCGACTGGGCTGAATCGCTGGCAGAAAGCCTGCTCCATCCTCGTTTTCCGATTTCGATGTGGGAAGCGCTCGGGCGGAGGCTGCGCCGCAATTACCTGGCAATCTATGCCATCATCCTGCTGGCCTGGATTACCAAGCTGTTGTTCCAGCCCACGATGGCGACCTCACTGGGAAACCTGGTCTCACGCGCCTCCGTTGGGCCGCTGCCCGGTCAGCTGATTATTGGAGCCTTGCTGGTATCGGCGATCGTCGTCTTGATCTTCGGTTTTTTGAGCGCCGGCTTGCAGGACGCTCCAGGTGAGATTCTGCCGCGGTTTACCGGCGTTGCAGAAACGATCCTCAGCGGCACTTCCCATACCGCCCAGGAAAAAGATAATACCCATCCCTGGTATCGTCACACCCGCCGCCGCCAGCAGTACCTGACTTATATCATCACCGACCAGGCCCAGCCGGTCACCCAGCGCATCCTGGAGGACATGCAGCGCGGCGTGACCGCACTGTCTGGAACAGGCATGTATACCGGCAAGGCGCACTCGGTATTGATGATCGCCCTGACCACCACGGAAATCCCACAGCTGAAAGAGCTCGTCCGCAAGGCTGACCCGAACGCATTTATCATTGTTTCACCCGCACAGGAAGTTTTCGGTCGCGGTTTCGTCCCGCTTTGACCGTACTCGAGCTATAAGTGTAAAAGGATTCTGCATGAGCCTCGTTATTCATTCTGGGACCATCATCACCGCCTCGGAAATCTTCCAGGCGGACATACGGATCGATGGTGAGAAGATCGTTGAGATTGCCACCGAAATTCACGATCCTGCCGCGCAGCGCTTGGATGCTGCGGGTCGGCTCATCTTTCCCGGGGGGGTTGATCCTCACACTCATTTCGACTTACCCATGTTTGGAACGGTTTCCAGCGACGATCACTACACCGGGCACAAAGCGGCGGCGTTTGGGGGGACGACCACCGTGATCGACTTTGTACCGCAGGATAAAGCAACGCTGGCTGAATCCATCCGCGTCTGGCGGGATAAAGCTGACCCCAAGGCATCCATCGACTTCAGCTTCCACATGAACATAACCCATTTGGATGCCGCCATCGAAGCAGAAATCCCGGGCTTGCCCGCGCTGGGGATCACCAGCCTTAAAGTGTTTACGGCTTACAATAACCGGCTGCGCCTGCAAGACAGCGAGATTTTCCGCGTGATGCGCCTTGCCCGTGAGCACGGCATGCTGACCATGCTGCACGCCGAGAACGGCGACGTGATTGACATCCTGGTAGCAGAGGCTCTGAAAGAGGGTCACACTGAGCCCCGCTGGCATGCCCTGACCCGCCCTGCCTGGGGCGCGGTAGAGGCCAGCTTGCGCGCAGCCTCGTTGGCAGCTCAGGCAGGCGCGCCTCTGTACATCGTGCACATGAACGCCGGCGGTGAAGTGGACATGCTCCAATACGCCCGGCAGCATGGGGTGGCTGTGCTGGGTGAGACCTGCCCCCAGTATTTGTTCTTTACCCTCAGCGAATTGGAGCGGGAGGATGGAGCCAAGTGGGTGTGCTCACCGCCCATGCGTAATCCGGAGGATAATGACCGCCTGTGGGAGGGGCTGGCGCAGGGAATCCTCCAGGTAGTTGGCACCGACCATTGCCCGTTCTTTTACGATGGCACCCAATCCATACTCTATGAAGGGAAGCCCGTAGCTATCCCCGGCAAAGAGCTGGGCAAGGACGATTTCACGAAAATCCCGAACGGCTTGCCAGCCGTCGGTGACCGTCTGCCGATCCTGTGGACTTATGGTGTGGGCGCGGGTCGTCTCACCCCCACCCAGTTCGTGGCTCTGACCAGCACAAACCCGGCGAAGATCTTTGGCCTGTACCCGCACAAAGGGGCCATCCTGCCTGGCGCAGACGCGGACCTGGTCATCTGGGACCCAGAGCGGCGGCTGACTTATGGCACAGCCCACGCCCAACATCGCAGCGACTATAATCTCTTCGAAGGCTGGGAGCTGGTCGGGTATCCGGAGCAGGTCTTCCTGCGCGGTCAGCTGATCGTGGATCACGAAGCGTGGCTGGGAAAAGCCGGTATGGGGCGCTTCGTGGCGCGCCAATCGGGCAGCTATTCCCTTTAAGCTTTCCGGCGCAACGGGTGGCAGAGATATTCAGGCGGGAAATTCACAGAAAAGTGAAAGCTTTCTCCAGCAAACGGCATAGAGACCGGCACAACAGATGGATCATCCTTCTGGTTGTCGCGCTGCTTCTGACCGGCTGCGCTCCTCTCCAGCCTACCTCGACCACGCTCCTTACTGCAACCCACCTCCCTTCTTCCACTTCAACTCTCGATCCTTCTACTGCCGCACCTGAACCTCCGCTCCCATCCGGATCGCCTTCTCCTGCACCGTTAAGAGCGACCGTAAATCCCCCTGCACAGAAGATCACCCTGTCGGACCAGCATCCCCGGTTGAGCAACGACCTGCTCTTGCTTTCCAAGGGTCAGCTTTCTCAATGGGATCACCAGGAGGAAACACTGCTGCCCCTCGTCAGCCAGGTGGTCTCGTACACGTTGAGCGCCGATGGAACTACCGTTGCCCTCCTGCACAATAATGGGATGACTGGCAACGCCAGCGAGTTAAATGACCTGGAGCTGTTTGATTTAGCCAGCAAGAAGATCAAAATCCTGGTGAATCCGATTGCCCGCCTCCAAAAAATGGCCCTCTCTCCGGATGGGCGCTGGATCGGCTTGATCTTTGACGATAAAGACGGCTCCATCCAATTACTCTCAACCCAAGGTGGTGAGCCAACCCCGGTCGGCGCCTGCCGCCAGGCACGAGGGAGCGCCATGTTCACGCCTGTTATGGTCATCGGATTCCCGCAGCTTGCTGTGGAGCGACGATCGAGGGATTTGGGTAAGAACGATCAGCAGCTCCGAGCCAGCCCTGGCTATGCCGGCAAATGTGAAAATCAACGATCCCAAGGGGAACGCCGCGGAGGTAACCCTGACCTACTCTCCCTACCGCTGGTCTCCCCAGGGACGCTTCCTGCTCACCCAGGTACAGCCCCAGGATTCGTCTATCCATTGGGTGGGAATTGTCGATACCCGCACGAACCGCCTGGGAATGATCCCGGGATCGTATGGCGCATCGATCGATTGTATCGCCTGGACCTGGGATGGGAGCCTGCTCGTTCCACGCGCGCCTGAATCAAACCCACCTCAGCCCGCCCAGGTCGACCTGTGGGAGGTCCTGCCCACTCGCGAGGACCTGGTGCTGTTAGACCGCAGCTACCCACTGCCAGGAGAGGCGTTGAGTGGGACTGGCGCCGCGCTCGATCTGGTGCAGGATGTATTGCCATGCTGGTTTAAACAAGCCAGCGACCAGGTCGTCCGTTCCGCAATCATTCAACAGCAGACAGGGAAAATCCTGGCGATCAGCGGTTGGCATCTGCGCTATGGGAGCCTGCCGGGTTCCCAGCCGCTAAACCTGGCTGCCGCCGACCCGCTCTGGGCGCCGGATGGCTCTTCGCTCTTGCTCGCTGAAAACCCGAGCCAGGCTGGAAATAATCGAATCCTCTATATCTCGCTGGACGATCACACACTCCAAGACCTGAGACCCGCCCTGGGGGAGGATGCATGCTGCTTTAACTGGATACCGCGACCGGGAAACAGGTGGTAGAGCATGAGCGCCTACCAGCTCTTGATACCTTCCACGCTCTTTTTAGTAGTTGCCGCACTCATGCTGGTGCTGCACCAGGTCAGACCGGGATTCAGGTACTTCTGGCTGCTGGCTGCTTTTGCCTTGTTAGTGGAGTGGACCTTGGTGCTGCTTATGAGGCTGTCCTTGCCCCTCGTGCTGAGGCTGCCTGCCTGGCAGCCGAGCGAGCTGTATCATGCCTCCCCTGCTTTGCTCCTGGATTCTATCTCCTGGGCGTTCGCTCTGGGAGTAACCACGCTCACCCTGGCAGCCATTTTCACCGATGTCGGTCGCTCGCCGGAAAACGGCTGGCTTTTTTGGACAGCCAGCCTGGCTTTCACTGGACTTGGCCTTTTTTCGATCCTGGCAGGCAACCTGCTCACCCTGCTGCTCGCCTGGGCGGCTTTCGACTTTTTCGAGCTGGTGCTGCTGCTCAGCTTGAGCCAGGAAAGCCAGACGCGCGGACGCGTCGTGGCTGCATTTGCAGCCCGCATCAGCGGGATCCTGCTGCTCGTGGCAGCCATATTAATCGCGAGCGCTCAAGGGGTTTCCTGGACCTTTGAGGTGCTCACACCGCAAATCAGCCTGATCCTGCTCATTGCCGCCATCCTGCGCTTGCTGGTATTTCCCCAACCAGCCTCTGCCTCCACCGGATCGTTCCCACTCAACAAACTTACTACCCTTTTTAACTACCTATCAGCAGGGACCAGCCTGGTCCTGATCGCCCGCTGTGGCATTTCCGCGCTGCCGGTAAGCTCACCAACCTTACTGTCGCCAGCATTTATGCAGCCAGCATTTATGCTTCCAGCATTAATGCTGACAGCGTTGGCAGCCCTCTTAGCAGGCTTATCCTGGGCTGCTTCTTCAGACGAGCAAACCGGTCAGCCGTATTGGATATTTGGTATGGCCCTGCTTGCCCTGGCGGCATCGCTCCGCGCGCAACCTTCTGCGGCTTTGGCGTGGGGTATTGCCTGCCTTCTTTCGGGTGGCGCCCTCTCATTCTTTACCCTGCGGACACGCTACCTGCTGCTGATCCCCGCCTTGGGTCTGCTCGGCGCCAGCGCCCTCCCACTGACCCCGGCCTGGCAAGGGGTCCGTCTCTACACACCCCCGTACTCGGTCGCGCTGGCTATCCTCTTGCTCGCCCAGGCACTTTTCCTGCTCGGATACATACGCCATGCCTTCCGCCAGCAGCCTGCTCCCCAGGGCACTGAGCGTTGGATCTGGTTGAACTACTCCTGGGGGTTGGCTTTCTTACCTCTGGCTGCATTCCTGATCCTGTGGCTGAGTGCGGCAAGCCCGCTTGCGCCTGGTTGGCCCGAATTGAAGGCTTCCTGGCCAGCATTTGTAGCCAGCGCCATAGCCGCCACCGGGGGCATTCTTTACTGGCGCGGGCTGCGCATCCCGAGACAAATAGCTGCTCCACTCAAAGGGCTGCCCAGCCTGGAATGGGTGCTGCGCCCGCTGGAGGGACTGTTTGCATTATTTAGCAGGGTTACTACTTTTATCAACCTGATCCTGGAAGGCGAAGGCGGCGTTTTGTGGACCCTTCTGCTGTTGACCCTGCTGTTCACTCTGTTGGCAACCCAAATCCGGGGAGGCTGATCTCTGAGCCCGGAAATCCTGACCCTGATCGGCATCCTGGTAATCATCCTGTCCGCGCTTATATTGCTGGCAAGCTTGAACTGGCGCGTGAGCCTCGCCGCGCTGGCATTCCAATACCTGGGCGCCTTCTTGGTGGTCAGTCAGGTGTGGCCGCTGCCGTTAGCGACGGTAAAGCTGGTTACCGGATGGGTAGCTGTGTTCGTATTGGCGATCTCCATGACTAACCAGGTCGATATCCGCCGCCAAAGGAAGGCTGTGCCGACAGATGCCCGGGGTCCTTCTCGGCTCCGCCTTCGCCAGCCAGGCGGTAGACCCTGGCAGCCCGACCTGCGTACTCTTACCGGTAGAGTATTTCGCCTGCTGACCGGATTCCTGGTTGGATTGGTGGTATTCTCCTTGGGCCCATTCGTCGCTCACCTGAT
Source organism: uncultured Chloroflexia bacterium (assembly GCA_963706515.1). Taxonomy (GTDB): domain Bacteria; phylum Chloroflexota; class Anaerolineae; order Anaerolineales; family UBA4823; genus CAVPMW01. The sequence goes on from CAVPMW010000015.1 coordinate 133,256, forward strand.
CCCCGGCATCACCCTCGAGCAGGTATGGGGAGGGTTTTTCCTGATCGGGATGGGTTTGCTGCAGTTAGGTTTCAGCGTCCAGCCGCTGCGCACGATCCTGGGTCTGCTGACCGTCCTGGCTGGATTTGAGCTGATTTATGCGGTCGTAGAATCCTCTACGCTGGTTGCCGGACTGTTGGGCGTAGTCAACCTGGGTCTGGCATTTACCTGTGCCTATTTGCTGATCGCGCCCGGCATGGAGGAAGCCGATTGAGCACTCCCCTGGTGTGGATCGTTTTCCCCGGCGTCTTGGGGCTGGTACTTTTTTTCCTGCGCCGCTGGCCGCGCCTCTCGCTTTGGATCAGCGCTCTGGCAGCCTTGCTGCTCGCTCTGGCAGCCTGGCGCTTGCCAATCGGAGTGCCTCTGCCGTTCCTGCCCAGTATCACCTTTCAAGACACTTTTCTCGTTTTAGGGCGCCGTTTTGTCCTGGGCGCCAACGATCGCCTGTTCCTGCTCCTGATTTACCTGGGTGTGGCGATGTGGTTCGGCGGGTCGCGCATTGCCAGGACGGGTTCCCTGTTTGCCCCGCTCGGGTTGATTGCCACCGCACTGCTGACTGCTGCACTGGCAGTCGAGCCGGTTCTGTATGCCGCCTTGCTCATCGAGATGGCTGCTCTGGTGTGCGTGCCAATCTTATCTCCACCGCATCGCCCTGCGGGGCGCGGCGCCTTACGATTTATCACCTTCCAGACGTTGGGCATGCCGCTGATCCTATTCACCAGCTGGATGATTCCATCGGTAGAAGCCAACCCCGGACGGACTGAGCTCGTCTCCAGTTTATCCGTTCTACTTCTGCTGGGCTTTGCGCTTCTGGCGGCAGTATTCCCTTTCCACGTCTGGCTCCCCATGGTCTCAGCCGAGACGAATCCTTACGCGGTCGCCTTCATATTCTTTATTGTGATGGGCACGGTTTCTACTCTGGGACTGACCTTCATGGTGCGTTATGAGTGGCTGCGTACCCCTGTTGTTTTTTCCGCTTTGCGCCTCCTGGGCGTGTTGATGGTTCTCATTGGAGGGGTGTGGTCTGCTTTCGAGCAGCATTTGGGTCGGATTATGGGCTTTGCGATGATAGTGATCATCGGTGTTGCCCTGATCGCGGTCAGTTTAGGCGCCTCCGCTGGGTTCGCTGCTCAGCAGGATCAGCCGCTCACCAGTTTGCCGCCATTTATTTCCCTGCTGTTTGCATTGTTTATCCCCACCGGGATCTGCCTGGCAGTCTGGTCATTGGCGCTTACCGTGCTCCGCAACCAGGCTGGTGACCTGAGGTTGCCTGCTGTGCAAGGGATCGCCCACCGGCTGCCAATCGCTAGCAGCGGAGTGGTCATAGCGAACCTGGCAGTTGCCGGGCTGCCTTTCCTTGCATTTTTCCCGATTTACATCGCCCTATGGTCTGCGCTGGCGCAGGAGGCTCTGGGGGTCAGCCTGGTCGCATTGCTCGGTCTGGCAGGGCTGGCGCTTGCCAGCCTGCGCAGTGCAGCTGTGCTCGTCATCGAGCCTGCCAACCCGAGCTGGAATTTCAGTGAAAATCGCTGGCAGATCGTTTTATTGATCGTTGGGATGTCGCTCCTGCTCTTGATCGGCGTTTTACCCGGTATAAACATCTCCCTATTGGTATCCACAGCCCCCTTCTGAGAGCCGCGCCAAACCAGACGGGGCGCATCCGCGACGCATGGGCTGGGCACACGCGGGGTCCCTGGTAAAGGATCATTCACCCGGTCATACATGCTATAATTTCTGCAATTCAGCAAAGATTGCTCTTTGGGATATCCCAGGGATGTGCCGGAGAGCGCTCCCCGCTGGAATCCTGAGCGGACTGCTTAGCGTATTTCGCCGAAACCCGTATGCGAACTGGCGGCACCCTCTTGAGCGGGGACAATTGCTATTTTCAGATATTTTGAAAAGGAGACCAGCCAATGGAAATCGAGCAGATCGTCAAACAAGTGGACTGGCTGGATGACGAACGCCGCAAAGACAAAACCGTCCTCAAGTCATTAGAGGACCGGCTGTCTTCATTGGAAGGCAATCTGCCGCCCCTCGTGGGGCAAATTAAAGAACTGTCCGGTGATTTAACCCGTTATTCGGCGATTTTTTCCCGCATGGACCAATATGACGAATCTCTGCTCCAGCAGCGCATCGAATCGAAGCAAAGCCTTGAGGAGATCGTTGGAGACCTTAAGAAACGGATTGACGATACCGAAAAGGTCCGGCGGGTTGAGATCCGGGCAGTTGACACCAGCCTGGTAGAGCTGCGTAAAGAGCTCGAGCCAATCCCTGAACTCAAGCGAGCGCTAAAATCCCGGGTTGATGAGGAAGCCCGCCTGGGGAAGCTGATCGATGAGGTTCGCGCCAAGCTGGATACGATTCGCAGAAGCGACGAGGAGTACACTCGTACTTACCGCCTTCTCGACGACGGGCGCCGCCAGGAACTCGAAGCGTTTGACCGATGTACAAGGCGAAGTGGCCGCGATTCGCAAGAGAGTTGACGAACAGCGCAGCCAGTTTGAGCTGACTTCCACGACGATTAAAAAGCAAGAAGTCCGTCTGAACGAAATGTCAGTGGTCGAGACGGAACGACGCGACGCCCAGGCAAAGTTTTTGGAGACTCAGGCGATGCGCCAGGTCGAACGCGACCGCATCTGGAAGGACTGGGAAGCTCGCTTTGACGTCATAGAAAGTCAAACCGGCAACATTGAGACCAACCTGCTGGCTTTGGAAGAGACTCATCGCACCGTCAAGCGCTCGCAGCAGAACGTCGACGAGCTGGCTCAGAAAGTAGACCGCCGCATCAACGAGCTCTCCGAGATCCAGCGCCTGTCCGAGGAGCGATTCCGCCAGGAGTGGGTGACCTTCAAAGCCGACGATCAGAAACGTTGGACAAATTACACCCTGACTCTCGAGGAGCAGCGCAATGAGACTGCCCGCCTCTACGAGAAGTTGAGCGATCGCGTTACCCAGCTGGAGGATATGGTCCAGGAAACGTCAGATTTGCTCCACCAGGTCAACGATCAGACCGAGAAGCGCTTGCAATCCATGCTGGCTGTCGCTCACGAATGGGTTGAAGCCTACGAGCGCACGTTCGGTCGCTCACGCGGCTGAGCGCAGGCATGCCGTAGAGAGCGTCTGACGGGCTGCAGATGCGCGTCATTGGAACCGCCGGTCATGTAGACCATGGGAAATCTACCCTGGTCGAGGCGCTTACTGGAACTCATCCTGACCGGCTGAAGGAAGAGCACGAGCGAGAAATGACGATAGACCTGGGATTCGCCTGGTTTACCCTGCCAGGCTCGTCTCCCCAGGAAAACGAAGAAGTTGGCATCGTTGATGTCCCCGGTCATCGCGATTTTATCGAGAATATGCTTGCCGGGGTGGGCGGGATCGACCTGGTTTTATTTGTCGTCGCCGCCGACGAAGGAGTTATGCCCCAAACCCGTGAGCACCTTGCCATCCTGGACCTGCTTCAAATCCACGGCGGCGTGGTGGCGCTCACCAAAATTGACCTGGTCCCGGATGAGGAATGGCTGGAGCTGGTCGAGGCTGACCTGCGCCAGGTATTTCGCGGTACGGTCCTGGAAAACGCTCCGCTCATCCGCGTTTCCGCGCGCACCCGCCAGGGCATCCCCGATCTGCTGGCGGCATTGCGCAGCTGCCTGGCTGAAGCGCCTGCCCGCCCGGACCTCGGTCGCCCGCGCCTCCCAATCGATCGCATCTTCACCATCACCGGCTTCGGCACAGTCGTGACCGGCACCCTCACCGATGGGCGGTTCAGCGTTGGCGATGACGTTGAAATTTTACCGGACGGGGTACAAGGTAGGGTGCGCGGCCTGCAAACGCACAAACACAAGCTGAGCCAGGCCGTCCCGGGGAGCCGTACGGCTGTGAACATCTCCGGAGTGACCACCGAACAGGTGAAGCGCGGCGACGTGGTCTGCCATCCCGGCGACTACCGCAGCACACGCCGCCTGGACGTCCACTTCCGCTTGCTCGCCGATGCCAGCCAGCCGGTCCACCATAATTCAACGGTGAAGCTGTTTATCGGCGCAAGCGAAACCCTGGCGCGCATCCGGCTGCTGGGCACGGACGAGCTGCACCCCGGTGAAGAAGGCTGGCTGCAGCTGGAGCCATTCCTGCCGGTCCTGGCAGTGCGCGGCGACCGCTATATCCTGCGCCGTCCTTCACCCGGCGAGACGCTTGGCGGCGGCGCCGTCATGGATCCCCACCCCAAGGGACGTTACAAGCGCCGCTCTGCAGAGGCCCTCCAGCGGCTCAATTCATTACTCGAGGGTACACCTGCCGAAGTGGTCTTCCAGGCCTGCCTGCAGCTTGGCGCAGCGCCTCTACGCGAGGTGGTCGCCCGTTCGAATCTTGATTTACCGGCTGCCCAGGCTGCTTTGACCGAGCTCCTGGCGAGCGGGCAAATCCTGCTCCTGGAAACAGAGCCGGTCGCCGTACTCAAGCCCGACACTCTGCTGGTCAGCCAGAGCTACTGGAGCCAGTTCTCCGCCAGGCTGCTGGCTGAGGTCGATAGCTACCACCGTGCCTATCCGCTCCGCTCCGGCATGCCGCGCGAAGAGCTGAAGAGCCGGCTGAAGGCATACCCCAGCCTCACTCCCCACGTGTTCAGCCTGGCACTCGCCCGGTTGGTAAACGAAGGTCAATTGGTTGAGCGCGGTCCCCTGGTATTGAAGGCAGGATACCAGGTCGGTTTTACTCCCCAGCAGCAGGCGCTGGTCGACGACCTGCTGGCCCGCTTCGCGGCTGCACCGTACGCGCCCCCCACGGTCAAAGATTGCCAGGCAGAGGTTGGCGACGAATTATTCGGAGCCCTGCTCGAGCTGGATAATCTCGTGCTGGTTTCCGCTGAGGTCGTCTTCCGCCGGGAAGACTACGAGCGCATGGTCAGCACGATCCGCCAGCTGTTAAGCGAACGCGGCGCGCTGACCGCGGCTGAAGTGCGCGATTATTTCGACACCAGCCGCCGCTACTCGCTGGCCTTGCTCGAGCACCTCGATGCAGCCGGCATAACCCAGCGGGATGGGGATATACGCCGCCTGCGGCATTGAGCAGTTTTTCACGAAGCTGTTAATTATGATACCCTGCGGGTCAGGGTATAATCATAATTAGCGATCCATTAACGCCGCCCGGCGGAGCCGAAGCGCCTGATCGACCGTCCTTCGTCCTCTGCGCATTGACCGGACCGGGTAGATATAAAAAACTAAAAGGCAGCAAAGCTATGGACCACTCATTAAGCTCTTTCCGCTGGAGCCGGGTAATCCCGGTCATCCTGGCGATCCTGGTCTTACTGGCGCTGGTGCTCACTCCCTGGATGAGCGGACAGGCCGCGGCCGTCCTGACCATCGCCCCGCTCACCTGGAACGTGGTCGGCCTGGACAGCACCAATGTCGCCAATGGACCGAACGGGTACCTGGTGGGTGCGCACGTGTGCAATACAGGCGACGTGGCTGCCACGGCGGTAATCGTTCAATTTATTTGGGATACACACAAACGCCAATATTAACCTGGAAAACCCCGCAGCGGATACCCAAACGATCGCCTTTCTGGATCATGGTACCTGCCAGGATATCTATTTCAACGTGATCGTCAACCCGTGTGGCGGGCGCGATCGGCACTGCCCGCCAGTACCATATCGTTGCTTCTCGCCAGCGGGGTACCTGCAGCTGCCAGCACCCCGCTCGGCTTAGAAATTTACGTGGCGCCGCTCGTGGTCCAATCTGCCCCACCGGATATCTCTCCGTTCACCGTATACAGGCCCTACTTCCGTTTTTGTCGGCGGTACTTACCAGTATGTGGGCACCAGCACCATCACACGATACGACCGGCGTCCTGCCGGATACCCGCAGCTCGTCCACCTGCTCGATTTTCCCACCAGCATCTTCCGCGTGATGGACATCCAGACCACATACACCTATTCAACGTACCACCAGCATCGATTCAAACTACGCCGATGCCTGCGGGTGGGATAACGATCCGAAGCCCTCGCCCAGCACCTATCTACCTGCATTGGACCGGTCAATTATCCCGGAGGCGTCCTGGGTGGAACCACGCAGACCACCTACACCGTCCAGGTGATCGCTCCGGGCACAGTCACTTTGAGCGGAGCAGTCTATGCCTATACCGGAACCCCGGATTCTTACGTCTACGAGGCCATCACGCCCAATTTGGTCATCACTGCCGTCAACCAGAACACTCTGACACCTACGATCAGCCTCACCCCGACGAGCACCTCGACCCGTATCCGGTACACCGCTCACCCCGACGAACACCGCGACGGTAACCGGTACGCCGCCTACCTCGACGCGCACTGCGACGGTTACCGGCACCCCGCATACTCCCACGGTCACCGGCACGCTCACCCCCAACCCGGCGATCACGAATTCCGTCAGCCCGACCTCGGCGAAAGTCAACCAGAATTTCACCTTCACCGTACGGGTGACCAATAATGGCAATACCTCTGCCACCACCCTGGTCGTGCGCAGCACGTATCCCACCCAACTGACGCTTACCAGCGCCAGCTCGACGAGCGGCTCGGCGGTCATCAACACCTCGACGAACACGGTTACCACGGAGTTCAGCAGCCTCGCTCCGGGCGCATCGGTAACGATCACGGTCGTCGGCAGGGTGAACAGCACCGCGACCACGACGGTAAACCTGACGAACACAGGCTACCCTGACATACAGCTACGGGAATTTCATTTTCTCCCGCACCTCGAATACCGTCTTCTTCCAGGTCATCGGAACGTCCACCCTACCGGGGACTGGAGAAAAGAATATCGAGGCGCCTCCTGCAGCAAGCGCTTCCAACATGGCGGCTGTCATCGGCGTGCTGCTGCTCGGTCTGGGGGCTGCCGGCATTCTCTTCAGCCTGCGCGCCAAGGCGCACCAGCCCTATTGGGCAGACTGGTTCCTGAAGACCGGCATTGCACTGTTCTTCATCGGCGCGGTGTTCGGGCTGGTCAGCCTGGGACTCCGCCCTGCCCCACCGGGTGAGCAGCCGCTCGCCCAGGCAACCGTTCAGCCATCCGCCCTGGACCCGAACGTCAAGACAGCCCTGGCGCGCGGCGAGCCGCCGATCATTATGCCCGAATTCCCCTTTGCCGGAGATCCGGACGAGCCGGCGCAGCTTCCCGATTTCCCCGTCCCCTCACCGACCATCCAGGCCACTCGCCGGTCCAACCGAAAAACAGCCGGATACTTCTGAAATTACTCGCATCTCCATCCCGGCGCTGAACCTGGACACAGTCGTAAAATACGTTCCATTTGACGGTTACAGCTGGATGATCGCCGGGCTTAACCAGGAAATCGCCTGGATGGGAGAGACCTCCTGGCCCGGGCTGGGCGGCAACACCGCCCTGGCAGGTCACGTCACGCTGCGCTCCGGCGCGGATGGTCCCTTCCGCTACCTCTCCGACCTGGGCTACGGCGACGAAGTGCACATCTATACCGAAGAGAATGAATACGTTTACCAGGTGCGCGAGCAGCAAACCGTCTCTGAGGGCGACCTGTCGGTCGTCGATCCCAGCGAGCAGCCAAGGCTGACCCTGATCACCTGCACTGAGTGGAGCAAGGATGCCAAGATGTACCTCAGTCGTTTGGTGGTCGTCTCCGACCTGGTCAAAGTCGACCCGCTGGTTAATACTACCCAGGGCAACTGAGCAAATATTCTCTGCCTGCTCCATCTTTGACATTTGCGGCGGCATACCCGCCGCAAATGTCAATTTAGGATAACAATGAAGGTCAACGTCCCTGCCAGAGAGTTTTGGTCCGGAGTAAAGGCTGAGAGCCCTTTGCTGATCAGCGTATTCCCCTTCGGCATGATCTACGGCGTGCTGGCTCTCGCCGCCGGGATTCTGCCCAAAACGGCTCAGGCGATGTCTTCCGTCGTCTTTGCCGGCTCAGCCCAGATCGTCGTTACCCAGCTGGTCGCACTGGCTGCTCCCGGATGGGTGATCGTCCTCACGATTTTCGTAATTAACCTGCGCCACGCATTATACAGCGCTTCGCTCGCGCCCTACCTGCACCGGTTATCGCCCTATTGGAAAGCTATCCTGGCCTATTTTTTGACGGATGAAGCCTACGCAGTGACCATCACGCATTACGAAGCTCCTGGAGAGGTGACTCACAAACACTGGTTCTTCCTGGGCGCTGGCCTCGCCTTGTGGACTACCTGGCAGATCAGCACGGCAGTGGGCATCCTGCTGGGAGCAGTTATTCCCGCCAGCTGGTCATTGGATTTTACCCTTGCCCTGACTTTTATTGCGCTGGTCGTCCCTCGCCTCACGGATTGGCCGAACGTGGCAGCCGCCCTGACCGCCGGAGTCACGGCATTGCTGGCATACAGCTTACCTTACAAGGTGGGTCTCCTCCTGGCTGCATTGGTAGGAATTGCCACCGGTACGCTTTTGGAGAGGAGGCAGAGAAACAGCCGGTGAGCCTTTGGTTCGTTCTGCTGCTCGGCGGTCTGCTCACTTACTTGCTGCGCTTATCCTTTATTGCCTTATCCGGCAGGGAATTCCCCGCCTGGCTGGAGCGCAGCTTGCGTTTCGTACCCCCTGCAGTGTTAACCGCCATCCTGTTCCCGGAGCTGTTCATGCAAAGTGGTGCCCTCGATATCTCTCTGGGGAACAACCGGCTCCTGGCTGGTCTGGTAGCCATCCTGGTTGCCTGGCGCACGCGCAGCATGCTGCTGACGATCCTGGCTGGGATGGGCGCCTTGCTTCTCCTGCAGTGGTTGCGATAAAATAAACCCGCTCACCAGTTCGCTAAACTACCTCGCAATTATGAATTCATAACCCGGATTGTTTATGGAAACCTCTCCTGACCTGATCATCTGCGGCGGCGGGATTGCCGGAATCAGCGCGGCATACCATCTGACCGTCCGGCACGGCTTGCGCAATGTGCTCCTGTGCGAGCAAGATGTCCCGCTCAGCCTCACCAGCGATAAATCGACGGAATGCTACCGCAATTGGTGGCCGGGTCCGGGGGATGCTATGGTTGCGCTGATGAACCGCAGCATCGACCTGCTGGAAGAGCTGGCGCATGCCAGTAATAACGTATTCAACCTCTCCCGCCGGGGCTACCTGTACTTGACCGCGGACCCTGCCAAAATCCCCGCGATGCGCTCAGCTGCCGAAGAGACGTCCCGCCTGGGCGCAGGTCCACTGCGCATCTATACTGGCGCCCCGGATGACCCGCTCTACCAGCCTGCTCAGGCAGAGGGGTTCTCTAATGAGCCGGATGGCGCCGACTTGATCCTCGATGCGCAGCTGCTGCACCGGCATTTCCCTTACCTGACCGAGAGCGCCGCAGCCGCACTCCACGTACGCCGGGCGGGCTGGTTCAGCGCCCAGCAGCTCGGTGCGTACCTGCTGGCTGAATCCCGCCTGCACGGACTGGCAACCCGCCAGGGGCGCGTCGCTGCCGTGGAGACCGCCAACGGAAAGGTTCAAGCGGTCCGTTTCCAGGATGGCAGCCGCCTGCCCTGCCGCGGATTTATTAATGCAGGCGGCCCGTTGATTCAGCAGGTCGGCGATATGCTGGGCGTCGAGCTGCCGGTGTACTCGGAGCTGCACCAGAAAGCTTCTATCAAGGATCACCTGGGTCTCATCCCCCGGGAGGCTCCCCTGCTCATCTGGACCGACGCGCAAAAACTTCCCTGGAGCGAGGCGGAAGCCGCCTTCCTGCAAGAAGATCCCGAATCCAGCTGGCTGCTTGAGGAATTTCCGCCAGGCGTTCATACCCGTCCGGAAGGTGGAGCAGGCTCTCCAATCGTCCTGATGCTGTGGGAGTACCGCACGCGCGTGCTCGCGCCGGTTTTTCCGATCCCCCTCGATCCAAATTATCCGGATATCGTGCTGCGCGGGCTGGCTACCATGCTGCCTCGCCTGCGAGCTTACTTCGACAACCCCCCGCGGCCCTACCTGGATGGCGGTTACTACACCAAGACCCGCGAAAACCGACCGCTGATCGGCCCTCTCCCGGTCGATGGCGCGTACATCCTCGGCGCGCTGTCTGGCTACGGGTTGATGGCTGCTTGCGCGGCTGGCGAGCTGCTCGCCGCCCACGTCACCGGCGCTGAGCTACCCGCCTATGCCGCAGCATTCTCATTGGAGCGCTATCAAGACCCTGCCTACCTGGCCGCGCTTGCCGGGCAGGTCGAATCGGGACAGCTCTAGCGTTCCGTTTCTGCCGATTCTTTCTAAATAATCAGGTTTGGGGCGAAGTCTGCCAGGAACTGCGGCGAAAACCGCACCGGGCGTCCGCTGGCGAGGTCGGTCCACACTCCCAGCGAGTTCACCCTCGCCAGTAAGGCTCCATCACTCACCCGGGTAATGAGGTAGTGGCGGATGGCAGTCGAGCGGCGCACATTCGAAGCCCAGGTTAGTATCTCCAGCTCATCGTCCAGGAGAGCCGGCTGGAGGTATTCGATCTGGTGCTGCCGGATCAGGACCGCGCACCCTTCTGCGAGCATGCGCTGCACCGGCCAGCCATAGGCCGCAATCACCTGCATGGCGCACTCTTCGATATATTCCAGGTAGACTGCATTATTCGCATGCTGGATCGTGTCAATATCCTGCCAGGCAACCCGCAGGCGCACCTTGAACGCGCCCGCTGGAGCCGGCGGGGTTTTCCAAAAAGGTGGGCGAGGCGGGAATGTTTTTGGCAGGCCTTCAGGGAAAAATCCGCGGGCCAGCTCTGCCGGGATCATGGCTGGCTTGCCGCTTCCCGTCTCCAGGAAAGCCCAGTCCGAAAAACCACGGGCTGCCAGCTCGCCGCTCCCGGCCTGAGTGATTTCATACGCCCGGCGTGAGCTTACCTTGCGGAAATCGGCGACCCAGGTTTTAACTTCCACCGTATCCCCGAAAAACACAGGCTGAAGGTATTCGATCTCGGTGGCATGGATCAGCCACTGCACACCCATCTGGCGGTAGCGCTCCTGGTCATACCCGGCTGCTGCAGAGGCGTCAAAGGCAGTCTCCTGCATATAGCGCACGTAATTCGTGTTGTTCAAATGACCAAATGCATCGCACTCGTAATGGCGCACGCGAAAGGAGCGGACGTGGGTGAGCGGCATTCGATTCTCCTCAATTCTCCCGAGGGTACAGGCTCTCATGATTTTACCAGGCAGGTACCCTACCGCTTGCTCCCAGGTGTGTGGTAGGCGCTCTATAAGAGAATCTATTTTTAAACGTAAGCTTTAGACGTTGTGCGCCGCCAACCTTTATGCAGAGCGGGAAGTGCTTGCTTAGCGGTTCCTCATCACCAGGCGTCCGGCGACAAAGCCGAATGAGAAGAGTATCACGGTCGCTAACAGCCCGCCGATCACAAGCATTGCCGGTGATACACTGCTCGTGGCTCCCCCAGCGGGGAGAGGGGTAGCCTGGGGAACGGTTGGGATGACGGCTGCCACGGCAGTCGCGGCAGGGGTCGGTCTCGCTTCTGTCGCCCGGAGCGGTGTAGGGGAGGGGAGCAATTTGGCTTGCGCAGTAGGTGGCTGCGTAATAAGCGCAGCCCTGGGGTCAAGGGTGGAGGTAGGTAGCACTTCGACGGTTGCACCCGGGCGCAAGAACCACGACCGGCTGGTTGAATCCGTCTTGAAAAACTCCATCAACATCTCAGCCACTTTGGTGTTCCCGCTGGGGCTGGGATGGGTGCAGTCAGCGGTCAAATCCTCTTCCAGCCATACCCGACCGTCTAAGCGTGGATTTTGACCATCGATCCACAAATAGGGTCCCCAAGAAAGATAGGGAGCCTTTACCGCGCCTTTTGCGGGGTCATAGTTGAGCGCGGGATCACCATTGATTTGCTTTTCGATCATCCACTTGACTGCAAAGCCCGTCTCGAATGCGACCGGTTCCGGACTCAGACCCCGCCAGTACAGGTAAGAGCGCGTCCGGCTGGAGAAATAGGCGATCTTCAGGTTGGGAAAATGTTGGTGCAGGTTTTGAGCGATCAATTCCAGGTCGGCCTGCAGCTTCTGAGCCTTCTCGGGAAAGTTTCCACCATTGGTCAGGGTCTGTTTCACCCAGGCGACCTGAACCTGATCGGGAGTCACTTTATTGTGCGCCAGCTGTGCGTCCAGCAGCTGCCAGGTCTGTGCCTGCGGATCCACCCAAAAATCAGCAGTCCGCCCGCCCAGGGCCCCATTGACCAGCACCAGCTGCGGATTAAGCTCCTGCCGTTGGTCGTGAGCCAGCTCGATAAAACCCCAAAATTCAGAGCTCACGTTCGACATCCCGACCGAGATCATAACGATCTTGCCATTCGCAGGATCAGGCTGCCCTGTCTCATCCAGGGGAATGATCTGGCTGGCAAGCGCTACGCCTGCAGCTTCGTGCTCGGGCGGGCGCTGGTTGCTGCCGTTGGGATACAGCCCACCGGTAAAGCTGGTCTTCTGCCCGTCCATGCGGGTATAGACTTCATTACCCAGGTCGATGAGCGGCTTGCTGACCGAGCGGGAGGCGCCAATGCAAAGCTGTTCTGCAGACTGTCCGTTTGCTGATAGAGTTCCCACCAGCAAGAGGGCTGCCAGCAGGACGATTATGAACGTTATGACTGCAACGCGATTGAAGGGTTGTTGTTTCTTTCTCATGATTATTTTTCTCCCCTCATTACGTTCAAACGAACCATTCCAAAAAGTACATTAAAGCCTGAAAGATTGCGACCCCGAAACTCGCTCCAATCCCAAATTGGAGCGAGTCTATCACACTGCCTGGATGGTTCTGGTTATAATCGCATTAATAATCGGGTCGTCTCGGCGAGAGCCTGGTCCCCATTACCTGGTGGGCATCGCCCTCTTGCGATGATAAGAAAATGGGCTAGCCGGGTATATTGCACGCAATGATGCTGGCTAGCCCAAATCCTGACACTCGCCCAAGTGTCAACTATATTAACGATAGCAGATGTCAAAAAAATACGTCTTTACAAAAACGTAATATATTCCCTTTCCAGTGCTCGCCAACATGACAAAATCTTAAGCTAAAGTTCTATGCTTGTTCTGTTGACTTTCGCGCCTACTGAGCGTATACTTTATCTAATTGGAGCAAACCTTATGCGAGTGGATCTCTCAAGAGAAATCCCCCGATGATTACCAGGAAGGCACGCGCGCCGCGTGCCTTTTGCGTTCTATAAACCAGAACTCGAAAGGAGAAACTAAAGGATGGATTACGGAATGATTGGTAAGATCGAAAAGGCAAAGCGTTATGCTGCCGAAAAGGACCGCTTCCATATCGAATCGCTCAAGGTGACATTTGACGGGGATAACAACCCGCATAAGATTGGATTTACGCAAGGTAATTGGGATTGTGACTGTGATTTCTTTCAAACCCGGGGAGTTTGCAGCCATACCATGGCCCTGGAGAAAATCCTGGACGGCTTGATCCTGGTTCCAACTGTATAAATACGCTCGCAGCGAAATAAAAACGACCCGGATCATAGCCCGGGTCGTTTTTGTTAATGCATGCTCGATAGCCCGCAGGAGGGTGTTCCGTTTCTGCCGATTCTTTCTAAATAATCAGGTTTGACGGAACACTCAGACTCACCTCAGCGGGTGTAGGTTACTTTATGGATGGTGCGCGGCTGGTCTGTGTTGTACCCTTTGCTGCGCGCCAGGTGATAGCAGTAGAGCTGCGCCGGCACAATGCAGACGATCGGCGTCAGCCATTCGGGCAGCCCGGCGGGGATCGCGATGCTCGCCTGACCGATCTGCAGCGCCTCTTCCCGGTCGGAGATCACCAGCGTGTCGACCTTCAAATCTGCAGTAATCGAGCGCAGGGTAGCCAGCATATCTTCGAATATGGCCCCGGAGGGCGCCACTACCAGCACCGGGAATCCCGGCTCCAGCACAGCAATCGGCCCATGTTGGAAATCTGCAATTGAAAAAGGATGCGCCAGGACGTACGCCAGCTCTTTCATTTTCAAGGCCCACTCCCAGGCGGTAGCGTAGTTATAGCCGCGTCCTAACACCACGCAGTGCCGCATGGCGGTCTGTCTGCGGGCGATGGCCTCGATCTGGCTGTCTTGTTTCAAGACTTGCTCCACGGCGCCCGGCACTTGCCGTAATGCTTCCAGCTGCGCCTGGTCCCCGCTCAACGTTGCCGAAAATAATGCCAGGGTCATCAGCTCAGCTGTATAGGTTTTCGTCGCGGCGACCGCTTCCTCCTTGCCTGCCTGGATGTCCAGGACATATTCTGCCGTCTTCGCCAGCGGAGATTGGGTATCGTTGGTCAGGGCGAGGGTAAGCGCTCCCTGGCTGCGCCCTTCAGCCAGCACCTGGACTACGTCCGGTGACTGACCGGATTGAGATATGCCTACCACCAGGGCGTGGCGCAAGTTAGGCGGCTCTGCATATACCGTAAACAGGGACGGTGCGGCAAAGGCGACCGGTAAGCGGTTGAGCGAGCCCCATAAATATTGAGCGAAAATTCCGGCGTAGTCCGAGGTGCCTCGCCCAACCAGGAAGACAAACTCTACCTCACGTTGGCGGACAGCTTTTACTGCCCGCTCTACTGCCTGGCTCTGCGTCTCCAGAATTCGCTGCAATACCTGCGGTTGTTCAAAAATTTCGTCGTGTAATCCCATAGCTCGTTTCCTTAATTGGCATCGAAGTCGGTTATGTTTGGTAGACCAATCATAACATACCCGCATTGGGGCTTCTTTTACCGGAAACGATTGCCGCCTGGTTTGAAGCTTCAAGCTCTACAGGAATTGCCCCATTAATCTTGCGGACTTCAGCTCGAGCAATCCACCAGGTTACCTGGATGCGTATATATAATATGCCAATTTGGTCTAAAAACTCCGAAATGCCGGGCCAGGCGGTATTTAATTTCTATCCCCGCCTGTTTACCTCCAGGCGGTCTGGTGTACAGCCCAACGGTGGAAAGCCTGCGCCTAATATAGACTATAATTCTCCACATTCTGCAAACCCGAGGGAAATCCAGGTGCAGCCGTCTGAGCAAGGCAAACAGAGTCCAGCCCAGATCTCCCCTCCTATTACAAACACCGAGCCAGGCGGGCTGCAGCTGGAACAGTTGAGCAAGCCTGAATTAATAGAGGTAGTCATGCGCTTGCAAGCAGAGCTCTCCCGGCGAGCAAGTTCGGCTGCATTCCTCCAGACCCTGGCGCGTTATTTACTGGCCGGCCTGATTATCCTCATCCCTTTTCGCTACCGTTGGGTGCTTCTGCCGCGCCCGATGCCGCCATTGTACGCCGACTACACGGATTTTCTACTGTATGCCAGCGACGTATTGCTCATCCTTACCCTGGCTGCCTGGCTGACCAGCCTGGCATTGAGACCTCGCCGCACCCAAATTGGTCCCAGGCTTTTAGCCCTTCCCCTGGGAGGCTTGGTCGTGATAGCCACCCTAACCAGCTTAACATTCGCTAGATATTCCCCTCTCCATTTACCATTCTTTCCGCCTGGTGCTGTTAGCCGGTCTCTATCTGTACCTGGTGAATGAGCTGCGCGGGTTAAAAGACCTGGTACTGCCGCTGCTGATCTCGTTATTTATCCAATCTACGGTCGCGGTAGGTCAAATCCTGGCCCAGCACTCATTGGGTATCAAATCGTTGGGAGAGCTGGACCTGGACCCAGCGCGCAACGGGATCAGCGTCGTCACGGCAAATGGCGTGCGCGCCCTGCGCGCCTACGGGCTGAGCGACCACCCCAATATTCTCGGCGGCTGCCTGGTATTTGCTCTTATCCTTATCACTGCCTGGTTCATCGGTGAGGCAAAACGCGGCCGGTTGGTAGCCAGCAGCCTGGTTGCGCTGGGAACTCTGGGGCTGTTCTTCACCTTTTCCCGAGCTGCCTGGCTGGCTTATGGCATCGCCCTGCTCTTCATGGTATTCGTTTTGATCCGGAAGCGCCAGCAGGAGCCTGTTATGCGCTGGCTGAGCCTGGCTGCCGCAAGCCTGCTGATCGTGATCCCCTTCGTCATCCAAAATGCCAGCTACCTGGGCATGCGGCTGGGTTGGCAGAACTCTTTCAAGACGGACGCTCAAGAAGTCCAATCACTCGGTGAGCGCCAGCTCCTGATGAGTGACGCCAACCACATCTTTCTCCAGCACCCTCTCACAGGGGTAGGCTTAGGCGCCTTCCCGCTGGCACTTCTCCAGGCGTTCCCACAGTTCCCGGTAGATTACCAACCCCCACACATCGTCCTGCTGGATGCCTCCGCAGAAACTGGCATATTCGGCGGCATCTTTTACCTCATCGCCTCCGTGGCTCCCTGGGTCTTGCTCTGGCTGAATCGCAAGCGCCTGACCTTATCACCCGCTCTGCTTGGTTCCAGCGCACTCTTGCTGGCAATCAGCGTGGTCAGCTTGTTCGATTATTATCCCTGGATCCTGATATCCGGAGCCCTCTGGCAGTGGCTCGCCTGGGGAGTGTGGTCCGCCTCATTCCTGGCTGCATTACATGGCAAGGACGATCCCTATGATTGACCTGCTCTTTATTCCCAGCACGCTGCTCTACCTGCTGGTTGTCGGTTTATTGTTCATCTTTGGGGCAAATTTCCTATATCTGACTGCCGTCGCGCTGCGCAAACGCCAACCGCAGATTCCCCCTCCCCCTCCATTATCCTGGCCTGCGGTTACCATACAGTTACCGATATACAATGAAATCTATGTGGTTGAGCGCTTGATCCGTGCTGCGGTTAGCCTGGATTATCCCCGCGAGCTGCTCGAAGTCCAGGTTCTGGATGATTCCACGGATGAGACGGTTGCCCTGGTGGAGACCCTGGTGCATCAGCTGCGCGCCCAGGGCTACCACATCCACCACCTGCATCGCACTATTCGGAGCGGGTATAAAGCTGGCGCTTTAGCCGCCGGTCTCGCCAGCGCAGAAGGCGAGTTCCTGGCTATCTTCGACGCCGACTTCCTCCCTCCGCCGGACTTTTTACGCCGTACCCTTCCCTATTTCCAGGATGCCCGCATCGGTTTCCTCCAGACGAGATGGGGGCACGTCAATGGCAACTATTCCTTGCTGACCCGGCTGCAATCCCTGGCTATCGATGCCCATTTTGTCGTCGAGCAGTATGCCCGCTACCAGGGTGGTTTCTGGTTCAACTTCAACGGCACGGCTGGGATCTGGCGGCGCGCCGCCCTCGAGGATGCCGGCGGCTGGAAAGCTGATACATTGACCGAAGACCTGGACCTATCGTACCGGTCATTCCTGAAGGGCTGGCGCGGATTATACCTGCGCGATGTTGAAGTGCCCTCCGAAATCCCGGTAACTTTCAGCGCCTACCGCCGCCAACAGCAGCGCTGGGCACGTGGCAGCCTGGAATGCGCCATCAAATACATCCCCGAAGTGTGGAATACTTCCATCCCAATTTCCCACAAGATTGAAGCTACCTTGCACTTGCTCGGATACAGCATCCACCTGCTGATGTTCTGCCTGGCGATTTTATTCCCGGTCGTGCTCTATCTCTCCCAACACTATACTGACCTGTCAGTCCTGTTTGGGCTGGTGTTTATGTTCAACCTGACCGGGTTAGCTCCTATCATCTATATAACAATCGCCCAGCAGCAGCTCAGGAATCGCTGGTGGCTCGCAATCCCGCAAATCCTGATCATGTCCTTGCTGGGCGCCGGGATGATGCTCAACACTGTGCGGGCAGCATTGCAGATCCTGTTCGATAAAAAGGCAGTATTCGAGCGCACTCCCAAATTCGGGATTATCCGGCAGGGACAGAATTGGACGCGACGCCAATACCAGATCAAGCTGGACCCGATTGTGATTTTTGAGATTGGGTTCGCTCTCTTCAATCTGGTGACTTTACTATTTTCCGTGCGCATGCGCGATTGGACGCTGACTTTCTATGCCGCATTGTTCTGCTGCGGGCTGTTCTTCACTTCCAGCATGACAATCCTGCAGAGCATCCACTTACGCCAGGAGCGGGCAGAAGCTCCGGCACAGGTTGCATTTACAAAATGACTGACTTAGACTGGCGTCCGCTGCTAACCGATCCCATTTACGTCCCCGGCAGCCGCAGGGGTGGATCCAGGCTCGCCTTAGTGCAAGCCATCCTTCAGACGGTTGCTTATGCGGACGTATTCGACTACCCGCTCACTCTGGCGGAAATCTATCACTATCTGGTAGGAGTTCTCGGCGTCAATGGAGTCCGTGCAGGATGCCTTGCTGACCGATCCCCTGTTATCGACCTACCTGGTGCAGGTGGAGCGGCTACTTCGTTTTACCCGGGCGGGAGCACCTGATCCTGCTCCGCCAGGGACGCAGCTTGCAGGCGCGCCGTTTGTGGCCGAGGGCGCTCACCTATGGTCGCTGGCTCAGCCGCCTGCCTTTCGTGCGCATGGTGGCAGTTACCGGCACGCTATCCGTCGATAACGTCGAGCAGCAGGCTGACCTGGATTTTCTGGTAGTTACCGCTCCGGGCCGCCTGTGGCTCTGTCGCGGGATGGCAATGCTGCTGGTTCGTTTTGCCGGGCTGCGCGGCGACGTCGTCTGCCCGAATTATTTCATCTCCGAGCGTGCCCTGGTGTTCACCGAACGCAACCTGTATACAGCCCATGAGCTGGTGCAGATGGTCCCCTTGAGCGGTCCTGAGGTCTTTCGCCGCATGTGGTCGCTCAATAACTGGGCGTTTAATTTCTTACCCAACGCGGCAGACTGCCCGCCTGAAAGACCGGCATCCGCATCCGCTGATCCATTTTACAAAAATTGGCTGGAAAGCTGGTTAAGCGCCGGCTCCGGCGCTTACCTGGAAAGGTTTGAGATGCAGCGCAAGCTGCGCCAGCTCACCCGCCCTAGGGAAATAGCGCCCGAAGCCGCTTTTTCTGCCGATTGGTGCAAAGGTCACTTCAACAACCATGGGCAGCGTACCTTATCTGCGTATGCCAGCCGTCTGCATCAAGTCGAAGAGGATTTATCCATCTCGCTGGGTAGCAGCGTATGATGCTCAACAAAGTTTTGCTGGGACAGTCTTACTATTTACATTTCGATCCCAAGCTGTGGCAGGCCATGCAGCCTTACCCGCCCCTGGGGACGTCTGTACGCTGCCAGCTACCTGCGCAGCCGCGGCTATCCGGTGGCGCTGTTCGATGCGATGCTGGCAGCCAGCGAAGAGGAGTGGGTTGCAGGCGCTCGACCGCCACCAGCCCGCGCTTCGCGGTCCTGTTCGAGGACAATTTCAATTATCTATCCAAGATGTGTCTCGCTGCGCATGCGCCGGGCAGCCTTCAGCATGATCGGCGCTGCCCGGCAGCGCGGCTGCACGGTGATTGCCTGCGGCGCGGATGCCAGCGATCACGCCGCAGATTACCTGGCCCACGGGGCAGATTTTATCCTGCTCGGGGAGGGCGAGATTACCCTCGGCGAGCTGCTGGACAGCCTGAGCGGGCGCAGCGCAGCAGCCCCTCGAAGCGATCCAGAGCCTGGCTTCTATTCAGAGAAAGGCGAGCCGGAGTCATTGATCAAGACCACCCGCCGCCCTGAAATCAAGGATCTGGATTCCCTGCCCTTCCCGGCCTGGGACCTGGTAGATGTTCCGCGTTACAAACGCGATCTGGCTGCGAGCGCCACGGGTACTTCTCGATGAACATGGTCACGACCCGCGGCTGTCCATTTCACTGCAACTGGTGCGCCAAACCGATCTGGGGCCAGCGCTACAACGCGCGCTCGCCTGAGAACGTCGTCGCCGAGATGCGAGTACCTGCACGCAACCTACCAGCCGGACCACATCTGGTTCGTGGACGATATCTTCGGTCTCAAGCCGGGCTGGCTGCCCAAATATGCGAGCCGTGCTCGAGATCCGAAGGCTGCGCAAATCCCTTTCAAGTGCCTCAGCCGGGTGGATTTGCTGCTGCGCCCTGGCGAGGTCGATGCCCTGAAAGCTGGCTGGCTGCCAGATCGTGTGGGTGGGCGCAGAGTCGGGTTCGCAGAAGATGCTGGATGCGATGGATAAGGGTACCCAGGTCGAGCAGATCTACCGTCTGACGCCGCACTGCTGCACGCAGGCAGGTATCCAAGTCGGCTTCTTCCTCCAGTTTGGCTATCCCGGCGAAGACGCGAGCAGACATCGAAAAGACCCTGCAGATGGTGCGCGACTGCCAGCCCGGATGATATCGGCATCTCGGTTTCCTATCCCATGCCCGGGACGCAAATTCTACGAGGCGGTCCGCGAGCCAGCTCGGCGAGAGACAGAACTGGGAGGATTCAAGCGACCTGGCCATGCTCTATCAAGGTCCGTTCTAGCACGGAATTTTACCGCCAGCTGCTACAGCGTGGTGCATAAGGAATTCCGGGCGCGCAAGGCCTGGCAGGCGCTGCAGGGCTCGCCCGGCCGTGACCACGCGCCTGTCGGCTGGAGGAATCCGCTTCCATGACCTGGAGCCGCATGATCTTACAACCTGGCCAGTTTGCCGCTCGCCCGGCGGGAGCTGAACCGCCTGGCAACCCAGTCGCAGAAGCGGCCTGAGATCGCTGCCGCACATGGCTGCCCCGACGCCGCCTCGCACGCCTACCCCGCAGGATGAGCGAAGGATGGAGCAGCAGCCTTTCAGCACGATCGCCGAGGCCTTTTCCCGCACCGCCGAAAAATACGATGCCTTTGCCGAAGACCATCCGCACCTGACCCGCATGCGCAGCAAGGTGTACGCGCACATCTGCCCGCGTGCTGCCCCCCCGGCGCGCATCCTGGAGCTGAACGCCGGGACGGGCACCGATGCGGTGCAGCTCGCCCGCAGGGGGTATCGGCTGCATGCCACCGACATCGCCCCAGGCATGCTCCAGCGCCTGGAGGATAAAATCGCCCAGATGGGGCTGGACGAGCAGGTTACCCTGCAGCAATGCTCGTTCACCGACCTGAGCCAGCGTCCAGGGCGGCTCCGTATGACGCCGTTTTCTCCAACCTGGGCGGGCTGAACTGCATCCCGGACCTGTCCCCGGTTATCCAGGCGCTGCCCCAGGTATTGCGCCCCGGCGGGGTGGTGACCTGGGTGCTGATGCCGCCGGTCTGCCTGTGGGAGCTGGGGATGCTCTTCACCGGGCAGGTGCGGCTTCGCCATGCGGCGGCTGCAGCGCGACGGGACCCGCGCCCACCTGGAAGGTTTGTATTTCAACGTCTATTACTTCACCCCCCGGCAGGTGCTGCCTGGTTTGGGCAGGATTATGAGCTGCTGGCTCTCGAAGGTCTTTCGGTGATTACGCCCACCGCAGAGAGCAAAAACCTGGCCAGGCGTTTCCCGCGCTTCTACCGCCTCTTGAGCTGGCTCGATGACCGCCTGTGCACCCGCCCGCCCTGGTGGGGTTGGGGTGATTTTTTCATCCTGTCGCTGCGCTATCAGCCCCGTTCGTAAAGAACCGCTCCCTTGGTCTCTCTCCAGGAGGTTCGATGAGCTTCCCCTCTTCTCCGGAAAACACGCCTTGCCCACGATGATCAACCCGCAGGACATCGTCGCCTACCGCGCTCAGCTCGGCCGCGCGCCGAAAGTCACTGAGCTGCAGGGCGTCTTGCTGTGCGTTGAAAGAGGCCTGCCGCGCCGCCTGCGCCGGAAGATTCCCATCCAGACGGTGGGGCACATGAACGGGGTGCTGTATGGCGTGAAGCAGACCCGGAATACGGTAGCTGTGATGGCTGAGTTTGGCGGAGGCGCTCCGACCGTGGCTGGGCTTGCCGACGAATTCGCGGCATTGGGCGCCAGACGCATGATCGTGCTGACCGGCGGTGGAGCGCTGCAGCCTGACCTAAAAATCGGGGATATCGTCGTCTGCGACCAGGCGCTGCGCGATGAAGGTGCTTCCTACCATTACCTCCCGCCCGCCAGGTCCGTCGCGGCCGATGCCGGGCTGGTCGACCGCCTGGTAAAAGCGATCGAGGCGCGCGGGAGTCAGCCCAGCCTGGGGACCACCTGGACCACCGATGCGGGCTACCGGGAAACGTTCGCCGAAGTGAGCCAGTACCGGTCCGAGGGGGTGAAGACTGTGGAGATGGAATGCGCTGCCTTGTTCGCTATCGGGCAGAAGCGCGGGGTGCAGACCGCGGCAGTCGTCGTGGTCATGGACAGCCTGGCTGGCGAGCGCTGGCAGATCCCGCAGAGGTTGGATGCTGTCCAGCGCGCATTGGATCTCGCTTACGCTGCGGCGATTGACGCTCTGAGCGGTTAATGCATGGCAGATTTGGGCTCATTCACTCTGACCTGTCCCCGCTGCCGCTCGCCGCTTGAGCAGACAGCCTCGGATGAGCTGCGCAGTCCTGGCGAGCTGCGCGGCCCAGGCCAGCTGCGCTGTCCCACCGATGGGCTGTGCTTCCCCTGCCAGGAGGGAATCTGGCGCTTCTTGCTCCCGGAGCGCGAAGCGCATTACCAGCAGTTCATGCGCGAGTATCAGGCGGTGCGCCAGGCAGAAGGCCGCGGCTCAGCTGACCCCCAGTATTACCAGGCGCTCCCCGACCGGGACCTGAGCGGACGCTTCAGCCAGGATTGGCGCATCCGCGCTCGCAGCTTCCACGCCTTCGTCGACGGTTTCCTGCAGCCGCTGGAAGCCAGGTCGCCGCGCCCGCTCAAGATCCTCGACCTGGGCTCTGGCAACGGCTGGCTGGCGCACCAGCTTGCCCGGCGCGGCCACCGGGTGGCGGCAGTCGACCTGCAGACCAACGTGCAGGATGGGCTGGGCGCATTCATCCATTACCCGGTC
Organism: uncultured Chloroflexia bacterium; assembly: GCA_963706515.1. Lineage (GTDB taxonomy): Bacteria > Chloroflexota > Anaerolineae > Anaerolineales > UBA4823 > CAVPMW01. The sequence continues at coordinate 155,964 of CAVPMW010000015.1, forward strand.
GCCTACCTCCCCGTCCAGGCCGAGTTCGATCGCCTGCCCTTCGCAGAGGGGCAGATCGACCTGGCAATTTTCAACTCTTCCCTGCACTATTCGACCGGTTACAACGCCACGCTGGCTGAGGCGCTGCGCCTGCTGGTGGATTCCGGGAACCTGGTCATCCTGGATACCCCCATATACCACGACCCATCCAGCGGCGCGCAGATGCTGGAAGAGCGCCAGGCGCTGTTCACCCAGCGCTACGGCTTCCCCTCGAACGCTCTGCAGAGCGAAGGCTATCTGACCGATGAGGCGCCTGGCTGAGCTGGCGCTTGAGCTCAGCCTGCATTGGAAGCTCATCACCCCCTACTACGGCCTGGAGCGGGCGCTCGCCCCCTGGAAAGCCCGCCTGCGCGGGAAGCGCGAGCCCGCCCGCTTCATGGTCATCATCGGAGAGCGAAATCCCAGGAAGTTAAATTAATGATCGTACAAAGGATTTACACGGTCACCCGCAAAATTTCCGGATAGTGCTCCAGGCCTGGGTCCGTTTAGATTTGCTCTGCAATTGCCCCTTATTCCATTGCTAGCCTGGGTGAGATGGTCCTGGATTCGGAGCCCGGTTGGACCGCCCCTCGATCGCTTGATAAAAACGCTTCCATGGCTGCTTCGCCAGCTTTAAGGACGGCTTCCATGCGTTTGGGGGTTATGTCAAATTCCATCGTACCGATCCCTTTGGCTGGCAGGTGGCAAATCATCTGTTTATACGCGGAGAGCATGGCTTTATCATGCGCAGAGAGCACAGTATCGGCTAATCCGTGAATGCGCAGCATCATTGCTTCCAGTAAGTCGAGATGGTTTAACAATCCAGGCGCTGACATGCTTTTGACCGGCGGTTCGCCTGCGCCTGGCACTTCCAGGGATTCGTCGATCAGCAAGCCGATCACATCCTCCGATTGCATTCCCTCCCCCATGATCTCATTGATATCCTCATCGACCGAGACAAATAAGCGGATAGGGAAATTGGAGAGCAGCCCACCATCAACCACCTTGTTCCCAGCCAAATTGCGGCCGCGATAAGTGCCCCATTCTTCCTTCCAGGTCACTTCTTGCCACGCAAAGGGACAGCCCATTGACATGCGCACTGCCCAAACCGTGGGTAATGCAGGCGCTGTCCGGTGGTTGAGCACCAGCATTTCCTTGCCGGTTAGATCCGAAGCGACAACCGACAAATCCCGACCGGTTTTCTGCGAGAATTCTGTCAGGGTGCAAGCGGACAGATTTCGACCACCAGCATCCATTTTTTCCTGAAGCCATTCCAAGAACGCATCGCCCGCATACCATCCTCCCCACTGGAAGAGCGAAATGATATGCCGGATTAAGTCCCGCTTCAGCAAGCTATCGATGAGGCTATCGACAATGGGCTCGATCAGGTTGGGGACCTCTGGATTATCCAGCTCCGTCCGCAACCAAAATCCCAATTGATCGCGCACAACCATGTCCTCATTAATTGTGGGCGTATCCATAAAACTCGCAAAGCGTGGTCGACCATCCGGCGTCTTTTCATTGATCGCCGCCAGATTTTCTTGCGAGCTGTATCCCGCAGCAATCAAGCAAGCCGTGATAGATCCAGCCGATGCCCCAATCAATCGCCGGGGTTTATGACCGTGGCGTTCGAATGCCTGCAAAGCCCCCACAAAAGCAAGACCTTTTGCCCCACCACCTTCAAAAACGAGATCGTATTCCATATTATTGTCCCCGATTTTCTCTTATCGCTGAAGGTTAATTACAAAACGAGGATATCTTATCAAATTTATTGGATTTATGCTGTGCGGGTTTCCGTGGAGGTAAATTTCCGAAAACGAAGACAGGTGGCGCCAAGGCGCCACCTGTACTTCGTTTTCGGATTTTATAAGACCGTCTTTACGGCTGTCCGGGAGTGAACTGCATGATCCCGGTATCGAACTTCAAGGCGATATACAGCTGGCCATCTTTGATGAGATAGCTGGCGGCCGCCTGCGCGTCCCTGACGAACTGCGTCGCCTGCGAGTCGGCGCCGCAGTTTACATTGCCGGCGTTGCTCAGATCGATCGTCATTGTGCCGCCCTGCACCGTGTATTTGCCAGCGATGGCAGTGCAGTCCGCTAAGAGATCTAATACCTCATCCGGCAAGAAGAAAAGCTGGTACTTCCCGGGTTCAGAGGGCGCCAGGCTGGTATCGTTGCCGTACTTCGTCTCTACCCAATCCCAGCGGGTGCCGAACAGCAGGTTCGCCTGATAGCTCGCCAGCAGCGCCCCATTGGCATCCCGGATCTCGAGTTTATCGCCCTGGATCTGGTAGGTCGCCGCGCTCTCCAGGGCTTTCAAATACGCTGCTTCCTGTTCCATAACCCCTTGCGGCTCCGAGCAAAGCTTGCGCGTGCTGGCTGCCGGACCGATATGCAGCGAGCTGCCATCCACCTGGTAGTCGGCAGTGTAGTTGTTGCAGCCGCCGGAACCCGCCAGCTTTCCATCCGCTCCAAACACTGCGCTGACGTCTGTGCCTTCCAGAACGCCCACCACTGCCTCTTTGCCGTTGTTATAGCCGGTGAGCTGCCAGTGGGTGTTTTCCAGCGAAGTCCCTACGGATGCCTGGTAGGAGGCCAGAGTAGCCCCATCCGAACCGCGCAGGGTGAGCTGGTCGCCCTCGATCTGGTAGGTCGCGGCTTTGCCAATCGCCTGCAGGTAGGCAGTCTCCTGTTCCATGACGCCCTGTGGCTCTGCGCACATCATGAGCGTGCTGGCTGCCTGGCTGATCTGGATCTGGTCGCCGGTCGCCTTGTAGGCGGCGGTGTAATTGTTGCACCCTGCGGAGCCGGTCAGCTTGCCGTCCTCACTGAAGAGGGCGGTTACCTGGCTGCCGGATACAGTCGAGACCACCCCGCCTTTGCCGTTGTTGTAGGCGGTGAGCTGCCACTGCGTTCCTACCAGGGGCGTCGGCTGTACTGCCTGGTACATCGCGGCTGTCGCTCCGTCAGCGGTGCGCAGATGTGAGCTGGTCCCCGAGGATCTCGTACGTGTTGGCGCTCTCCAGGGCCTTGAGATAAGCGGTCTCCTGATCCATGACGCCGTCCGGTTGGGAGCAGAACATCATCGTGGACGCCGCCGATCCGATCTGGATCTGGTTGCCATTCACCTTATAGGAGGCGGTGTACGTATTGCAGCCAGCCGAGCCGGTCAGGCTGTTATCTGCGGCGAAAAACGCGGTGATCTTCGTCCCCGTCAGCAGCGATACGACTGCCTGTTTTCCGTTATTATAGGCCGTCAGCTCCCAGAGCGTCCCGCTCAGCGGCAGGGGTTGAAGCACTGAATAAGCCAGGATCGTCTTGCCGCTGGCATCGGCAATCTGCAGAGAGTCTGCCTGCGCCTGGAAGGTTGCGGATTTGCCCAAGGCTGCCAGGTAAGCCTGTTCCTGCTCCATGACGCCGGTTTCCAAACAGGCCATCATGGTCGAACCGATCCCACTGACCTTCAGCGTATTGCCATCTACCTGGTAAGTCCCAAAATAGCTGTTGCAGCCGGCGTTCCCCGCGAGATTGCCATCCTTAAATTCGGCGGTGATTTCCGTACCTGCCAGAACATTCATCTGCTGACCCTGGCTGTCCAGGTACCAGTCCAGCTTCCAGGTCTGCCCTTCCAGGCTGCTGGTCTGCGCGGAGGGGGTGGCGGTTCCTACCGGAGTTTTGCTCACCTGCTCGACCAGGGTGTATTGAAATTTGGAGGCGTCCGCCGCGGGAATTCGCAACCGGCTCGACACTGACCTTCAGCACGTACTCGAAGCCTGGTTCGTATGAGAATCCCGCGATTGGGTCGAAGAAATTGGTATAAGCGTCTCCCGGGTTTTCTTTCACCTGCATGCATTTCATCGGCGCCACGCCGGTGCAGTCGACCAGCTCGGGCCCGACATACAGCGTCTTCTCGACCGGTGCTGGGGCTTCTGTTTTTTGGACGGGGGGCGTCTGCCCGGCAGGAGCCGAGGTTGGTGTCTCGGGCGTTGCGGGGGCGGCGCATGCAGTCAAAACCAGCAGCCCCAGGCTGAATAAGCCGATCAATAAAATCCAGTGTTTCATTATTTATCTCTCCTCATTAGAAACTAAAGAAAATCAGAGCCATATCGTTTTTCCCTGGCGATTGGAAAAGGATTAATGTGGTTAGCCGATAGTATTTTTACAATCCGAAATGTTAAATTCGGTCCATCACTAGAGCAAATCGCTAATTAGAGCACCGATTAATTAAAAATATATTCAGCGGTTTGCTCAGTCACGTATCCAAGGTTCACAATTATAAGCGTAATTCCAGAATAAATCCTCAGGCATTGCAAGATATCCATTCAAGATAATATGACGTGCGAGCCGTGAGCTTTGTTCCCCTAGGCTGTAAACAAGCCTGAGGCTGTAAACAAGCCTCAGAAAATCAAATAAATTGAGCACGGGAGTGCGGCAGATTCCGCTCTTCCGTGCTCAATCTCGCAGCCCAGGCTTTCTTAGCGGGGCGTCACCTGCTGGAATACGAGCAGTAATTTCACCACTTCCTGAGCGGTGTTGGGATCGGTGGTGCGGTTGACCAGGCGCAGTGTGCCTCCTACAGACTCGAAGCTGTTCACCTGGCTCAGCAGGCTGATGTACTGGTTTTCCTGCTCCATGATCCCTGCTGGCGTGGTGCACACCAGCCTCCCAACGGCAATCGGTTGGCCGATGGTCACCGCGTTACCGCTCACCTTATAGCTGGTGCTGTACGTATTGCAGCCTGCCGACCCAGTGAGCAGGTCCAGGTTGTCGAACGTTATGGTGACCTGCGTGCCCGCCAATACCGGTATCTGGTTCCCCTGCGCATCGCTCAGGCTGACCAGGTTCGCCGTCGTCCCGGTCGGGTTCACCGTCACCTGCTGCTCCGCGCTCACCGTCTGCCCATTGGCTCCAACCGCTGCCAGGCGGTAGTTGTTCACCCCGCTGGCACTGTAGCAGTCCTCGCCGCTGCCGGACTGCGGAGCATGATCTACCATCAGCGCACCGTTGCGGAACAGCTGGATAAGATCCAGATTGCCGCTGACGTTCCAGGTGAGGGTGGCGCATTCGCCTACCTTGACCTGGGCGGGCTGGGCGGTGAAAGTATTGATTACCGGCGGAGCCAGGGTCGGCACAAGGGTTGGCGCGGCGGTAGGCGGAACGCCCGTGGGTGGCACAGTCGTGGGAGGCGCCTGCCCGACAGCCACCGTGCTGCTGTTCGAAGTAGTTCCGCCAGTTCCGGTGGCCTGGATGCCGTACACGATCTGCCCCGTGCCCGGCGGGCAGTCCTGGATCGAGCCGCTCACCGGAGCGCCTGCCCACAGGTCGGCATTGTTGCGCGTGATCTTGACCGTGCTTACCTGCCCGGTAACGCTCCATTGGACGGTCACACACTGGCCTACGTTGATCTGGGCGGGTGTGGCGCTGAATTGCTGGATGGTTGGCGCAGCGACCGGCGGCTCGGTGGCATCCGTCTTGCGCACGCGGATGCCAACCCAGATACGCTGTCCGAAGTACTGGCCTTTAGGGTTGCGCATCTGCCAGAAGCCCTGGTAAACTCCCGCCTGCAGCGGGGCTACCAGGTTCACGTACATGTCGTATTGGGCGTTAGGCGCCACCAGCGCCTTAACGTTGGTTGGCTGTCCACCCATCTGGGCTGCAGGGGTGTTGCCGTCGACGTAGACCAGGAAGTAGTTAATATCCCAGGGGCAGGTGCCGGTATTCTTCAAGCGCCAACCCTTGGCAAAAGCCTCACCGGGATAGAACTTGGGCGGGTTGGTCATGTTGTAATCCGGGTAATTCAGGTCGGCTACGAAGCTCATCCCATCCAGGCAGGCTGACGGGGTCGGGGTCGGCTGCGCTGGTGGCGGAGTTGGGTTCGGCGGCGGCGTCCCACCGGATTGGCCGAAGTATTTCTGGGTACAGGGCAGTCAGGGTGCCGTTGTTCTGCAATGTGGTCAGCGCCTGGTTGATCTGCACCTGTAATTCGTAAGCGCTCTTGAGCATGGCGATGCCGTACAGCTGCTGGTTCAGGTTCTGCCCGATCTGCTTGACGCCCCCCTTCTGTACATATGTGGTCGCCACGGGCAAATCCAGCACCACCACGCTGATTTTACCGGCTTGCAGGTCAGCGATCGCTGAGTCAATCTTCGGGTAGACGAACAGGTTGGTCGGCGGCATCAGCCCGGTATCGACCAGGGAAGCGCGCAGCCAGTCCTCGAAAACGCTGTTCTGCTGCACGCCTACCCGCTGGCTGGCGAGCTGGCTCACATTGGTAACCGGCGGGAGCGTGGAGCTCTGGCTGGCCAGGTATGCATCCTGGCTGGCGTAGTAGACGTTGCTGAAATTGAGCGATGCCTGCCGCTCGGGGGTGATCGACAGGGCAGCGATCGCTACATCGATCTGTCCCAGCTGCAGGTCGGTTGGCAGGCCGTCGAAGGCCATATCCCGGATCTCAATGGGGATGTTCATCGTTTTGGCGATCTCGGTGATCAGCGCCACGTCGAACCCGTCCAGGCGGAAGTCGGCGTTATAGTAGGAGAAGGGCTGGTAATCGCCTGCGGTGCCGACCACCATCTTCCCCGCCTTCTGGATCCTCGCCCATACCGGGTCTGGGGCGGCTGTGGGGGTCACCCCTGGCGCAAGCGTCGGGGCTGGCGTCAAGGTCGCGAAAGTCGGCATCACCGCAATAGGCGGCACTGGCGCAGGAGGGGTTAAGAAAAATAGCAGGTAAACAAACCCTGATCCGATGCAGATCAACAGCACGACCAGGACGATGATGATCACCCTGCGTTGGTTCAGGCTTAAATTGCCCATCGATTCCCTCCTTTATTTCAGCGGATCAATTATGCTCATCCGTGCAAGTTCTGTGCGCAGTCGCCGTATCGTATCATAACCTGATATTTCGGGGAAGGCATCGCCTGCGCCGCCTAGCTCTGGCTTTACTATCGGCAGCCGGCGTGCCAGCTCTGACCGGCACAGCTCCTCGATCTGGGTGCAGTGCTCGCCCTCGTGCTTCGCCAGCCGCCGCGCCTGGCTGAAGATGGTGTGCCGCCGCCCATCGATCTGCGCGCCGCGCCCCCATCCGTCCAGGTCCAGCTCGCCGAGCACCTCCAGCAGCTCGCTCCGCTGCAGGGTGAATACCTGGAGCGAGGCCGCAAAATCCAGCCGGGTGTAGCCAGCGGCTTTCGCCCAGCGCCGCTCGTCAGGCAGCGCCAGCACAGGGTCCTTTTCCGCCAGCATGGCGAAGATGCTGAAGCCCCACAGCTCGGCGCAGGCGCGCAGGTGCGCCAGCACCTGCCAGTGCAGACCAGCCGCGCGGCTCGGGAGGCTGGCTCAGGCGGCTGGCCTCCAGCCCGCTCGTGACCGCGGCGATGCGCCGGGGCGTCTCTGCGAGCAGGGGCAGGATCCTGGCAATCTCAGCAGGGGTGGGGATCAGGACCGACATGGATGCATTAAATTTACCACGACGAAAATATTGCCAGCTCAGAAATGCGGGTCATCCAGCCACCTCGAGCCCAGCTCGGGCAACGAACCCTCGCCGGTATCTTCGCTGTGACGTTGAGATCGACGTGATGCTTAGTCTTTCGAAATTTCGGCTCCGCAGCCCGAAATTTTAGCGGTCTTAATTTCTGGAATTTAACGGTTTTTACACCGGACGCCTCTATAAGGCATTCCCCGTACCGCTTTTAACCTGGGAAATGGCTGTGCATAACCTCTTCTCTCCCATCCCCTAACCAACCCTTAACTCCTTTCCACGTCACGCTCAGACCCGCCTCCCGTCTAAATAGGTATGATATGGTCCAAATTAGCGTGATATTAATCTTCCCGGCGCTGCCGGGAGAGAGCCACTCCCTTCCAGCCGCAAGTCAGGTAATGAGAGGCATCCCCCGCCAGGCATGGCGCGCCATGCCTGGCGCAGGGTTCGGAGTTGTTTGGACGTTATCAGCCTGAAGTACTGAGATTAGACCTGTGCTCGATCAAACCAGCGCTGCTGCGCTGCTGCGCTTTACCAGTTTGTAGCCCTCACTCTTTCTACGGAAAACTGGCTACGCTACATAATTATAAGTACTTGAACTAGCAAAGGAGATGATGAAATATGGACCAGTCCCAAACCAAGGGAATTCTAACGAAGGCAAAAGTATTAATATTCTCGGGCGGAGCGATGCTGCTCGTGGCAGTTTATGCCCTGGCAAACGCACGCACCGCCTCGGCAAATACTTCGGATATTAACAATTTCACTGCAAGATATGGCTTTACTTCCGGCACACGGATCGATCCCAACAGCCATTGTAACGTGTGCCATACCTCTATCCCCAGCCTGAACGCTTACGGTTCGGCATACAGGAGCAATGGACGTAGCGGATCTGGTTTAGCAGCGATCGAATCGGCTGACTCGGATGGGGACGGCTTTTCCAATCTCACCGAAATCAATGCACTCACCTTCCCCGGGGATGCAGCCGACCATCCGGCGCCGCCAACCGCCACCCGGGTGCCGCCTACTGCGACCCAGGTGCCGCCTACAGCCACTCCGCTACCGCCTACGGCAACTCAGGTACCGCCCACTGCCACGCAGGCACCACCTACCGCCACCCGGACGCCTGCCGCCACCCGGTACACCTTCGGCTACCTTCCCACCCCCTCCGACCCGTACACCGGTTCCTACCGTCGGCAGCACGTTCGTTCCCCCAACTCCGACCGCAGTAGGAATTCCTACGGCAACCCCCACGATGGGACCCAAAACAACCCCGGATGACGACTGTCATGGTCCGCAGTGCCCCGGAAACCAGCACCCACACCGCCGGCACCATCGCCACCATCCCCGCCACCGTCACCACCCCCGCCATTAAGCTGGCGTCCCTTCCGGGAGGAAATTGTGAGAATAAATGTGGTGCAGCGTGAGAGAGGCGGGAATCCCAATCCCGTTTCGTCTGCACCGGAACTGCAAGCCTGCGTTTAGCGTTTTCCGTAGAAAATTGGTGCTCTATCGCGGACGGGGCTGCCCAAAATGCCGGGCAGCCCCTTTGTGATTCTTTCCAGTCTGACATGAACGATAGTTTGCCGGAACTCGCTACCCCCGCTTTGGGACGTATTTCACCTCGGGCAGGTCCTTGAAGTGCTCATCCTGGGTATACAGCGTCGCTTCGCGTGCGCGAGCCGTTGCCAGGATAATACTATCCGCCATAGACAGCCGGGCATCAGCCGAGATTCTGGCTGCGCTCAAGGCGAGAGAAGCGTTCAGCTCGAGCACATTGCCTTTGAACAAATCGGCAATCCGCACCTCTGCCGCAGCGAGCCCTCGCAAGAGCAAAATCCGTTTAAAGACCTCATACACACAGATGACCGGCACGAGCAGGTTATCCACATCTTCAATCGCAGGGGCAAAAAAATCGGCATTGGGTCCCTCTGCAAAATATTCCAGCCATCCCGATGAGTCGACGACGTTCATTCACGATCCTCATCTTCTTCCTCACGCTGTGGATCAGTATCGATCCCTTTAAGCGACCCTCTGGCTTCACTTATTGGGCGTAGCGGGATGAGGACCACACGGTTATCATAAGCAATTACCTGCATCTTCTGCCCGCTCTTGATCCCCAGCATCTCGCGCACTTTGCGTGGGATGACCACCTGAAACTTCGGCGAAACTGTAATGGCATCCATACGTTTTTCCTATCGATCACAAAAATGTATTACGTATTTATTATAACATTGCTCAGGGCTACCTCGATTACAATTACGGCACGGGTTAATGGATTACCACCGCCCGGCATTACTCCACTCACCACCCAGGAGGTTGAAACATGCTTACCCAGGCTAACGCCATCGCTGACCGGATCGTCGCCTGGCGGCGGGAGTTCCACGCCCACCCCGAGCTCGGCTTCCAGGAACAGCGCACCGCTGCCCGCGTCGCCGAAGTGCTCGCCTCCCTGGGCTGGCAGGTGCGCCGCGGCGTCGGGCGCACCGGCGTGGTCGCCGACCTTGGGCAGGGGTCGCCGCGGATTGCCCTGCGCGGCGGATATGGACGCACTGCCCCTGCAGGAGATCAACCCCGTACCATATGCCTCGCAGGTGCCCGGGGTGATGCATGCCTGCGGTCACGACGCCCACACCGCCATCTTGCTGGGTGTGGCGGAGATGCTCGCCCATGCCGATTTTCCCGGCAGCATTCGCCTGCTCTTCCAGCCATCCGAAGAGGTCAGCGACGCCGAAGGGGTCTCCGGCGCGCCGCGCATGATCCAGGACGGGGCGCTGGACGGTGTGGATGCCGTCCTGGCGCTGCATATGGACGCGTATACAGCTACGGGAAACATCCGCATCGGTTCCGGTCCGGCTTCCGGCGGAGTCGATTCCTTCCGCGGCCGGGTGATCGGGCACGGCGGGCACGGCGCCCGCCCGCACCAGGCGGTCGATCCCATCTACATCAGCGCTTTCGTCATCCTTGCCCTGAACGGCATCGTCTCGCGCCGCATCGATCCGTTTCGATCCAGCGGTAATCAGCCTCGGCAGCCTGCATGCCGGGCAGGCAGACAACGTTATCCCGGAGGACGGTACAAATCACCGGCACGATCCGCTTCCTGGAGACGCAGGTCCAGGAGCAGCTGCATGCCGAGATTCGCCGGGCCTTCGAAACCGCGCGTACCCTGGGTGGTGATTACGAGGTGACTTTTGAAATTGGCAGCCCGCCAATGATCAACGACAGCGGGCATCGTAACCCTGATCGAGCAGGCAGCCGCAAACGTACTCGGCGCCGAGCATGTCCTGCCAATGCTGGACAACCTGGGTGCAGAAGATTTCGGGAGCTTCTCCGACCTCGTTCCCGGGGCCATGTTCTCGCTGGGTGCGCTGGTCGAAGGCGACCCGCGCCAGCATCACAACCCGCGCTTCGACATCGACGAGCGCAGCCTGCCGCTGGGTGCGGCTATTCTGGCTGAAACCGCTCTGCGCTACCTGAGCGCGGTGGGTTGGAATAATTTTAAGAATTTTTACTATCTTATTGAAATTTACTTAAACTGGAGTGTTGCTTAGTGCAGGCTCTTCCGTTTCCCCCGTTAGCGGGAACGAGACCGTAAAGCGCGTCCCTTCTCCGAGCGTGCTTTGTACGGCAACCCGCCCGCCGAAGCGCTCGACCAGGTCCTTGACGATCACCAGCCCCAGCCCGGTGCCTTCCCGCTCGACTTCTTTCGCATTCGCCGCCCGGTAAAATTCCTCAAACAGGTGCCCCAGCGCTTCTTCCGGGATGCCGATGCCCGTGTCCTCTACGGTCACCCAGGCTTCTTCCCCCACGTGGGTGAGCTTCACCGTGACTTTCCCCCCCGCCGGGGTATATTTCACCGCGTTCGAGACCAGGTTATTGAAGATGCGGTCCAGGCCATCTTCGGTTGCCAGCACGGCGTTCGCCTCGTCTGCGGCCGCGTCCTCCCAGGTGAGCGCTACATCCTTTTCACCGGCAGGGACCTCAAAGCGGCTGACCACCCTCTCCAATACCGCATCCAGTGAGACGGGCTGGATATCGTCCTGGGTGGTAGCCTGTACCTTTCCAGCAGCCATATCGAGCAGGTCGTCGATGAGCTTCTGCAAGAATTCGATGCGCCGGCTGGCGCGCTCCAGCATCTCGCGCTGCTGCGGGTTGACCTCCCCGGCGTAGCCGGCGGTGATGGTGCGCAGCAGGCTGCGGGTAACGCTCACCGGTGAGCGCAGCTCGTGAGTGACCATGCGGACAAACGTACTCTTGGTCGCGTCCAGGGTCTCGATAGCCTGGTATGCCATGGCGTTTTCAATCGCAATGCTGCCCTGGGCGGCAATCGCGGCGAGGAAGCTTTCGTCCTCCTGGGTGAAGTGCCCTTTCTCCGTTGAGTAGGCGCGCAGGATGCCAAATACACCCTTCTTGCCGGTCAGCGGAGCCGAAAGCATGGAAAGGATGCCCTCCTGCAATGCCCGCTCGGGATACTGCAGCAGCTCACTCTGGGTAATATCCGCGATGTTGACAACTTCGCCAGCCAGCACCTGGCGCGCCAGCGGGTTGCTCTCCAGCTCCACCGGTCCCTTGTCCAGGTATGCCTGGCTCAGCCCGTAGGTCGCCACCGGCTCCAGCCGCCCGCTCTGGTCCAGCAGGCGGATCGAGCAGGCGCGCACCTCCATCACTTCGCTGGTATTCTTCACCAGGCTGTTGAGCACCTGGGGCAGATCCAGCGAGGAGGTGATGACCCGCGCCCCTTCATTGATCGCTTGCAAGCGGTCCGCTGCGCGCTGGATGCTTTCCGTCAGGGCAACCACTTCCTCCTCGCGCCGGCGCAAGCGCTCCGAGATATTCGTCACCAGGTAAGCGACGATCAGCGCCGTGCTGGCAAAGAACCCCAGGACCGCCAGGACGTAGAGCAGGTTATCGTAGAGTGGGAAGGGGAGCAGACCGACGATCGGAGCATGCGGCAGACTGCCGGAATACTCCAGACCGGCGACGAGGGAGAGCAGCGCCACAGCCAGCAGGGCAAAGGCGTAGGCGATGCGCGGCGGGAAGAAGATAGAAACAATAACGATGTGGATGAAGAAAAAGAAGATGACCGGGCTTTCAATCCCCCCCGAGAAGTGGATCAGCAGGGTCATCGCCAGCCAATCCAAAGCCACCTGCCCGATCGCCAGCCAGCGGTAAGCCTGCGGCGGAGCACGGCGCACGGTCAGGCGCCTTTCGACCAGCAAGAAGACCAGGTTGTAGAGCAGGATGGCAATGCCGATCCCCAGCAGCGGGATCAGGGGGACCTGCAGCTTGAAAAGAGGTGCAACGAGCAGGGTAATCAGCAGAACGCCGACGCCTGCCACCCAGCGCAGCCGGATCATCCAGCCCGCGCTGACCATCAGCTCGGCGTCTACCAGCGACCTGCCCCCCTGCGCTGGCTGTGCGGTTTGAGTTGAGTCAATCCAGGGTGGTGCGGACACCGCCTGGCCTCATTAGTCTCCCAGCTGTTTATGCACCGTCGCCAGCAGCACCTCGGGTTCAACCGGCTTCTCCAGGAAGGTCTGCACCGGCAGGTAGTATTCATCCGGGGCGAAGCGCAGCGGGGTGGTGCTGTGGATGGCGGTCAGCATGATGATCGGGAGGTTCTTGAACTCCTTGAACTCCGAATCGGCATCGGGGCTGTGGATGGAAAGAGCGAACTGGAATCCGGCTGTGGTGGAGTCCATCATCACATCCAGGATGATCAGGTCGGGATTTATCTCCTTGACCGCCACCAGGCCTTCGTGCGTAGCTGGCGGCCTCGTGAGATCGCATAACCGGCGGCTTCCAACGGCAGGCGGATGGTCAGGCGTTGGTCTGGATCATCATCGACAATTAGGATACATTTCGGGTTCATGCTTCACACTTCCCCAGATCGTTCAAGATTTGATCGACCACTTCAGGCAGGCAGGCGCTCACCTGCTGGCTGAGCGGCGCACCTGGCTCCACCTCGGCCGGCTGGACTCCGTACAATACGAGCTGCTCCGGCAGCAAGTCCAGCGCCTGGGCCAGCGCCAGGCCGCCGGCCAGGTCCGGCTCGTGCAGCGAGAGCGCCTCAGCCTGGGAGATCAAGCGTACCTCTTCCGGGCGAAACGCCGCCAGGAACCCGGCGCACCTCCCATATCCACAGCATCCACCAGGACCACGGATCGCCAGCCTTCCAGCCAGGATGGGCAGTCCCCAGCCCGGGAGGCCGGCTTCCTGGACTAGATACGTGCGGCGGCAGGCTGCGTTCCGCCAGCAGTTCCACCACGCGCTCTGCCGCCGCCGTCATCGCCGCACAGCGGGTTGCCGACCCCCAGGACCAGCACGTCTTCTGGGCGCTGGCTGGAATCCGCATTCATTTCAGCCGATTACTCTCCACTTTCAGGACGATGCACCGAGCACGAGATGCACGGGTCGTAAGCCCGCACCAGCATCTCCAGGTCAGGCGCATCGCCTCGACCGGCTTGTCCAGGATTTGCGGGACCAGAGCCTGCATATCGGCTTCCAGGTTGGCCATGTTCTGGTTGGTGGGGATGATGCAGTTGGCGCCGGTCAGCTTGCCGTCTTCGCCGATCCAGTAGTGGTGGATGAGCATGCCGCGCGGCACTTCGCACACGCCCACCCCGTCGCAGTCCTTGCAGCTGCACCGGGGCCGGCGGCTCTTCGGCTTGACGCCCGCGTGCCGAGCAGCTGGTCGATCACTGGATGGCATCTTCGGTGCAGTGCACGATCTCCACCACCTGGGCGGCGGTGTTCAGGAACGGGTTGGTCACTTTCGGCTTCAGACCCAGCTTGCAGCCGCGGCTTCTTGCGCGCGTGGGTGGAGCTGGTCGTAGTTGTTGTTGAAGCGCGCCAGCGCGCCGACCATGTAGGAATCGCGCGTTGGAGCGGGTGAGCTTGGCGCTGGAGTGCGGCACCAGGTATTCGTTGGTCACTTCGGTATAGCGCTCGGCGGGCAGCGTGCCGCCATCGCTGCTGACGATATCGCCATCGATAAAGGCGTATTCATCCGGCTTGTGCAGCGAGATGTACTCCGTGTCGCGCTCGAACTTCGGCCAGGGCAGCCCGGCGACCAGGTCTACGGTGGCATCGACATCGGCGCGGCAGTCCACCAGGCGCTGGCGCAGCGCTTTCGAGCTCGCTCGGCTGCGGGAAAGTGGGTGAAACCGCCCACCGTCATGGCGATCGGGTGCGTGTGCCGCCCGGCCACGACGGCGCAGATATCGCCGGCCAGCTTCTTCATGCGCAGGGCGCGCAGCACCACCTCCGGGTGGCTGGTCGCCAGCGGGATCACGCTGCCGACGCCCAGGAAATCCGGCGCGACCAGCATGTAGACGTGCAGCACGTGGCTGTCCAGGATCTCACCGTGGAAGGTCAGCTTGCGCAGCAGCTGGGTTTGCTCGCTCAGCTCCACCCCCAGCGCTTTTTCGGAGGCGCGCAGCGAAGCGGTGGCGTGCCCGGTGGCGCAGATGCCGCAGATGCGGCTGGTGATGTGCGAAGCCTCCAGGTAGGGCCGGCCGCGCAGCATCGCCTCGAAGAAGCGCGGCGTTTCGACGACGTCGAAGCGGCATTCTTTCATCACGCCATCGGCCACTTCGACAACGATGTTGCCGTGGCCTTCGACGCGGGTTACATGATGTACATCAATTCGCTTATTCATAGTTCTACCTGCTTCTCAGGACTTCTACTCCTGCATCATCTTCTGGCGCACCTGGTAGGTGGTGAACATGGTGTACATGGAAGTGATGTCTTCCGACGGTCAGGCCGTGCTCGGCCAGCACGTCGCGCATCGAGCTGTCGTTGGGGTGTGGAGATGTAGCCCCGGCAGGCCTCGCAGGATTGCCCGTAGGTCGGGCAGATCGCCTTGCAGCCCGCCCGCGTGACCGGTCCCAGGCAGACCTTGCCCAGGTGTACAGGCAGGTGTTCTCCTTGCAGCTTGCATTCCACGCACACCGGGTAATCCGGGATCGGGGGCTTCTTGCCCAGCAGCAGCGCCTTGACGCAGGCCAGGAACTCGTCCCGGTCGATCGGGCAGCCCGGGATGGCGAAATCCACCGGGATGACCGCCTCGATCGGGCGGGCGTCGTAGGTCTCGTACCAGCTCGGCCTTGTCGCCGTAGACGTACTGGCGCACTTCGTCCAGCGGGTGCAGCGCTTTCAGCGCGTTGACGCCGCCCAGGTGAGCGCAGGCGCCCAGGGCCACCACCACCGCCGCCTGCTGGCGGATCTGCTTGCAGGCGGGCCTCGTCGCTCTGGCGCGTGCACGAGCCTTCGATGAACGCCACCTGGTAATCTTCGCCTCGTTCGCTCATCGCCTCGCGGAACTGGACGATCTCGACCACCTCCAGCAGCTCCGGGTAGGTCTGCAACGAGTCCACCACGGTGAGCTGGCAGCCTTCGCAGGAGGTGAAGTCAAAGAAAGCTATTTTGGGTTTGCCGTTCTGGCTCATAGCGCTTCCTCCAGGCCCTTGATCTCTGAGTAGGGGAACACCGGCCCAGACTGGCAGGCGTACACGTTGTTGATCTGGCAGTGACCGCACTTGCCCACGCCGCATTTCATGTGGCGCTCGAGCGACAGGTAGATATTCCCTTCGGAGATGCCCTTTGCCCAGCAGCTCCATCAATACGAAACGGTACATCACCGGCGGACCGACAGGTGATCGCCACGGTGTTGCGCGGGTTGATCGAGATCTTGCGGAACAGGGTGGTGATCACGCCGACGTTGCCCTTCCAGGTCTCATCGCCGCGGTCCACGGTGACGTGCAACTCCATATCCGGCGCGCTCAGCCCACTCCGCCAGCTCGTCTTTGAAGAGCAGCTCGGCCGGGTTGCGCGCCCCGTACAGGATGATCACCCGCCCGAACATGGCGCGCTCATCCAGCACCTGGTTGATCAGCGAGCGCAGCGGCGCCAGCCCCAGCCCGCCGGGGGCGAAGAGCATGTCTTTGCCGCGGAATTTCTCGATGGGGAAACCCCGCCCGAACGGGCCGCGGATGCCCACCATAGCGCCCGGCTTCCAGGCTGTGCAGGGCGCTGGTCACATCGCCAACCTTGCGCACGCACAGCTCGAAGCTGCCGTTGCTGCGGCTGGGCGAGCTGCTGATGCTGATCGGCGCTTCGCCCACCCCCAGCATCGAGACTTCGACGAACTGCCCGGGGCGGTGGCCCAGGGAAAGCCCGTCCGGCAGCTCGATGTGTGAAGACTTTTTCCAGGTTGGTCATGCGGGTGGACCTGATGATGCGCGCCAGCGTCGGCATGAAGAGCTGCTCACCTGCCGCGACATCGGTGGCCAGCGTAAGTGGTGTTTTGGTTGTATTGGCGATCATGACTGACCTCCGGCTTCTTTCTGGCGGTAAAGCTCGTTGAACACACCTAACCGGGGTGATATCCACCAGGCAGGCCCGGGCGCAGCGTCCGCAGCCCACGCAGCCCAGGTAATTGTGCGCCTCAGGATGTACTGGCCCTTGCGCATGAAGCGGTGGCGCTGGCGCAGGGCCCGGCTCTGGCGGAAGTTGTGCCCGTCCGGCCACCGTGGCGAAACTCGTCCAGCTGGCACGAGTCCCAGGTGCGCACCCGTGCGCCCGCTGGTCAGGTTCAGCTCGATCTCATCTTTGACGTTGAAGCAGAAGCAGGTCGGGCAGACGTTGGTGCAGGCGGCGCAAGCCAGGCAGCGCTCGCCCAGCTCCTCCCACAGCGGGCTTTTCATGCTCATGTTGAGCAGGGAGGGCAGCTCGCTGACATCGAAATCCAGCCGGTAGGGGAAGCGCGGCCATTTTTCGCTGAACACCTCGTTCAGCCGCTGCATATCTTCCAGCGAGACCGGCTCGGCGCCGGCGTATTGCAGCAGCTCCTGCGCCGGCCTCGGTGCCCACGTCCACGGCGTAGGCATCGCCCAGGTCCACCAGGTGCAGGTCGTAGCCTTCATCGGCGGTCAGCGTGCCCATGCTCTTGCAGAAGGAGTGTCTCGTCGCACGGGCGCAGGCATTCGATGCTGACGATCATGGTCTGGCGGCGGCGCTTCACGTAGTTGGGATCGATGTGCCCGCTGGAGAAGACATGGTCCAGCAGCTGGATGGCGTGCAGATCGCAGGTGTGCACGCCGAAGATCACGGTCGGCGGGTCGTCCGGCGGCGGGGTCATCCCGCCGTGCTGTGCGTCGGCGAACTCGAACAGGGTCTCCTGCTACGGGCAGGAGGAACTTCTTGGGCGGCAGGATGGTGGTTGGGTAATCCAGCCGCAGCTCTTGCGGGTCTTCGATGGCCTCGAAGGCAAAGCGTCCATCCACCTGCACCGGCCCGCCCACACGGTAGAGCGGCAGCAGGCGCTGGATGAAATCGCTCAGGTCTTCTTTCTTCAGGATGGCGAGGCTCACGGGCAGCTCCTTTGGTAGCAGAGATCACGGTCAATCCAGCGGTAGCAGAATAAGATCGCGATTGGCCGACAAATGAAATTTTTCACTAAACCATTATAGGCAAATCCAGGGAGCATTACAGTACTATTTGTCCTGTATGGGGGAGGATATCCTTCTGTTTGTTGTAGAGCGAGGCGGCGGGGCATTCGTCCCGCGAAAAACGGAGAGGGACGAAAGAGCGAGTTTGAGGTGTGGGAGCGCTAACCCGTCATCTAAAAAAGTGAGCTCAGCTTATCACCTTAGCGGGTGACCAGCGTATCCAGCAGCCGTTGGGTGGCTTCCGAGATCTCGCTGATCGCCTGCTCGAATGCTTGCTGGTTCGCCCGCGAGGGGACGCGGTAGCCGCTCACTTTGCGCACGAACTGCAGGGCTGCCAGGCGGACTTCCTCCTCGGTGGGAGGCTGTTCTGGCTGGCGCAGCTGTTTGATGTTCCGGCACATGGCTGTAATTCCTCGGGTAAATATCTGTATAATGAAGATCGTGGGATGATTTTACCAATAAAATGTTGGGGTTCGCTGGACGCTACAGAACAGCGTCCGCTAGACCCAATCTACTGATCGGTATTAGCCCTGAACTACGTTAGAGCTTACGAGGATTTAAGGGATGCAGAATAAGAGCTATCTGCTTTTTCTTACCATGATTGCAATCTGCATCGTTGGTTTAGCTAAGTGCGATTCTTTTTGTACCAAGACCGACGCCAGCTATCTATCATTCGCCTTCAAAAATCTCGGGTCTTAGCGAAATTTGGTCCCTTACAAATATATACACGGAACAAGACGATTTCATGCCGATGATGATTGCAAGCGCTGGAAAGGTTGTGTTTATTGGAGGTATGTCGAAAGATGAGGGACAAGGCTTCTTTGCCTGGATGGGCAATCTGGAAAAGTGGCTTGGGAGAGAGTAGACCCGAGGCATGAGGAGCGTGGATATCTATCAGCAATTTCTGCAATTGCTGACAGCCTTTACGCTGGTTATGGCGGGGTGCCGTCTTTAAAGAGATTAAATTTATCCACAGGAGATGTGCTCTGGTCACAGCCACTTTCTGGTCGAGGCTTACTGTATATATTTGTAATTGGGAACGAAGTGCAAATTTCGACGTCTCCTGAATGGTTTTCCAAGCTAAATGCGGAAAGCGGAGAAGTGATCGAAAATATGAAGGGCCGAGAAATTTTCATTAGCACACCGAAAATCACAGTTTCTCCCATCTTGATGAATGAACTGCAAGCCGAGAAAACGGACACAGGAGAACTGATTTGGCGAATCAGCTTGGATCGCCAACTACGCATGGCTCCCCTTTTTACTGAAGATGTCATTTATTTGCGATCAGGAGGAACGATGGGGAGCGCTTATGCAGTAAAGAGCTTGACAGGGGATATATTGTGGAAGACTGAAGACAATATTATTAGCAATATAGCAATTTCGCCTGCCAAAAGGCTTGCATATGTTTTGACCCGGGACGGTAACCTTTTAGGAATTGATATCGATACTGGGGTGATCACTACCTTAATTGAGTTCTCAAACGGACCTTTTGTCCTTAATGGGGAAGATATTGTTGGTGGCTATGAATTAGCATATGACCAAACGACTAAGTCATTATTTATTCTCTTGGGGGATAGCCGCCAATTGTTTGCTTTCAGGGAGGAAGAGTAAGACGATTTTAAATAGTAAATATTTTGAGATCTAGACCCCGCAGCATTGCTTATTCTCTTATATAATTTCATCCATGCCCGAGCATCATCCATCACGGCTAAACGGGGGGAAAATCCCATGTCAATCCTTATAAAACGCATCGGTACCTGTGTCCTGGCGCTGGTAATGCTGGGCGCCTGGATCAGCGGCAGCGCGGCTCAGGAGCCTCAGCCGCCTGCGGCGCCGGCGCGCAGCATCTACCTGCCGCTTATGATGGAGGACATCCCAGGGGAATGGATCGGCCCGGGCGGCGGGTTGATCGCCGCACTGGCCATCTCTCCAAGCAGCCCCAGTATCGTCTATGCCGGCTCCTGGGGCGGCGGGCTGTACAAGAGCCCGGATGGCGGGGGCACCTGGGCCTGGAAGAGCCAGGGGCTGCTGAACCAGACCGTGGTATCCATCGCGGTCGACCCCACGCGACCCGAACGTCGCTTACACTGGCACCTACCGGGGCAAAGTCTTCAAGACCATCGACGGGGGCGAATCCTGGTCCCTCGCCAGCGAGGGCATCCAGGAGCAGGCGATCGTCTATTCCACCGTGATCGACCCGGGGAATCCGCAGCGCATTTACATCGCCACGCGGGGAATTTCCAATAATGCTAACAAGCCCTGGAGCGGCGTCGTATACCGCAGCGACGATGGAGGCGCGACCTGGAAGCGCAAGCTTTACAACCTGGGCGGCTCGGGTTACCAGGATTATGTTTATTCCCTCACCATCCACCCCAAGTCGCCGAACATTCTGCTGGCTGCCACCCACGAGCATGGCATCTTCATGAGCAGCAACGATGGCGATTCATGGATAGGGGTTAACGATGGCATCACCAATTTATCGACGCGAGCGGTGGTCGCCGGGACGAATACCAGCCAGCACGATACCCTGTACACCGGGATCTGGGAGAAGCTGGGGGTTTACAAATCCACCGACCTGGGCGGGAGCTGGTCGCTGACGAGCAGCGGGCTCGATGGCGCCCACATCTACTCGATGGACATCGATCCCCGGCGACCGGACTGGGTGTACGCCGCGACTTACAACCTGGGCCTGATGCGCACCACCGACGGGGCCGAGAGCTGGTCCAATGTCGGCCTGTCCCGCGATTCGATCGCCATCGTGCGCATTAACCCGGCTGATAATCACAACCTCTTCGCCGGGACGGCTGGAAACGGCCTGTTCGCCAGCCGGGACAGCGGGAGCACGTGGCAGCGCAGCCAGGCCGGCCTGAATGCCAGCTCGGTGACGGGATTTGCGGTCGCCGCGGGTGATCCTTCGATCTATTTTGCGAGCGTCTACGGCAGCGGGGTGATGCGGTCATCCGACCATGGGGCGAGCTGGCAGGATTTCAGCCAGGACCTGGGCAGCCTGCTGGTAAACGGGCTGGTGGAGGTGGCGCCGCGCAAGCTGCTCTTCGCCCTGACGGACGCCGGGCTGTACCGCTGCGACCTGCAGAACAGCGCGGATTGCTGGCAGCGAGTTGGGCTCGAACCTGCCTTCCGCGGCGCTGGTGGCAGGTCCTCAGCTGCCTGCCGGACGGCCTTTTTCCAATTGGGATACTTTTTTCGATGCCTTACGGCAGTCCTGAGCCAGGCGTCGGGCCGGACAGCCTCAAGCTCCCGCCAGTGGACCAGGGACTCCAGGCGCTGGTCTTTGCCCCCTCCAACCTGGACGTGGCATACATCGGGACAGACTCATCTGGCCTGTACAAATCTGATGACGGCGGGTCGCATTGGGCTTCCGCCGGGCTCTCAGGCAAAAAGGTGTGGGCGCTGGCAGTGGACCCGGCGGACCCGCAGCGGGTGTACGCCGCCACCGATCAGAGCGGAGAAGTGCGGATGAGTGCAAACGGCGGGGGGAGCTGGACGGATATCAGCCTGCCTGGCGTGACGGTGTATTCGCTGGCGGTGCCCACCACCGCCCCCGAGCTGCTTTACGCGGGCACCAGCAACGGGGTCTACCAGCGCTCAGGCGGCGCCTGGAAACAGCTGGGAGCAGCCGGCAGTACCATCGCCGCGCTGAGCATCGATCCGCAGGCTGCCAGATGGATCTACGCGGGCAGCACGGATGGGGCGTTCGTCTCGTTTGACGGAGGAGCCACCTGGAAAGCCAGCCCGGTGGAGCTGGGGGGGTACACCGTACAAAGCATCAGCCCCGATCCATTCGATCCTGAGCTGGCTTATTTCTGCACGACGCTGCACGGCGTGCTCAGGGCGCACATTTATTGATTTTTAGGAGCGTGCTCCTTACGCTCAATACTCGATCTCCCGCTGGATCTCCTCGGGCAGGTTGGCCTCGCGGTCCACGGTGACGGGTATCCCGCCGGATTTGACAAACTGCACCGGCTTACCGCCGTAGCTGATCACGCGCACGTAGGTGCCCCCGTAGCGCACGACCGTCACCGGGATGCCGCCGGTGCGCACGAAGGTCACGTAATCGCCGGAACGAAGTTCGTCTGCCATGTTCACCTCGCCGCCGGGGCGGGCTGCAGGCGCACCATCTGCCAGGCGACCTGGTCGAAGACGCTCGAGCCCATCCCGCACGTCCGCCCCGACGAATACCCACCAGGGATTCCCCAACTCGCTGACCGGCGCCTGATAGCAGGCGTAGTTGCCGTTCAAGTTTGATGGCTGCCAGCCAGCTGGCAGCCGCTTCCCATTGCGGGCGCCGGAGTGGATTACCCCCTGGGGACCCATGGCGACGAGGCGCAGCTCGTAGACCAGGGCAGGCTCGTGCCGGGCGCGCAGCTCGGCGCACAGCACCAGGTCGCCCTCAGAGCTCCGCCCGGCATACGTTCCGACCAGGTCAGTCCCCGGCAGCGCTTTGCGGGTGAGGAAATCACCCTGCGGGTCCTGCTGCACCGGCGGGATGGGCAAGCCCTGGGCATCGAGCCAGGTGCTGGGATCATCCCAGTTGCCCTGGGCGATCTCGGGTAGATTATCAGGCTGGGTGCGCGCAAAGAGCTCATTGCCGCGGATGAAGCTATCCAGCACGAAACGAAGGAGAGGGAACTGGCTGCGGTAGGCATTCACCGCCTGCCGTTTCACTGCGGTATCCTCCGGGCTCATATCCAGGCGGTACCAATTGGTGTCGATGGAGTACAGCGTCAGCGGCGGTAGCAATGGCAGCTGCTCGTGGAACCCCATCGGCCAGGGATAATCGGGGCGGTGTACCAGGTAGGTGTAAGCGTCAGGCTGATATGCCGGGTCTGCCTCCTGGATCTGGGCCAGCGCCGCCCGGGTGAAGGCGCTCATCGCCCAATGGTCAGGGTGAATATCATCCGGGTGCGGGTAAATGATCAGGTCCGGGCGGTAGTCTTCGATGATCGAGCGCAGGTCCGCCAGGTAGCTCTCCCCGCTGTAGTTCGACTGAGAATCATAAGTCTGGTCATAGGGGCTGTGATCGGAGCCATTGAAGGGCGAGGTATACGGGTTGCTGCGCTCCCAATGATCGTTCCACAAGGTCGCAGTGCCCCGGTCGGGGTAGCCCAGGAAGATCACCTGCTCGGCAGGTACGCCTACTAATTTGAGCGCATTCAGCGATTCCTGCTGGCGCATGTCGCCCATGCGGATGTAATCGTTGTGGCGGAGCCTCAGCCGGCGGAGATCCTCCATCGTCCCCCAGCGAAAACCATCCCCGTTGGTAGCGAGCACCACCTTCACCTGCGCGCCCTGGCGCAGCGCGGCCTGGATCAAGCCGCCTGAGCCCAGCACCTCGTCATCGTTGTGCGGCGCCATGATCAGCACGCGCTGGTGCCCGGGCAGGGGGAACTCCTCCAGGTTGATCAGCCCGAGGGGATAAGTGCGCTCCAGGATCGACCAGGTGAATGCAAAGATCGCCCCCAGGAGGACCAGGATCGAAAGGAGCAGCAGCGTGTGTCGTTTAACCCATTTCATAGCATTATGGTTTAGATATCCCCCAACTCGCCTAAAAACCCTGCTCGACCTCCGCAAGCCGCTTTTCAGCCAGCGCACAATACTCCGGGGAGATGTCGAATCCGACATAGCCGCGCTTCAGGCTTTTCGCCGCGACGCAGGTAGTCCCCGAGCCGGCGAAGGGGTCCAGGACGACATCGCCCACGTATGAGTAAAGGCGGATGACGCGGCGTGCCAGCTCCAGCGGGAAAGGCGCGGGATGCCCCACTTTGCGGGCTGATTCCGGCGGGATGCTCCACACGGATAGAGTTGCCTGCATAAATTCTTCATCGCTGATATCCGACTCGCCCCGCTCCCGGCGTTTGAACTCGCCCTTAGCCAGCACCAGCAGGTACTCGTGGATGTCCCTCAGGCGCGGCGAGCGGGCGCTCTTCCAGCTCCCCCAGGCGCAGCTCCCGTTGGCGCCTTTGCCCTTCTGCCAGATGATCTCGCCCATCGGTAAGAAGCCGAGCTGCATGTGCACCTGGTAGAAATAGCTGTGCAGCGGGATGTAAGGCTTGCGCCCCAGGTTGGCAACGTTGATCACGTAGCGCCCGCCCGGCTGGAGCGCACGGTAGACTTCCGCCCCCACCCGCTGGATCAGTCCCAGGTACTCTTGCAGCGACTGGTCCTGATCGTAATCCTTGCCCACGTTATAGGGCGGAGAGGTGAATGCCAGCGCCACGCTCCCCTCCGGGAGGGGCATGCTTTCCGCAGACTGGCAGTAGATGCGGTCAACCCAGTCGACGGGTCCGGTGAAAACCGCACTCGCAGGCTGGTCAGTTGCTGCAGAAGCCGGCTGGTCCTGGTACAGGCTGCGCTGGTAAAAGCTCGATGAGTCGTGCCCTTCGCGCCGTGAGACGCCGAAGGCAGAGGTCCTGGTTCGTTTTGGCATGGAATGACCCGTCCCTGAAGGGCAATTATAGCGGGTTACACCTTTTCCCGCCACCAGATGCCGGTGCATTCCGGCAGGATCACCCACCCCTGCTCTGCCACTTTGCGGCGCAGCTCCTCTCCAAAAAAGAAACCCGCCAGCTCCTCCGCTTCAGCGAGCGACTCGAAGCGGTAATCCGTGCGCAGCCAGGTCGATGAAAACCCCCTCTCCCCCAGGTAGCGGTAGTACTCCACGCAGGTTCTCCGGTGGATGGGGCGTTTCGAACCCGGTCCCCAGCGTTTCCAGCAGGATGATCTTTCCCCCGGGTCGCAAAACCCGCAGCATCTCGTCCAGCGCCCGGTCTACCTGGGGTCGCCATTCATCCGGGTTCCACGTCACCAGGTAGCACACGCTCCACCCGGAGATGACCACGTCCGCTGTGCGGGGCGGCAGCGGCAGGCTGCGGTGATCAGCCACCGCCAGCCCCCAGCGCAGCGCCGGGCTCACCCGCAGCCCGGCGGCAGCCACGGCGAGCATGTGCGCGGACAGGTCGAAGGCATACACGCTTTTCGCGCGGGGCGCCAGCATGCGCGTCAGCCGCCCGGTGCCGGCTCCCAGCTCGACGGCATCCAGCCCTGCAAAGGAGGTGATCCCTTCCAATGCGCTGAGGAGCTTGCCCTGGTAGTCTTCGCGGCTGATCAGCCGCTCATACTGCTCAGCCTGCGTGGAATAGATTTCTCTCTGGCTGTCTATAGCCTGCCTCACGCCCCCAGGCAGATGAAATCGAGCGGCTGCAGCACCAGGTCCTGGACGGTGACCGGCTCCCCGGAGAAGAGGTCGGTAAGCTGGTAGCCCAGGGCATTTACCCGCAGCAGGTTGCCCGGGAGGGTCTGCGCCGCCTCGCTGAAGTTGGCAAATACCAGGGCGCGCTGGTCCGCATGAGCGCGGACGTAGCCCAGCACGTGCGGGTTGCCCGTGCTGATCGCCTGCATCTCCTGACCGCTGAACACGGGGTGCTCCAGGCGCAAGCGGATCAGCCGCTGCAGCCCCTGGAAAATGCGACCTTCCAGCGTGGCGGGATCATGGCGGCATTCGATTTTGTCCCAATCGGTGAACGGGCGGTGCACCCAGCGGCTGTCGCCCGCTTTGGCCGGGTCGTGCCGGTAGGAATAGTCGTTGAGCGTGCCGACCTCGTCGCCCAGGTAGAGCAGCGGGATGCCGCCGATGGTCAGGATGATGCCGTGGATCAGCAGGATGCGCCGGATCGCCAGCTCGACCTCCTGCTCGGTCTCTTCATGCAGCGCTTTTTCCAGCCCCGCCAGCGAAGCGCAGGTGCCGGAGATGCGCACATCGCCGGTCCGGGGGTTCTCCTGGAAAGGCAGGCCGCGGGCGAAGCTTCCGGGAAACTGCCCGGTGTAGAAGGCATTCAGGAACCGGCGGTGCTGGTAGCCGTCGATATCGAGCAGGAGAGCGTCCTCGTCCGAAAAAGTCCAGCCGATATCATCGTGGAAGCGCACGTAATTGACCCAGGCGCAGCCCTCCGGCAGCTTGAAGCGCTCGCGCAGTGCCTGGTCGAGCAGGTTGACTTCGCGGGTGGCCAGGGTATTCCACAGCAGCGCCATCAGCAGCGGGTTGTACGAGAGCTGGCATTCCTCCGGGCTGATGTAGCGGACCACTTCGTCCGGGTGGACGATCGCCTCGGATTTGAACAGCATCGCCGGGGCGGCGATGCGCGCCACGGCGTTGAAGGCCTGGATCAGCAGGTGCGCCTCGGGCAGGTTCTCACAGCTCGTGCCCAGCTCTTTCCAGATGAAAGCCACCGCATCCAGGCGCAGGACTTCGACGCCCAGGTTGGCCAGGAACAGCATCTCTGCAGCCATGTCGTTGAACACTGCCGGGTTGGCATAGTTCAGGTCCCACTGGTAAGCGTGGAAGGTGGTCCACACCCAGCTGTCGATCTCCTTGCGCCAGGTGAACGCGCCGGGGTGCTCGTCGGGGAAGATCTCGCGCAGGCTCGCCTCGTACGCGTCCGGCATTTTCCGGTCGGGGAAGATGCGGTAATACTCCTGGCTCTCCAGATCCCCCGCGAGCGCAGACTGCGCCCAGTCGTGCTCGTCCGAGGTGTGGTTGAACACGAGGTCAAGCACCAGGCTGATCCCTTCCCCGCGCAGCTCCGCTGCCAGCTCGGCAAGGTCGCCGATGGAACCCAGCGCCGGGTTGACCTCGCGGTAGCTGCTGACGGCGTACCCGCCGTCATTTTCTGCCGCCGGCGTCTTGAAGAGCGGCATCAGGTGCAGGTAGGTCAGCCCGAGCTCTTTGAAGTAGGGGATCTTCCGGCGCAGCTCCGTCAAATCGCCGCTGAACAAATCGACGTAGCACACGCCGCCCAGCATGCGATTGGAAAGGAACCAGTCCGGCTGCGCTTCGCGGGAGGCGTCCAGCTCCTTGAGACCTTGCGGGCGCTCGAACCAGGCGCGGGTGATCCGGGTCAGCAGGTCTTCCAGGTGGTAATAAAAATCATACTGCTTGCCATAGAGCTGGAAGTAGAGTCGGAAAAGGCGGTCGAAATGGACGTTCAGGCGGGAGAGGTAAATCTGCCAGTCCAGCGGAGAGGCCTTAATCGGCTTTTTGAAGCGCTCCGCCAGCCGGGGTTCCAGCCGGGCGAAGGAAGTGCGGACCTGCCGCTCCAGCCAGCGCTCTTCCACCATATCCTCATTCAGCATTTTTATCAATCCCTGTAAGAACCTATCCGAAGATATGAAGGTTCCGATTTTGTGATGTGTGCGGCAGCCGCACACATCACAAAATCGGTTCCCATTCATCTTCGGATAGATTAAAATCCAGCTCATACCAGCGGAACCCATAAGGTTCCAGCTCGTATTTGTGCTCAGGAGAGAGCGACACGGGTTCTCCCCCGCTGAATATATCCTGCAGAACCCCGGCTTCGATGGGCAGGTCCAGGGTGAGCTCGCGCCTCTCTGCCGAAAGGTTATTCAGCACCAGCAGGTTTTGCCCGTTATAGCTGCGCAGGTACGCCAGCACAGCCGGGTCAGCCGGAGATAGCAGAGTCAGGCTCCCTCGCCCAAATGCGGGCTGGGCGGCGCGCTGCCTCAGCGCATGGCGCATCCAATTAAGCAAAGAGTCCGGATCATTTTCCTGCTGCCGTATATTTAACCTGTGGTAGTCGAATTCTCCCCCGGCGACTGGCGGCGCGTACAGGTCCTGGGCAGGCGCTGTTGAAAACCCGGCATTGGACGAAGCATCCCACTGCATCGGGGTGCGCACCCCCACCCGGTCATCCAGCCAGATATTATCGCCCATACCGATTTCATCCCCGTAATACAGGAAGGGCGAGCCAATAAAAGTCAGCAAGATTGAATTTGCCAGCTTGATCCGGCGCAGGTCGTTGCCCAGCAGGGGCGCCAGCCGCCGGCGGATGCCCAGGTTAAGGCGCATGCGCGGCTCGGGGGCGTAAAAATCCCACATGAACTGCCGCTCTGCGGTGGTGACCATCTCCAGGGTCAGCTCGTCGTGGTTGCGCAAGAAGGTGCCCCACTGGCAGCCCGCCGGCAGGTCCGGCGTCCTGCGCAGCGTCTCCTCGATGGGCGTACGCTCGCCCCTGGCAAGCGCCATGAAAATGCGCGGCATGAGCGGGAAGTGGAAGTTCATCTGGAACTCGTCGCCGTCGCCGAAATAGGGGCGCACGTCTTCGGGCCACTGGTTCGCCTCGGAGAGCAGCATGGTCCCGGGGGCGTAGGCTTCCACAAAGGCGCGCAGCCGCTTGAAGTAGGCGTGCGTTTCCGGCAGGTTTTCGCAGCTGGTCCCCTCGCGCTCATACAGGTAAGGCGGAGCATCCACCCGGATGGCATCCGCGCCCTGGTCGATCCAGAACTGGATCACCTGCAGCATTGCCCGCTGCACCTGCGGGTTGTCATAGTTCAGGTCCGGCTGGTGGTCGAAAAAACGGTGCCAGAAATATTCCTTCCGCAGCGGATCATACGTCCAGTTGGATTTCTCGTAGTCCAGGAAGATAATGCGCGCCTGGCGGTAAAGCTGGTCGGTCTTGCTCCACACGTAGTAATCCCGGTAGCGCTCATGCTCCACGTGTGCCGGATCGTGGGAAGCCTGGAACCAGGCGTGCCGGTCGGAGGTGTGGTTGGGGATCAGCTCAACCACCACCCTCAGGTTGCGCTGGTGTGCGGCTTTCACCAGGGCCTGAAAATCCTGGAGCGTGCCGTACGGCGGGTACAGGCTGTAGTGGTCGCTGACGTCGTAGCCATCATCGCGCAAGGGTGAGTCGGTGATCGGCAGCAGCCACAAGGTATTGATTCCCAGGTCTTTCAGGTAATCCAGCCTGGCAGTGACCCCAGGCAGGTCTCCGATGCCATCTCCGTTCGAATCGTAAAAAGCACGCACGTAAAGCTCGTAAAAAACGGCGTCTTTGTACCAGTCGCCCTCGCTCATAGCTCCGGTTTTACAACTCCTTTGGTTGGTCAGCTAAAATCTCAGTCAAATATAGAGGAGTATCCGCAAAAACAGCGTGCGTGGGAGCGTACGCTCCCACGCACGCTGTTTTTGCGGTTAATTCCTTTATATAGAGACGGGCTGCCGCGGCTTGGGGTAGCGCAGCAGCAGCTCGATCGCGAACCCGGTGATGACACCCGCCATAGCCCCGGTCAGCAAAAAGCCGGGAAGCAGCGCCATCCCGGTCGTCCAGGCTACCACGTTGATGACAATCCACCAGCCGGCCCAATACACCTCACGGCGCAAGATCAGCCATTGGGCGATGCCGGTCGTTAAGCCCATGACCAGCCCGGCAGTGAAATCCATCCCGTCGGGCAAGCGCGACGAATAGGAAGATCGCGCCGAGCGCCCAGCCGAGCGTGGTTGCCAGGATCCAGCGCCAGGGCTGGCTGATGCGGCGCTGTAAAATAAACCACTGCAGGACGCCGAGCGCCAGCCCAATGGTCACGATGGAGAGATTGGGAAAGAGCAGCCTGCCCACGACCCAGCCCAACGTGGTCGCTACAGTTCCACACAAAATGCGATCTGTATCCAGTGAGCCATCTATCCTTTGACCGAGCCTGCCGTCAGGCCGCGCACAAAGTAGCGCTGCAGCGCAAAGAAGACCGCCAGCGGCAGGACCATGCTCACGAACGCGCCGGCAGTCAGCAGGTGCCAGTCCTGACCGTGCTCGCCAACCAGGCTGGCCAGAGCCATGGTGACAACCTGAGTTTGCGGATTCCAGGAAGACCAGAGCCACCAGGTAGTCGTTCCACACCCAAAGGAACTGGAAGATGGCAAAGGCAGCCAGGGCAGGGACAGACAGCGGCAGGATCAGACTGGTAAAGATGGTGAAATTCGACGCGCCATCAATAAAGGCCGATTCTAGTATTTCACGCGGCAGTGTGGCCATATAATTGAACAACAGGTAAATGGCCAGTGGAAGGCCAAATCCGGTATGGGCCAGCCAGATCGCCAGATAGGTTCCATTCAGGTGCAACCTGGTATAGTCCTGCAGGATCGGTACCAGGGCGATTTGCAGCGGCACTACCAGCATCGCTACCACGCCGATGAAAAATATCTTCCGCCCAGGGAAGTTCAGCCAGGCGAAGCCGTAGGCGGCAAATGCGGCGATCAAGGATCGGGATGATCGTGGCGGGAATGGTAACCGCCAGCGAGTTCAAGAATGCGCCGCCCAGGTTTGGGCCTCGCGTTTCCACATCTCGACCTGTGGCATCCTTAAATGTCACAGTCTTCCCACCTATGACTGCTGAATAGTTCTCTAACGTCATCTTGGTGCTAAAACCAATCCATTTTCGCTCAGCCACATCGATGGTTCGTGTGCGCTTGTTACCATACCAGGTCAGCTTTTCCCCATTGGGAAGAGTTACGCCATTACGCAGATCGGTGAAGTTTGAGGTGATTCCCTCTACCTGGAAATCCCCATCTACGTTTACCGATGGATCAAGGATTATCTGGCGCGTATTGACATATTCACGGTGAGGAAAGACCGTCCACCAGCCAGTGGATAATATATCCTGGCTATAGCGAAAAGAAGTGATCAGCAATCCAATGATCGGGAGCAGCCAGATAATACAGATGATGGTCAGTGACAAGTTGACAAGGAGACTTGAAAACCTTTTTTGCTGTTGGTAGCCCTGGGTTTTGGCAGCCATCAGAACGCTCTCCTTTCCTGGAACTGGCGTAGATTGTAGATCATGACCGGCAAAGTGGCGATTAATAAGATGATGGCGATGGCGGAGGCCGGCCGGCTTGGCTGTAAGTGAAACGCTCCAGGTAGAATTCATTGGCGATCACATTAGTACCAAAATTGCCTGCCCGTCATAACCCGTACAACATCGAACAATTTCAAACTGAAAATCACTATGGTCGTCGTAACGGTGATCAGCGTCCCTGAGATGCTGGGGATGGTTATGCTGAAGAATATCCGAAATTCATTGGCACCGTCTACGCGTGCAGCTTCGAGGAGGTCAGCTGGGATGCCTTTAATGGCAGAGGAGATGATTACCATGGCAAATCCAGTTTGCAGCCAGACCATGATGACAATCAGGAAAAAATTATTCCAGGGAGGTGACAGTCAGCCAGGATTGAGATTTACCACCCAGGCCAACTATAATTGCATTTAGCAAGCCAATCTCCTTGATACCAACCGCTTCTCCAACATAAGCATAGATAAACTTCCAGATCACGCCTGCGCCCACGAATGAAATCGCCAAGGGCAAGAAAATTATTGCCTTATAAATCACCTCGTAGCGGCTGCGGTCCGCTAGCACTGCTACGAGTAAGCCAATCCCAACGCTGAAAAAAGTGCCAAATACCAACCAAAGCAGGTTATTACGAAATGCCTCCAGCATCACCCGTTCGGTAAATGCATAAACATAGTTGCTAAACCCGACCCATTGGGTGCTGATGTCATTTTGAAAGCTCAGGATCAGGGTGCGGATTACTGGGATGAATAGATACCAGGCCAATATGGCGAGAGCTGGACCAACAAATATGAAAGGCTGTAAACGCCGGGTCCATTCTCTGGGAAGTTTTTCTACTAGCCAATTGGTGACCCAATATAGCGCAGCAACCCCTCCCACACCCCATACAATTGCCACAATAACCAGGACAATTTGGGGCGCATTGCTATCACGCAAGAAAATAAAGCCTTGCCACAGAATAGTGAACAAACCGATCGGGACAACCAGTGAGATCAATATCCGGCCCAGGTTGGTGATCAGCCAGGTAAAGAATCCACCTTTGGATTTTGTCTTATCTTCCGTAGAATTTTCCATGCTGGCCATCCTTATTCTCTATAGGTAGAGACTAAAAAGGGTTGATCCACAAGATCGGAGATGAGCAAGCAGACCGGTTAAAAATCCACTGGTCTGCTTGCTCCTTACACATGGGCTTATCCAATTCTCCGATCAGATGCTTTCATCTGCTGATATATTAGGTATGATGCAGATGCAACTGAATTGGGTTGGGTTACTTCGGCCAGGAAGCATCGATTTCCTTTAAGGCGGTGGCCTTGTCGATCTGACCGTTCACAAAAGAGGTCATTTCTTTCCAGAAAGTACCTTGACCTACAGCTGCGGGCATCAGGTCCGATGCATCGAAGCGTACTGTGGAGGACTGCTGCACTAGTGTAGAGATCTTCTTCTCCATTGGATCGCCATACCAGCTTGGGTCTAAGTCGTTATGCGGTGAGAGGGCACCGCCAGCTTCCATCCAAGTCTTCAACGATTTGGCGCGAGTGAAGTACTCCATCACCGCGCGCACCTCGGGCGGTCATTGAACATGCCATAGATGTCGCCACGATTAGGTAGGGGCTTACCATACTGCGGGTCGATTGGCGGCAGATAGAAGAAGTCATAATCGACTCCTGGCCTTGGCAGTCCCTGCGGGAAGAAGGTGGTGATGAAGTTGCCCTGGCTTATGCAGCCAGCACTTAGGTGGCTTCTCGAACATCGGCTTGGGAGCATCATTCCAAAGTTGGTTGTGACGATGGAGCTTACGCCGCCATAGACGTAGTTGTCATTGAACCAGATCTTGCTGACAGGTCTCGATGGCTTTGTTCACCTCGGGAGAATTAAACTTGAGCTCACCTTTGACCCACTTGTCGTAGTTTTCCGGTGCAGGTGGTTCGCAGCATTGACTCTTCGGTCCAGTCGGTCATCGGCCAGCCGGTGGCAGCGCTGCAATTCGATGCCGATGCACCAAGGCGGTGTCGCCGTCGTTGGCGATCTGGTCGGTCAGCGCCAGCAGCTCATCCCAGGTCGTCGGGATTTTGTAGCCAGCCGCATCGAACCAGGCCTTCTTGGGGTACCAGACTCAGGCTCTTGCCGTTGAAGCGGTGCCATACTCCTGCCGTCATTGGATTTCCATCGGGGCCATGCAACCATGCCCATATCCAGCCAGCTTTGGTTATACTGCTGCTTCAGCCAGTCCTCGGAAATCCAGGTCGTCGGGTCGACGAGCTTGCCCTGGCGGGCGAAGTTCCCCGCCTTACCGGGCTGCGGGAAGTCGGCGATATCCGGCGCGTTGCCGGCGTCCACGGCAATAGAGATGCGGGACTTCGAAGTTCTTGTCACCGATATAGTTTACGGTGATCCCGGTCGCGTCCTGAAAGGCTTTCATCGATTCGGCGAAGCGTTGGTCATCCGGCGCGGTGAAAGGACCGTCCACGGTCACGGTCGTGCCTTTGTATGCCCCGGTCAGAGCCTTCTCCAGCTCGCCACCCGGCATTACCGGGAAGGGAGCATTGCTGGTTGAAGGCTGCGTCGCTGCTGCCGCTTCGGTGGGTGCAGGAGCTTCGGTCGGCGCAGGAGCCTCAGTAGGTGCAGGCGCCTCAGTCGGCGCAGGGGCTTCCGTCACGACCGGCGCTTCGGTTGCCACTGTAGTCTGGGTAGCGCCGCTGGCGCACGCCGCCAGGAGCATGGACAGGACTACAAGCATGGAAATTACAGGCCATATTGCATTACGCTTGAACATCTTTCTTCTCCTTGTATAGGTTAAATCAGGTTAACGAATGTACTGGTCGAGATTGTATCCCTGTTCCTTATATGCCTCACCTCCTTTTTTACCACATTAACCCTGATCGTGGCGTATTGTTCAGACAGTGTCTCGTTCCACGATGCTTGTTGGAAGCCGGACGTGCTGTACGGGTCGGTCCGGTTCTGCCAGCCTGGCAAGCAAGAGCTCGGCTGCAATGCGTCCTGAGTCATCCAATGGCTGGCGGATGGTTGTCAGGCCAATATACTCTGCCAGGTCGAGGTCGTCAAACCCAAGGATCGCCAGGTCTGCGGGGATTTGCAAGTTGTACTCCCTGGCGACCTTCAGCACTCCCATCGCCTGGATGTCGGCCGCAGCAAAGATCGCTGTAGGTGGCTGCGCCAGACTAAGCAGCTCGCGCGTCGCCTGGCGGGTCGGTTCCTGGACGTACGGTGAAGAACGGATATATTCGGCTGGCAGGTCAAGACCTGCCTCTTGCAGCCCCTGGCGATAACCCTCCAGGCGCTGGATCACCGGGCGGATGGCATAATCTGGCGGGTCGATGTCGCCGATGAAGGCACAGCGTTGGTGACCTTTCGCCACCAGGAACTGCGCAGCCAGTTTTCCACCGGCGAAATCATCTATCTCAATACTGCTAAACATTGGAAGGGAATGCTCGATCGATACGGTTTCCAGGTTGTGCTCTGCCAAACGATTGGCTACCTCTTCATCGAAAGGAAGCGACATAACGATCAGACCTTCCACAGTCCGCCTCAATGGTAGAGAAGCCAGGTAGCCGTGGAGGCGGGATAATGAATTGATGGTATACACGATGAGCTCGTGCTCGGTGCGCATCAAAGCCGCGTCGATCCCCCGCAGCCGCTGGACGAAAGACGGCGCGGTAAAGAACGGAGTTAATACCCCAATACGCCGGGTGCTGTGCAGCGCCCGGGCGCGCGCCTCCGCTTTGGGTACGAAGCCAAGCTCATCAATCGCGGCCATGACTTTTCCACGCGTCTGCTCGCTAACTTTTCCTGGGGAGTTCAGCACCCGTGAAATCGTAGCGATGCTCACCCCGGAGAGGGTAGCGACATCATAGATCGTCGCCTGGCCATCTTTTGACACTTATTATCCTCGAAAATTGGTTACTATTCAGTGATGGAAGTGCTTTCAAGAAAGCTATTACAATATAGCATTAAATTTAACCCGATGTCAATAGGTCGCGGGAATAATCTCCTTTGTGCTCATCCATCATGGTCAGCAAGGCAGATTTCAGCTCGATGTAGGACTTCGTCAGCAGCTCTTCTTCCTGCTCCAGCAGCCGGCTCCCAGGCTGGCAGCCTTCATTTACCCATAGATCAGAATAATACATGCCCTTCGCGCGATAGGAGGCAGCCGGATGCACCCGCGCAGGCTCGACTCCAAAAGTCAACGCATATGAATTAGCCAGAGCGTCTACCAGCTCCTGGTTATTCGCCTGGCCAAATATGTTGCGGTGCACGATCCACCAGTCAATCTGCAGCCGGGCTGCCTGCTCAATGTCGAACACCAAATGGTGAACCTCACCAACGTATGCAAAAAACCTGCGCATAAACGCTTCAGCCCGGGGGACATCATTCTCCGGGAAGGGAGCGAAGGCGATCTCCGCCCGCGCCACCAGGTAAGCAGCGTATATTGCCTGCCTGAGCGAGAGATTGAACGCCTCCTTCACCATACCGACCGAGGCACGCATCAGCTTCAGCCAGCGTTTTTGATAGTAGGCGACATAGTTTTCTTTTTCGTAACGAGCCAGGCGTCCTGGGTCAAACTTTGCCAGGGGGTGGCGTTCCTCCATGTCATTACCTCGATGCGCGGATAGATATGACCGTGCTCGTTTCCCGGCAGAAGGGCGATCGACCACCGGTAAAAAAATATTATAACGTATATTATCCTATTAGTAAAAATATTGAATCTTTAGGGTTTGATGTGAAAATTTACGATTTAAAGCTGGCTCTCAGGCGCATTGCTGCAGAAATGTCCTCCGCGATCATCTTTCGCTTGCTTTTCTCAATGAAAAAGCTTGGCCCAGCCTGGAGATAGGACGGAAGTACCCGGATTCCCTTAAAATAAAATTCGCCGCCGCGCAGTTTATAGGTCGAGCCAGCCGCGAATGGGAATCGTGCCTCGGCGGTCTCAGTCCGTCGAGGCGGTCACGTTAGAGGTGATGCTCATCTCCGGCGGCTGGCGCAGTGTCTGGTAGACAACGCAGTAACGCTCGGTAAGCCGGAGCAGGGTAGCCAGCTGCTCTGCGCTCGCCTCGCTGACCAGGTCGAAAAATACCCGGATGCGCTGAAACCCAACCGGCGTCTCTTTCGATACCCCCAGCGTCCCCCGAAAATCCAGATCGCCTTCCGCACGCACCACGCCATCCTGTATCTCGATGCCCAATGCAGTTGCCACTGCGCTCAGGGTCACCCCGGCGCAGGCAGTCAGCGCTTCGAGCAGCAAATCACCCGAACATACCGCCAGACCGCTGCCCCCGGTTGCCGCGTGCAAGCCGGCTTCGACCAGGGCGCGACCCGTCTCAATCTTGCAGGTAACCCCTTCCCCGAGGCGACCCTGTGCTTTCAAAGTGATCATTGCCGCCTCGGGTTCTTCCCGGTAGCGCATTTTCAGCGGCGCTTGGATCGCACGCAGCTCTTCGCTTTTCATCGTTTTTCTCCATGCTGACGAACTACCCGTCAGCCAACCCCTCGTGCAGCTCCCCTGCCGGTTTTATTGCCGTGACCACCCGCACCGGCGGGAACATCTGAAACTTTAAACCGGAGCGCTTGACCTCTTTCCAACCGATATCTTGCAGCGTCTGGACGTATTCATCCGTGCACTGAAAATCGAGCAGGGCGAGGCGTCCGCCCGCTTTGAGGATCCGCGAGATTTCCTTAACAGCCCTGGCGCGACCCGCCTGTTCCGGGATATTATGGATAGATAGGCTCGCTACCAGGTCGTCCACGCTGCTATCTGCCAGAGGCAGTGAGCGCATGTCCCCGGTGATGACCTCTACCCGCTCAGCCACCCCTTCTGCACGCGCGTTTGCCCGGGTCTCCTCGGGGTGGTTGCCCGACTGGTCTACGCTCTGCCATAGATCGACCCCGATTGCTTTACCCCTGGCAAGCCGCTGAGCGGCGCCAATTAATAATAAGCCTCGCCCGCAGCCCAGGTCGAGCAGGGTCTCGTCACCGCGCAGGTCTAGAGAATCGATCAACAGATCGCGCTCGCGCAGCTTACCGCGCTTACTGCTCCAAATCATCAATCCGGCTGTGACCAGCATGCTGGCTCCTGCTACAGTAGCCCATACCATGATAATAACTGCCAATGCAGCGAAAAGCTTCTGCAAGATCAAACCAGCAGCCAGCCCAACCAGGATGGCAGCTGTTCCGGCAATTATCAGGTTGCGGATCACGCCGGGAGCATCTACTCCGTAATCAGCGTGAGCCGGTTGTTTGTTATCTGCCGAAAGTGACTTTTCCATAGCTCTATCATCTATTGCGTAAATTTCTGTGTGACGGGGGATTTACCGCTCGTTCGAGCATGAACCGGGCAAAGAAGAAACACCGCTTGCCAGAGCAATTGCAACTATGGTCATAATGAAAGAATATGGACAAAATTGGTGTTATTTTAATCTCCGCAGGCAATTTCTTCAAGCGTTTTCACTGCTTCATTGTTATTCCCCAATTCTGCCTGCTTCATCGTCATCCGGACGTTCAGAAATAAAGCATGTTATACTGCCAAAGACCTTTGCCGTAGCTTTTCTCCCACCCGCTTCATTGCCTTCAGCAGGAGGT
This sequence comes from uncultured Chloroflexia bacterium, assembly GCA_963706515.1. GTDB lineage: Bacteria > Chloroflexota > Anaerolineae > Anaerolineales > UBA4823 > CAVPMW01. Next base: position 193,157 of record CAVPMW010000015.1, read on the forward strand.
CGTTATGCTCATCGCCAGCGGATCCCTCACGCCTCAAACTCTGACCGATAAAATTGCCGTTATCACCGGCGCAGGCGGGGGAATTGGCTATGAGGCTGCCCGCGCTTTACTCTGGCTGGGAGCCAGGGTGATTATCGCTGAGATCAACAAATCATCTGGTCAGCAGGCTGCCGAGCAGCTCAACCAGGAGTTCCGGCCCGGCGCGGCTTTGTTCGTCCACACCGATGTTGGCGACGAAGGCAGCGTAAGCCGCCTGGCGCGGCAGGCAGAAAAAGCATACGGGCGGGTGGATATCGTGCTCAACAACGCCACCATTGCCCCGCTGGGTGCAGTCAAAGATACTCCGATTGCCACCTGGGACGCCAGCTATCGCGTGAACCTGCGCGGGCCGGTGCTCCTGGCGCGGGCATTTATCCCGGCTATGGTCGCCCACGGCTGGGGAGTGTTCGCCTGCGTGTCCTCAACCGGGGTTGCCTACATGGGGGCGTACGAATCGCTGAAAGCAGCTCAGACACACCTCGGTATGACCCTCAACGATGAGCTGGAGAGCAGCGGGGTATCCGCATTCACCATTGGCCCGGGTTTCGTGCCCACCCGAACCGCTTCTACCGCCATACCGCAGCTGGCTGGATATATGGGCAAATCGGTGCAGGAGATACAGGAGCTGCTCATCCCACATACTCTCTCCGTGGAAGCCGCCGGCGCCGGGTTCGCTGCGGCAGTGGCGCTCGCCGGTAAATATCGAGGGCAAGAAATTTCCTCTCTCCAGGCGCTGATGGATGCCGGGATTAACCTGCCAGCTGGGAGCGAATCTACCCAAACCTGGAATTTGACTCCCGAGCAATTCACCCAGGCTTTGGAGCTGTGCCGGTCGGTGAGAGCCACTCTGGCTGAGCAATCGTCTGGCTGGAAGCAGCGCTCAATCTTCGAGCAGCAATGGCTCATCCGCACGTTTCGCCAGTATGCGCGCATGTCTGTAGAGGACTGGCTCAACGCGCTTCAGCAGCTGGAAGCCGCCCTGCAGCGCCAGGACGCCGGCTCAGTACTTGCGGTGAATGCTCCTCTCGGCTCGCTGGCAGCCTATTATGCTCACATGTATGATACGGCGAAGGGATATGTCAAAGATCCTGCCCAGCGGGAAGAACAGCTGGGCATTGTCAGCGGCTGGCAAGCTGAAGTGGAGCAGCTGGAAGCCGCTCCTTCAGGCCGGTCGCTGACTGCCTGAATGGTTCAGGTTGACCCTAAGCGAGATGGAGAATCTACTCCCTGCGCATCTCGATCACCAGGGTGAGCCCGAACGGACGCAGTGCAGGAAACGCATAGCTCAGGTGGGAAACCTTTAAGTTGCAGCCTCGCGCAGCCTGGACCACAAACCCCGGTGTCCGCGGTGTAACCGGCATGCGCGCCCGCGAACCCAGCGCGTATAACCACCCCAATGGGCTGTACGCGTTCGGAACAGTCATCACCAGCCTGCTCTCCTGGGACAGGTAATCACCCAGCTGCCTGAGCAGCGGCGCCGGGTCCGCATAATAATCCCACACCCCAATACAGGTGACCACGGGCCATATCCTGCCGGTCAATTTAGATATGTCGGTGGTAAATTCCGCCTGAAAGCCCAAACGCGAGCTTTGCGCCTCGGCGATTCCAATCATCTGGTCCGAAAGGTCGTACGCGGTCACCTGGCAGCCACGCCGGAGCAGGTCTAAGGTCGTACGCCCGGTACCGCAGCCATAATCCAGGACGGTTGAGCCGTCAGGCACATGCTTTTGTATGGAGCGCAGCTCACGTACCCCGATGTAAGCAGTCACTGGATTATCGTAATGAGCGGCATGCCGGTTGAAATGCTGGCGGATCTGGTCCGGAAAAGTCACGAGCGAGCCTCCAAAATCTGCCAATTGATAAATCCGATGAAACGGATCAGCCAGAAGGCGATCAGGCGATAGGCGATCGCAGCCGCAACTGCTACCGAACCTGGAGCGCCCAACCGGGCGTATATGACCGCTAAGGACACTTCTGCCAGCCCCAGCCCCCCCGGCAAACCGGCTAAGCCGCTCAATACCAGCATCAGCCCGTAACCAGTTAACAGTACCCCTAGCGGGATCATAAACGAGAAGGCAATGAAACACGCCCCCAGGGTCGCCACATCCAGGATCACCCGGCTGAACGAGCAAATCAAAAAGGGGATGGGCGATTTGCGCCTCAGATTCGCCAGATCCTTGTAAAATACGTCGACCCGGTCGGAGACTTCCTGCGCAGTATAGGTCTTCTGGTGGATTCTGGGTGCCAGGCGGTTCCATCTATTGACCAGGCTGAGCACCACCTTTCGGGCGCGCTCGCGATCCCGCCCGGTCCACAGCGCAAATATCCCCAATCCCAACAAAAGGACCGTCAGGATAACGACAATTACCGTTTGAACCGTGCCAAGCTCCCCGGTGCGCAGGAGATACCAAAAACCTGATAACGATACCAGGGTTAGCGCCGCAGCCAGGTAAATGCCCTCCATGATCACCGAAAAAGTTGAGACTTCTACGTTGTAACCGCTCTTGCCCAGGAAGCGCGCTCTGAGCACAATCCCGCTCGCTCCAGCGCTGGGCACAGCTACCTCAATGAAAGCAATGGTAGGCAGTATCGCCATAATCCGCCAGTAGCTGATTTTACCTTGAAAGGATCGCAGGAGAAGGTAGTTCAGACCGGTGAGCCAGGCGTAGGAAAAAAACTGGAGGAGTAAGGCAATGAACAGCCAGCCCCAGCGCGCGTGCAAAAATAAGCCGCCAGCCGCGCGCAGCTGCCCGACCATCGGCCAGAACAAATACAGCAGCATGCAGAAGGCGAATAGCGTAATCGCCCGCTTGAACCATTTCATTAATGTAATATTTTACAGACTTTGTGCCTTTACGTTTGGATTGAGCATGCCGGGCAGCGCATCAATCCTTGCCCGGCGCCGACCCCGCTCGCGATAACTACCCATCTTTTTGCGAGAATTGAGCATATATGGATAGGCTCAGGGAGCCTTAAATTCAATCTGCTCGTGGGCCCCATCACAAAACGGCATGTTCTTCGAATGACCGCAGCGGCACAAGGTAACCCGGTTGCGTATCTCGTATACGAAACCATCCGGCGCTTCAATGGATATACCCCCGCGCACCCAGTAGGGACCATCGCGCACGGCGGCGATCGATGGAACAAATTGCGGCTCGATCGGCTCGCCGTTCTCGCTGAATACCATCAAACGACCTGAGGGGCAGTGTGAAACCATCGACAGCAGCCGTGCGCGGACTTCCGGATCGTCGGTGCGCCTGATCATATGCCACACCTTGGTAAAACGTATTCCACAGAACCCGGCGCTGGCGCACAGGCTGACATCGTCCGTCAACACGACGCCGGTCCCCGTATAGGTCTTCCGGCGTTGTGCGGTCGGCCCGCGGTCAGCCGTGAGAGGTCCTACAAACCCGTTTATAAGGTGCGAATCATCGCAGAACGGCTTATTTTTCGACTGCCCGCAGCGGCAGAGCCGGTATACTGAGCGGGGCTCTTCTTTTTCGACGGCAGCCCCCACGGGGTCCCACTCCAGCGGCTCACCGTATACGCTCATCGCTCGAGCGCGCTGGATAAGCGGTACGCCTCCCATGACCTGGTAGGGACCGTTCTCAGTTATGATGATGCGATATTGCAGGGGTATTCCTGTCATCAGACACCTCAATTTTGGGTTTCAGGCTGTCACTCAGGATGCCCCTGATGATAACACGCCCCTCTTCCTAAGACAATGGAAAATAAGGGCGGATAATCCGGGCGGAAAATTATAAAATATCCTTTGAGCTTGAGCTCGCTGCTACACGATTGGGTGTCGTAAAATAGTTTTCAGTTTAGCCGGGTCAGCACGCAAAGGGTTGCCGATATAGATTTCATGGTGATTGTATTGCAGGGAGTATCCATTTTCCTGGGCAAAAGCGGTCATTTTAGCCACGCTGGCTGGCTCGTCGGCGTACGGACCGATGTGCATGATCTGCAGGCAAAGTCCCTCGTGGAAGCGCTCGAGGCGCAGGCGCTCGACCGCCGGGCTGGGCTTTTTCTTTTGCAGCTGAGCCAACCCATCGGAGAACATCTCCGTTGTGACCAGGTCGGGCTGCAGGATCATCAACGTGTACTTCCAGTTGCCCGGTTTTTGGATGTCGAATTGGCCATCTTCGACCCACCACAGACCTTCGAGCGCCATCACGGGATAGTCCACCGGATTTGATTTGCGCTGCTTGGTCATGAACTTCAGGGTGTAGGCTATGCCGTAGAGAGCCTGCGTGGCCTCCTGGAAGCCAGGCGAGGTGCCCGGCGAGGCGTCTGGTTCGATCGCTCCATCGATCATGGCAAAATTAAAGGCGGGGACATCGACCACTTCCACCTTCTTCGCCGAAGGAGAGTATAAGTATTTCAACTGCTTGCGCAAATCCAGGTTTTCCATGAAGTCGCCCTTCAAGATTTATCTATTTTATTTAATCAAAATCCCTACGACCGGAAATTTCGCCAGCATCTCCGCTCCGTGGGGCGCATCCGGAAGCTCGTCCGTGAGGTCCATCCCTGCCCAATGCAGCGCCTGGTGGATGCCATCTCGCCATAAGAAGCTCCCCGAGAGGTCATACACCTTCCCTGCATAAGCAACCAGAACCGGTGTATCTCCATCGCCATTATTGCGACGCAGCTCCAATTCCGTGAATTCTCGCAGCACCATCACCATTGTTCTAGTTAACCGGAACCAGGAAGCCCGAGGACCGTCTAGGGCTTCCTGGCGATGAGCGTACAATCCTAACCTTACGAACTTGCTGACAAACAGCGAAGTTGATGCTACGATCGGGCGAGGTCGAAACGGTCAAGGTTCATGACTTTGTTCCACACCGCTACAAAGTCGTGCAGGAACTTCTCCTGCGAGTCCTCGCATGCGTAGACTTCCGCCAAGGCCCGGAGTTGGGAGTTCGAACCGAAGATCAGGTCGACACGGGTGCCGGTCCACTTGAGCGCGCCCGTTGCGCGATCACGACCCTCGAACACCTCATCGTCTTCCGTGGTTGCTTTCCACGCCGTGCTCATGTCGAGCAGATTCACGAAGAAGTCATTGGTGAGCGTCTCTGGTCGCTTGGTGAAGACGCCGTGCTGGGACTGTCCGAAGTTGGCATTCAAGACTCGCATACCCCCAACGAGAACCGTCATCTCAGGAGCGGTCAGCGTCAGCAGCTGGGCACGATCAACCAGCAGTTCCTCTGCCGTTACGGCATATTTTTCTTTCAGATAGTTACGGAACCCGTCTGCAGCCGGTTCGAGTACGGCGAATGACGCCACGTCGGTTTGCTCCTGCGACGCATCCGTACGTCCTGGCGTGAAGGGAACGGTCACATCGTAACCGGCATTCTTCGCAGCTTGCTCGACACCTGCGCATCCACCCAGAACGATCACGTCAGCGAGCGACACCTTTTTCCCGCCAGACTGCGCGCTGTTGAACTCCTTTTGGATCCTCTCAAGGGTCTGCAGCACAGCCTTCAGCTGGGCCGGCTGGTTGACTTCCCAATCCTTTTGCGGCGCAAGACGAATGCGCGCCCCGTTCGCCCCGCCGCGCTTGTCAGAGCCACGGAAGGTAGAGGCCGACGCCCAGGCGGTCGAGACCAGTTCCGGGATCGACAGCCCCGAGGCAAGTATTTTGGCCTTGAGCTGCGCGATGTCGGCCGCGTCGATCAAGTCGTGATCGACTGCGGGGACGGGGTCCTGCCAGATCAGCTCTTCCGCCGGGACCTCCGGGCCGAGATAGCGCGAGCGGGGACCCATGTCGCGGTGGGTCAGCTTGAACCACGCCCGGGCGAACGCGTCTGCGAGCTGGTCCGGATTCTCGTAGAAGCGCCTGGAAATCTTTTCGTATAGCAGGGTCGAACCGCAGCGCGAGGTCGGTGGTCAGCATGGTCGGCGCGCGGCGCTTTGACGGGTCGTGCGCATCCGGAACCGAATTGGCGCCTGCCCCATGCTTCGGTATCCACTGGTGCGCACCGGCCGGGCTCTTGGTCAGCTCCCAATCGTAGCCGAACAGGTTCCAGAAGAAGTTGTTGCTCCACTTGGTTGGCGTCGAGGTCCAGATGACTTCCAGGCCGCTGCCGATCGCGTCGCCACCCTTGCCCGTACCAAATTTGCTCTTCCAGCCCAGGCCTTGCTCCTCGATGCCGGCGGCTTCCGGCTCTGGGCCCACCAGTGCCGCATCGCCAGCGCCGTGGGTTTTGCCAAAGGTATGGCCGCCAGCAATCAGCGCGACCGTTTCTTCGTCGTTCATCGCCATGCGCGCAAAGGTCTCGCGGATATCCTTGGCGGCGGCGAGCGGGTCCGGATTGCCGTTAGGCCCTTCCGGGTTCACGTAGATCAGGCCCATCTGCACGGCGGCGAGGGGATTCTCGAGCTCCCGGTCACCGCTGTAGCGCTTGTCGCCAAGCCACTCGCTCTCGGCCCCCCAGTAAATGTCCTCTTCCGGCTCCCAGACGTCCTCGCGCCCGCCGCCGAAGCCGAAGGTCTTGAAGCCCATCGACTCCAGGGCGCAGTTGCCGGCGAGGATCATCAAGTCGGCCCACGATATCTTTTTGCCGTATTTCTGCTTGACCGGCCAGAGCAGCCGGCGCGCCTTGTCGAGGTTCACATTGTCGGGCCAGCTGTTGAGCGGCGCAAAGCGTTGGGTGCCGGACCCCGCGCCACCGCGACCGTCCCCGGTGCGGTAGGTACCCGCGCTGTGCCATGCCATCCGGATGAAGAGCGGCCCGTAGTGACCGAAATCAGCCGGCCACCAGTCCTGCGAGTCCGTCATCAGCGCGTAGAGGTCCTTCTTCAGGGCCTCGAGGTCGAGCTTCTTGAATTCCTCAGCGTAGTTGAACGCCTCGCCCATGGGATTGGACAAGGAAGAGTGCTGGTGGAGGATCTTGAGGTTCAACTGGTTCGGCCACCAGTCCCGGTTCGACGTGCCTCTGCTGACCGGGTGTTTGTAAGCCATGCCTGTTGCCGGGGATTTGCTATCTTCCATAAAGTTTACTCCATTCTTTGTGTGAATTGTTGAACAGCGCTACCATGAATAGGATAGACCACGGGAGGCAGCGGGAAGGCAATCCTCCACCGCGTTTTTTTGCTCCCGGCGATATTTTAAAATCATTATACCCCCTTCGACGTTTTACTAACCAGCCCGAGCCCTTCGTTCAGCGACATATTGCTACAAGGATGAATATGTCGGGCGGGAATTACCAAAAATATACGGTGAGATTTGTCTGCCCGTTTATTGATTCCGGCTGGCAGAGATCGCGGGTCTCAATCCCAGGAAGCCGCCGAAGAGAGCAAACCCCGCCAGGGTTGCCACGAACTCCCCAGAGATAAAAATTCCGGCAACGACCAGGCCGATCAGCAAGCTGGGAGGCAGCCCTTCCTGCAGCTGCGCCAGCACCAGGCTAATTCCTACCAGCAGACCCAGGCAGCAGGCAAAGCGCCAGGGATGGATCCGCGGATCCACTGCGGGAATCCTGGAAAAAAGCCTGTCGCTGTTGAAGCGCTCCACCCAGGCTACCAGGTTGTGCGGCAGATGCTCGCTGGTCTTCGTCACCGGGACGCAGACCAGCGTCCACAGGTCGTCGATGCCATCCGCGGGCGTCAGGTTGCGCGGCGGGGAGACCGTCTTCACGCGCCCAAAGACGACTGCCCAGGCTATGCTGCAGAAGATTGCCAGCAGGAACATCCCCGCCAGCTCACCCAGGAGGATGTACCCCCAAAACGACGGCGCAAACGGCTGGATGATTTCCGCCAGCGCATCTGCCAGCAGAGTGACCAGGATCGCCAGGAGCACCAGCAGGTTGCCGCGCAGGATCAAGCGCGTTTTTGCCGTCTGGCTGGGATCCTCACGCAAGCGCAGGGCGCGCGCATAGGTCAGAATGCCAACTAAAAAAGCGCCTTGAAATGCGAAAGAGCCGATCGCGTCGTAAGGGTCTGCGCCGAAAGGGTTGATCTCGCCTAAAGGCCCGTTCTTATTGATCTGAAAGAAGAGATAAAAGACCAGCGCAGCAATCGCGATCAATGCCGTCACCCGGTGCACGCGCTGGATATCCTCTTTGCTCATAGCTGCCCTTAGCTGTTAGCTCCTCTCAGCTGATAGCTGGTCTCGTCCTGTTCAGGATGGCAGGTGTCCTTTAACGTGCTGGCCAGCGGATTTCCACCGGGCGGGTATAGCCATGTTTTTCGACGCCGAAGACCCGCCCGTGCGAGGGCTCTGTACAGCCCGCCTCGTCCGCGATCTTGACCGCAGTCTCATACGTGCCTACCGGGGTAAAGACCAGCTGACCTGCCGTGCATACCCAGGCTTCGACCAGGTAAGGGTACTGCCCTAAATCGTCCCCGGCGCGCAGCACCAGCGGGCTCCAAAAAATGCTGACATCGTCCCCTACCCGGTTAGCTGATACACCTTTTAGCGGGCCGTAATAGGGGGATGGCGGCAAAGGGATATAGGTCGGCGCGACGCCCATCACATCTCCCTTTACTTCCATCAGAGAAGCCTTTACCCAGCAGGGATTGTGGCCGCCGATCGCACGCACCAGGATCCAGGTACCCAGGTCGTTGCGCCCGATCACCTCCAGGTTGCTTCCCTCGATGAGTGCATATTTGTAGAGATAGGGCGCACCTGGACCGTAACGACAGTTGGACAGCATCAGCACCTTGCCGCGCAAAATGGCATAGGTAGGGCTGGGAGTTGCGGTCGGACTAGGAGTTGCAGTCGAACTGAGAGTTGCAGTCGAACTGGTGGTTGGGGTAGGAGTGCTGGTGGGTGTCAGCGAGGCGGTTTGCGCGTGGGCGCCGGGCTATAGGTGGGTGTGCGAGTAAGCTCCGCTAGCGGGGTTGCTGTGTGCTCAGCCCCGGTAACCGTCGGCGCCGGATTTCAGGGCAGGGGTTTTACTGCAGGACGCAGACAAAGCTAACAGAATTACCCAAAGGAGAAGGTGTAACTTTTTGGCTTGTCTTCTGAACAAGGTCTATACCTGCTGATTGAGGTCTTCAGGCGTCTCTCCCCATACCAGGTATATCAGTCCCTGCCCGAATTGCTCAATATTCAACCCCGGCATACGCCCGGCGAGCAGACGCCAGGGGCAATCTTTATCCTGCGTCGCTACGGCAAACCGTTTGTAGGCAAAGCCTATTATTGGATTCAACACTTTGCCCATGGGCGTCCCAGCGGTTTTCGGACCCGCGGCAGCCAACCTGCCGCCCGGCTTTAAGTATGGGAGGATATTATCCAGAGCACACGGCGAAGTCAAAACATCGTGCATTGCGAAAAGGAGCATCCCATCAAACAACCCGTCCAGGACGACCTCCTCGGCGGCACTCTCAATGATTTCGACGTTCTTCCAACCGGTTTTCCTTAATCGCTGGCGAGCTGCTGCGACCATATCCGGGCTGATATCGACGCCGACGACCTCTCCTGCGCTGCCGACAGCTTGCACCAGCCAGGGGAAATTTGCCCCGCTCCCGCAGCCAATTTCAACACGCGAGCGCCTTGAGGCAGTGCGAGCCGCTGTACTGCTGCCTGACGCAGGGGAAATGTAAAAAAGAACAGCCCGTCAGGCAGGCGTGCAATGGGTCTATACCTGCGGACGATCTCTTCTCGGTGCTCCGCCATTCTGAAAACGATTATAGCCTGAAAACTAGATCGTCCTGAGGATGGTTGAAGATGAGTAATTCAGCGGGAAGCCCGTCAGACCCGGCGGTTTAACCAGGGTCCGGCAGTCTATGGATTTTGCAGCTTGCGCCGGATGAATTCCAGCAGAGGCCCTTGCTCTCCAGGGATGTCCTCGTTCAGCCGCGCTGCTGCGACCGGCAGCAGCCAGCTTTCAACCTGCTGCCTGGAGACGTCCGGTTGAACTTCAAGATAGCGGGTGAGGTAGGAGCGCTTGAACTCCTTTTTGATCAGGTTGGTAATGTTCCTCATCAACCAGCCGGCGCCTGGGACCTCACCAAAAGTGAGCAGGATCGAGCTCCTGGCAACATCCGCGGCGGGATCGCCCTGCAAAGCGGTCATCCAATCGATAATCACCGGGCCTCCTGCAGTCACGATAACCTGCCCTGGATGGAAATCGAAATGGCAGAGCGAAGTTCCATCGGGAAGCCGTTCGAGCGAGCTCAACACTGCTTCGATCTCTGCATGGGTCAAGATTTTGCTCGCCCGGATCGCTCCTGAAAGCGAGGCGCGCAGCGCTGAAAAGCCGCTGCCGCTGTGCTGGTGAATTTTGGAATGGAGATCAGCAAACTGGCGGGCAAACCTGCTCAGCGTCCAGGGTTTGGAGGCTAGCAGGCTCAGCATATCGGGCCGTCGACCCGCTCATAAATAATCCCCTGGCGTCCATCCAGGGATGCAGTTCCGAGCAGTCTTCGGCGTGGGTAATTGCGACGTTTACCAGGATGCGCCCAATATCTACTTCGTGCTTGATCCAGGGCGCCGGGCACCAATCATAAAACAGCTTGAGCACCTGGTGATCCTGCCAGGCATAGACCTCGGCGGTGCGCCCGCGGGCAATTAATTTGCCTTTATTTTCGGAGCTCATTTATTTAGTGTACCAGCATCTCCCCCTTCCCTGACAACATTTCAAGGGCTATACAACCAGGCTTTGGCACTCACACCCTGACTCAAACCATAGCCGCCTGTAATGAGCACGCTTCCCTTCTGCAGCAGGGTCGCAGTTGAAAATAGGCGGGACAACGGGGCTGTACCCATATCGCCGGGAACCACGCTGAAGAGATTGCTGTGCGGATTGTATACGACTGCGTTATTCGCACCACCTGCCAGGAGCGCATCCCCGTCAGGCAACAGCAAGGAGGTACCTATATGTTTATAGCGGATCCCGGGCATATCCGCAGCCAGGCTGAATTTACCGTTAGACGGGTTATAGAGCTCTGTACTCGTATAAGCGTTCCGGTCATCGCCCTCATCTGAGCCGCCAGAGATTAAAACTCTCCCATCCCTGAGCAGGACAGCATCGTGCTTATGGCGAGCCACGTTCATGTCTCCGGTTTGAGTAAAGCTGCCAGTTGGCGGGTCGTATATTTCTGCACTGCTGTATATGACGATATCTGCATGCCTGCCTTGGTGGCCTCCGGTGATCAGCACGCGGCCATCTTGAAGCTTCGTGACCGTGTGCGACTCACGCGGCATGCTCATCGCCCCGGTAGGGGTAAAAAGGCCGGTAGCCGGATCGTATAGTTCGGCGCTGGCCAGGAATGTCCAGCCTTCACCCACGCCACCTGCCAGGAGCACCATACCATTATCTAACTGCGCAGCAACGTGGTCCATGCGGGGCGTCGTCAAATCACCCGTTGGAGCGAATGTGCCATTATCAGGATCGTAAATTTCTGCGCCGGAGAGATATGTGCCGTTGAACCCCCCGGCGATCAGCACTCGACCATCCGGTAAAAGGGTAGCTGTGTGGCAGCACCTCCGGACAGCCATCTTCCCGGTAAAGGTAAATTCTCCGCTGTCTGGATCGTAAAGCTCTGCAGTATCCGTGTAGCCGTCGTTCCCCTGACCGAAGCCGCCGGCGATCAGCACCTTCCCATTCGGGAGCAAAGTGGCGGTATGCGCAGCGCGCCCCTTGAGCATTTCGTGGATGGGACGAATTGAGCCAACGTCAATGGCGGGAGTGCTGCTAATTGGGATTTGCAGGCTGCTCGCCGGCTCCTGCACAGGAGAAGCAGTTGCTCGCTGTAGTGCGCTGACTGTAGGGCTGCTGCTGGCAGTCATAGGGATTGCAATCGAAGCTGGAGGGCTGCTCGAAACAGTCGAGTCGTCTGGCTTCTTAATATTTGTGCAGCTGGCGACTGCCAATAAGACCAAAAGGGCGGCAATCAAACGGCTGGATCGGTTCATAGCGGCTGGTGTAACGCGGGTAAGGAAATAGACTTATAGACAGGTACGCAAAGCCTGCAGATTTGGATGGGCTCTGTCCAGGGTCAGCCGCTGACGATCCGGATTGATTGGGAAAATTTCCTCGTGAGATATCAGGTGGTGAAGCTTAACTCAAACGTAGCTCTTGAACCACGCCAGAGTCCGCTTCCAGGCGTCCTGGGCGGCTTCGCGGTTGTAGCGCGGGCCAGTGTCGTTATGGAAAGCGTGGTCGACGTCTGGGTAGATTACCTTTTCGAAGATCTTATTGTTCTGCTGCATCGCTTCTTCGATAGGCGGGATCCCCTGGTTGATGCGCTGGTCGCGCCCGGCATAGATTGCCAGGACTGCAGCATTGATCTTGGGCACATCCTCGACCGGCGGCTGAGGTCCATAGAAGGGCACCGCCGCCTTCAGCTCTGGCATTTGTGTAGCAACCAGCCAGGTGACCCCGCCTCCGAAACAAAATCCCACCATGCCAACCCGCTGGGCGTCAGCAAAAGGTTGGCTCTGCAGATAGCTGTATCCGCTCTTGAAATCGCTCACGAACTGCTCGGGCGCAATCTGGCTCAGCGCCCCAGGCACCTGGTCTGCGCCAAGCGCCTCCGTCCCTCCCTGGCGTGAGAGCAAATCCACCGCCAGGGCGACGTAGCCGGCTTTGGCAAGGCGGCGAGCGACATCCTGGATGTGCGCTGTAAGGCCGCGGTTTTCGTGACAAACAAGGATGACCGGGAATTTCCCGCTGGCATTCGGGCGGGCAAGATAGCCCTTCAGCGTCGACCCGCTGTCAGGGAACTCCACCGAGCCGGCGATCACACCTGGATCAGCTGGGCTCACTGTATCAGTGGAGAGCGAGGTTGGGGTGGTGCTGCCTGCCGGGGGTGGTGTCTCGCTCGCCCTCGGTTCAGAGGTAGGCGTATCGGTCGAACCCGGCGGAAGTTGGGTTGTTGGGGGCTGTGCGCCGGGAGCTGGATTGCCCGCGGGAGAAGTGCAAGCTGCCAGGAATGAATTCGCCAGGAGCACGCTTCCCATCACCGAGGCGATCAGCTTGATTGCCTCGCGCCTGGAAAGGCGACCTTCCTGGTAATCCTCGGCAAATTCTTCAACCAGATACTGCTGGAAATGGTTCATGGTTCCATCGGATTAATTGGACATATTTAGTCGCAATTATATCACCCGCTGATTATCCGTATTTCCAGGTAAGAACGGTCACGGTTTTTGTGACCGTTCTTAGAGCTCCGCCACGGCAGGAATCACTTCCTTGCCAATCACCTCCAGTGGCGTTATTTCGTGCACCTTAGAGCTGCTGAAAATGACGTGCTGGATGCCCAATTTCGCCAATGAACGGCATTCGGCGATAAGCTCAGCAGGCTGGACGTCGCCGGGAAGGTGGTAGAGTACCGAGCGCTCGATCTGCTCGTACGGGCGCCCGAGCGCAGCGCAGTGCCGCTTCAGCACATCCAGCTTGTGGGTGAGCTCGGCTTCGCCCGTACGCGCGAACAAATTGCAGGCATCCGCGTATTGGGCGACCATGCGCAGGGTTTGCTTTTCGCCGGACCCACCGATCAGGATGGGAGGGTGCGGTTTGGTCAGCGGCTGCGGGCTGTTGATCGGTTCGTTAAGCTGGAAGTGCTTTCCATGATAAGGAGCGAAATCGCCCAACCACATCTGCCTGGCAATCTGCAAGGTCTCCTCCAGGCGTTCGAAGCGTTCCTTGATAGGTGGGAACGGGAAGCCGAGCCCGAGCGCTTCACGCTCGTACCAGGCGGCGCCGATGCCCAGATTTGCCCGCCCGCCGGAGAGCACATCCAGAGCGCTGACAGCCTTGACCAGGAAGGCCGGGTGGCGGTAAACCACGCCGGTGACCAGCGCTCCCAGCCGGACCCGCTTCGTCACTGCCGCCATGTAGCTGAGAGCAGTGTACGCCTCGAGCATCGGTGAATCGGCCTGACCGAGCATCGGCGTAATCTGGAAGTAATGATCCATCACCCATACGCTGGCAAAGCCCGCTTCGTCTGCTGCCTGGGCGATCTCCGCCAGCCTGGCGCCAGTATTTGCCGGAGTTCCCGGCCAATCAAACCGGTTGATCTGCAATCCAATTTTCATATCATCATCTTCTTCTTGTACGGCTGTGGAAATTATGATACGATACAGATCTGTATCGTTAATAGGTCGAAGTATACAGAACTGCCCCTAGACTGTCAAGAGGAATTTTCTATGCCACGGATTTCTATTTCAACCCGCCAGCACATCCTGGACACAGCTGGTGACTTATTCTTTCGGGATGGCTACCGGTCGGTGGGCGTCGACACAATCGTCGCTGAGTCTGGTGTCGGAAAGATGACTTTGTATCGCCATTTCGCTTCAAAAGACGACCTTATTGAAGCCTACCTGCAGGCGAGCGACCGTGAATTTTGGGCATGGTTCGAGCAGGCGCTGGCCTCGGCCGCCGGAAACCCGCGGGGACAATTGATCGACCTGTTCAAAGCGCTGGAGGTGCTGGTGGCGACGCCCGCCTGTCATGGCTGCCCGTTCTTGAACGCACTCGTGGATTTTCCCGAGCCGGATCACCCCGGTCACCAGGCAGCGCTGGAACACAAGCGCGCCGTGCTCGCCCGGATCAGCCAGATCGCTGCCCAGGCTGGCGCTCGCTCCCCGCACGATCTGGCAGACCAGCTGCTCCTGCTCATGGATGGGGCATTCATGGCTGTGCGCACCTTCGGCAGCGATAACCCGGCCTGCAACGTATCCGCTGCCGCACAGACCCTGATCGACGCACAGCTTTCGCAACGCCAGGCATAGCCTGACAGCCATAACCTGCAGCCAATTAACGATCTAATTGCCTCCAATTGCAGCCTGTCCTGCGCACACTTCCGCAGATATAATTGCTCCACCTACTCATAAGGAGCAAAAACCCCCCGATGGCTTTGGACCCTCAGAATACCGATTCACCGGGAAACAATTCCGCCCTGGGTCTGGAAAGAATCCTCTTCTTCAGCGATGCGGTGATGGCCATCGCTATGACGCTCCTGGCAATCGACCTCAAAATTCCGGAGATCCCGGCTGCGTTGGCTGCCGCTGAGTTTCCCAGGGCGCTGACTGCCCTGAGTCCTAAGATCATCAGCTTTGTGATCAGCTTCGTCGTCGTGGGAATTTATTGGGCTGCTCACCATCGCTATTTCGGGTATATCAAGCGCTATGATCCGCTGCTGATCGCGCTGAATATGCTGTTTTTACTGTTTATCGCTGTAATGCCGTTCGCCGCCAGCCTGCTGGGGCAATATCCCTTTTTACCCCAGGTGGTGGCCATTTATTCCGCCGAAGTGGCCGCGATAGGATTTTCTATTGCCGGCGTATGGTTGTATGCCTCATCTCGCCATCGCCTGGTGGCGGAAAGCCTGTCGGACGAGTACATTCATACCCGTGATCTGGCAGCCCTGATCGGTCCCTCGCTCTTCAGCGTGTCGATCTTTGTTGCCCTGTATAACACTTATCTGGCAATCCTGGTGTGGTGGATATCCCCCTTCGTTTCACTCAGCATCCAGCGCTTATCCGAGCGCCGTAATAAGGTAAATATATTCGCACTACCAGCAAAGACTAAGCAAGCCGATAATTTTTTAATTATTCGTTGCTCTAACTAGCGGTTGTCCAGTGCTTTGTCCAGGCTTAGAGTGAATTTGAAGTCTGAGCTCCAAAGCCTGGACAAAGCTAACTGTCCGTCAAGCCCGGTCTGCGCCGTGTTGGCTGCTCTCCCGGTTGAAAACGAGCTCACAAACAGCAACCACAATCAATGAGCCGAGCCAGATCGCCAGCATGGCCAGCAACGCGATTTGTTGTACCTGCGCCTCGCGTATCTCGACCTCGCGCAGCGAGCGTCCCGCCAGGACGAAGCCCGGAGCTGGGCCTGTATAGCGTGTCACTACCGCGGCCACCCTTACCCCATTTTCCGGCTGCCAGCTGATCCGGTCTTCCCCTTGCTGGCGCACATAATCGAGCACGCCCGCCGGCAGGAGGGGCATTTCCCCGTGCAAAACGCCGGAGCCCGCCTGGGGTTTCCCCGTCTCGTCATAGACAACCAGAAATGGCGCCAGGCTGCGGCTGATCTCAACGGTACCCGCAGGGATGACCTCAGCCATGGATCCGCCTTGGGAAAGAGCATAGGCTGCGTCCTCTGCCATCTGGATCTGGGGGTCGTTGGCCTATGGCGCAGCGATTGCTGTACAGCCAGGTAAACCAGGACGCACAGCGCCCCGGTGACGAAAGCCAGCGGCAGCCAGTAGCGAGGGATATTCAATAGCTTTTGCATGCCGTCTTATCCTTTGACCTGCCAGGGCACCTGCGGCGAGCGATAAAAGTTCACCCGGAGTGCCTCCAGCCGCGGTCCATGAGCAGCCAGCCGTTCCCGATATTCTTTCCAGTCCCTGCCAGCCCCCGCAGACCAGCCCACCTCGGCAGTGCTGAGCAGCCGGGGAAACGCCATAAACTCGATGTCTTCTATCGTCAGCAGGGTCTCAGTCCAAAGCGGCGCTTCGACGCCGAGGAGATCGCTTTCTTGTACCCCACTGACCTCATTGACCGGATCCCAGTCATACGAGTCCTTAACTTCCATATTACCAGCCCATTTAGATCCCAAAGAAGTGTCCGCAGTATACTTTAAATCCAGATACGTCCGGTTAGCAGGGGACATGATGATCTTCGCCCCTTGCTCAACTGCCAGGCGAGTCAGCTCATTTTTACTTGGATCAACGATCCAATGCTGGGCGACCGTCCCCTGCTCGAGCTTCGCCTGCCCGATCTCCTCCCAGCCGACCATTTGTTTGCCGAGCGAGCGTATCATCGCCTGGACTTTCTCGATGAAGGTGATGTAATCCGCCAGACTGGTGGCTTGAGCTTCGTCGCCGCCGATGTGAAGGTATGGTCCTGGAGTGAGCGCAGCCAGCTCGCTCAGCACATCTGCGACGAACTGGTCCGTGATCGCCTGCTCCAGGCACAGGCTGCTGAAGCCTACATCGATGCCGGTGTACAGCTCCTGAACGGCTCCGCTGCAGCTGAGCTGCGGGTAAGAAGCTAAAGCGGCCTGGGTGTGGCCCGGCAAATCGATCTCAGGGACCACCGTGATGTAGCGGCTGCCTGCATAGGCGACGAGGTCGCGGTACTGTTCCTGGGTGAAATATCCACCCGCTCCACCTCCGACCTGCGTGCTCCCGCCAATTGTTGCCAGTTTCGGCCAGCCGTGGATCACAATCCGCCAGCCCTGGTCGTCGCTCAAATGCAAGTGCAGGGTATTGAATTTATAGTACGCCAGCAGGTCGATATATCGCTTGAGGTCATCGACGGAAAAGAAGTGCCGGACTACATCCAGCATGGCGCCGCGCCAGACAAACCTGGGCGTATCGCGGATCGACCCGGCTGGAATGGACCACTCTGCCGCCCGCCTCTGCCTGCTCTCGATGTCCTCCGGCAGCAGCTGGCGGAGAGTCTGTATGCCGTGGAACAAGCCTGCCGGTCGGTAGGCTGCCAACCTCGCGTAGTCTGGCGTGATGCTCAATTCATACCCTTCTTCGCCCAGGGATGGATCGGCATCCGAAGCAGTTAACTGGAGATCTCCTGGAGCGAGTGGGCTGCCCGCCGGCGCAGTGGGCAGTGGAAAGCCGGTGGCTGGTGCAAGCCTGTCTGCCAGGTATCCGGCAATTGCCCGAACTTCGGCAGTATCCGGCTTGATGTGGATCTTTGCCTGGGGGAGTAAAGTGAACCTGCCTTCCCCGAGCCTGACCGATACCGGCTTTGGGATAATCATCCCCATCCTTGAGACTTCTCCACGGATCGGCTGCGGGAGAGTTTTCTGCATCAGGTTCTATGGCGGGCTGAGATTTGCTCATCTTGTACGTTTTCCTGGCTTATTATATTCAGGTCCTACCTGTTCCGAAGAGTAACTCATGCAAATACAAGTTTACAGCAGCCGTCACGCAGTTGTCAATCAATAGGATTAGCGGGTTCTCGGGGATCATGAGTCCGGAAATTCTAAAAAGCACTAGAAATGTGCTCCAAACGGTCGTAAAATTTGTGGTAAAGTCAAGTTTGGCACCGTGAGCTGCTCCTACGAAATGTGGAGCAGTTTACCTCGGCAAATACAGCTGACTTGTGCGAAGGTCCATAATGATCGTATTTAGATATCCGGCTTTCATATTAGGAGTTTTGGTCGTCGTGATCACCATGACGTCTGCGGTGCGCACGCTCATCTTACCGCGCAGTGCACCGGACCCGATCTCCGCGGGGTATTCGTCTTCATGCGACGCCTCTTCAATATCCGCCTGAGGTGGGCGAAGACCTATGCAGAGAAGGACTCCGTGCTTGCCTTCTACGCTCCTGTCAGCCTTTTGATGCTGCTGCCTTCCTGGCTGGTACTGATCCTGCTCGGTTACACCGGCATGTTCTGGGCAATTGGTGCAGAAACCTGGTTTGAAGCATTTCGGGTCAGCGGCTCGTCCCTGCTTACGCTTGGCTTCGAGTCCCAGGATTCTGTCACAGGAATTCTTCTGATTTATTCAGAAGCGGCGATCGGCCTTATCCTGATTGCGCTCATTATCGCCTACCTGCCGACGACGTACGCCGGCGTTCTCCCGCCGCGAGACCGCGGTCACACTGCTCGAGGTGCGGGCTGGCAGCCCGCCTGCGGCGACCGAGATGCTCAAACGCTTCCACCGCATTCACGGCCTGGAGCGCCTGAGCGATCAATGGCGCGCCTGGGAGACCTGGTTTGCAGATATTGAGGAGAGCCACACTTCCTTGCCCGCCCTGGTCTTCTTCCGCTCCCCCCAACCGGAGCATTCCTGGGTTACTGCTGCCGGAGCCGTCCTGGATACTGCTGCGCTCACCCTGTCGGCGGTGGAAGTGGCGAACGATCCTCAGGCGGCGCTGTGCATCCGGGCTGGCTACCTGGCGCTCCGCCATATAGCCGATTTCTTCGGAGTGCGCTACAACCCGAGCCCGAGCCCGAATGACCCCATCAGCATCACCCGCCTGGAATTCGAGCAGACCCTGGATGACCTTGCAGCCGATGGAGTTCCCCTCAAAACAGATCGGGAGCAGGCATGGGTCGATTTCAACGGCTGGCGAGTTAATTATGATACCGTGCTGCTTGCCCTGGCTTCCCTGACTTCTGCGCCGCTGGCTCCCTGGTCTAGCGACCGGGCGCCCAGTTTACGCTTTCCTTCGATATACGCGAAAACAAAGAAAAACTAGCCTGCGGTTTTATCGTCCCCAGTTTCCATGAGCAGTCCAAGCTCATCGAATCCTTTTTGAATGATTTCGCGGATTTCCACATATTTCGGGCTGCCAAAAGGCGGCAAAGCCATGGGCAGGCGCGGGTACCCGCCATTAAATCCACGCGCATACAGCCCCATATGCGAGATGATCGTGCTGTCCGTGAAGTGCATCTTGCGGCTCAAGTCCATCATGACCAGGTAAGCTCTCTCGGATTCGGCTTGCATGCCGTCGAAGGTTGTTTTCACCAGGTAAGTGATGATCTCAGGCGCCCAATTGTTCATCCCGGCGATCATTGCCCGTGAGCCCATGTAATAGTAGGGCAGCCAGCCTTTCGAAGTTCCCAGGATCACCTCGAAGGGCTTTCGCTCGAGCTTGGCCTGGTAGTATACCGTGCTGACAAAGCCCACCTCTACCGGGCTGTCCTTCAAGCCAGCCAGGCCGAGGTCTTGAAGCTTTTGCACAGTGCTCAGGGTGAAATTGAACCGGGAAGTTTCTGGATTATTGTAAGCATACACAGGGATATCGACGCACTCGACGAGGTCTTTATAGAATTGGATGACCAGGTCTTCGGAATGTTTATAATAAAATGGCGGCACTGCGGCGATCCCATCCACCCCGATCCGCTCCGCAGCCAGCGCCAGCTCGAGGGTGGATTTGGTGTCGATGCAGCCCACATGCGGGATCAGCAGCTTTCCCGGATAATTCGCAGCAGCCTGTTTGGCAAGCTTAAATACCTCGATCCGTTCGGCGTTGGTCATCAGTGGTCCCGCGCCGTAAGAGCCGGTCAGGAACAGCCCATCGACCCCTTTGGCGAACATCCACTGCATGTGCCAGAGAGTCTTCTCGCGGTCAAGCTCCCCGCGGGCATCGAATAAGGTAATATTTGGCACGATCGAACCTTTTATCATGATCACTTCTCCATAATCAGTCATAATATTTAGGAGTATTCAGTGAAATTTCGGCGGCAATTCATTCAGGAGACTGCGTAAGTCCTGTATTGTTTGATTTTTTAGTTTGATCCAGCTTGCTCAGAAACCATTTATATTGCTCCCGGTATATCTCAGCCGCCTTATCGTCCGGATACACCCTCTGCCGCGGTGTAAATAATCCCTGGAAATCCCGAAGGTCAGATTTCATCCCCAGGGCAATCATCGCCAGCATCGCTGCGCCGCGCGCCGATCCCTCGGATGTTTCCGGGACGGCTACGACCGCACCGAACATATCGGCAGCGATCTGCAGCCAAACTGCTGAGGCGGTCAGCCCACCCGTGACATAGATCTCCTCGAAATGCCTGTCCAGCACGGACTCGATGCTCTCGGCGATCCGGTAAATCGAGCGCGTGATACCTTCCAACACTGCCCGCGCAAAATGCCCACGCTGGTGAGTGAGGGCAATCCCGCTGAAGCTGCCCCGCGTATTCGGCAGCCAGTCGGGGGCTTGAGCACCGCTCAGGTAAGGGATGAACAGCAGGCCTTCAGCTCCCGGTGGGGCTTGAGAAGCAATCCGGTCTACAGACGCATATATCTCCGGGCTGATCGCCTCCCCGCGAGTGGCGTCCGGAGGGGTGAAAAAATTATTCAAAAACCATTCGAAGACGATCCCGCCGCTGCTGACCATGCCGCCGATCGCCCAAAGCTGCTCGTCCGCAACATAAGTCCACAGCCTGCCTCCCGGGTCAACCGCAGGCTGCCGGATCAGGGCACGCGCCGCTGCGCTGGTACCAACGTTGACCGCCAGGGCATCCGAGGTCGCCGCTCCGACGCCCAGGCTGGCAAGCTGGCCGTCCCCGCCGCCGATCACTAACGGAGTTCCAGGCGGAATGTCCGCCAGGTCGCGGGCTTCCTGGCTCCAGGTTTCCAGCACAGTCCGCGGAGAGACCAGGCTCGATAAATTTTCCGCGGAAATCCCCAGCAAAGCGGTGGCTTCCGGGTCCCAGCGGTGCAGACGGATATCGAACATTCCAGTTGCCGAGGCGATCGCCCAATCGGCCAAATATTGCCCGGTTAGCCGCTGCAGCACGTACTCCTTGATTGAAACAAAACGCGCCTCGGGCGGAAGGGTTAAATTATCTTTCAGCCACTTGATTTTCGCCAGAGGGTACGCGGCGTCGATCGGGCACCCGGTGCGCTGGATGATCTCGCTGGCTTGCGGGCATTGGCGAAGCGCATGCGCCTCTTGATGGCTGCGCGTATCTGACCAGGTGAGCGAATTGGACAGCACCTGACCTTCAGGTCCAAGGGCCAGCACGCTGTACAGCTGAGAGCTGAAGGCGATCCCCCTGAACTCGGCTGCCCGGCGGAGCTGCCGCAAAGCTCTCACGCAGCGCGGCGAGGACTGCCTGGAAAATCACTTCCGGTTCCTGCTCGCTCCAGCCTTTCGCCGGTCCCAGCAGCGGGTAATGTTTTCGTAGAATCGCAACCGGCTTGAGCTGCTCATCGAACAGGACAGCTTTGGTCGCCCCTGTTCCGATATCGATCGCCAGGACGAGATCACCCACGCTCACAGCAGCCTCCACACCATTGAGAGTCAGCCCTTCTTAACTGAAATAATACAGGTAAGATTTAACATCTTCGCCTAGATAAGCTTTCCAAACGGTCAGATTCTCCTCGTAATCCCAATCCAGGTCGCCGCCGAATAATTCATGCAGCCGGTTGCTGTTGAAAATCAAATAGCCGTGGTTGTCAAAGGTCATCCCGTCCACCCAGATCATCCGCTCGTCGGAGATAAATTGAGTAAAGATCCGCTCGATCGGATGGTAGATGCCGATCCCCGTCGCCTCCAGCATGGTGTAATAAATATTTCCCTTATTGTCTGCTCCCATCCCATCCGTGTTGGTGCCTTTGTCGCCGAGGTCCTGGACCGCCGCAGCAATTTGGTCTTCTGGGACGCTGAAATCTTGCAGGAGAGCAGTATCGACCGCATACAGGTTGCGTGCAGTCAGCGGGCACCAGTAGAGCGTCTTGCGGTCCGCTGAAAGGGCTATCCCGTCCGCACCGGTGCG
Source organism: uncultured Chloroflexia bacterium (assembly GCA_963706515.1). Lineage (GTDB taxonomy): Bacteria > Chloroflexota > Anaerolineae > Anaerolineales > UBA4823 > CAVPMW01. The sequence goes on from CAVPMW010000015.1 coordinate 215,341, forward strand.
CATCGGGCGATCTTTCCACACCGGTTTTCCGGCGATCTTAAACCAGTAGCCGGGGAGGTCCTGAGTGCTGGTATGCTGGTGCAGGACGCGGCGAAGCTGTTTGGTGCGCATGTTGTAAACGATCAATCCACCCTGCAGCGGGTCGGTGAAGATGCCGGAATCGGCGATGTAGACGAACCCATTCGCATTGTCCACCATCAGGTCATTCAAAAAAGATGCGGTGAAATCCGCAATCTCGCTTGGGATTGGGATGGATTCGACCAGCTCGTTCCTGGTCAAATCCCAACATACGATCTTCTGGTCCCCTGCGTTGCAGGGCTGGCTGTTAATATGACCCTGGTCCAGGAACCAGGCGCGGTTCAGTTCATCAATTTCCCAGCCCAGCACAGACTGGAGCACGGAGGGATCGCCGGCCTTATTCATCTCCCAGCTCGGGTAGGCGGAGAGCAGTGCTTTACCATTGACCACTTCAATCTTATTGACCGTTGCCGGGATGCCCGGCGCCCAGCGGGGAACTGACAGATAGTAGTTCCCAGCGCGATCCACCTTGAACCCGGCAGGCATCGCGCTTTTCCAGTATTCCTTTTCATAAAACTCCGCTTTCATTCTTTCATCTGGAAACAGCCAGTCCAGGCGGCTCCATTTGAACAGTAATTCATATTCACCGATTTTCATTGCAGTCATAACTCTTCCTCCTGGGGAAAGATGGTCGAACGAACAATTGGTCTCCTGTGCAAATCAGGTCCTTCATCCAGCGTTTTACGAAAATTGCTGCACATTCATCCCCTAGCGGGGGAAGCGCTCTCACCTTTAGCGCATCGACCAGTGTTCATAAAAATCGAGAGCGCTGGTAAAAATCGCCTCCGGCGAGTATTTCGCTTTGTGCGGCCGGTATTCCGGGGTAAGGGAAGAAAGCACCAGGAATGGATGCAGCCCGGCATCCACCGCCCCGACGATATCGATATCCGGTTGATCGCCTAACATAGCGGTCTGTGCGGGGCAGGTACCCAGGCGCTCGAGGGCGAGCTCGAAGCAGGGCAAAGCCGGTTTCCCGATAACCCGCGCCATAATCCCGGTGCTGATCTCGAGCGCTGCCTGTATTGCTCCCGAAGCGGGGATCAGCTCTTTGCCGTCCGGATAAACGGGGTCGGGGTTGGAGCAGATGAATTGGGCTCCATTCCGGATTGCCAGGGCAGCACATTTCAGTTTTTCGTAAGTGAGCAGTCGATCCATGCCGATAACGACGTAATCCGCCCTCTGGTAAGCAGACTGCGTGATCTCAAAACCGGCTGCCGAGAGGGCCTCGACCAGCCCACGCTCGCCGATGACCAGGCAGCACGCGCCCGGCTCGGCTTCAGCAACCAATGTTTGAGCGGTGACCCTGGCAGCCGTGATGATCTCATCAGGCGAGACGCGAATCCCCAGGCGGGAGAGCCGGTTGAGGTGGTACTGGAAGGGATAAGTCGTGTTGTTGCTTAGAAATACGTGCGGGGTCTCATTCTTATAGAGGTGTGCCGCCAGCTCAACTGCTCCCGGCAGTGCCTGTTGGCCTTCAAATAAGACTCCATCGACGTCCAGGATCAAGCCATTCACCCGGCGCAGCAGCTCAATCTTGCAGTCCGCCAGCATGCTACCAGGCGAGCCAGCCACCGTCCACCGCAATATCTACACCGTGAATATAATCGCCGGCATCCGATGCCAGCAGGACGGCTGCGCCCTGCAAATCTTCTGCGGTACCCCAGCGCCCAGCCGGCATGCGCGCTTCCAGGTTGAACTCTGGCTTCCCCACCAGAGGATCGGTCAAATCCGTGTGCATATATCCCGGCGTGATCGCATTGACGTTGACTCCCTTGCCAGCCAGCTCATTCGCCATCGCTTTGGTCAGGCCAAGCAGGCCGTGTTTTGAGGCGGTGTAGCCGGGCACGATGGTCCCGCCTTCGTGAGAGAGCAGCGAGGTGACATTGATAATCTTCCCTGCACCTTGTTTCACCATCTGGCGGGCTGCCGCCTGGGCCAGGAACCACGGCGCGTTCAGGTTGACTTGCAAGGTATCGTTCCAATACTCTAGCGGGTATTCGAGCAGATCATCGCGTGGGCATATCCCGGCATTATTAACCAGGATGTCGATCCGCCCCCATTCTGCAACCACCGCAGCAATCAAGCTGTCCAAATCCTGTGGGCTAGCAGTGAGCATATCCACCTGCTTCCACATGTGCCTGCGACCCAAGACTAATACCTGGGCGCGCGTTTCCTGCGGATCGTTGCGGTCAAAGCTGACGATATCCGCGCCTGCTTCAGCCAACCCCAGGGCGATGCCTCTCCCAAGACCGCGCCGGCTGCCGGTCACAACCGCGATTTTTCCGTCCAGGTGGAATTTATCAAGAATCATAATGTGTCCTCCAAAACCATCCAATCAACGAGCCAAAAAGCCGCCGTCGACGGGCAGCAAGACGCCGTGAATATAGTCCGAGGCCGGAGAAGCCAGAAAGATCAAGGCGCCCACCAGGTCTTCTGGCAAGCCCCAACGCCCAGCGGGCACCCGGTCCAGGATTAATTGATTGCGCGCAGGGTCTTCCATCAAGGGGATGTTCATCTCTGTCGCCATATATCCTGGCGCGATCGCGTTCACATTCACCCCACGGCTGGACCATTCGTTCGCCAGTGCTTTGGTCATTTGGCCCACGCCGCCTTTGCTGGCTGCGTAGCCTACCGTGAGATAGCCGCCGCCGAAGCTTAACAGCGAGGCGATGTTGACGATCTTGCCGTGCCCCTGTTTCAGCATGTATTGACCAGCAAGCTGCGCCATGAAAAACAACGAGTTCAAATTCACCTCTAAAACGATATCCCAATCGGCCTCGCTCATTTCTTCAGCCTTGCTCCAGCGGGTGATGCCGACGTTGTTCAGCAAGATGTCTAATCCCCCCAGCCCATTCACCGATTCGGTAAATGCGCGGCGGAGCTCCTCCCGGTCGGAAAGGTCGGCGTGGACGGCAATCGCGCGCGGACCTTCCGCCTCCATCTGGCTGGCAGCCTGGTCGACGCTGTCAGACACGTCGATCAATGCCAGCTCGACGCCTGCATTATGGAGACCCTGCGCCATCCCCTGGCCCAAACCCCGTCCGGCGCCTGTAACGATTGCCTTCTTCCCGGCAACAGAGAACAGATCATTCATAGAGCACCTCCCGGGCAAATTCTCAGCGACATCCTATTAAGCTGCCAGGCAATCCAGATGAGCTTTGATCAAATCTGGCCTGCCTTCTGCTACCATCCGCATGGCTTGCGGAGCCATGGACAGCGGGAAGAAATGGGTGTTGATGAGCTTGACCTGGAGCTTGCCTTCCCGCACCATGGCAATGACATCATCGAAGACCAGCGGACCGCCCAACGAGCCGATCACCGTTAACTCTTTCGGCATAATCGTGTTCAAATCGATTGTCTGCAGCTCACCTTCGAACAAGCCCGTGATGACCACCCGCGCCCGCGGAGCGGCTGCGCGGAGCGCCATGCTGGCTGCCTCAGGCACCCCGGCTGCCTCCACGACGACGTTAAAGCCCTCCCCGTGGGTTACCTCTCGGATCGCCTCGTCCAGCGTGCGCTCGTCCAGGCTCAGCGCTTCATCTGCACCCATCCGGCGCGCCAGCTCCAGCTTAAACGGCTTGCGTCCAAAGGCAACCACCTGGTCGGCGCCGTGCAGGTGGGCCATGTGTGCCGCAACAATCCCGACCGTACCGGTTCCAATGATTCCCACCCGGTCGCCCGGTCCAATGCCCGCCCGCCGGCAAATCCACTCTCCAACGGTGAAAGGCTCGATCAGCGCTCCTTCTTGAACCGACAGGTCGTAGAGATGGTGGGCGTGGGTATAAGGCATCGCAATATACTCCGCGTACGCCCCATCGCGGTTGAAAACCCCGGTCTCCACCCGGTCCGGGCAAATATTACCCAGGCCTTGCTGGCAAAGTGCGCACCTGCCGCATCCGATACCGCATTGCCCGGTGACGAGCTCTCCCACCCGGAAACCGCGCACCTCGGACCCAATTTCAACGACCTCCCCGGCCCACTCGTGCCCAGGAATGATCGGCAGCGAAGCGCCGCCGGTCCGGTAAATGCCCAGCTCCTGGCGGAATACTTCAATGTCGCTGTGACAAATGCCGACTCGTGCTACACGAACGAGAAGCTCGTCCGGTTTTGGGGCAGGATCAGGCACATCGAGATAGACGGCCTGCTCATACCCTGTAATGCGAATTGCTTTCATTTTTCGGCCTTTCCTTCCAGCGTCCGCGGTTGGCCGCAATAGACCCCACCCCAGCTGGTCAGGAGGCTTCGGACCGGATCGCCTTCCCGGATTGCAGGTCGAATAAACGAATATAAGCTGGATTGAATTTCAAGTAAATGTGGTCATGCCGGCCGGGTCGGAACGCTGGGCTCGTGACCGCCTGGAGGCGCAGGTTATCTATATCGATGGAAACGATGCACAAATCCTGCAGATTCTCGCTGATGAATACTTCTCCCTCTAGATCATATGGGGCAGCAGGATCGAGGGATAAGTCGATGTAAAATGGACGGACGCCGAACTTAACCTGTGCCGGGAGCCTGTCTCCGCTTGCCTGCCACTGTTCCGGCAATACGAAAGATTGGCTCAGCGCCTGAAATTCCCATTTTCCACCCACGCTGGCGATCGAGCCCTCGATGAAGTTCATCGGAGGCTCTCCGACAAAACCGGCAACGAAATCATCGGCAGGATGGTTATAGACCTCGTCGGGTGTGCCAATTTGGCGGATGACGCCGTTCTCCATGACCACGATCCGGTCCGCCAGCGCCATGGCTTCCTCTTGATCGTGGGTCACGTAGATCATGGTATAACCGAGCTCCATATGGATATGCTTGATTAACTGGCGCATGCGGTAGCGTTGGCGCGTGTCCAGGTGTGAAATGGGCTCATCCAACAAAAATACAGAGGGCTCGCGTACCAGCGCTCGGGCAAGACCCACCCGCTGCGCCTGTCCGCCGCTGAGCTCGGCAGTCATGCTCGTCAGGATCGATTCCAGCTCCATGCGGCGGGCGATGTCTTGCACTTTCTCTTTCACTTTGTCGTTCGGCCATTTCGCTGAACGGAGTGGGAAAGCGATATTCTCGTAAACGTTCAATGTCGGGTAGAGAGCGTACGTTTCGAACGCCATTGCGACATTTCTATCCCGCGGGCGGATATCGTTCACCCGCTTACCGTCGAAATAGATCGTACCCTCCGTGATCTCCTCAAGTCCTGCGATCGAGCGCATGGTGGAGCTTTTCCCGCATCCCGGAAGGTCCGAGCAGGGAAACAAATTCGCCGTCGGCTATTTCAAACGATACGCCGCGCACCGCCTTGACTTCACCATAATGCTTCACGAAGTTATCGATTGTGATCTTGGCCACATTCCACCTGCCTCATTAATTATGGTTGTTATTCAGCTTCACTCTCTGTGACCCGACGGGATGGACCATCGCCTGCTCGTTGTGGAACAGGTGGATGTTCTCGCCATTCAACGATATCCATACCGTCTCATTGACCTCAGGCCGGGTAGAAGGGTCGACGACCGCACGAATTGTCCCATCCCCAATTTTCACGGTAATGATATTGCAGTATCCCAGAGGCTCGATTAAATACACAGATCCCGGCGTACGATGATCTTCATCTGACTGGCTGGTCAGGCTCAGTTCATTTGGCCGGACGCCAAGGCGGTAGCCCGCTTTATCGCCGTTCAGGTTTTGGGCAATCTGTGACGATACTGGCAGAAATACATCGCTGCCCGTAATGCGTAAGGCGGTCCGGCCGTTCTCCTGGTTGGGCTCAACGTCCAGGAAACCCATCGGGGGTTCGCCCACGAAAGAAGCGACGAATTCATTCTGCGGCTGGCTGTAGATCTCCTCCGGGGTGCCAACTTGCTCCAGGATGCCGTTTCTCAGGATGGCAATCCGGTCACCCATTGCCAGGGCCTCACGGCTGGCAGTAGTCACCAGGGTAACCGTGGCGTTCATATCCACAGCCATGGCCTTCAGCTCGGCGCGCATGCGGTGGCGCAATTTGGCATCCAGGTGACCTATCGGCTCGTCCAGCAGATACAGGCTGGAGGGGCGTACGATGCACCGGCCTAGGGATACCCTCTGCCGCTGACCGCCGCTCAGGAAGCCCGGTCGTCTATCGAGCAGCTCGGTGATCTGCAGAATCCGGGCTACTTGCTGGACGCGGTCATCGATCTCCTGTTTGGACAATTTGCCGGACTTCAACGGGAAGGCGAGGTTCTCATATACAGACATATGCGAATAGAGTGCATAGTTCTCGAACGCCATCGCCATATTGCGGTTCTCCGGGGCTACATTTACAGATCGAAACCCCATCCCGCAAGATATCACCCTGCGAAGGCTGGCTGATGCCTCCAATAAGCCGCAGAGTGGTCGTCTTTCCTGCGCCTGCTGGTCCATAAATGACGAAAAATTCATGGTCCTGGATGGTCAGGTTGAGATTGCGCACAGCAATGGTGTCCTGACCGTATATTTTTGAAATATTGCGCAGCTCAATCATCTCGCCTCCTATGCTTTCCCGTTTATGGCGGCGATCTGCGCTCGCGCGGCTTTGCGCTGTTTCAGGATAGTCCGGGTACCCCAGGCTATTCTTACTGCAGCCAGAACCACTGCCACGATGATCATCAGCGGCACAGATGTCCCGTGCGAGGGAAAGAGAGGCTCAATGAATTTCAACCAGATAATCCCGACGCCGATCAAGATCATGAAGGCCTGGAAGGCCACTTCCCAAAATTGCCAGAAGACCATTTTTAATCTCCTTCTGCTTTAGCCGCGCACGGCGCCAAAGGTGAGGCCGCGCACCATGTAGCGCTGAAGCACCAATACAAAGATCAGCATCGGCAGCACACTGATCGTCGCGGCTGCAGCTACCGGACCCCATAGAATGCCTTGCAAAGTGAAGAAGGATTCTACGCCTACGGTAATTGTCCGCGCAGCATCGCGCGTCAGAATATAGGCAAAGAGAAATTCGTTCCAGGAAAAGATCAGGCAGAAAATGGCGGTAACCGCTATGCCCGGAGCCGCCAGCGGCAGGACGACTTTGCGCAAGACTTGCAGCCGGTTGTAACCGTTCAAGCGCGCAGAAGTCCTCCAGCTCCCTGGAGATATCCTGGAAGAACGAAACCATCAGCCAGATAGCGAACGGCAGATTAAAAATGGTATAGCTGATCACCAGCGCCCCGCGCTTATCCAATCCTATTCCCAGGGCCTCGCCGATCGGCGTGGCTCCGATATTTCGAAAGATCAGGAAGAACGGCAGCACCACCGCAATGGCGGGCATCATCTTCGTCGTCAGGATGAAGAACAGGATGTTGCCATAGCCCACGTTATAGCGGGCAAAGCTGTACGCCGCCAGGGAGGCCAGGACAACCACGAAGAAGGTTGAGAGCAGAGAAACGTAAAGCGTGTTGCCGATGAACATGGCGAAGTTTGCCCTGCCCAGCGCATATTTGTAGTTATCCAGGGTAGGTGTGAATACGAACCGGGGCGGGGACACCATGATATCGGTGGTTGGCTTAAACGAAGTCAGGATCAGCCAGGCGATTGGGAACACCGTCCACACCAGGACCATACACAATCAGCGTATAGCGCAATATTTCCCAAGAGGTCTTTCCGTCTCTCCATCATCTGAACCTACCTCCTTATCTGGCTGCCGAACGAGCGGAGAACATATTTAATAACGGTCTTAAGGCAAACAAAGCCGCAACTACTACCGCATACAGGAATAGCAGGGCCATGGTCGAGGCGTAATCCATGCGGAAGAACACCAACCCGTTGCGGTAGAGATAGTAGGTCATCGTCTCGGTTGAGGAGCCAGGTCCGCCGCGGGTCAGCACGGCTATCGCATCGTACAGGCGCAGCGAATCGATCACCCGCAGGATGATTACCAGGAACAAGACCGGTTTGAGCATCGGGAAAGTCAGCCTGCGCAGTACCTGGAGGTATGGAGCCCCATCCAGCTCTGCCGCTTCGAAAGGCTCTTTGGGAAGCGCCTGCAAGCCCGCCAGGACGATCAAGGCGACGAAAGGCATCCACAGCCATATGTCAAAGATAATCACCGCCCAAAGGGCGATATGGATGTCGCCTAACCAGTTGGGTTGGGGCAAACCGACCATTTTCAGAAAATAGTTATATAAGCCAAACTGGGTATCGTACAAATATCTCCAGAAGAGCCCGGTAACCGCAGGAGCCGTCGCCAGCGGCAGGATGAGCAAGCTCCGGATTAAGCCTTTGCCTACTGTAGCCCCATTAATGAGGAATGCCACAAAGATGCCCAGACCGACCTCGATGCAAACCGCAAAGAACGTAAATTTCAAGGTGGTAGCGACAGACCCCCAAAAGTAATTATCACTGAGCACGATGCGGTAGTTCTCGAGCCCGACGAACTGCTTGATGCCCCCGGTTGTCAGGTCGGCAAATCGAAATGACACATCGATTGCATAGAACAAGGGCATCAACGCAAAAAAAGCGATGATTACCATCGCAGGAAGGATCAGGAGCACCGAAAACCAGGCATCCGACATCGCTCTGCGCTGTTTTTTGGGCGCAGCGCCTGCGCTGGGGGTTGAGCTGACTTCAATCGAGGCCATGAGACACTCCTTACGTCAACCAGTTTATCTGGGCTGATTTCTGACCGGGATGCACCTGACAAGGGCATCCCGGTCAGACTGGTTATTGAACCGTTCTATTTGTTAATCGGGCATGGACCGCCGCAGATCTTTTCTACCTCTTTAGCCAGGTCCTGGACTGCCTGCTCGGGGGTCTTCTCACCAGCTGCAGCAGCCTGCAGCATTGGGCCAAGGGTGTTGTAGATCTTGGCGCCAAACGGTGTGTAGAACAGGTTCGAGCGGGTATCTTTCATGCTGTCGAACACCTTCACCAGGGTGGAGAAGTGTCCCGTCTTGGTGCGGGTGCTGTCGTTCACCAGGGTCGGGTCGGTGAGGATGCTCATGCGGGTGGTAGTGCCGCCAGCTTCAGCGAACTTGCGCTGCGCTTCCTTGCCGCCGATGTAGGCCATGAAATCCATCGCTTCTTGCGGGTGTTTCGATGCTGCAGAAGCAGCCAGCAGGAAGCCGCCGATGTAAGCGCGCTTTGCTGGGGCCTCGGAGTTGCACATCTTGGCGCCCGGTACGCTTTGCTCGGTCGTTACCGCATTCGGCCACTGGTCGAGGAAGAAGCCAGCTGTCTGGGCGATCTGCCCGTCTTTCATCTGGTCCATCACGCCATTGTAGGTTACGGTCAGGGCTGCAGGTGGGGCGAAGGGCAGCAGCTTTTCCACGTACCACTTCTCCGCCTTGGTGACGTTCTCCTACGTCGAGGGTGCCGTCATCTTTCAGCCAGTCACCGCCGTAGGACCAAATGAAGGCAGACTCCTCATCCTGGATCTCCTGGAAGCGCCCAGCCATCAGGCCTACGCCGTAGAAATCCTTGGTCAGCGTCTCGCCTTTGAGCTTATCGCCAGCCTTGCGGGTGAAGAACTCGGCAATGTCGCGGTGCTGCTCCCAGGTCTGGGGCGGCGACGGCAGGTCATAGCCATACTTCGCCTTGAAGGCAGCCTGCTCGGTTGGATCTTCTAGCAAGTCGCAGCGCCAGAAGTACCCAGCGGTGTAGGTGTAATACGGCAAACCCCAGATCTTGCCTTTGTACTGGGTGGTCATATCCGCCAGGATGGGGGCTACATCTGCGTAGTCGGCTTCTGGATGCGCCTTAAGGTAATCGTCCATCGCCAGAATAAAGCCATTCTCAGCAAATTCGGCTTTTTCTGCCGTTTCCAGGGTCACTACATCGTAGGCGCCGGTCTTCCCGACCATCTCGATCACCTGCTTGTCATACAGCTGCGAGTTATCGATGTTCACAACGGTTACCTTGACGCAGTGAGTTGCCTCGAAGTCGGCAACCAGCGCGGACATCGCTTCGGTGTAGAAGCCGGCGATCGTCGACCAGTTGATCGGCACCCGATCTGCATCCTTGCATTCCGTGGTCCCAGCCGCTGGCGCCTGGGTGGCTGCCGGTGCCTGGGTGGCTGCCGGCGGTTGGGTGGCGGCAGGTCCTGCGCACTGCGCCAATACCAGCGAGGACAGGATCAGGACGAAGATCAACAGCTTAAATTGGTTTTTCATGACTTACTCCTCCATAGCTTGATAGTTTGAGGGTTCATTTTTTCTGCTTTCGTGACCATCGTAATTCGTTGATCTGGATTTTCTGGGCGGACCAGGCGCCTCTCCTTACCAGGGATCTGGTTCACCTGATTTTTTCCGATTACCTCCTTTCACCTGCTAAAAAAGCGTTCTGATGTCAGCTGCCAGGCAATTTATCGTAGACACTGCTCAACCAACACGATGCAGGGGCTGACCGCTTTGCAATGTTAGTACGACGTTCTGGGCTGCCATGACACCCATGCGCTCAATCGCCTCCTGTGTGTGCGCTCCGATGTGCGGAGTGACAACCAGATTTTCCAATCCTAACAGCGGGCTGCCGGCAGGCGGCTCCTCAATAAAAACATCCAATGCTGCACCCGCAATCCATTTTTGGCTAAGCGCCTGGTACAGCGCCGCTTCGTCCACCAACCCTCCACGAGCTGTATTCACCAGGAATGCGGAAGGTTTCATGTTGCGCAGCTGTGCTTCCCCGATCATGCTGCGTGTCTCGTTGGTCAGCGCAGCGTGCAATGAGAGAAAATCAGCTGAGGTTATCACTTCCTCCAGGCTCGTGAACCTGACTCCCGGCAAACCGGCTTGATCCGCAGGAACATACGGGTCAAAAACCAGCACATCCATATCGAATCCTAGGGCGCGTTTTGCCACCCCGCGACCGATGCGCCCGTATCCGACCAATCCCAACCTCTTGTTCCACAGCTCGCTCCCGGTGTAGCGTCCCCATTTTTCCTGCCGCAGAGCAAGGTCGGCGATCGGGATCTGGCGGGCGATCGCGATCATCAAGCCAATCGCCAGGTCTGCGACTGCCTGGTCGTTTGCACCCGGGCAATTCGCGATCACAATGCCGAGCTTCGCCGCGGCTGGCAGGTCTACGTGGTCAACGCCAACACCGTGCATGCTGATCACTTTCAGGCGCGGCGCGCTCTCCAAAACATGAGCTGTCACAGGTACGACCCCAACGATCGCGCCGTCGATATCTGCCAGCAGCTCGATCAGGCGCTCTTCGCTCATCTCGCCTTTCATATCGGCTTTGACGACCTCGCAGCCCGCCTCAGCCAGCACGTCCCAGGGTTTCGAAGATGTGCTGCCGAAAGAACGCGTCGCGACCAGTACCCGGTATGCAGGCATCGCTATCCGCCTATTTATAATCGTAGACCACTTTACCCAGGGGCAGGTAGAGATCGCCCTGACCGAAAAAGCCGCCGAGGATGCGCTTTGGCTCCAGCAGGTAGGTCGGATCGATCTCGGAGCGTTCGTAAACCACCGACCCGCGTCCACCGAAGAATTTCCCTTCTTGAGCGGTGAATTCGCCGGGGGTAAGGATCAGCTCCCGGATCGGCGTTCCCCCTTCCTCTGCACTGGGGATGTACTTTAGTGAAAATACCCCGCCCGTGCTCCAGGGAATCTCATCCATCTTGGCAATGTATTCCGGTACTACCAGCGCTTTGAGGATCTGGTGCCCCAGGCGGTTCACCTGGCCGCGGACTGCCTCCTGCTCATGATAGAGCCCAATCTCAGCCAGCTTCTTCTGATATCCCCAAATTTCTCTGCCTGCGGTGAGGGGCAGCGGTGTGTTTACGTATAAGAACGGCTCGTAGTCGCCTTCGATATCCTTGTACTTGACCTGCACATAAATTGCCATCTCGGCAAAGCTGCCTTGCGTCGTTCCCAGCTCGAACTCTGAGATCCAGGTAATCACCTTGTTGGTGCGCGCCTCTAATGGCTCAGGGATCACGCGCTTCACATTCTCGATGTCGGTTTCATAAACCACCAGCTGGATGCGCATGTCCTTCCATACCAGGGGTGGGCTTCCATATAATGGTGAAACCACCGGATTGGTGTAGCCCCATTCATTTACTTTCAAACTCATTGAACTCCTCCTTCCTGATCCAAGCCATCGCTCGATTTTTCCGGTCAGCCCAGCTCCAACAGGATGTGCTTCACCTGAGAGTATTCTTCAATGCCAAAGTGAGATAGCTCCAGGCCGATGCCGCTTTGTTTCCACGCCGGGTAGGGCGCATACAGCGAGTCGGGGCTGACCGTGTTGATCGCTACCGACCCAGATTCAACCCTCTCGCTGAACTTGAAAGCCGTCGCCAGGTCGCGGGTATAAGCGTAGGTAACCAGGCCGTATTGGGTGCTGTTAGCCAGCTCGACTGCTTCGTCGAGACCGGTGAAAGTGTCGATGCCAACGATCGGTCCGAACGACTCTTCGTGCATTACCAGCATATCCCTGGTAACCTGGGTCAAGACTGCCGGCTCGTAGAAATATCCCTGGCGCAGCGCAGGATCCTCCGGGCGCTTACCGCCGTAGAGCAGCCTGGCCCCTTTGCGCAGCGCATCGTCCACGTGAGCCTGGGTGCGCAGCACACCGTCGGCATCGATCATCGGCCCGAGGTCGACGTTTGGATTGGCGAGGCCATCTCCGATCGTCAGCAGCGCAGTCTGATCGACGAATCGCCGGATATATTCTTCGGCAATATCTTTTTCTACATAGATGCGGTTGACGGCATTGCAAATCTGTCCCATATTGCGGAAAGAGCGCTTCACCCCGTCAGCAACTGCCCGGTCCAGGTCAGCATCCTTGAAAACCACCATGGGAGTATGCCCGCCCAGCTCGAGCAGCAGCTTTTTCAAATCCGGCGCAGCGGCAGCCATCAGAAATTTTCCGGTCTCGGTCGAACCGGTGAAAGCGATCATGCGGGTGATTGGGTTGGAGAGCAGCTCTTCGCCGACCTGGCCCGAAGGTCCGCTGATCACATTCACTGCACCAGGCGGCAGGCCCGACTCGCCGACGAGCGCGGCAACCATCCCGCACGCCAAAGGCGCCAGCGCCGGGGGTTTGACCACTACCGTGCAGCCCGCTGCCAGGGCTGGCGCCAGTTTCCAGGCCATCAATGTCACAGGATAGTTCCAGGGTGCGATCGCCGCAACCACCCCCACCGGCTGGCGGATCACCAGGCTGCGCGAGGTCGCAGATTTGCTCGGGGCAACCTCACCGTAGACCCGGCGAGCTTCCTCCGCATAGTATTCGAGTGTATCGATTGCGCCCTTGATCTCTTTTCGGGCGTCTCCCAGCGGCTTGCCATGCTCCATCGTCAAAATGCGCGCCAGCTCTTCCTGACAGCCAGCGACCGCCGCCGCCCCCTTTTTAATGCTTTGACGCGCTCGTCGGGCGTCGTCTTTCGCCATACCTGAAACGCTTTCTCCGCCGCTTCCAGGGCGCGCTTCGTCTCACTTCTCCCGGCTTTCGCCGCTCGCCCCATTGGCTGGGCGGTCACCGGATTGATTACATCGAAAGTCTCGCCCGAGTCAGAAGGTACCCATTGACCGTCAATAAATAGTTCCTGGTTGATCAGTTCCATAATTCTTTCTCCGTGGGGTTAGCTTACAGGTAATTCGTTCAGCTGTTGAACTTTAACCATACCGCCCAGGCGTTCAGTCAACGCCTGGGCAGTATTTATCGCCAATGCAGCCAGTTGCGCGTCCCTCTCGGGGGTCATGGTCAGCGACCAGCCGCTGATGCTGATTGCGGCGATGGTCTTGCCGGTGTAATCTCGCACGGGCACAGCCACACAGCGGATGCCATCCTCATTCTCGGAATTATCGATGGCATAGCCGCGCTCCCGGACCGCGCGCAGGTGATCATAGAGCGCCTCCGGGCTGCCAATCGTATTTGAGGTGTAGCGCTTGAGGCCCTTCTCTTGCACATAAAGCGCCCATTGCTCTTCATCTAAATCTGCGAGCAGCGCTTTTCCCAGACCTGTCGAATGGGCTGGCATCCGGTTGCCTACGCGCGAAGACATTTTCACCGGCTGCAGACCGTCGATTTTATCCACATATACCACTTCGAGCTTGTCCAGGATCGCCAGGTGGACGGTTTCGCGGGTCTCGCTAACCAGCTTCTCTAAATAGGGTCTGGCCAGAACGCGGTAGTCCAGGTTGTCCAGGAAGCGCGAAGCCAGCCAGATGATTTTTGAGCCCAGAGCATAGCGCCCCGATTCGGGGTCTTGTTCGGCGTAACCTAAATTGCATAAGGTGGCAAGGAAGCGGTAGACCGTGCTTTTATTCATGCCGAGGGCACTGCTGATTACCCCCAGCTCTTTGGAGCCTTCGGCCGCGGCAAGATATTCCAGGATCGCGAAGGCTTTGGCTACCGAGTAGTTCATCACCGGGGTAACTTTCCAGGGCTTGAGGGGCGAGGTGTCCACTGAGTAATCGTTTTTCTTTTTGAAATATCGTTTCGGATATAGAAGACTATAGCATAATCGTATCATGTTGTCAATATATCATCTTGTCATTACCAGTTGATCTATTTGTCACCCGGAATTTGGATAAAATACATATCCTTTCAGGATACCTTGATTCAGGGATGGAAATAATATATAATGGAGACGGCTTATCATCCTGTCATTACCAGAAGACCAGAAAGCTTCACTTATCCACTTGTTACAGCAGACCAAGGAGCATTAGATGGACACAATAAAAGGGGAGCTCATCCAGGCCACTCAGCTCCAGGCAGAAACTGGCGGCAGCTCTTTCGCCGCCCTGCTCCGCCAGGAGGGAGATGAAATCCGCCGGGACGTTTTCATGCTGCTCAACCCTCAGGATAGCGCCTCGGGCAAAATCCAATCCGGGATAACCATTGTCTATCCCGGCTGCCGTACGAAGGGTCACGCCCATCCGGACCGGGAAGAGGTGTATCTCATCCTGGAAGGGCGAGGCATCATGGAAGCCGACGGTCAATCCTGGGATGTTGCTCCAGGGGATGCTTTCTATGTCACTCCCGGCCCGTTCCATACAACCAAGAACCCCTACGATTTTCCCTTGAAATTTTTCTGGATCACGATCCAGATCAATTGACGGGCGGCATTGAGCGCCCTCAGCAGATATACTTTCTTCGCATTGGATAAGAAGGCATGCTAGGAGATAAGTTCAACCTCCCCATTGCCGCCAAATAAAATACGCTGACAGACCAGATAAAGTGCGGAGCGCAATGAAGATCAATATCGTTAAAGATGATTTGACCCAATTTATGGAGCGCGAGCCCGCCTTCGTTACATTCGGCGAGACTATGATCCGCGACACGCCCGCGGACATGCAGCGCGCCGAACGCACGCGCCAGATCGATATCTCGTTATCCGGCAGCGAGCACATCTTATGTGTAGGACTTGCCCGCCTGGGGATCCCGTGCAGGTATATCACTCGCACCCCCGATAACCCCTATGGCTGGATGCTGCGCAACGTCAGCCGGGAGCAGGGCGTCGATACCAGCTTCTTCGTTTGGGCGCCTAAGAGCGAGCTGATGGGACGTTACATCTACGAGCTCGGGCGAACGCCTCGCCGCTCGACTGCCTGGTATCAGCGCAAGTATTCTGCCGCCAGCAGGCTGGGCGCAGGCATGGTGGATTGGGGGGCAGCTCTCAAGGGCGCGCGCTTATTCCACGCCTCGGGCATTAATTTTGGCCTGGCTGCCCACTCCGGATATGAGAAGAATTACAATTTAGAGGCTTTTGAAGAGGCCATTGCTGCAAAACCCGAGGGCTGCCGGGTTGGAATGGATTTCAACTATCGCGGCACCCTGTGGAGCGTGGATGAATGCAAGAAAGTGATGACCCCCATCATCGTCCGCAATGTTGACTGGTTCATTACAACGATTGAGGATATGGCCAAGCTCTATGAGATGGACTGCGGGAAATACAGCGCCGAAGCCATCAACCGCGGCGACATCGGCATTCTTAGCGACGCCGATTTAAAAGCCTTTACCGAGGAAGTCCAGGAGCGGTTCAAGCTCTCGGTCGTCGGCGTAACGATCCGCTATCCCGATTCGTTCGAAGAGCACCGTTGGGAAAGCGTTGCCCTGGATGCTCACGGGAATTTTTTCCGCTCTCCCGCGATTAAACCGGTGGTCCTCTGGGACCGTATCGGCGGCGGAGATACCTGGAACAGCGGGTTCTATTACGGCCTCCTGACCGAGGGCGATAGCGCCTGCGGCATTGAAAAAGGTATCCTCGTGGGAGATGCCATCACCCGCTTGAAGCAAACGATGATGTTCGACCTGGGCATTGTGACGAAAGAAGAAGTCCAGGCGCTCATCGAAGCCGATATTTCCGGCGGCGGGAAGCGCGAATCTCGCTAGGTCCGCAGAAGAGGCGTCACGTGCCCGAGTTCAGATACAAGCTGCTGATGGATACCCTGGATTGGGATTCCATCGAGATCGAAAAGAGCATCCTGGAACGTGTTGGCTGCCAGGTTATCCCCTTGCAGTTTTCCAACGACGAAGAGCTTATAGCCGCCATCCGCGACGCGGACAGCGCTCCTACCCCGCTATGTCAACCTCCAACGCCGCCATATTGAAGCCCTGACCCGCTGTAAGATCATCGCCCGCAGTGGGATCGGCGTCGACATCGTCGATGTGCCAGCTGCTACCCAGCACGGCATCTGGGTTACCAATGTGCCCGATTATTGCGCGGAAGAAGTCGCCGACCATGCAGTAGCTCTTATCCTGGCGTGCTCGCGCAAGCTCTTGCAGTATCGCCAGGGCGTGGCGGATGGGCTTTGGAACTGGCAGGTGGGACGCTCAATTATTCGTCTTAGCCAGGCGACCTTCGGTCTGATCGGTTTTGGCAAGATCGGTCGCTTGATCTGGCAGCGCATGCAAGCCTTTGGCTGCCGTGGCCTGGTATATGACCCCTACCTCTCCGCTGAGACCATCCTCAGCCACGGCGCCGCCGCGGTCGGTCTGGATGAGCTCGTCCAGGCTGCAGATATTATCCACATCCAGTCTCCGCTGACACCCGAGACGTATCACCTGATCGGCGAGCGGCAGCTCAGCCTGCTGAAGCCCGGGGCAATCCTCACGAACACAGCCCGCGGGCCAATCATCGATGAAGTCGCGCTGCTCGCCGCCCTGCGCGCCGGTAGGATTGGCGGCGCTGGATTGGATGACCTGGAGGAAGAGCCAGCCAAAATCAGGGGCTGGCAGCCGACCAATCCCATGGTCCACCTGCCCAACGTGATCGTTACCCCGCACACCGCCTGGTATTCTGAACAGGCAGCCGAAGAAGTAAAGCGGATCTCAGCCAGTGAGGTCGCCCGGGTATTATCCGGATTAAAACCCCTCTATCCCGTAAACAATCCTGAAAAGGGAGAAAACTAAATGACTGCTCCATATTCTTTCTATATATCTACCCAAATCATCTATGGCAAAGACAGCCTCCAGCAGCTCGGTGAGGTGGCGCGCAAATTGAAAGTCGACAAAGCCCAGGTGATCACTGACCCGGGCGTCGCAGGCTCGGGTGTATTGGACCAGGTGCTGGCTCAGCTTAATAAAGCAGAGATCGGCTCCGTCGTTTTCGATTCAGTCGAGGTCAACCCAACGGTAGGGACTGTGGACAAGGCGGCTGGAGAGTATAAAGCGGCGGGCTGCAACGGTGTGATTGCCCTGGGAGGTGGAAGCCCGCTGGACGCCGGCAAGGGTGTGGGTGTTTTAGCCACAAATCCAGGCGGCGCTGCGGACTATCTCGGAGTTGATAAGGTCAAGCAGCCCTCGGCTCCGGTGATCGCCATACCGACCACCGCGGGGACCGCGGCAGAGATCACCGACGTGACCGTGCTCAGCGATCCGGTGAAGAAAGCCAAGCTGGGGCTGCGCAGCGCTTACGTCGCACCGCGAGTTGCCTTATTAGACCCGCTTCTGACCTTGGGATTGCCGGCGGTACCCACCCGCGATTCCGGTTTGGATGCGCTCACCCACGCCATCGAATCGTTTATCTGCGTCAACGCCTGGGCTGCCAGCGATGCCCTGGTTTTAAAAGCCATCGAGCTTATCGGTCGTTATCTGCGCCGCGCGGTCTATACAGGCAAAGACGTAGAGGCGCGAGATGGCATGCTTACCGCCAGCTTATTAGCTGGCATGGCATTCCATAACACCAAGCTGACTCTGGTACACGCCATCACCGGGCCTCTAGGCGGCGCTTTCAACCTGCCGCATGGGGCGATCAATGCCATCATCCTGCCGCACGCCATGGAATTCATGCTGCCCGGGGCAATTGACAAGTACGCCCAAATTGCAGCAGCCCTGGGCGAGCGCGTGGAACGGCTCTCCAAGCGAGCTGCTGCAGAAAAAGCGGTAGCCGCAGTTAAACAGCTTTCGCAGGATGTAGGCCTGCCTTCCGGTCTCGCCTGTTTTGGTCTCTCTGAGTCAGACCTGACCCCACTGGCGCAAACGATCGCCGGGAGCTTCATGGTGCCGCTCGCACCTCGGGTCGCCAGCGCCGAGGATGTATTGGCGGTCTGCCGGGCATCTTTGTAATTTTGGATGGTATTCGCTATGAAACCTTACCGCATACTGCTCTACGAAGACATGCATCCCAGCGGGAAAGATTTGCTGGCTGAAAAAGCCGAGATCGTCCTGGCGGAAAGTTTGGACGAAGAGGCTTTGATCGGGCAAGTCAAAGACGTCGACGCGATTATCATCCGTGCCAACGGGAAAGTCACCGCCCGCCTGATGGACGCTGCACCCCGGCTGAAGGTCGTCGGGCGGCATGGGGTGGGCGTGGAGGCGATCGATCTGGCAGCCGCTAAAGCCAGGGGGATCGTGGTTTGCAATACACCCAACGCCAACGTAGAATCCGTTGCCGAGCAGGCAGTGGGATTCATGCTCGTTCTATCCAAGCAAATCTTGCGCGCCGATAAAGCCCTGCGCCAGGGTCGCTGGGAGGTGCGCTACGAGTATATCGGGCAAGAGCTGCTGGGGCGTACCCTTGGACTGGTGGGCATGGGCCGCATCGGCAGCCGGGTGGCGGAGATTTGTCACTTTGGCTTTAACATGCCGGTGATCTATTACGATGTGCTCGATTATCCCCAATTGGAAGAAAAATTGGCTGCCAGAAAAGTCACTTTAGCTGAGCTGCTCCTGGAAGCGGACTATATCTCCGTTCATGTGCCGCTGCTGCCGAGCACTTCTGGGATGCTGGGAAGAGAGCAGTTCGCCAGGATGAAGCCGGGCGCGATCGTGATCAATACCTCGCGCGGACCCGTGCTGGACGAGGCAGCCCTGGTCGAGGCGCTGCAGAGCGGGCATCTGGGCGGTGCCGGGTTGGATGTATACGCGGTCGAGCCCACTCCGCCGGATAATCCCCTCTTCCAGCTCGAAAATGTCGTCCTTTCGCCGCACATGGCTGCCCACACCGACGACGCGCTCAAAGCAATGTCGATGATCACTGAAGATGTCTTGCGCGTCCTCGAGGGTCAAGAACCGCTCTACCGGGTTGCATAGCTTATTGTAGATAGGAGTCGTAAATGCCGAATGGTTACTGGGGCCGCATCCTGCGGGTCGACTTGAACACCGGGCAAATCAGCCTGGACGAACACGACGCCAAGTTTTATCGTACCTACCTCGGTGGGCGCGGGATCGTGGCTCACTACCTGCTCAAAGAAGTTCCACCGGACTGCGACCCGCTGGGTCCGCAGAATATCCTGGTATTTGCCGCCAGCGTCCTCACCGGCACGCCCATCCCTGGCACAGGGCGGAACAGCGCCGGGGCGAAATCCCCGCTAACCGGGACGTACGGTGAAAGCGAGGGGGGCGGAGACTGGGGCGTCAAGCTGCGCTGGGCTGGTTACGATGGGCTGGTGATTACCGGTCAGGCAGAAAAGCCCGTATACCTGTGGATCAATAACGACGCTGTACAGCTGCGCGATGCCTCTCACCTGTGGGGGTTGGAGGCTTACGAAACCCAGCAAGCCGTTCTAGAGGAAACCGGCGACCCGCGCGCCAGCGTGGCAGCTATCGGACCTGGCGCCGAGCGCCTGGTGCGCTTCGCCTGCATCGCTCTGGATATGCACGATTTCCTGGGTCGCTCCGGGCTGGGAGCGGTGATGGGCTCCAAAGGTTTGAAAGCCATTGTGGTCAACGGTAAGACCCGACCGGAAGTGGCGAACAAGGAAGCTGTTGTCGACACTGCGCGTTGGATGCGCGATAACTACGAAGCACCGCTGGGCACAATGCAGGAGATGGGCACAGCCCGCGGCGTAGCCGTGCTCAATTCTGCAGGGGGGCTGCCTACCCGGAACTTCCGCGAAGGCAGCTTCGAGGGCTACGAGACCCTCACCGGTCGCTACATGACGGATACCATCCTGGTGGGACGCGAGAGCTGCTATGCCTGCCCGGTCCACTGCAAGCGCATGGTTGAGGTGAGCGATGCAGGTTTGGAAGTCAGCCGCAAGTATGGTGGTCCTGAATATGAGACCATCGCCGGGTTTGGCTCTGCCTGCGGCATCCGCGATATTAAAGCAGTCGCCAGGGCGAATGAAATTTGTGATCGCTTTACCATTGACACCATGTCTGCCAGCTTGATGATCGCTGGCGCAATGGAAGCCGCCGAGAAAGGGCTGCTCCCAGGCGAGCTGCAGGCAGGGTTAGATCTGCGTTTTGGCTCTACCGCAGGGATGCTGGGATTATTGGAGCAGATCACCCTGCGCCAGGGTTTGGGCGACCTGCTCGCCGAAGGTCCGAATGGGATTAGCGACAAGCTTGGGGAGGCTGCGGCAGCCTGTTTCTTACACGTCAAAGGTCAGCCGCTGCCCCTGCACGAGCCGCGTTGGAAGGCTGGCATGGGTATTGGCTTTGCCATCTCCCCTACCGGAGCCGACCACATGCACAACATGCACGATGCTGTTTACATGAATGAGGAATCTCCTGCCTTCGGCGCGGCGCGCAACATGGGCATCCTGGATGCAGTCGATAGTTCTGCGCTCGGTCCCCAGAAAGCGCGCCTCTTTGTTTACATGATGCTGAACAAATCGGTGGTCAACAATCTGGCGCTGTGCGCATTCATGCCTTATAGCCTGGATATGATGGTGGACCAGGTGAAATCGGTGACTGGCTGGAACGTTTCCACCTGGGAAATCCTGAAAGCCACCGAGCGTTCCCTGGCTATGGCACGCGCATTCAACACCCTCGCCGGTTTCAGCGCGGAGGATCGATTCCCTGCCCGACCGCTTCTTCGAGCCGCTGCAAGGCGGCGCCCTCAAAGGCAAGGCGCTTGACCGCCAGGATTTCTTCCAAACCCGTGACCTTGCCTATGACATGCTCGGTTGGGACCGCCGCAACGCCAGTCCGAAACGCTGGAAGCTGTATGAGCTCGGATTGGATTGGGTTGCCGATGACCTGGAAAAAGCCGGATACCTGCTGGACTAGGATTTAGAAACCGACTCTGCAGAAAGAGAACATGTATGACATCCAAACAACTGGTGAAGCAAGAGATCGATATCGAACCCGGTAAAAAGTTGGTCGTGACGGTCAGCTGGTGCAAAGCCTGCGGCATCTGCATGGAGCTGTGCCCGAAAAAGGTGCTGGGGAGTGAGGAGGTGACTAAAAAAGTCATCTTGATCGCCCCTGAGAAATGCAATGGCTGCGGGCTGTGTGAGCTCTCTTGCCCGGATTATGTGTTTACCATTGCTGAGTTGGACGAGATACTGAAATGAGGACTTATGACCAGAAAATTGCTTCAAGGGAATGAGGCGTGTGTAGAGGCTGCAATTGCCGCGGGCGTGCGCTTTTTTGCTGGTTATCCGATCACGCCGGCGACTGAGATCGCCGAGGGTATGGCAAAAGAGCTGCCGAAGGCCGGGGGCGTTTTTATCCAGATGGAGGACGAGATCGGCAGCATCGCGGCTTGCATCGGGGCCAGTGTGGCGGGCGCCAAGGTTATGACCGCTTCCAGCGGACCGGGAATTTCATTAATGCTCGAGAACCTGGGTTTTGCGGCAATCTCCGAGACGCCGGTCGTGGTAGTCAACGTGATGCGCGGCGGTCCCAGCACCGGGCTGCCCACTTTCCCTGCCCAGATGGACGTGATGCAAGCCCGCTGGGGCGCCCACGGCGATTACCCGATCGTGGCCTACGCGCCGAGCAGCGTGCGTGAAACCTACGAGCTGACCGTAAAAGCGATCAACACCGCAGAAATGCTGCGCAACCCTGTATTTCTCCTCTCGGACGCCATGATCGGTCATATGCGCGAGGCAGTTTCGCTGCCAGACCCGCAGGACCTGGAGCTTTACGAGCGCCGACGCCCCGAGCCTGGCGCTGAAGATTTCGCCCCTCATCGGGGCAGCCTGGACGGCGCGGAGATACCCCTGATGGCGCGTTTTGGCGACGGGTTCCGCTTCCATGTGGACAGCAACGTCCACGACGAATTCGGTTTTCCCGCGACTGAAAACAACCCCATCGCAGAAAAGCTGATCAGGCGGCTGAGCAACAAGATCTCCGCCCACGCCGATGAGCTGATTTTGGTGGATGAAGACGGGCTGGAGGACGCTGAGGTTGCAATTTTTGCTTACGGCTCTTCTGCCCGCTCGGCGATGGAAGCAGTCGAGCTCGCTCGCCAGAAAGGTCTGAAAGTGGGGTTGCTCAAAGCCAAGACCCTGTGGCCTTTCCCTGAAAAGCCCGTGATCAAATGGACGCAGCAGGTGAGAGCCTGGGTGGTGCCTGAGATGAACCTGGGACAGATGGTTCGCGAGGTCAGGCTGGCGGTGAATGGTCGGGTGCCCGTCTACCCGCTGAACCGGGTGGATGGGTTGCTGATCGAGCCGCAGCAGATACTCTCCCTGATCGAGAGCCAGGTGCTTGCGCCGGTATAGATGGAGAAGTGGGATGCCAAAAACACATACGATCGACCTGTTAGACCGCTACTTCTTGCAAGATCGCTTACCCACGATCTGGTGCCCCGGGTGCGGTTTGGGCACAGCCAATGGAGCCATCCTGCGCGGCTTCGAAGCTGCCGGGATCGACCAGGATAAGACCGTGCTGGTCAACGGAATCGGCTGTTCCGGTCGCACCGCGGCCTACCTGGATTTCGACGTCTTGAAAGGTACTCATGGACGAGCCATCGCCTTCGCAACCGGGATTAAGCTCTACCGTCCGGAGCTTACCGTGGTTGTCATGGCGGGTGATGGCGATACGCTGGCAATCGGCGGCAATCATTTCATCCATGCAGCCCGGCGCAACGTCGATATTAAAGTGATCCTGTTCAATAATTTCATCTACGGCATGACCGGCGGTCAGGTATCACCGACGACCCCGGCAGGTGCCAGGGCTTCCACCGCCCCGGACGGCTACAACGAAAGGGCGTTTGATGCTTGCAAGCTGGCAGAAGCGGCGGGCGCCTCCTTCGTTGCCCGGGCAACTTCGTATCACGTCCAGCTGCTCACCAAAGTGGTGCGCGATGCCCTGCTCCACACCGGTTTCGCACTGATCGAAGTCATCGCCCAGTGTCCCCAGCAGTACGGTCGCTGGAATAAATCGGGGGATGCCTACGACATGCTGATGTGGGAGAAAGAAAATGCTGTGCGCGTAGAGCAAGCCAGCAAGATGTCGCCGGAAGAGCTGGCAGATAAATTCGTCATCGGCGAGCTCGTCCAGCGATAGGATGGTATTCTCATGAACAATGCAATTATTCTCAGCGGTTCCGGTGGGCAGGGTTTGATCCTGGCTGGGGCGATCCTGGCGGAAGCCGCCGGAGTTGTCGAAGGTAAAGAAGTGGTGCAAACCCAATCGTATGGCATCCAGGCGCGTGGCGGCGCCAGCCAGTCCTCGGTGATCATCAGCGACCGGGAGATCAAATACCCCGAAGTGCTCGTCCCAGATATTCTGCTTTGTTTGTCCCAGGAAGCGTTTAACCGCTTCGAGCCCGGGCTGCGCTCAGGAGGGGTGCTGATCGTCGACCAGGACCTTGTCGCCTTGCAGGAGAGCCGTCTGGACCTGAAAGTTTACGCCCTGCCCTTCACGGCGGAGGCGGAGCGGTTAGACAGGCGCATCCTGGCTAACGTGATCGCCCTCGGAGCGTTGGCAGCCATCACCGGCGCAGTGCAAGTCGAAGCGCTGGCCCAGGCGCTGCCGGCGCGTTTGCCGGCGCGCAACGTCCCCCAGGCCCTGGAGGCCCTCGCTTTGGGCAAACAGATGGCGCTGGAGAGAGGGATGGTCTTCGCATGATTGTCGCCGAAGATATCGCCAAGCAGATGCTGCGGCGGAGTGGGCTGGCGGTCCCATCCGGAAGGATCGCTCACACACCTGCGGAAGCTGCGGCAATTGCCGGGGAGCTGGGTGGCTGTGCAGTGGTGAAAGCCATCATCCCTGCCGGTGGGCGGGGTAAAGCCGGGGGAGTCCGCCTCTGCCAATCCGTCGAAGAAGTAAGCGCTGCCGCGGCGGACCTACTGGGAAAAGAGCTCCTCGGGCAGCTTGTGCCTTACGTCCTGGTGGAGGAGCAGGTGCCGGTCTCCCAGGAGATCTACGCCGGCATTGTGGCAAACACTGCCAGCGACCGGATCGACCTCATCTTGAGCCTCTCCGGCGGGGTTGAGATCGAAAATACCGCCCGGGATGGAGAGGGGAGCGTCCATCACCTGGCAATCCAGCCCGGAGATTTGATGCCGGTGCACCGCATACGCGCATGGCTGAAGAAGAGCGGACCCGATCTGAGCCAGGTACCCGGCCTGGCAGAGGTATTGTCCGGGTTGTATCGCACTGCGGCTGATTTTGATGCCATCCTGCTGGAGATTAACCCGCTGGCGCTCACCAGCGATGGTCGCCTGGTCCTGTTAGACTGCAAGCTGGAAGTGGACGACAACGCCCTTGCTCGCCAGCCCGAGTTCAACGAGATCTACCTGGCTGGTCTGGGTGAGCGCGAGCTGCGCGCCAGACAGCTGGGGGTTTCCTATGTGCCCCTGGATGGCGACATCGGCGTGATCACCAGCGGAGCCGGGTTGGGCATGGCGACGCTGGATTTGCTGCAGCAGCGCGGGCTGGCTCCGGCGGATTTTCTGGACACGGGCGGAGGCATATCGGAAGAGCTGGTCAAGGGCGCCCTGGAATTGATCCTGGATGCGCCTCGCGTGCGTGGGGCGATTATCAATCTGTATGGCGGGATTAACCGCATGCTGGAAGCCGCTAAAGGGATCCTGGCTGCCTTACAGGTTCAAACGGAGGGTCGTCCGGTAGTGGTAAAGATCCTCGGCAACCAGCAGGAAGAAGCCTGGGCTTTGCTGGAAGGGCAGCCAAATGTGTATGTGGTCCGGGTGGTGCAGACCGAAACTGCGGTAGACCAGCTGTTTGAGCTGTTGAGTTGAGTGGGTTATGAGCACATTATTCCTCAGTCAGAACACGCGAGCCATTGTCCAGGGGATTACCGGCAAAGTTGGGCAGGCGCAAACCCATTGGATGCTGAAAGCTGGCACGCCTCTGGTCGCCGGCGTCACGCCGGGGCGCGGCGGGCAGGTGGTAGAGGGGCTGCCCGTTTACGGCTCTGTAGCTGAAGCAGTCAGCGCACAGGCTGCCAACGCCTCGGTGATCTTCGTCCCGGCGACCTCTGCCCGTGAGGCTGCCTTCGAGGCTATTCAAGCCGGGTTGGAGCTGGTAGTGATCGTCACCGAGCACATCCCCATCCGCGACACGATGGAGATCAAAGCTGCCTCTCGCCTCAGCGGTACGGTGGTCATCGGTCCGAACTGTCCGGGCATATTCATCCCCGGGGCGGGCAAGCTGGGCATCATGCCCCAGAGCATCTTCCGCCAGGGGCACATCGGGGTGGTCGGGCGCAGCGCCACTCTCTCCTACGAGGTGATTGCCAACCTGAGCGACTCAGGCTTCGGGCAGAGCGCAGCGATCGGTGTGGGCGGCGATCCGGTGATCTGCACAGAGTTCAGCGATGTGCTGCGCATTTTCGAGGCGGACGAGAATACGCACGGCGTCGTCCTGGTAGGCGAGATCGGCGGCTCCGGTGAAGAGCGCGCCGCGGAGTATATCGCCAGCATGACCAAGCCGGTCGTGGCGCTCATTGCCGGGAGGGCTGTCCCGCCAGGGCGGCGGTTCGGTCATGCCGGGGCAATCATTCGTGCCGGCAGCGGCGGCGCTCAACAAAAGATTGACGTCCTGCGTCAAGCCGGGGCAGCGATCGCTCGTTCCCCGGTGGAAATCCCGGCGCTGCTTAGAGAGCGCCTGAAAGATGTGGCGTTGGTTGGATAGAGAATCAGCAGGTGTAATATTCGCTATGGATTCGACCGTGCACGTGCAGGTTAAATTGTTCGGTCACTTGCGACAGTTCAACCCGCAGCCCATCCTGGAGCTTGAGCTGGCTCCCGGCTCGTCGGTGAGTGATTTGATCCAGCTCCTGGTGCAGCTGCTGGGGGATGATTTCCGCCAGTCGCTATTAGACCGGGAAGGCAATCTGCACGGCGGGATAGAAGTCGTGCTCAACCAGGAGCACCTGCCGGCACGCAGAGTCGACACTATTTTGCTGCCAGACGCTTGCGAGCTCGTTTTCATGCCAATGATCGAAGGCGGCTGCAGCCAGTTGCTACTGTCGAAAGAGGATATCTGGACAGGCTGCCCGTTTTATGAGCCGCCAAGTAGGCAGAATATTATTTTACGTGTATGATTGACATGACAGGATATCAGGTATTGCAAGGTTTTCTGGTGGTAGGGGAGTTGGCATCCCCCGATCATGTATAACGCCAAGTGGGAGTTAAAGCCGATGGTCGTCAGCAGTTTGAATGGGATGTCCTCAAGCGATATCGATAAGAGTTTACCGATCCCCTATCACTACCAGCTGCGCGAGCTGCTGCGGGACGAAGTCGCTTCCGGTCGCTGGGAAGTGGGCGAGCGCTTACCCAGCGAGCGTGAGCTGTGCGAAACGTTCAATCTGAGCCGCACGACGATCCGTGAAGCAATCGACGCCCTGGTGAACGAGGGTCTGCTGCGCCGGGAGAAAGGCCGCGGCACCTTCATCGCTGAGCCGAAAATCACCGAGAAGTGGCTGGAGGCGCCGGATAGCTTTACCGAATCGATGCTGCAGCAAGGTTACCAGATCGAGACCAGGGTAATGAACCTGTCGGTCAACTCAGCGCCGTATAAAGTCTCGCGCGAGCTGCGTTTGCGCTCGGCCGAGCCGGTCATCGTCCTGGACCGCATTCGGCTGATCCTGCAAGAGCCGATCTTGCTGGTCACCTCTTACATACCGGAGAGGTATTGTCCCGGGCTGGTCAATGAAGATTTCAGCCACCAATCCCTATATAAAGTGCTGCGAGAAAAGTACAACATCTATATCACCCAGGCTAAACGCTTCATGGAAGCCGTCGCCGCGAACGAGATGGAAGCTGAATTTGCTGCACGTCCGCCAGGGCGCGCCTCTGATGCTTATCGAAAGTACAGCCTACCTGGAGGATGGCACTCCAATCGAGCATTTCAAAGCCCGCCACCGGGGTGACCGGACTCGCTTCGAAGTTGAATCCTTCAGGCAGCTCATCGAGCGCTAACCTGACTTGCACGGCGATCCTATAGGAGGCTCGAGATGACCGGACAATTTCTAATGGGGATCGATATCGGCACCCAAAGCACACGCGCAGCCCTGCTCGATCTGGACGGGCAGGCTATCGCCAGCGCCAGCACCGCTCAAGATATGGAGACTCCTCGCCCCGGTTGGGCGCAGCAGGACCCGCAGGTCTGGTGGGAGAGCACCGTCTCCAACATCCGCCGCACCATCCAACAAGCCGGCATTACCCCGCAGGAAATCCGCGCCATCGGCGTCAGCGGGCAGATGCACGGCTGCGTATCGATCGATGATCATGGGGAGCTGCTCAGCCACGCCGTCCAGTTGTGGTGCGACAAACGCAGTGCAGACCTGGTGGAGGAGTATAAAAAACGACCGGATGTCGCCGAGGCATACCGCATCGCGGGCAGCCCTCCGGTGGCAAACTGGTTCGGGTTTAAGATCAAGTGGGTGGAGGTCTGCGAGCCAGACATCTACCGGAACGCCTGGAAGTTTTTCTTACCCAAGGACTATATCAACTTCAAGCTGACCGGCGCAGTCGCGACGGATTACACCGAGGCCTCCGGCTCGTTCCTGATGGATGCCCGCAAGGAAGATTGGTCGCCGGTACTGGTCGACCAGGTGGGCATCGCCGCCAGCAAGCTCCCTCCCATCTACCCCAGCTCGGCTGTAATTGGTCACGTGACCTCCGAGGTCGCCGCCCTGACCGGTCTGGCTGCCGGGACCCCGGTCGTCGCCGGCGCAGGCGATATGCTCTGCATGCTGCTCGCCGCGGGCATCCTCCGCCCGGGTAATGCCTCCGATGTGACCGGCACTTCCGCCATTATCTCGGTATTCACCGAGACCCCGGTATTCGATGTGCGCCTGATGAACCTGCATCACGTCATGCCCGGCTGGATCCCCTTCGGCATTATCGATTCGGGCGGCGGCTCTTTGAAATGGTTTAAGGACTCCTTCTGCCAGAGCGAAATGGAGGAGGCTGCACGGAGCGGCAGGCAGGTCTATGATATTTTGAATGGGCTGGCGCAAGAAGTCGAGCCCGGCGGCGAGGGACTGCTCTATTTCCCTTACCTGATGGGAGAGCGCACCCTGGGCAGCCCTTATGCCCGGGGGGTCTTCTTCGGAGTCACCCCCCGCACCGGCAAAGGTGCTATGGTCAGGGCGATAATGGAAGGCGTCACCCTCGAGCTGCGCCAGACCCTGGAGATCATCGAAGCGGCAGGTCACTCCATCGACGTGATTTACCACAGCGGCGGCGGAGCTTACAGCGATCTGTGGTCGCAGATCAAGGCAGATATTTATCAGAAAAAAGTGGCCATTTTTGAAAATTCGGAAGGCGGAATCCTGGGCTCGGCGATCCTTGCCGGGGTCGGTGCCGGTTTGTATACCGATCCAGCTTCCGGCGCTGAGCACTGCCTGCGCGTCGCCAAGGAATTCGAGCCGCGCCGCGAGCTGCGCCAGCGCTACGATTACCTCTTCGAGCTGTTCAAGGATTTGCACGAGCGGCTGCAAGAGCCATACAACCGCCTGCCGAAATTACCCTGAAACCCTATGGCTGAGACGGTACAGCTCTTTATCACCTGCATCATGGA
The DNA here is from genome assembly GCA_963706515.1 of uncultured Chloroflexia bacterium. Taxonomy (GTDB): domain Bacteria; phylum Chloroflexota; class Anaerolineae; order Anaerolineales; family UBA4823; genus CAVPMW01. Next base: position 244,474 of record CAVPMW010000015.1, read on the forward strand.
TACCCTTTACCCGGAGACCGGCGAATTTGTCGTCCGCGTCCTGGAACGCGCCGGGGTCGAGGTCGCTTTCCCCTCCGGTCAGACCTGCTGTGGGCAGCCGGCTTTTAACGCCGGCTTGCGCAGCCAGGCGAGGCAGATGGCGATGCACACCATTGAGGTTTTTGAAGCCGCCCCCGGACCGGTGGTCATCCCCTCCGGCTCCTGCGCAGCGATGCTCCGCCACAGCTACCTCGAGCTGTTTGCAGACGACCCGGGTTGGCTGCCGCGAGCGAAAGCACTCGCCGCCCGCACCTACGAGTTCAGCGAATTCCTGGTCGATTACCTCGGCGTCACGGATGTCGGCGCGCGCTACGCGGGCAAGGTCACTTATCACTCCTCCTGCCACCTGCTGCGTGATCTGGGCGTCGACCGCCAGCCGCGCTTGCTGCTGCAGGCAGTCAGAGGAGCCGAAGTGGTCGAGCTGCCCGGCACTGCCGAATGCTGCGGCTTTGGCGGCGTGTTTTCCGTCGAGTACCCAGAGATTTCTGGCGAGATGCTCGAGCGGAAGATCGCCAACCTGCAAGCCACCGCTGCGCCGCTGCTGGTTTCCTGTGACGGCGGCTGTGTGACTAATATTAACGGCAGGCTTGCACCGCAGGGGTCTGCTGCAGAGAGCGGTGCACATTGCCGATTTATTGGACAGGTCCTGACCGCCATGGCGAACGAGTTTAAAACCCATATCCGCAGCGCGCTGGCAAATGCGAACCTGCAGGTCGCTCTGGATAACAACTTCGAGCGCCGCCGTAATGGGCGCCTGCTTGCCTACGCCTCGCTTCCGGAAGATGTCGCTGTGCTGCGCCAGCGCGCCCACGCGGTGCGCGCGTGGAGACCATCGCCCACCTGGATCGCTACCTGGATGAATTCATCCACCGGGCGACAGCTAACGGAATAATCGTCCACCCGGCAGCCGACGCAGCCGAAGCCGTGCAGATCGTACTGGACATCGCTAAAGCCAATGGGGCGCACCTGATTGCCAAGTCTAAATCGATGATCAGCGAGGAGATCCACCTGAACGGCGCCCTCGAAAACGCCGGGCTGCGCGTGGTTGAGACCGATCTCGGCGAATATATCGTGCAGCTGCGCGGGGAGCCGCCTTCCCATATCATTACCCCGGCAGCTCATCTGCGCCGTGCCGATGTGGGAAAACTGTTCAACGAGAAGTTGGGCTTGCCCTATACTGAAGATGTTGCCGTAATGACGCGCGCCGCCCGCCTGGAGCTGCGCCAGGTATTCCTGGAGGCAGACCTGGGCATCTCCGGGGTAAACTTCGGCGTGGCAGAGACCGGCACCCTGTGTCTGGTAACCAACGAAGGCAACGGTCGCATGGTGGTCACCTTGCCGCCGGTGCACATCGCATTGATGGGGATCGAGCGCCTGGTGCCTTCCTTAGATGACCTGGCGCTGATGCTCTACCTGCTGCCCCGCTCCGCTACGGGTCAGAAGCTTTCATCCTACGTCAGCTTGCTCCAGGGTCCCGCCGTACCTGGAGAGGACGGCCCGCGCGAGCGGCACCTGATCCTGCTGGATAACGGTCGCCGGGCGGTGCGCCAGTCTTCGCTGGCAGAGGCGCTTTACTGCATCCGCTGCGGAGCCTGTTTGAATATCTGCCCGGTTTTCCGCGAGCTTGGCGGGCACGCCTACGTGGGCATCCACGGAGAAGGCAGCACTTATCCGGGTCCAATCGGCGCTGTGCTCTCGCCGGCGCTGTTCGGTCGATCCGAATTCGGCCAGCTTGCCCGCGCCAGCAGCCTGTGCGGCGCCTGCAAGGAAGCCTGCCCGGTGGACATCGATCTGCCCAAGCTTCTGCTGCGCATCCGCGCCGGAGCAGTGGATGGAAAGCCGGGGCAGGCAGCTTCGGCGAACGGCAGCAAAAGGCCTGCGCCAAATGCACCGGGATACCTGTCCTTCGGCCTGGGCGTCTTCACCTGGATCGCCACGTCACCCTGGCGCTTTGCTGCCGCCCAGCGCACGGCAGGTCTGTTCAGCCGCCTCCTGGCGCCGCGCGAGCCCTGGCTGCGCCTGCCGGGGTTTACCGGTTGGGGCGCCTCCAAGGATTTCCCCCGCCCAACAGCGCACACCTTCCACGAGCGTTGGGCAAAGCGTCAGCCCCAGCCAGCCGCGCAGTCCGACGCGCAGAGTGTGAGCGCCTCGGCTGAAATGAAGGCTCCCGTCTCCCTCACCGGAGCAATCCAGGAGGCGGGCGTCAACCGCCAGGCGCTGGTCGAGCAGTTTTCGACCGAGCTGCGCGCTCTCGGGGGCTTCGTTACCATCTGCCAGGTCTCCACGCTCGCAGAGCAAATTCTGGACCTGCTTCAGCAGAAGGGTATCCGCCAGGTGCAGTCCTGGGACGGCTCTCAGCTGCCTGCCGGCTTGCTGAACGGTCTGCGCTCCAGCGGCATACAGATCGTCTCCCAGCGCGACCCTTCCATCCTGGCGGGGCTCACCGGGGCAGACGGCGCCATCGCCGAATCCGGCACGCTGCTGGTCACCGGCGCCCTCGACCGGCCTCTGACCGCCTCCCTGGTCCCCGAGATCCACCTGGCGGTGCTGCGCGCGAGCACCATCCACGCTCACCTGCCCGAGGTGCTGAAGCTGCCGGAGCTGCACCGCGTCCCGCGCAGCCGCCCTGATCAGCGGTCCTTCGCGCACCGCGGACATCGAGATGACCCTCACCGTGGGCATGCACGGTCCCAAGGAAATCCACGTTTTCTGTCTGGAAGACTGCTGAAGGGGAAAATTCGAAAAAAAGGATGGGCTGCGGGCAGATGCCCGCAGCCCATCCTTTTTTTCGATAAAAATCCTCCTCCAATTTGTGATATAATATCAATTGAATTTGATACAATTACATTTGGAGTAAATTATGGCTTCCACTCACCCACTTTCCGATTCGCTTGGTTTCTTGCAGCTCCTCGCCAATGGAATCCGCTGGCAACTGCTCCAGAGGCTCGCCGGAACCGATATGCACGTCCAGGAGCTGGTCGAGGCTGTTCAACAGCCTCAAAACCTGGTCTCTTATCACCTGGGAAAATTGCGCGACCAGGGTCTCCTGCGCGAGCAGCGCAGCATCGCCGATGGGCGTGAGATCTATTACAGCCTGGACCTCGGGCGGATGCGGTCGCTTTACTCCGCAGTGGGCGAATTGCTGCATCCCGCTGTGACCAATGCGAACATGCCTGCGGAAGCCGGGGTAAACCCAGAAATGAAAAACCCCGTCCGTGTGCTGTTTCTCTGCACGCACAACAGCGCCCGCTCGCAAATGGCTGAAGGGATTCTCCGCTCCCGGAGCAACAGCCAGATCGAGGTCTTCTCAGCCGGCACCGAAGCCACCCGCATCCATCCGCTCGCAATCCGCGCCATGCAGGAGCTGCACATCGATATTAGCAGCCAATATTCGAAGAGCCTGACCCAGTTCATTGACCAGGATTTTGATTACATCATCACTGTGTGCGATCGTGCCAAAGAGTCCTGCCCGCTGTTCCCCGGCGACCCGGTCCGCATCCATTGGAGCATTCCCGACCCTGCAGATGCCACGGGTTCCGAGGAGCAGGTCTATCAGGCTTTCAAGCAAGCCAGCATCGAGTTATCCACGCGCATCTCCTACTTGGTGATCATGATCAAGCGGCAGCATGGCTTGAGCCTCGATTAACGACCTTGCGGTAATGATTGTCTTGCCGGAGGGGTAGCCTCTCGACGAAATATTTATTGGGTTGGGGTCTGGGCGTGGGAGATGACCTCTATCGGGTCACCCGGTCGAACTTCGCCCCCCTCGATGACTCGCATATAGATGCCGCGCAGGTTCCTGATGGCGCAGCGGCTTCATCGAGACGAATTTAAGTGCATCATCACCGAACCGGCCGCGGAACTTCTGGCAGCCATTGTGAGCCAGCGGCGTGATCTCCAGGGTTGCGCTGCCAAGCCTCACCCGGCTTCCCGGCGGCAGGTTGCTCGCAGAAAGGTCCAAATCCACGATGATGTTATCCCCGAAAAGGGTGAGCGGCTGACCGTTGGCAATCAACCCAGCCACGTCTATCTGCATAACGGTAAGCGCTGCCTCCATGTCCGGTTTCGCCAGGCGACCCCACGCGTCTCCCGGTATGCCCTTATCTGGCATCAAGATTACCTGGTCTAACGTCTCCCGTAGACCGCCTTCGACTTTCCGGATCAGCATGATGACCGAACCCCGGTCGGCTGGCGCCTCGGGCAGCGCCATCAGCTGTTTTTCCAGCTCATCCAGGTTCCGGAATCGAGCCGTATCTCCGGTTGAGTTTGAATTGATTATGATCGCCTCTTGCACAGTATCTCATCTCCTTGCCGCATAATTGTCGTGCGGGAATGGTCAGGGTTTGATGTTCTTGGGTTATTTTTCAGAAGCATCGATCGATGCGAGCAGCTCACGGGCATCCTGCAGGTCAGGGATTTCATGACCTTCCTGGAACCAGGCATATATGGGCGCTAATAGCTGGCAGGCCTCGCTGGCTCTCCCCTGGTTGGTCCACAGGCGCGCCAGTGGAACCGCTGCCCGCAGCTCCAGCATCCTGGCCTCCTGCCTCCGGGCGACAGCCAGCGCCTTGTTGAACTCCTCTTCCGCACCTCCAGTATCACTGCAAAGCACCAGCAGTTCTGCCTTACGCCGGTAGATCTCTGCCTCATACCAGCGCTCATCACTATTTTTCATAATTTCTTGCGCCTTTTCTATAGTGCTCAGCCCCATGGCGATCTTCCCCAGCCTGCCATACCGCTCGGCCTGAAGTGACATAAAAAAGGGGATCAATCCACTGGTTCCGGCAGGATGATGGGCATTAATGCCCTCCTGGATTAAAGCAATCCCATCTTCGCTATCTCCGAACTCTGCTTTCGCCCAACCAAGCATTACAATTCCAAAGGTAAGCCAGAAGTAAACGTGATATTCACGGCAGTAGGTAACCAGTTCTGCAGCTCGCTCCTGGCTCACGGAGAAATCACGGAGGTGGTTGTGCAGCATGACATAAAAATTTAATGCATACGATTTGCTCAAGGGATGTCCAAGCTCCTCAGCAAACTCCAGCGACTGCTGGCAGGCTTTGCTGGCTTGGGAAGGGTAACCCAGGAACCACAGGGTGAATCCCAGCCTGCACAAGCACACAATCCTGGGATCCTGGGAATACCGCGAGAGGTGAGTTTGCAGCTGCTGTGGATCGTAAAGCCCGAGCGCCGTGCTCAGGTGTTCGCGCGCCTGTAAGAACTCCCCCAGCCAGAATTGTGAGACGCCAATAACATAGTGACCCTCGACGCGCAACAAGGGGTCATCCTGGCTTTCGGCAATGTCCACCAGCTTCTCGCCGTAGTCCAGCCCTTCTCGGTTATTAGCGTGCACAATATTGGAGATAGCCAGGGCGCGGAGGATCGGAGGTGTGGCTGGCTGCCCGAGCTGTTTGCAGAGCGCCTGTGCCCGGCTGTAAACTTGAAGCACCTCGGGCTCTCCATATCCCTGGCTGGCGACCAGCGAAGCGCCCAATACGGTCAACAGGTCGAGCTCGAGCGCATCGCGCGCCGGGTTCTCAGGAAGGGCTTGCACCAGCTCAAGCGCCTGGTTCAGATAGGTGTTGGCCTCCTCATTGGCGCCAACCCGCAGTGCCGCTGCGGCAGCTCTTTGATAGAAGGGGATGGCTTGCTCGACCATGGCCGCGTGGCGGTACAGGGCGGCAATTTGCCCGCTGACCGGGTCCAGGTCAGCTTTGTGCACGCTTTCCATCGCCTGTGCCAGGCGGCGGTGGAGCCGCTGGCGGCGCGGGCCGCTCATACTTTCACTGATCGTCGCAGGAATGAGAGCGTGGACAAAGGTATATTTCACCTGGCCGGGATGCTCCGCGCGCACCTCCTCAATAAACTGGGCGCGTTGAGCATTTTCCAGGGCTGTAATCAGGTCGTCTTCGTCCAGGTCAGTGGCTTGCTGGAGAATTTGGAATTCGAATTCCCGCCCAAGAGCTGCAGCCAGGCGTAACGTTTCTTGAGTGGCTTCTGGGTGCTTTTCCACGCGGGTTTGGATGGCAATCCGCACGCTTTGCGGAATGACGAATTCAGTCATGGGTGGGCGGTCCCAGTGACCATCCTTATAATAAAGCTTCCCGTCCTCAATCAGGGTTTTACACACTTCTTCAACGAAGAACGGGTTGCCTTCTGTTTCCTGGTAGATTCCGTCCAGGAAATCCGGCGCTATTTCTTCCTCGAACAGCGTAGTCAGCAGATGCCCGGTTTGCTCCCGGCTCAAACGTCTGACTTTTAGGCGTTTTTCCAGCCGTTCACGGGTGAGATCGAGTAAGACCTCATGCCAGGGTCGCACCTTATCCAGTTCGATATCCCGGTAGGTAGCGAGGATCAACAAGCGAAGCTTAGCCGAGCGGCTGCGGCGGGCCAGGTGGCGCAGCAGGTAGAGTGTACCGCTGTCCGCCCAATGCACATCATCCAGTACCAGCAGCACGGGTGCCTGATCGGTTAACAGCGTCAGCAGAGCGGCGGCACTATCGCAGATGCGCTGCTGCTCGGATTGCGAGTCAAGCGTCGGGTTCAGCGGGACGTCCGGGTAGCGAGAACGCAGATCGGGGTCGAGAGTGATCAGGTCAGCCAGGGCAATCTCCGTTAAACCGGGGGTGCGCTCATCCTCTTTGGTAAGGTATGTAAAAGCCTGGTGGATGATTTCAGCGAACGGTGAGTAAGGAGCGCCTCCCTCTTCGTAGCATTCGCCAAACAGCACCCTGGCGCCTGCGACCTGGACCTGGGCCATCAGCTCGCGCACCAGGCGCGTCTTGCCGACACCCGGCTCTCCGCTGACCAGCAGCACGCGCTCTTCGCCGGAGGCCAGCATAACCCGCCGCCAGACAGCGGTCATTTCTGCCAATTCGGCTTCCCGGCCGACCAATCTGCCGCGGACAATGCGGTCGAGAGCCCGCTCTTCTGCGGGAATAATCGATATCACCCCTCGCTCTTCCAGTGCATCCAGAGCTCGCAGCACTTCTCCAGCAGTCGCCGGACGTTCGTCCCTTTGCCTCGCCATCAGATACAAAATTAGCTCATTGAGCGCCGGCGGGATCTCGGGATTCTGCACGCAGGGCGGGACGACCGGCGCATAAAGGTGCTGCGAGATCACAGCCAAAGGATCATCGCCTGAGAATGGGAGGCGATTGGTAGCCATCTCGTAGAGCATTACCCCCAGCGCATACAGGTCCGCCCGCCCGTCCACTTCCTGTCCGAGAGCTTGCTCGGGCGCCAGATAATAGGCGGTGCCCATGATGACCCCTTCAGCGCTGAGGCGTGAAGCCAGGGAGCGCGCCATGCCAAAATCCATCAGCATCGCCTTGCCATCCGCAGCGATCAGGACGTTTTCCGGTTTTATGTCTCGATGGATGATCCCGTGGGCATGGGCGTGGTCAAGCGCTGCACAGACCTGGCGCGTGATGGAAATCGCCTCTGCCAGGGTCTGCGGTGGCTGCTCGTGCAGCGAGACGCCTTCCACATATTCCATGACGACATAAAACCGCCCTTCTGCTTCGCCGGCATCATAAACACTGACGATATTCGGGTGATTGAGTCTGGCGACTGCCCGCGCTTCTTTCAGCAGGCGTTCGCTTCCAGCAGCTCCCAGCTCGGCGCCCAGCAGGACCTTGATAGCCACATCGCGGTCGAGCAGCAGGTCGCGGCTGCGGTAGACCACGCCCATGCCGCCGCGTCCCAATTCAGCTTGTAAGTGGTAGCGCTGGTTCAGAACAGTGCCGATCATAGACAGATATGGGAGAATAAAACAGGTACCGAACGGTTGCTTATCATTCCCGCACCAGATTAAGTATCTATCCGGAAATGGATAGGAGAACCGATTTTGTGGTGCACCACAAAATCGGAACCCCTCGTATTTTCGGACAGGTTCTAAATATTTATCGAACCATCTCCCCATGAGCTACAGTTTGCTAATCAGATAATTATACCCTAAGAACTCCCAATACTCTCCCCCGGGGTTATCCCCTCGATCGCAGCAATGAGCCGGTCTTGCAGCGCATCAAAATATGGATCCACTGCCCGGCGCCTCGGGTCAGCATCGTACCAGGCGAGGATCTCCCGAGCTCCCTGCCAGAAAGGGATGCGCGGGTTGAAGTCCGGCACCAGGCGGCGGATCTTGCTGTTGTCGAAGATCATGCTGTGGGCTTTGTCGCCGAGCAGCCCCGCGCCCAATTCAGGGTCGAATGCCGCGATCAGGTCCGAGGGGACGTGCACCAGGCGTGGCTCGGCTCCCGCTGCCTGGGCGACGATCTCATAGATCTGGTTCCAGCTCAGCCATTCATCCGAAGTAATCTGGAACGTCTCGCCCAGGGCATGCGGATTGCCCAGTAATCCCACAAAGCCGACGGCAAAATCGGCATGGTGAGTCAGCGTCCACAGCGAGGTACCGTCGCCGTGAACTACCACTTTCTTCCCCGAGCGCATCCGCGCTACGGTAGTATAGCCATCGTGGAAAGGCAGCAGCGTCCGGTCGTAGGTGTGCGAAGGGCGCACCACCGTCGCCGGAAAGCCCTCCTGCCGGTAAACATCCAGCAGCAGCGCTTCGCAGGCTGCTTTGTCGCGCGAGTACTGCCAGTAGGGGTTGTGCAGCGGCGTGCTCTCCGTCACCGGGAGGAAATGAGGCGGCGTCTGGTAGGCCGAGGCAGAGCTGATGAAAATATACTGTCCGCTGCGCTCCCGGAACAGCTCGATATCGTTCTGCACGTGTTCGGTGGTAAAGGCGACCCAATCCACCACTGCGTCGAACTGCAGCCCGCCCAACGCCGCCAGGGCAGACTCTCGCTGGCGAATATCTCCCTGGAGCAGCTTTGCCCCAGCCGCCGGAGGGCGCGTGCTTTGACCCCGGTTCAGCAAATACAGCTCAATCCCGCGCTGTATAGCCAGCTCTGCACAGGCTGAGCTGATGATTCCGGTTCCACCGATGAACAGGACTCTCATGGCATTTACCTCTGGTATATAAAATCAGCAAACATGAAGAATTGCTGGGCCCAAATAGATATGGGACTTACCCAGTTCTGAAAGGATCCCTAATTTTATTATAAATTGCCTGATATGTCTGTTTTTGAAGCCTTAACCTATGCGCAATCAAACCTTTCATGATTATTATTGACACGCTCTGCGAAAACTGCTTTAATCCGCGTGAGTGCACTCTACACGGGTTTGACCATGCCTGCTTCGCGAAAAAAACCCAACCTGAAAACGCTTTGCCTCCTGTTATTCCTTCTGGTCTCTATCATTCTGCTCGCCTCCCCAGTTTTAGCGCAAACTTCCAACGCGGTCTGGCTCCCGCTCATCCTGACTTACCGCGGCCCGCCTAACCCCGTTCACCAGGGGATCGCCACATATTACAGTGCAAATGGGGATGGCGCCTGCATGTTCGGTCCCTCCCCGGGGGACTTGATGGTATCCGCGATGAACGCCGAGGAATACAATACTGCGGGGGTCTGCGGCGAATACGTGCACGTCAGCGGTCCCAAAGGCGAGATCACCGTCCGCATCGTAGATTTGTGCCCGGAATGTAAGGCCGGTCACCTCGACCTGAGCCGGGAGGCTTTCGCCCAGATCGCCGACCTGCCCTTAGGGCGCGTCTCCATCACCTGGCAGGTGGTCAGCCCCAACCTGAGCGGTCCGATCGCCTACCACTTCAAAGATGGCAGCAACCAGTGGTGGACGGCGGTGCAGATTCGCAACCACCGCAACCCCATCGCCAGGCTGGAATTTCTCAACGGCAGCGGGCAGTGGGTCAGCGTGCCGCGCACCGATTACAACTACTTCGTGCAGACAAACCCCGGGATGGGCCCAGGTCCGTACACCTTCCGGGTGACGGACAGCTACGGCAACGTGCTCACCGATAGCGGCATTCATCACCTCGAGAACGGCACGGTGAACGGGACAGGTCAGTTCCCGTTCGGACCCTGAGCTTCTGTAATAGCTCTGGGATTTCCCGTTCTGCATTGCTAACCGTTATCACGAACATAAGGTGGATAGTCTAGCCACCCCTGCCAACAGTTGCTGCAGTTGGGGAAAAAATGCGCACGGAATACCCCAGGCGAGATTTAGGCACGAGTTCAGCCCACAAACAAGCTCAACCCAGGATAAAATTGAGGGAAAATGATGATGAACACTGCTACCAGGATCCGCGCTGTAATTTTCGATATGGATGGCGTGCTGACCGACTCGGAAGGGCTGATCAACGCCGCCGCCATTGCGATGTTCGCCGAACAGGGGTTGGTCGTCCAGCCGGATGACTTCCTGCCCTTCGTCGGCGCGGGCGAGGACCGTTACATCGGCGGGGTGGCGGAGAAATACGGTTTTCCCCTCGACCTGAACGCAGCCAAAGCGCGGACTTACGAAATCTATCTCGAGCTGGTGCCGGTTGGTCTGAATGCCTTCCCCGGCGCGGTGGAGCTGGTGCAGCTGTGCCGCCGGACGGGCTTATTGGTCGCCGTGGCTTCCAGCACCGATGCGGTGAAGGTCGCAGCCAACCTGAACAAGATCGGGCTGCCATTCGAGTTCTGGGACGCGGCGGTGACCGGAAACGATGTGCCGAAAAAGAAACCCGCCCCCGATATTTTCCTGTACGCCGCAATGAAGCTCTCCGTCCCTCCTGAGAATTGTTCCGTAGTGGAAGATGCGTTGGTCGGAGTGCGGGCTGCTAAAGCCGCCGGGATGCGCTGTGTCGCGGTCGCCCAGACCTTTTCGCCTGAGCAGCTCGCCGGAGCGGATGTGATCCGAGAAAATATGTCCCAGGTCTTGCTAACCGACTTAGCGCCAGATCGATAAAATCTTCCAATCGCTGATTCTATATTATCGGAAAAATAGGCAGTCGGGCGGCGATTACGCCGCCCGACTGCCTATTTTTCCGTAAATCATCTTATAAATGCGCTTACGTTTCCCCAAACGTGACGTCTACGCTCATCCCCTCGCGCAGACCTTCGGGGATCGAATCCAGATCGATCGTCGCTTTGTAGACCACGTCTCCGCCGATGGTATCTGCCAGCGGCGCAATTTCGCTCACGCTGCCGCTCACGTTCTGGTTCAATGCCTTGACAAATACCGTAACTGGCTGACCGACGGTGATCTTGGGCACGTCGCGTTCGCTCAGATCGGTGGTCTCGACCCGCAAGTGACCCAGGTCAGCCAGCTCCAGCACAGCCTGACCCGGCACGACCCATTCACCGTCATGGACGTCCAGCTTGCCAACCACGCCGGCGAAGGGCGCCTTCAGCTCCAGGTCGGTCAGCGCGGCTTGAGCTGATTTGATCGCTGCATCGGCAGCCGTGATGCGCCCCTGGGCAGTCTCGACCCGTTTATCCGCCGCAGCGACATCCTCCGGGCGAGGACCTTTCTGCAGCGTGTCGTTATCTTTCTGCGCCTGCTCCAGGCGCTCCTGGGCGATCTTCAGCTCGGTTAGAGTCTGGCTGTTATAGAAATCAGTGGAGCCTTTCGTCAGGTTGTTAAAGCGATGCAGGGCATTGTCGTAGTCGCGCTGTGCCTGTGCTAATTTGTTCAGCAGCGCGGCGCGGGTGAGGTTTTTCTCGCTTTCATTTTGAACCTCAGCGTAGTCTTTCTGCGCCTTATCCAGCTTATCCTTGGTGAGGATCAAAGTAGCCTGGGCTTCGTTTAAATCGGCTTCGGTGGCAGCAGTGCGCAAGCCTGCAGCCTTCCTTTGAGCGTCATTGAGTTTTTGGCGCGCGTCGTTCAGCGCCTGCAGCGCGTCGGTCTGTGCCTGAGGCAGGTTATCGTCCAAATCCTGGCGCGCCTGCTGCGCGTTCAGCAGCTCCTGCTGCGCCGAAAGCAGCTCCATCTTGGTCAACTCGACTGCAGCCGCCAGTTCTTCACTTCCGGTCAGCTTCACCAGCACCTGCCCTGCGGTTACCGGATCGCCGACGGCAACATTCACCGACTCGACGATCCCGCCGGTGGGGAATGCCATTTTAGCTTCCTGAGCCGCGGCGACATTCCCTGAAGCGGTCACCCCACCCAGGCTGGATTGGGACCCGGCGGCTGGGGTGGCGCTGTTGGTATCCAACACAATGGTCGGCAGCGGCGTTGGGGTTTTTTGCCCCAAAGCGCTGCACCCGGCCAATAAAACCGCTACCAGTAAGATGCTAAATAATCTAACTTTCATTCTTTGCTCCTGGATCAACCTTCTCCCCTGAGCCATTCTCGACGATCTTGCCATCCCGCATGGTGACGATGCGCCGGGCATATTTGATTACCCGCGGGTCATGCGTGGCAAAGATATAGGTGATCCCGGTCTCCTTGTTGAGCCGCGCCATGATCTCCATGACCTGCTGACCGTTGGCGGTATCGAGATTGGCCGTCGGTTCATCAGCCAGGATGAGCGTCGGATTCGTTGCCAGGGCGCGCGCAATCGCCACCCGCTGCTGCTCCCCACCGCTCAACTGGTCCGGGCGGTGATGAGCGCGGTCGGAGAGGTCAACTGCTTCAAGCAGCTGCATAACCCGTTCGTGGCGCTCGGAGGGGCTTTTCCCCGCCAGGAGCAGCGGTATCTCGATGTTCTCGTAAGCTGTGAGGGTGGGGATCAGGGCAAAGAACTGGAAAATGAAGCCAATCGTCCCACGGCGCATATCGGCGCGCTGGTTGCGGTTGAGCTTGCTTACATCTTTCCCATTAATGAACACCTGCCCGGTAGTCGGCTGGTCAAGGCAGCCCATTAACTGTAAAAGTGTCGTCTTTCCTGAGCCTGAAGGACCGACCAGCGCCGTAAATTCTCCATTCTCAATCGAAAGGTTGACGCCGCGCAGAGCCTGGGTTTCGACCTTACCGATCTTGAATGTGCGTGTTACGTTATCAATTTTTGTGACTTCCATGTTATTCTCCTTGTATTTATTGGCCGCTGTGCAGCGCTTCGACCGGCTCCAGGCGAGCCGCCAGCAGCGCCGGGTAAAGCGCCGCCAGCAGCGTGACGATGAAGGCAATGATGGTCAGGTTGATGGTGTCGCTCAAGGTCGGGTAGGCGTATATCCGCTCGCCCAGCAAGAAGCCGCCGGTCACACCCAGGTTGCCGATGTAAAAGCCATAGACTGTAACGTAATAGACCAGCACGCCACCTATGATCAGCCCCATCACGATGCCTCCAACTGCCAGCAGGCTCGATTCGGCAAAGAACATCGCCATGATGCGCCTGCCCTTCATGCCAATCGCTGCCAGGATGCCGATCTCGCGCGTGCGCTCATAGACCGACATGATCAGTGTGTTGATGATGACCGTGGCGGTGATCGCCAGGACGATCAGGTAGATTATGCTCATGTATGCGTTGGCAAAATTCTCGAAATTCACTACGATCTCGTTCATCTGCTCCCAGGTCTTCACCTGGTACTGGCTGGTCGGCATTGCCGCGACCACCGCGGCCGTGTCTGCACGGTCTTTGAGCATGATGAACAGGATGCTGGCGTGGTTCTGGGTCTGTGTAAAAGCTTGTGCTTTCAGCAAGGGCATGAATACTGTGCTCTCGTCAAAGGCGGGGGTCTTGGTTGAGTAAATACCGCGGACGGTGAAGGGCTGCTCGTCCACGCCGCCGTTAGATGTGTTTGCCAGCACGTTTACTGTATCCCCGGTCTTCAGATTTAGCTTCTCGGCTAAGGGCTGTCCCAGGAGAACCCCCTGGGTATCCTCGGCGGTTATGAAATCGCCGCTGAGCATCCCCTCTCGATAGGGAGCGTTGGCTGAAGAAGATGGATCGATGCCCATGATGCGCACCCCCACGCTGTCGTCGCCAGATGAGGCGATCCCACTGGCGAACAGGCGTGGCGTGACAGCTGCCACCGGTTGCAGGGCGGCGATCTTGGCAGCCAACGCCTGCGGGTCTTCGACCAGGTCTTCCCATTTCAGGCTGGTCTTATTCTCGTCGTAGGTGGTTGCCGCCACCTGTAAGTGACCGCTGTTCAGCTTGATGCTGGATTCCAGCGCCCCGCGCATCTCACCGTTGACCACCGAAGCGATCAACAGCAGCAGCGCCAGCCCCATCGCTAACGCCAGGGCAGAGAAGAATGAACGGCGGCGGTTGCGTCCCAGGTCACGGAATGCCATTTTGTAGAGTTGGATCATAGTTGACCTCACACGAAATGCAGGGCTTCAGCGGGCTCTTTCCTGGACGCCTCGCGGGCGGGGTAGAGAGCTGCAAGCGTGGCGATGATCAGCACCGTCACGGTTCGGAATACAATTCTTTCCAGCCCCAGGGTAGGGTACACCTTGCCGCTGATCAGGGCGGAGTAATCGGTCAGGTTGGAGAACTGTGAGTAGTCGAAGCCCACCCGTTGGAATAAGAAATTAAACACCAGACCTAAGGCGATGCCGAATACGATCCCTACCAGCCCCATCAATGCCCCTTCGAGCAGGAACAGGATCGATATCTGGCGTGGCTTCAACCCGAGCGCGCCCAGCAGACCGATCTCGCGCGTCCGCTCGTAGACCGCCATGAGCAGCAGGTTGAGGATGCCGATCCCGGCGATGAACAGGATGATGATGCTGAAAACGTTCATCACGCCGCTTTTCGTCCCGATGGCTGCCTGCAGGTCGGGGAAATTGGTCTCCCACGAATCGACCACATAACCGGGCAGGCTGGTTCTCAATGCATTGATGACAGGACCTTCGTTGCCGATCCTATTCATGATCAGCATCACCTCGCTGGCTGCACCGCTCATATCGTACAGGTTTTCAGCTTCGCTCAGCGCCATGTACACCGTTTTCTTTTCGAAGTCAGGCATGCCGAGGTCAAAGATCCCGCCGATGGTCATCGTACGCTGGCGCGTCTGGTTGTGGGTCGAGCTGCCCACCAGGGTGATGCGATCGCCCACCCCCACGTTCATCGTATCTGCCAGACCCTTGCCAATGAGCAGCACGTCCTGGTCGGAGGAAGTCAGGAAGCTTCCAGATTTGACGTTCTGGGCAACGACCGAGGTTGGCTGCTCTTTTTCCGGCTCGATCCCCACGATCGAGACCGCGAATGCGCCTTCCTGGTTGCTGGCCAGACCGCCGGTGTTGATGCGCCGCGTTGCCAGAACGACATTCGGCTGGACCGCAGCGGTGTTTAATACCAGGTTTTCATCCGGCAGGCGCAGGAGTGGTGTCTGGTTGGGTTTATCGTGGTAGCCTTCGGCATGCACCTGGATGTTCCCTCCCAGCACTTTGATGGCGTTGCCATAGATGGCTTGCTCGAAGCCGGCAATCAGACCGTCGTACATCATCATCATCGACAGGGTCAATCCGATTGCCAGGACGACGATGAGGGTGCGCCGGCGGTGACGCCAGAGATTTCGCCAGGCTAAACGAAGATATAAGCTCATTTCTGCAGCTCCTTTCCATACTTATTTTTATTTTGCATTATTCGCTCCAATAATTTTTCAGGACCGGATACCCCAATCAGGATCCGGATACCCCAATCTCTTGAGGCAGCTTTCCAACCAATTGGATCAATGGCTGCTCTTCGGGAGGAAACCACTCCACCAGGGTATCCCGGTCAATGAGGTGCAGAGATCCAGGAGGGATTCTCAAGATACTCTCCACTGCATCCATACGGACTGCTACTGCGTTTTCAGCAAGATTTATAGCGTCCTGGTTGGGTGCGCCCGAAAGCAGCAGTTCCGCAAACGTGTCCGCCAGGTTTTGGAAAATGGAAATGATCACCTCGCTCGCCTGGTCGGGGTAAGGAGTCCGTATGACGCCCTCCTCAATCCCCTGCCGAATGATCAGCGTGATCATCGGGGAGATCCTCTTCAAGCCGATGGCGGTGACTTTCTGGCGAACGATGGCGTTATCATCGGCATACCAAACGCGCAGTAATGCGAGCATGTAAGTCTTCTGCGCAGTTTTCCAGCGGGCGGCTGTATCAAAGTAGCGGTGGAGTTTGTCGAGTGCTGCCAGCTGAGGGTCAAACACTATCGGGTTGATAACCCGCTCGGCCTCGTCAATCAAGCGCTCGATCAATGCCTCCAGTAAAGCCTCTTTCGAATCGAAGTAATGATAGAAGGCTCCCTTGGAAATGTGCAGCTCATCCAGGATATCCTGGATGGTCATCTGCTCATAGCCTTTGGTCAGCATTACCAGCCGTTGAGTGACATCCAGGATTTCCTTGCGTCTGGCTGAGTAATCCTCTTCTTTGATCCTTCTTGCCATCATAGCCGCCTCTTAATTAAACCGACCGTCGGTTTATTATTATCCCCAAATATACCCCTACTCCGACGGGTTGTCAATACTCAAACAGGTGTTCTATTTAAGGGGTTACGCAGTTGAAGGAAAAATAGTCCGCTTCTTCCAATTCGCTCTAAATAATCAGGATTGACGGAACACTACGCTATTCTCCCCCAAAATACGGAGTAAGTGAAGAAAGCATAATAATCCGGGCGCTTTAAGATCCAGTCCGCCGAGCCGGGCTGGCACAGGCGCTGGTAATTACCCCAATCTTCTGCGGATATTTCCGCCTCCGCCCCGCTCCAGCGCATCTCCAGCAAGGCGGACAGCGCAGCCTGGACGTCTCCATCGAGCGGGGCAAAAACGCTCCTGACAAAGGTTCCTGCGCGGACGTCGACCAATCCTAGCTCACGCAGCCACCCCAGAGCGCGCAAGTAATGCGTTTCGGGCAGCGCCTGTGCAGAGAATGGTGCAATGCCTGCCGTAGTAGCATTCAATCGCGCTTCCAGGGCCGGATAACCCGGCAGCAGGCATTGGGAAGACCAGAACGAGATTACCAGGCTGCCCCCGGGCTTTACGACCCGCCTCAGCTCACCGATCACGCGGACGGGTTTCTCAGCCGCGTAGCCCACACCGTCCGCGCTCCACGCCCAGTCGAAGACCCCCTCCTCGAAAGGCAGCTCATTCCAATCGCCCAGGCGGAATGCGATGCGCCCCTCCAGGTTTGCCTGCCTGACGATCTTTTCGGCCAGTTTCAAATTGGATGCAGAAGCATCCAATCCGGTTACGTGCCCGCGCGGACCTACGGCTTCCGCCAGCAGCACGGCCTGCAAGCCTACTCCACAGCCTGCATCCAGACCCTTACTTCCCTCCGGCAGGTGGGAGGCACGGATGATGTCAAGCATGACCGGCTCTCGCAAAACATCCGCCTGGACCAGGGGATTTGTCTCAAGATCTGCTTCCGAGGCGCTCATCTCTCCTCCGCTAGATAGGTGGTGATCACCACGATCAGTCTGTGATTTCTGCAGTCTGAGAGCATCCACAGTTGACGACCCAGGCGCAAACATCCGGCCAAACAGGATGCCATACGGCCGCAGATAATCGTATGAAACAAATGCCTATGTTCAGCGGACTTAGGTTGCTGTCCTGGACCATCTCACTGTTCTGTATTAAGAACCTGTCCGAAAATACGAAGGGTTCCGATTTTGTGGTGCACCACAAAATCGGTTCTCCCATTCATTTTCGGATAGATACTAAATAATTGTACTGTGATTAGCGGTAAGAAATTTTACGAATTTAGATACCCAGACAGCCAATGACTTTAGAACAGGTTGAAGGCGAATCCGCTCAGGATAGCTCCGATCCACAAGATGCCCACGACCAGGGCGACCACCCGCCAGCGGGCGATGGTCAGCGCGCCGGCGATAGCGCCGATCGAAGTCCCTGCGCCGGAGATCATGAAAGCCAGCGCCGCGCCGTGGCTCATCCCGTTATCCAGCAGCGCCCGGATCAGCGGCAGGGAAGCCTCGGAATTGATGTAGAACGGCAGTCCCAGGGTCGCCGCCAGTGGCACGTTGTAGATGTTGCCGCTGCCGAACAGCGCCGACACCCAGCTGGCGGGGATCAGCCCGTTCAGGAAATACCCGATGAAAGCAAATCCCAGGAACATGACCAGCAGGGTTTTCCCGGCGCGAAAGAGCTCCTTCAGGAAAATTACCAGGCTAGGTTTGGAATATTGGGCGGGAGCTGGACGAGCCGCAGCTGCAGCCGCTGGGCTATCTGCACGGTCGCAGAGCTCTGAGCACCCGCAGCCACAGCCGGTGCTGTCTCCGCTCGCTCGGGAGGCTCCGCCTGCCCGCACCCGCAGACCGGCACGATCTCAACCGGCGCTGCGGCGGAACAACCGCAGGCAGCTCCGCCCGTGCTCAGCTGGATGGAAGGCACTTCCAGGCTGAAGCACGCGGGGAGAGCTCAGCGGCGCCGGGTTATTTGCAGCTGCCCAGGCGACGGGCGCCGGATCACCAAACCGGGTCTGGTTAGCCAGCCAGCCGCGGGTTTCAATTACCGCTGTGATCAAGCCTCCAGACAACCCCAGGATAATTGAGGCCAGGAAGAACGCTATGCGCAAACGGCCAGCCAAACATGCCCGCGCTGTATACCAGGCCTTCGGGCGAGGTGAGCGGCGAGGCTACCATGAAGGCGACGATCGGAGCCCAGGGCATCCTGCTCGCCATCATGCCCAAAACCAGCGCCGTTGTGCCGCAGGAGCATAAGGGAGTGCCTACCGCGACTGCCGTGGCCGCGACCACTCCCCCCTTGCGGTTGCGGCTAAGAAATGCCGATAGCTTTTCGGTATTTACGTACAGCTTGAGCAAGGTCGCGATGACCACGCTCATGAGCAGGTACGGCCAGTTGTGCTGCAGTGACAGCCAGACCTGCTCGATCGATTGAATGGTTAAGTTCAGGATGAATTCCATGGTGTACCTCCGTGCCGGAATCGGTTTCACCCTGATAGACGCAGGTCATGAAAAAAGGACGCAAATTTTGGCTTAAACGGGAGGAAATTCTCAGATCGGGGCTTGATCTGGCGGGTGACAGCAGCAGCAGCGTGCGTAGTAGTCCACAATCCGGCCGCGGCGGTCGAACTCAAAATGGCAGCAGCTCAAGAGCATGTCGCGCAGTTTATCCCGGGCGCGCTGCACGCGGGACTTTGCCCCCGAGAGGGAGATGCCCAGGCTTTCCGCCAGCTGCTTTTGGCTCAAACCCTGGTATTCAGTCAGGATCAGCGCCTGGCGGTAAGCCTCCGGCAGCTCGTCGACCATCTCCCGCAAGGAGAGCGCCAGCGCCGCTTCGGGATCTTCTTCCGGCAATTCCGGCTCGGCGGGCAGGCTTTCGGGGAGCTCCGCAGTCTCGCGCCGCCTGCGGTAATGATCGATGATCAGGTTGCGGGCGATCTGGTAGAACCAGCTCTCGGGCTTGTCCCACTCGGGCTGGCAGCATAGATGCCGGTGGACCCGGACGAAGACTTCCTGCAGAATATCCTCCGCGTCCGCCTCATTCTCCACCCGGCCCCGGATGAATGCCTTGAGCCGCTGGCTGTACTGGTCCCACAAAAGCTCTACGTTATCATCCATTCAAGAGTCCAAACGATTGGCAGGTTTTCAAACCCATTATACCCGTCAGAATGATAGAAGATTCCGGCCCCCCTGCCAATAACACCCTCGACCCCAATCGCTCACTTATTCATGTTTGCAACTTTAGCCGCTCGGATGCGTAATTATTAACATGCGAATCTGGATGATATAAGGAGTAGATAAAATATAAATGAAAAAACCACTCATTCTCTTACTGGCTGTTTTATTATTACCCACGCTGGCTTGTTCTCTCTTTTCCAATAACGACCCTCAATTGGCGACCACCCCCGATCAGCCCTGAATCTGTTACTGCAGATAAATCCTTGCCTGAAGAGCTGCAGAGCGCATTTAACGAGCTGCCAGCCGGCGATGCCGCGAGCGGGGAACAAATCTTCACCGTATCGCAGCCCTGCCACGTCTGTCATACCGACCAGCCTATCGGTCCTTCCTTTCAAGATGAGCCGTCGTTGGCGAGCCTCGCCGCTACTCGCCGGCAGGGATATCCGGCGGATATATACCTGTACGAGTCCATTGTGAATCCAGGTGCCTTCGTTGTACCTGGTTTTCAGGACAGCATCATGCCGCAGAACTTCGCTGAGATACTCACTAAAAAAGAGCTGTCTGATCTGGTCGCGTACATGATGACGATGCGCTAAAGTACAGTCACAATAATTCCGTTGGATGTTCAGGTAATTTCCAAGCCAGATTATCGAAGCGCCATCGCTCAATAGTTTTGTGACTGTACTTAGACCTATGGGGCACTGTCTCGGTCATCGCTCATCTTTACTTTATATCTGTGGGGTCAATACCAGCCGTATTAGCCGGATTCAAAGATTCGACGAATTCGAGCAGCTCCTGGCTCTCTTGCAGCCAGACCATCGGACTCGTCGTTCGCTTGATGTAGCGGATCATTCCCTGGCGGTCGACGACGACCGATGCGGTGCGCTGGATGAACAGCATGGCTTTTTCCAACCCATACCGCTTGTAGATCTCGCGCTCCGGGTCGGCAAGCACCGGGAAAGGTGTGTGCATGATCTCCGCGTAGCGGCGAGCGTGCTCCAGATCATCTCCCAGGATAACGATAACCTCTGCGTTTGCTGCTCTAAATTGGGGATAAAGTCGGCCTAACTGGCTGACGTGCTGGCGGCATTGCAGTCAGCGGTATTCTCTGACAAAAAATAATACGACGTTCGCCTTTTCCTGGAAATCCCCCAGCCCGATTTCTTCTCCGTTGCTGGCTGGAAGCCGGAAATCAGGTGCAGCTGAGCCGAGATCGGCTTCTTGAATATTTTCTTCACCCATAAGAATGACCTTCGATTCGCCATGGATTAAAACGAATCCACCGCTTTTTGATAGTCCGTAAAGACCTCGATAAACATGTCAAAACCGACTAAGTGCAACGAATCCTGCACAAATTTGGAGGGCTTTAACAGCTTGAAGTGTCCTGATTTATACTTGCCCGAACGGACACCTTCCATCACCGTCGCTTCACTCTCTGCCTCGTCGGGCACACGCAGCAGGTTGAATATCTGGTTGATCGCCCGCAAGCCGAGGCTGTTCATGAACGATACATGACTCATATCCAGTAACAGGTTACGCATCCCAGTATCGTACAGTCCCTGGACTTTGGTTACTAATGGCTTATCCTGATCGATCGCACCCTCAACCTGCAAAACTGTAACCGGCACCCGTCCCATTTCTTGAGTCACCGAAAACTCCATCTTATACTCCTCCAATTAACTGGGATACCTCACTGTTAATTGGATAATATAACTCATATTAATGACATGTCAATAAAAAAATTTTCACATGCCACCGTCTCACCTCATCCCTCCGATAACAGCACTCTCCCCGAAGCTGGCCGTGGATCGCGCTCAAGTGAATGTACCAGGGTAGTTTGGTCTATCGGACCACTGGCTGCAGGCTGCCCAGGATGAGCGGCAATACCTGGCGGGTATACTCCTCAGCCGTTTGCGCCGGTTTCTGTTGAGCCCATTGCACGGCCGCGCCGTAAATGGCCCAGCTGGCGACCATTGCCGCCTGTTCCAGGCTGGGGCCCTCCCCTGGACCGGCCTGGTCCCGGTCTGCCAGCCAGCCGGTCAGGGTTTCATATAGCTCGGCCTTGATCTGCTTCTCCATCAACGGCTCCAAATTCCCATGCGGCGGCGGGCAGTGTCCTGTGGTCTCTACCAGGAACTCGCAGACGGTTTCGGTCAGCCGCGCCACGTTTTCCGGGCTGTAGCCCGAGTCCTCGGGCAGCTGGCTGCGCAGGCGTTCGCGGAATCCGATCCGCATGGTGTACTCCAGAAGCGCGTATTTATCGGTGAAGTGAGCATAGAATGTTACCCGGTTAACCGTCGCTCGCTCGGCGATGTCCTGGATCGTGATGTCTTCGAAGCTTTTCTCGCTCATCAGCTCGATGAAAGCGTCCAGGATCAGCTTGCGCGTCCGCTTGACCCGCGGATCTACCCATTTCTCTTCTCGTTCCAGGTCGAGCAACATTTATCAGCCTCCGTCGTTTAGACGACAATTCTAAGAAATTGTCGGTTGACGCACCTCTAAAGAAAGTTATCATATGTATTGTACACTACAATTGTTTAATTTACAACACATGTTTTGTATGCATCAGTTTGTGTGACGGAGACCTGCGATGAATATTGCCTTATGGATTGCCCAGGTACTGCTGGCGCTGGCGTTTTTCACCGCTGGATTCGTTCATGCATTCCGTTATGAGCGCATCAAAGACCGGATGAAATGGATGAATGACTTCTCGCGACGATGGGTGACTTTTATCGGCATCTGTGAGATTCTGGGGCGCTTGGCTGATCCTGCCGGCAGTAACCGGCATTCTGCCCTGGCTGACTCCCTTGGCGGCTTTAGGTTTGGCGACCATCATGGTCCTGGCTGCTATCTACCACGCCACCCATCGCGAATATTCAGAAATTATTACCAACGCCATCTTGTTTGCTATGGCTGCATTCATCGCCTATGGGCGCTTCGTAATCTTGCCGCTATGATTAGCCCTTTTTAGAGAAAGTTAACTGGGATCTTGCTTTGCGATCTTGCGCGGAGCGTGTTTTAGTCAACAATTCATATATCCAATAAATCCATTACCCAAGGAGTTAGTACGATGACCAATCTCACAATGAAAGCAGTGCGCGTGCACGATTACGGTGGTCCCGAGGTGCTCGTGCTCGAGGAAGCGCCACGCCCGCAGCCTCAGGCTGACCAGGTATTGGTCAGGCTGCTGGCGTCCGCTGTGAACCCGGTCGACGCAGTTATGCGCGCGGGTTACTTTAAAGAGTTTCTGCCTTTGTCCTTTCCCTGGATACCCGGTGTCGAGGGAGCAGGGATTGTCGTCGCGGTCGGTGAGAACGTGACTGCATTCCAGCCGGGTCAGGCTGTCTTCGGTTTTGTCAGCGGCGGCTACGCAGAATATGCCGCCGTCCCTGCGGGCGACCTGCAGCCGAAACCCGCCCATCTGACCTTTGAACAGGCGGCAACCGTCTCCCTGGGCGCGCTGGTCGCCTGGCAGGCGGTCATCGAAGTGGCGAACGTAGCAGCTGGACAGCGCGTCCTGGTGCAAGGCGCGGCGGGCGGTGTTGGACTGTATGCGGTGCAGCTCGCGGTATGGAGAGGTGCACACGTCATCGGCACCGCCTCCGCGGGCAATCTCGATTTCGTTCGCTCTCTCGGAGCCGAGCAGGTAATTGACTATAACGCCGCGCCCTTCGAAACAGTCGTGCGCGACGTAGACGTCGTCATTGATACGGTCGGAGGAGAATTAATCGAGCGCTCGTGGCAGGTGCTCCGCCCGAATGGGATCCTGGTCACCGTTGCGGGACAGGCTGGCTCCCGACGCTGGAGCAGCCCACGGGGTGCGGGCTGCCAGCGCGGGACGCGGTTCCCACGAGAAGCTGCAGCAGATCTCCGAGCTGCTCGAGGCGCGAAACTCACCCCGGCTGTCCGGCAGATCTTCACGCTGGCTGAAGCGCCTCAGGCGCAGGGGCTTGCCCAGACCGGACACGGGCGCGGCAGGGTCATCCTGCTGACTGCGTGAGCGCCTGGGATTCCCCCTACAGACCCATAATAACTTCGCTTTTCCGCGGGCTGGTAGTATAGTTGTACCTGTCGCAAGTCTAAGTGATTGGCCGAAAGTAACTTTAATTCAGCACAAAGACGGCCAATCACAGGAGCAAACCGCGAGTTAGAGTGCCAGTCAATTAAAATTATTTTCAGCGGTTTGCTTAGTTCGTGAGACCCATATCAGCTAGCGGAGCTAATCATGACTGCAGATAGAACGAGAATCGGTTTCATCGGCTGCGGGAATATCAGCGACACCTACTTCAGGGTGGCTCGATCATTTGACCAGCTCGAAGTAGTTGCCTGTGCGGACCACAGCCTCGAGCGCGCCAGGGCACAGGCAGCCAAATATGGGCTGCCGCGGCTTGCACCCCGGACGAGCTGCTGGCCGACCCCGAAATCCAGATAGTAGTCAATCTCACCCGCCCCGACGCGCACGCGGAGATTGCTTTAGCCGCTCTGCAGGCAGGCAAATCCGTTTACAACGAAAAACCCTTGGCTGTCAGCCGCGACGAAGCACAGCGCTTGCTCCTGGCAGCGCAGGACAAAGGGCTGCGGGTGGGCTGCGCGCCGGATACTTCTTGGGCGCCGGTCTGCAGACCTGCCGCAAGCTGATCGACGAAGGAGCTATCGGAGAACCGGTGAGCGCCGCTGCCTTTTTCCTCAACCACGGACCGGAGGCCTGGCACCCCAACCCTGCCTTCTTTTACCAGCCGGGCGGCGGACCCCTGTTCGATCTCGGTCCCTATTACCTGACTGCCCTGGTAGCCCTCCTGGGACCGGTGGTGCGCGTGGCAGGCGCCGCGCGAGTCTCTTTCCCAGAGCGCACGGTGGGCAGCGGACCCAACCGCGGCTCCAAGATCCCCGTCCGCACGCCGACCCATATCGCCGGTTTGCTGGAGTTTGCCAGCGGCGCGCTGGGCACGCTCCTTACCAGCTTTGACGTATGGAAGAGCAGCCTGCCCCCATCGAGATTTATGGCAGCGAGGGGACGTTATCCGCCCCCGACCCCAACACCTTCGGCGGACCGGTGCGCTTATGGCGTGCCCGGACGGAGGCCTGGGAAGAAATTCCGCTGCTGCCCGGCTATGCGGAGAACACCCGCAGCCTGGGGGTAGCCGATATGGCGCAGGCTATCCAGGTCGGTCGCCCTCATCGCGCCAGCGGTCAGCTGGGTTATCACGTGCTGGACCTCATGCACGCCATCCTCGACGCAGCGCGCACAGGGCAGCAGGTGGAAGTTTCCAGCGCCTGCGGAGCGCCCCGACCCCCTGCCCGTGACAGCAAACACGGGGAAGTTTTTCTAGACGCAGTCCGGTGACCCCGGGAAATAAATCCCGCATTCTAATGTACTGATCAACAGTCTGTGAATTCATATGTCAGCAGAGACCCGGCAATTAATTGCAGAACTGAGCCGCCTGGCGCAAAATGAAGTGGATAAAACCCGCATTGCTCAGCTGGTGGAGGCGCTCGACGAGCGCTATCATTTATCCGCCAAAATCGCTGGCGAGCCTGGGTTGGAAGAGATCATCAAACAGCTTATCGCACGGCTGCTCGGCGTTTACCGAGAATTATCCTGCCTCGAGGGAAAAAGGGTCTTAGATATCGCTTGCGGCTCGAGTACAAGCAAGGCCCCTTCTGTGATCCACATCCGCTCCCCATTTGGCAAACGCAATATCCGCAGCCCAAAAAATGCTGGCTATACCGCTCAATTCGAGCCCTGGTTTTGCCGCATACTGCTGGAATTGGGCGCCCATCCGGTCGGGATCGATATCGGCGACCTGGCAGGGGAGGCTTTCGAGCATTACTCCGCCGACCTGGGTAAGCAAGGTGCATTGGATTTCTTACCCAGTCATTCTTTTGACGCCCTGCAGGACAGCCGCCTGTTCGGTTCTCCCGAGTTCACCGCTCAATTTCCGCGCCTCGCGGATCGCCGGAAAGTGGCCGCAGAGATTCGAGATCAAGAACGCAGGCTGTTGCGGGAAGGTGGTATAGTAATTCACTCGGACGCCGCTAATCTTTAATGCCGGCAGGAAAATTAAGCGTCCAGGGTACGTCCTCCGGCGTGCATCACAGCAGAGAAATGGACTGCCAGCAAATGAAAGATGAGGCGAGCAGGTGAGCGATTCTATCTCAGATATTCTCACTTCGCTGGTGAGCGTGGACCGGTCGCAATCCGGAGGACCTGCGCTTCAGGCTTACACCGCCTGTCCAGCCGGGCCCGGGCCATTTCCTGGGCTGGTGGTAATCCACGAAATTTTCGGGCTCAATGACAACATCCGCGCGATCGCCGGGCGCTTTGCTCGTGAGGGCTACTTTGCTCTGGCAGTGGATCTATTCTCCACCGCGGGGCGGGTGAGCTGCATGCTGCGCCTGTTCCACGGCATGCTGCTCCGTCCCCTGGAGAATGGGATCGTGAGCGATCTGCAGGCTGCCCTGGATTTCCTGGGCGCTCGTCCCGAAGTGGACAGCGCCCGCCTGGGAGCGATCGGTTTCTGTATGGGCGGCACATTCGCCTTGCAGCTCGCCTGTGTTGCGGATGGTCTGCGAGCTGCCTCGGTTTTCTACGGGCAAAACCCGCGCCCTCTGGAGGCGGTTGCCCGCGCCTGCCCGCTCGTTGGCAGCTACCCCGAGCAGGATTTCACCGCCGGCGCAGCGCGGCAGTTAGAGCCGCTGCTGGAACACTATGGCATCCCACACGACATCAAGATCTACCCGGGTGCCCGGCATGCATTCTTTAACGATCAAGGGCGAGCCTACCAGGCGGAAGCCTCTGCTGATGCCTGGCTGCGCACGCTGTCATTTTTCGATACCTATCTGCGCGGTATTGAGCCGCCGAGATAGGCTTACCTGGAAAGGAGCTTTACCATGAGGATTATTTTGAGCATTATCGGCGTTCTGCTCATTTTGATGGGCGGCGTCTGGTTCTTGCAGGGCATCAACATCCTGCCTGGCAGTTATATGAGCGGTCAAACCCAATGGTCGATCTATGGTGGCATTGCCCTCCTGGTTGGCATCGGGCTGCTGGTATTTGCTAACCGGCGCAAAGCTTCGCCGCCTCCGGAGTGATGGTGGCGTATTTCAACCACAAACCCCTGGCTGGCTCGCTGACCATGACCTCGTTGATCATCGACCGGGTCAGCTGAGCATGCCGCAAGCGCGCCCTCACCTGCTCGTCAACGTCGCCATGACGGCTGACGGCAAGATCGACAGCTTTGCCCGCCAGGGTGCGTTGATCTCCTCCGAGCAGGATATCGCCCGCGTCGACCGCCTGCGGGCGGAAGCCGATGCCGTCCTGGTCGGTGGGCGCACGCTGCTCGGCGATGAT
Source organism: uncultured Chloroflexia bacterium (assembly GCA_963706515.1). Classification (GTDB taxonomy): domain Bacteria; phylum Chloroflexota; class Anaerolineae; order Anaerolineales; family UBA4823; genus CAVPMW01. Next base: position 271,240 of record CAVPMW010000015.1, read on the forward strand.
CCACGGCTGACCGTAAGGTCGCCGGAGCTGCGCCAGGAGCGCCGCAGTCGCGGCCTGCCCGAGAACCCGATCAAGGTCGGGGTCGTCACTATCGCCGCGCTGAAACTGGAGAGCCGTTTCGTCAACGCCGGACCCGCCCGCAGGCTGGTTTACACCACCTCCCAAACTCCCCCGGAGCAGGTCGCCTGCCTGCAAGAGGCCGGGGTGGAGGTATTCCTCCAGGGCGAGGCGCAGGTGGATCTGTCCGCCGTCCTCGCCTCCCTGTACGATCTCGGCGTCCGCCAGCTGCTGGTCGAGGGCGGCGGGACGCTCATCGCCGAGCTCTTCCGCCTGGGTCTGGTGGATGAGCTCAGCCTCTACATCGCCCCGCAGATCTTTGGCGGCGCCTCCGCTCCCACCCTGGCAGACGGAGCCGGTTTCTTGCCGGAGCAGGCGCCCAGCCTGCGTCTGGTTTCTTTTGAAAAATTCGATGAGGCAGGGGGCCTCCTCGTTCATTACTCGCTCGAACGAAAGGAATAACCCATGGAATTAACCCATATGCAAATCAAGGAGCTGCTCGACGAGAGCCGCCTCCACGATTGCGCCGGCGTCGGTCCGGACCAGGTATGCGTCAAGATCGCGGCCATCGCCGAGCTGCCCTCGCGTTTCGGACAGTTCCACATCGTCGCCTTCTACAACAATAAAGACTGTAAGGAGCACGTCGCGCTCGTGCATGGCGATGTGTGCGGCGCCGAGGATGTGTCCGTGCGCGTCCATTCCGAGTGCCTCACCGGCGATGCGCTCGGCTCGCTGCGCTGCGACTGCCGCGACCAGCTGCAGTCCTCCCTGCTCATGATCGGCAAGCTGGACAAAGGCGTATTGCTCTACATGCGCCAGGAGGGCCGCGGCATCGGGCTGATCAACAAGATCCGCGCCTACGGGCTGCAGGAGCACGGCTACGACACGGTGGAAGCCAACCTGGCGCTCGGCTTCCGCGACGACGAGCGCGACTACAGCGTCGCCGCGCACATGCTCGCCTCCCTGCACGTCAAATCCATCCAGCTCATCACCAACAACCCCCGCAAGATCGAGAACCTGGTCAAAAACGGGGTCAAGGTGAATGGGCGCATCCCGCTGGTCATCCCAGCCAACGAATACAACCGCTTCTATCTCGAGACCAAGGCGCTCAAATCGGGGCACCTGATCGACCTGCAGGGCAAGGAACACCTGGCAGAGCAGGCTGACCCGCCGGTGGTCGAGGGCATGGACGAAGAAGCCGTGAGCGTCGTCGAGAGTTGGTACCGGTAGGAAGTCAGGGGGGAGCAGCAAAGGAGATCAGCATGTCTCTTGAGAATCGTACCGCCGTCATCGGCGGGGCAGCTGGCGAGCTGGGCTCGGTCCTGGCGCGCGACCTGCTCGCCCAGGGCGTGAACCTGGCTCTGCTGGGCAGGCACGCCGCGCGGCTGGATGCCTTGACCAGGCGTCTGGCGCAGCCTGAGCGCGAAGAGCGCGTTTTGACGCTAGCCGTGGACCTGCTCGACCCGGCAGCGACGAAGGCAGCCGCGGCGTCCGTCGCCGCCCGGTTCGGTCACATCGACATCCTCTTACACATCGTCGGCGGCTGGACTGGCGGCAAGACCCTGCTCGAAGCTCAGCCCGCAGAGCTCGAGCTCATGCTCAACCAGCACGTGTGGACTTCTTTCTACGCCGCGCAGGCTTTCGTCCCCTACCTGGTGCGCAACGGCTGGGGGCGGGTGATCATGGTCAGCTCGCCCTTCGCGACGCGCCCCAACCCCAAGGGCGGTCCGTATGCCATCGGCAAAGCCGGTCAGGAAGCCCTGCTGCTGACCCTCTCCCAGGAGCTCAAAGGCAGCGGCGTCACCGCCAACCTGCTGCAAGCCAAAACCATCGACGTCAAGCGCGAGAAGCTCTCCGCCCCCTCACCCGAGAAAGTCCTCCTGGACCACCCCCGAGGAGCTCTCCGCCGCGGTCCTGTTCCTGCTCTCCGACGAGGCCGGGGCGATCAACGGAGCGAAGATTCCGCTATTTGGAGGGTTAAGCTGAGCAGAGAGACACAACGGAACTTCAGAATCATAAAACCGCAAGCTGCGCGTTTATTTGCCGTTGTTAGACCCTTGAACAGAGCGCCCGCTTAATCCTCGACAGCCCTGGGTTACAATTAGCCCATCATGCACCTCGAGCTGAGCGAGTACGACCAGTCTCTGCTGGACGGGGAAGGCGGTCCAGCGGGGCAGATGGCGATGCGCATCCTGGCGCGCATGGCGCCCTTCTATGGGGCGCAGCGCCTGCTCGATATCAGCGGTGCGCACATCGACTCGACCATCTACATCGGTCAGGCCGGGCTGGAATACGCCGAGCGCCTGGCGGGCTTGGGCGCGCGGGTGCGCGTGCCCACCACGCTCAACGTCTCCGGGCTGGACGAAGCCGGCTGGCAGGAATGGCCCGTGCCGGCGGATTGGGCGCAGGGCGCTCAGCGCCAGATGGTCGCCTACCGTTCCATGGGCGCCATACCCACCTGGACCTGCGCCCCCTACCAGACGGAGTACCGCCCGAAGTTCGGCGAGCAGATCGCCTGGGGCGAGTCCAACGCCATCGTCTTTGCCAACTCGGTGATCGGGGCGCGCAGCGAGCGCTACCCCGACCTGCTGGATATCTGCTGCGCCATCACCGGGCGCGCCCCCGCCGCCGGGCTGCACCTGGACGAGAACCGCTTCGCTCAGCTGGTGCTGACCCTGCAGGGTGTGCCAGCCGCATTGCAAAGCGACGACAGCTTCTATCCAGTCCTGGGATATCTCCTGGGGAAGATCGCCGGCGAGCGCAGCCCGCTGGTGCTCGGCCTGGAGGTGCAGCCCACGGAAGACCAGCTCAAGGCTTTAGGCGCGGCTGCGGCTTCTTCCGGCGCAGTGGCGCTCTTCCACCTGGTTGGCATCACTCCCGAAGCGCCCACCCTCCAGGCTGCGCTTGGCGGGCAAGCTCCGCAGGAGAGCGTCGTCATCGATCTGGAGATGCTGCGCCAGGCGCGCCGCGAGCTGAGCAGCCTGGCGGAGGGTCCCCTGGATATGGTCGTCCTGGGCTCCCCGCATTTCTCGCTGGCTGAATTCCGCCAGCTCGCCCCCCTGCTGCGCGGCCGGCAGCGCCACCCGGACGTGCAGTTCCTGGTGACGACCAGCCGCGCCGTGGCTGAGCTGGCTCGCCGCGAAGGCAGCCTGCAAGCCCTGCTCGACTTTGGCGGCAAAGTCACCGTGGATACCTGCATCCTGGCAACACCCATGCTCCCCGCCGCGATCCAGCGCCTGATGACCAATTCCGGCAAGTATGCCTATTACGCCCCCGGCATGCTCAATACCCGCGTGGCTTACGGCAGCCTGTCCGACTGCGTGCGCTCGGCGATTGCCGGGCGCATCGAGCGGGATGAAAGTCTATGGGTGTAACCCTGTGGGTGTAACCCTGTGGATGTAGTCCGGTGGATGTAATCCTGTGGATGTAATCTTGCAGGCCCAGCCGGTCATCGCCCCGCGGCAGGCGCTGCGCGGACCCCTGCTGGCAGCTGCCGAGCCGCTCTCCTTCTGGGGCGGCTACGATTACCCCACCGGTGAGATCATCGACCGCCGCCACCCGCTCAGCGGGCAGATTGCCGCCGGTAAAATCCTGGCGCTGCCGTTCTCGCGCGGCTCTTCCACCACCACCGCCGTCCTGCTCGAAGCCGTGCGCCTCGGCACCGCGCCGGCTGCCATCCTCACCACCGGGGTGGACACCTTCTTCGCCCTGGCGTCCGTGGTCGCCGACGAGATGTACGCCGCCTCCATCCCGCTGCTGGCGCTCACCGCCTCGGATTTCGCCCGCCTGCGCAGCGGAGACTGGGCGGAGATCCACCCCGACGGGAAAATAATTTGTACGCCCGGCTCCTAGACCGGTGCATAAGGCGAATATTATTACTGGATGGAATGGGTAAACAACCAGAGAGGCCGGGTATTCAATCAATCCCGGCCTCTCTGTTTTCATCAGAACCGTCAGTTCGCTTGAGACATCAATCCGGTATTACGGTCAGTCCTCTCCCTTTATGGTACCTACCATCCTCAACGCGGTAGCAAAGGCAGGTAAATCGCCCTGCCGGTCACCTGCAAGGTGATATTGACTTCGATCGGACTGTTCCCCGCCGTTGCCGAGGTGAGCGTTATCTTGCCGTAGAAAGTCCCGACCGTCAGCTGGCTGGGATCGATCGTCAAGGTGAGGTTCGCCGGTGTCTGCCCGGTAGTGGTATCCAGGCTCAGCCAGGGGACGTCCTCGCTGGCAGTCCAGTTCAATTCCGTGTCGCCCGAGCTGTTCAAGGTCAGGCTGGTTTGGAATGGATCGCCGCGGAAAGGCGTGACCAGGCCAAGGCCGAAGGGAGCCACATCGAGGTTAAGCGCTTCAGGAGTATCCTCCTGCACCACATCGATCGGAACCTGCACCAGGGTGCTCATCCCATCGCTGTCGGTTGCCACCAGGGTGATCACGTGGTGACCGGTGGTCAGCTCGGCGGTGTTCAGGCTCGCTCCAGTCCCCAGGTCGCCGTCGATGCTCGAAGACCAGTCGAAAGCCGCATCCCCGAGGGTCCCATCTTCCAGGTCGTAAGCAGACCCCTGCAGCTGGACCTGCTGGGTGGGGTAGAACGCCTGGTTCGGGCTGGGTGACAGGATCTGGGCGGACGGCGCGTGCAGCGGTACGCTGAGATTCCCGTTGGTATCCTGCCCGGTCAAAAAGCCGTCGGATACGATCACCCGCAGCGAGCCGGTGCCGCCTGGAAGCTGGTCGGTGTTCAGCTCCACCCCTGAGCCGGTCAGGTTGGTCGCCAGCGTTTGCCAGCTCACCCCGCCATCGTTGCTGTAGAGCAGGCTGTAGGTCAGCGGGTCGCCGTCCGGGTCGGAGCCTGTCCAGGTCACCTGGAATGGACCAGCCGGCAGGCTGCTGCCAGCCGCAGGCGCGGTCAGGTCGACAGTCGGCGCATTGGCGCTGGCGCTGCGTGAATCCATGACCTGCCCCTCGTGGCGGATCTCCACCGTGACCGTCCCAGGCTGTCCAGGGGACGACTTCGGCGATCACAGCCGGCTGTCCGGGCTCTTCTTCGGCGTCGGTCAGCTCGTCGGGAGCGAAAGGATAGGTAGCCAGGTCGTTGTTTGCTGCCCCGACCAGGGCGATCGTCCAGTCCCCGGGATCTGGCAGGGGCAGAGTATTGTCCTGGCTGATCAGGTATACGTTATCCAGCTGGCGGTATTGCTCTCCAGGTCAGCCATGCCTTGCACCGCCAGGAAATCGGTGGCAGTGACCGTCGCTGGCTCCGGGCGCAAGCAGGCCAATTCCAACCAGGTAGCTGCGGATGCCTTCGTAGGTGAAATCCGACATCCATTCATTCGCGCAGTAGGTCATCACGTCTTTCCAGCTCGGCGGGTAGATGGCATGGGTCAGGATGTCGAAGCCGTAGATCGCGCCGTTTCCGGTCAGGTCTGGGCTGATGCGCCCTCCGTGTACGGATAGGGGGCTCCGCCGCCTGCCCCGCAGAACTCGGCGTGGAAGCGGCCGCGTGTGTGGCCGATCTCGTGCCCGCCGTACCAGTCGTTGTACGACCCATCGAAGTCCCACCCCCAGTTATCGCTGCCGGAAGGCCCGGCGGCGATGGTGCTGGGGATGCCCAGCGATTTGCCGCGCATGAATCCGCCGCCGTCATCGACCACCCCGTAGTAGACGACGCGCCCGTCTTCTCCGGAGAAGATCAAATTGAGCAGCTTGGCGAGCGCCAGCCAGCCGTGCAGGGTATCCACATTCGGCAGACCGTTGGTCGGGTAGATGAACGTCTGGCGGGTCACCTGCAGGCTGGAGATCGGGTAGGCCCGCCGCAGCCAGGACTCGAGCGCATCAGGTGGCTGTTGCGCAGCCAGGTAGGTGTTCCCGCCGGTCGGTGTACTGCACATCGACCAGGCGCAGCCGGAGAGGCGGGGTTTCCTGGAAGTTCACCGTAAGCGTGCGAGTATTGTTGCCCAGGACGAGGTCGTTCTTGGCATTGTTCGGGTCCAGCCTGGCCGTCAGGGTCAGCGAGCCAGCTGCTGTCCAGCTGGAGGGCAGCTCGAACCAGAAGCTGTCGTTGATCTGCCCGCGATCGGGTGCGGTGCGCACGGTGATGTCGCTGCCGGGGTTGCCGGGGTTCAGGACTGGGAGCAGGTTAACAAATCCCTGCTTTCCCGAAAGCGTGGCGAACACATCCGTCACGTTGACCGGCGAGCTGACGTGCACGCGCACGTAGGTCTGTTTATCCGCCACCAGGTCGACGCTGTTGTTCAGGTCCTGGATGGCCTGGGTGACTTCGATCGCATCCACGTGCATATCCGGCCCAGGCGGAGGTCCCGCCCCGGCCCAGAACAGGTACACTGGCAAGAAAGCCTCGAAGAGCAGCGTGGTCTGGTTGGCGTCCCACATCTGGATGCGGACTTTATCGACCACGAGCGGTCCTGCGGTCAGGGTGAAATAGCCTGTCCCGCTGCCCGAGCCGACCGGATAGACCGGGGAGCCGTGGGCGGCATAAGCTGGGGACAGATTCGCCCCGCTGAACGGCCGCGCCCAGATGCGCACGCCCCCTGGCTCGTCGGTAGTGTAATTAAAGGTGAGGTTGACATTCTGGTTGTACTTGAAGACATTGGGTGTATCGGGCAGGATTGCGATGTCAGTGACGATATTCGTCGGGCTGCGGAAGCGGTAGTAAACCGGCAGGAAAGCTTCGAAGAGCAGCACGGTCTGGTCGACATCCCACATCTGGATGCGGATCTGATCGACCACGACCTGCCCGCTGTAGATGGTAAAAAATCCTGATCCGCTCCCCCCGCCGATGGGATAGATCGGGGAGCCGTGCGCGGCGTAATTGGGGGTCAAAGCTCCGTTCGTGAAGGGTCTCGCCCAGATGCGCACACCCCCCACCTGGCGGGTGCTGTAATTGAAGGTCAGATTAACGTTCTGGTCGAACTTGAGCACGTTCGGGGTATCCGGTGTGAGGGCGATGTCGGTGACGAGATTTGTCGGATCGCCAAAGAGATAATATACCGGGATGAAGGTCTCGAAAAGCAGCGTGGTTTGGGCGGCATCCCACATCTGGAAGCGGATCTGGTCGACCACCACTGTCCCGCTAAGAATCGTAAAATCACTGGTGCCTGTCCCGGTAGCAGAGGTTGGGTAAATCGGAGATCCAGCCGCGGCATAGTTGGGGGTGAGGGCGCCGTTGGTAAACGGCCGGGCGAAGATTCGCACCCCGCTGGGTTCGGTCGTGCTGTAGTCGAAAGTTATATTGACGCTCTCGCTGAACCTGAGGATATTCGGAGTATCTGGCGTGAGGTCGATATTGGTTACCAGATGGTCTCCCGGGGCAGCCACTACATTGGGGTCAGCCTCCTGGCTGTCAGGCGCAGCTCTCACGGAGCCTGCCAGCAGGCGCAATGACCAGGGTGAACAAGAGCAGATAAATAGTAATACGCCAGATGGTGGACGTAAATTGAGTTCGCATGCTTGCCTCCTTACGGTGCGTCCTATTCTCTGCACTTTGCTGCAGAGTGAATTGGGATACCGGATGCGCTTCTAGTCCCCCTTACAAGATGGCATCGGCAACAAAACTCGGTGGCTATTTCTTATCTGTTTAATGAAGGTCAGGGATATATATCTATATTGTTGATCAAATTACGCAGAATGTCAATAGGCTGCTGGTACTTTTATTCCCCCTATCCGCCGGAGTACTCGACCCGGTAGAATTCATGCGCGCCGGATTCAACGGTCGTGAGCATCTGGTGGAACCACACCTGGAATTCAACCTCGCGGTACAGCAAGCGGCGCTGGCTCTCCCAGGCTGACATGCTTTCCGTCTCGACCTCGATGATCGCATGGAACATGGGCCCGCTCGCATCGGTGAGGATGCGCGGATTTTGCCCTACCCCGCAGAATGTGAGCAGCCCGCCGTAGCGCTGCAGCAAGGAGACCGCATTCCGGATCTGCCATTTATAGGCGCGGTAAGCCTCGCGCACAACTACCACTCCCGGGCTTCGACCAGGGTTTGTACGCCCCCTCCACGTTGTAATACTCCCGCCGTCCCCCTTCGACAAATAGCTGGAACTGTTTAAACCATGCTTCGAATCCAGGCTCGGCAAATTGCTGGTCGCGCTCGATTTCGAATTTTCCCAGGTCTTGGACTTCGTATTCGATGACCAGGGTATACATGCTGCCGGAGATATCGGTGAGCACCTCAAAATAATTCCCTGGTATGGTGATGGAAGGCACGGGTGCTGGAGGATTGGTGAATAGCTCCACCGCTTGATCGATGCTTCCGAATTTGACCTGAAACACATCCCGTATTTGAATCATTGTCTCTGCTCCATATTAATTGCCTGCTCGCGCTGCGATAATGAGGATCTACCGGATCAGTTCTTCCACTTGACCCATGATCTCATGCCTACCCATTTTACACTAAGTATCTCTCCGAAAATGGATGGGAGAACCGATTTAGTGGCGTGTGCGGCTTCGCCGCACACGCCACTAAATCGGATTCTGTTTGCACACTAGCCAGATTAATTCGACTGTACTTAGTGCTGCATCAATACGGGCAGGTATACGTGTTGGTCGAGGGCGGGCTGCCGGTACGGCAGCAGGACGAATACGTTGAACTCCGGACCGGTTGGCGTCGGGCTGACCGGGAAGCCGAGCGGAGCCGCAGCGGGCCATGCCTGCATGGGGATAACCAGAGGGCTGCCGGTATAAGTCCCTGCCAGCACCGGGGCAGACCAGAAATCCTGGGCATTGCGCAGCTCGAATTCCGTTCCGGGGCTTAATACCGAGCTGACGTCTACCGCCACGCTTGCCGCCAGGTCCCAATTGTAAATGGCAATGTTGGCGCGCCCCGGCTCGTAGAGGTTAGGCCGCAGGATAACCTTCACCCCGCCGGGACGTGTCGCCTGGTACGTGTTGTCCGTGTAATCGCCAGTATTGATTTCTCCCGACACCTCACTGTAAAAGGTGTTTCCATTCATTGTAATTGATTGCCAGGGCTGAGCGAATACGGTTGCCCCGACGAAATAGTTATCCAGCAAGGTCACGTCCACGTTGCCGGGATCGTCGTAGCCCAGGCGCACGCTGCGCTCGGTAGCGCTGTGCGCCCACCCGGCGTTCTCGCGCAGCGTCACCCTCGCCGCCGGCTGCAATCCGCCCACCAGGCAGTTGTCTTTGAGCGTGTTCTCGCCGCCGGCGATGATCCCGTTGTTGAACCAGATGTTCCCGGCGATGTCAAAGCCCTGGATCGAGCCGCCTTCGGTGTAGGCATGGATGCCGTACGAGAATTGGTTGAAGAGGATGTTATCGTAAATCCGCTTCGTCCCGTTCAGGTTCTGGGTGTAGATGGCGTGACCGTGCCCGCGATCCGGGCCCAGCCAGCCGTTGTTGTAGACCAGGCTGCCGTAGATTTCGGAGTCTTCCGCCGGAGTCCAGAAGCCAAAGCCTTGCCCGTCATCGTGGACGATCAGGTTGATCAGGCGGATGTGATCCCCGAAAACGTTGACCCCATTCGAATGCCCGCGGCTCAGGTCGCTCGGGCTCGAGCCGCTGACCGCAGTCACTCGGTCGGGATCGGAACGCATCACCTCCAGGTCCCAGAACCAGGTATACGCCCCATTGATCTGCAGGGTGCTGGCGTAGGCTGCGCCGCCGTCCAGCACAGCGCGTGCGCCGGGCATCGCCCGCACCAGGATGGGCGCCGCCGCGCTGCCGGTCAGGTCGCTGGTGAAGGGTCCGGCGTAGCGCCCGCCGCGCAGCCAGAGCGTGTCGCCGGGCTGCAGGGACGGGGGCTGAGCAAGGGCGGTCGCCAGGTCCCATGGATCGTCGTAGCTCCCATCACCGCTCCGGTGAGCCGTGCGGCGCAGCATAAAACTCCATCGCCGTGGGTTGCTGGCGTGCAGCTAATAGATCAGGCGAGCGGTAAAAGGCGCTCGCCTGGCTGATCATGATAAGGACCAGGAGGGAAATCATCCAGCGGGTCATCGGTATACCATTATACAGTCTGGACGCAGCCCGCCTGCCTCACGAAGCTGTGAGGTCCGTCATCCGGGTTTGGACTACGCTGGTGTATCCTTATCCGGTCGCAGCTCGTTCACCGGCTTGTGCGCCGCCAGCCACTCGGCTCGCCTGCGAAACAGGTCCGGCACAGCCGCATTCTCGGCGGCGATCAGCTCCTGCAGGTCTGCGGTGAGCAGCTGGCCTCCGTCGACGACGATTTGTCCGGCGACCATCGTCATGTCCACATCGCCGCCTTGCACCGCGTGCACCAGGTTGTGATGCAGGTTGCCGTCCGGGCCGGTCAGCAAGGGGGTCATGCGCGGTGTGTCGGTGCGCACTGCGATCAAGTCGGCCTGCTTGCCGACTTCGATCGAGCCCATCTCAGCCTCCAATCCCAGGGCGCGCGCCCCTCCAATGGTCGCCATGCGGCAGACCGACCAGGCATCGAGCGCTGCCGCGTCGAGCTTCGACAGCTTCGCCAGCAGCGACGCGGTTTTCATCTCTTCGAACATGTCCAGGTTGTTGTTTTCCTTTTCTCCATCCGTCCCCAGCCCCACCGCGACCCCGCTGGCGAGCAGCGCTTCGACCGGCGCCGCGCCGCTGGCAAGCTTCATATTGCTGACCGGGTTGTGCGCCACGCCCACCTGGTGCTGTGCCAGCAGCTCAATTTCGTGATCCGAGAGCCAGACGCAGTGTGCCAGCAGGACACGCGGCGCATCCAGCAAGCCGAAGGCCTCGAGCGCTTCGATGGGTCGCATGCCGTACCGCCGCTGGGTCTCCTCCACGTCGAAGCGGCTTTCATTGCTGTGCGTATGGAAGCCGACCTGGTAGCGCTGGCTCATCTCGATGGCTCGCTTCCAGGCCGGGGGAGAGGCGTAGAACATGTGCTCCAGACCCACCCACACCTGGATCCTGCCGTTTGCGCCCCCGTGCCACTCCTGGATCAATGCTTCATTCGTATCGAGTGTTTCGAAATAATCGTGGTCCGGATGCTCTGCCACGTAGGGTACGAGCACGGCGCGTATGCCGAGCTCGGCCGCCGCTCGTGCGCTGCCGTGCATGAACCTCCACATATCCACGATGGTCGTCGTCCCGGAGAGCAGGGCTTCCGCGTAACAGAGAAAGGAGGCGATCTCCGCTTCCCGGGCATTGATCACGCGATGCATCGGATCGATGTACTGCTGCAGCCATTCCCACACCGGCAGGCCTTCCGCGGTGCCGCGCAGCAAGCCGGAGTGCGCGTGGGTGTTGATCAGCCCCGGCATCAGCAGCCGGTCTGCCAGCCGCTTCACGCGGACGCCCGGGTTGGCCGCGATCACCATGGGCGCCTCACCGACGGCCTGGATGCGGCTGTCGGCGCCGATCAATACGGCGCCGTCTGGGATGACCGCATTGTCAGCGGTCATTGGGATCAGGTGATCGGCATGCAGGATAATCGGTTCCATGGTTTAAAAGGATAACACAACCCCCACCATTAAAAATGGGAATTATCGAAGTACAGTCACAAATCATCTGAACGATGGCGCCTCGGCAATCAGGCTTGATAAATACTTGAGCATCCAACAATATTCATGTGACTGAACTTAAAGCTTCGTCCAGGCTTTAGAGCTAAGGCTTCAAATTCAACCCTGAGCCTGGACAAAGCACCACCTCCTGGAGTAATTTTTACATCGACTATAATCAATGTCCATGAAGGATCCCCAATCCGCCTCCCTGCGCAGGGAAAAATTGCTTCACGCAAAGCTGATGGCGCCGCGTCTGCCTGCGGGGCTTATCGCCCGCCAGGATTTGCTTGCCCGGCTGGATGCGGGTTTGACGAGGCGGGTGATTTTGGTCACTGCCCCGACCGGCTATGGCAAGACCACGCTCGTCCGCCAGTGGATTGCGGATCGCAAAATCCCTGCCGCCTGGCTTACCCTGGACGAGTACGATAACGATCCGGTCCGCTTCTGGACTTATCTCGTATCTGCCTTGCGCTCAGTGGATGCCGGTCTCGGCAAACCGGCGCTTTCCGCGCTGGCTGCGCCCCAGCCGCTTTTCTTTCAGTCCGTACTGACCGCGCTGATCAATGATCTGGCGGAGCTGCAAGGCACCTGCGTGCTGGTGCTGGAAGATTATCACACGATCACCTCGGCTGAAATCCATGCTGCGCTCTCCTATCTGCTCCAGCATTTGCCTGCTCAGCTGCATGTGGTCTTGATCTCACGCCGCGAGCCGCCGCTTCCGCTGGGTGTCTTGCGCGCCCGCGCTGAGCTGGTCGAGCTCGATGCCGCAAGCCTGCGCTTTACTGCCGCGGAGACGGACGCCTTCCTGCGGGATGCACTCCACACCCCGCTTCCAGCGGATACTGTGGCGCAGCTGCAGGAACGGACGGAGGGTTGGGCCGCAGGGCTGCGCCTTGCTGCGCTTTCGCTCCAGAACAGGAGCGCCGCGGAAATCGAAGATGTCATTCGCTCCTTTTCAGGGAGTCAGCGCTTCGTTTCCGACTATCTGATCCAGGAGGTCTTCGAGGATCAGGAAAAGGCCGTCCAAAATTTCTTGCTTAAGACGTGCTTCCTGGAGCGGCTCACCGGGTCATTATGCGCGGCAGTCACAGGGGATGCTGAGGGCGCGGCGATGCTCGCAAGGCTCGAGCGCAGCAACCTGTTCATCGTGCAGCTTGAGCACGGCTCAGGGACGACCTGGTACCGCTATAACCCGTTGTTCGCAGAATCCATCCAGTACCTCGCCCGCCAGCAATTGAGCGCTGAGGACGTAAAATCGATCTTTGAAAAGGCAAGTGACTGGTACGAAGCTCACGGGCTGTATGCCGAAGCGATCGAATCCGCCCTCTCAGCTGAAGCATTCACGCGCGCAATGGCGCTGGTCGAAAAGTACATCGAAATCCACGATCTGGCTGAGCTCCACACGCTCGGTCGCTGGCTGGAAAGGATCCCCGAACGAGAGATCTACCTCCACCCTGAGGTTTGCTTCACCTCCGCCCAGGTGATTTTGTTCAGCTCCCCCGATCGCTTTGCACCGGAGACAGCTGCCCGCTTGGGGCCGCTTTTAACTGCCGCGGAGAAAACCTGGCAGGAGCAGCAGGACCATCCCCGGCTTGGCAGGCTGCTTTCATTGCGCGGACTTGTCTCCTGGTGGCAGGGAGATTTCCCACAAGCCTTTCGCTGCGCCCACCAGTCCTTGGACGAGCTTCCCAATCATGACGTGTTTTGGCGGGGCAACACCTTGCTCATCCTGGGTTATGAAGCTCTAACCACCGGTCGCATCCTGGATGCGCAGGACATCGTTCTTGAAGCGCGGGCGTTATTGGGTGCAGCTCAAAATGCCTACGGTGTGCTGGCTGCCACCCAATTATTGAGCGAAGTTTTTTACTGGCAAGGCGAGCTTGACCAGGCTGAACGGCTGAACCAGCAGATCCTCCTGGAGGCGGTTGGCGAGGAATCGATGCTGGACGACCGGGGGATTGCATTCGCGAGCCTGGCTGACATTGCATATGAGCGTAACGATCTTGCTCAAGCCGAAAAATATACCGCCCAGGCATTGGAATTAGCCGGGCAGCGCGGCAACGAGCAGCTGCGCGTGCAGGCCTCTCTTCGCCAGGCCGGGATATTTGCTGCCCGTGGTGATTTTCAGCGTGCCCGCACGCTGCTGAAGGAGCTGGTGACCTCTCTCCATAATCCTGTCTTTTTGCGGGAAATTCAAGAAGCGCAGGCCCGCCTGTCCCTTCTCGCAGGTGATATGGACGCTTTGCTGGGCTGGCAGGCGCTTGTTTCAGAGGTTAAGAGATCTGTCCTGGACTTGCAGCAAGAGCGGGAGGTCTTTACCCTGGCGCGCTTGCGGATTGCTGAAGGCAAAGCCAGCCAGGCGCAGGAGCTGCTCGCAGGTCGGGCGGAGGGGGCGGCTCACGACGGGCGCATTCGCAGCCAGGTCAGCGGGCTGTGCCTCACGGCTCTGGCGTGCTTCGCCGAGGCAGACCTGCCTCAGGCTGCTAAATCCATGCTGGCTGCCCTCGCTATCGGAAAGGCTGGCGGGTTCCGCCGTTTATTTTTGGACGAGGGGGTGCGGCTTTCCGCGACGCTCCAGGCGGTTCTCCCGCTGCTTCCCAACCGGGCTTCGAGCCTGTATGCCACAACCCTCTTGCATTCGTTCAACCCGGAATCGATCGCGCCTCAAGCCGCCTCGCCTTTGGTCGAGCCGCTCAGTCCGCAAGAGCTGCGTGTGCTTCGCCTGCTCGCAGCAGGGCGCTCCAACACCGCTATCGCTCAGGAGCTGGTCATATCCACCAATACGGTTAAAACTCACGTAAAAAACATTTATCGCAAGCTGGGCATCAGCTCGCGCGACGAGGCGCGTGAAGTGGCCCAAGAGCTGAAATTGTTGTGATCACCATAAGCTCGCCCTCTTCCAGGCAAAGAACTGGGAGAGGATATCACCCGCGCAATCACCCCTCGTGGGTGAAGCGCAGCGGCTTGAGAGGGTCTAAAATGCTTTCAACTCTAAACGGTCGAAATGGATAAGATCGACTGTTGTTTCGAAAAGGAAATATTATTATGGCACAACGTTCCATTTTGGCTGGGATTGCTCCAGACGTCATCATCAAAGCCGGCGGCAGTGTCAGCGTTAAAGGTTATGAAAGCGATCAGGTCTTAGCCCGCTCTGCCAGCCGCGGCGACCCCCAGGTAGAACGGCGCAGCAGGACCGAGATCGGCCGCGCTCGGGCAGCTATCGGCGACTATGTGCTCTTTGACGTCCACTTGAAGCTGCCCGGCGGGGAGAGGCAAACTACCTCGAATGAAGTGATCGCTGTCCAGATTAGAGGCAGCGGCGAGGTTTTTGTCCCTCTCGCATCCAATCTAAAAGTTTACGCCGGCATGGATATTGACGTGCAAGGGATCCGCGGCCAGGTGGACGCCTACTCCGGGTCCAAATTAAATCTGCAGGATGTCTTTAGCGTGGGACATGCCTCGGCAGGCCGGAGCATGAACATTGTATGCGAAGCTCTTATCGGCGAATAACCTCGAATTCACGGCGGGCGGCGATCTCCGCTTCTACGTGCGGGACCTGACCAGCGCTCGCATTCGAGTGAAGGACCTTGGCGGTTACTGGGAAGGTCGCATCGGCGCAGGGGAGGTATCGGTCTATCTCAAATGCGGCGGGGATGCCATTCTCGTTACCGATCGCAATGTCGAGCCTCTTCCGCCGGATTACATATTGGGTAATATCGAAAGACCGGACCTCGCGGCCGGTCCGGTCTGATGACTCTGCTACCTGTTGGCAATTTGCGGAGCAGATCGCTGAGAATCCCCCAGGATTATTCCGCGCTGGACTCTAAATTCCAGAACTTGACGTTGTCGACGTCGATTTCAGCACTCCCGGGAGATGACCACAGGCCGATTCCGACCCAATCGCTCTTCAGCGAATCCCTCTGGAAGTATCCAAACGGCTTTCCATTAATGTAAAACCCGAATTGCTCTCCCTGGGCTATTACCAGGATCGTTCTCCACTCATTTGGATCCGTGCCGCTGAACGCGCCGATTAGCTGGGTGCTTTTATCCTGCTCTCCCAGGTATTCGACCATCTCACAGTAGTCATCGTAGAGGTTGCAGCCGAAGGCATAATGCCCGTTTTCATCATCCCGGAAAGTCACGTTGAAGCCGCTGTCGCTGGTGATCACGCTGGGCTTTAGCTCAACCTCGAGCACGAAGTCAGCCGCAACCAGCTTACCCCCTGCGCCGGTCCAGCCTTCCCCTTTCAAGTGCATGACGTCGCCAGGGAAGGTAACGCCTCTGGTAATGTCGGACCAGCGGATGAATCGCCCGCTCATCACCGAAAAATCATCGGCGAAGGTCGGCGGGGAATTTTTGATTTTCTCCAGGATCGGCTCGGCAAAATCCTGCACCCAGGCATCCTGCGGCTCGGCCGTCTGCTCGGCTGTCTGCTCGACCGTCTGCTCGGAGGTTGGCTCTCCAGCTGGAGAGCCGTTATTCTGGGCGGAAGGTTCACCTTCCTCGATAAACACAACCATCTCCGTTGGGGCGGGCGATGCCCGTGAAACAGGAGACGGGCGCGTCCCGGGGGCGATCGCTGCCCCCCACCTCGCCCATACCAGGAACAATCCACCGAGTCACCAGGATCACCGCGCAGCCTGCCCCACGCCGCACCCTGGTTTTTCGGATCAGGTCCTGCTGCTGCTGTTGGATCGCAGCCGAGATCGATGCCACGTCTTGTGGCATCGCAAAACGGACGTCCTTTCCATGGGAGCGCTTGTGTACCAGGCAGTGCATCTTCTCGTTGAGCTGGACTGCTGCATGGCATCGTGAGCAGTAGCCGATTGCGACTACCTTGCTCTCCTTCAAGAGCCGCTCTTGTTCGGCAGAGCGGACCCCCTCGGTTGCCTTGTCCGAGTTCGATTCCCAGCAAAGCTGCCGAGGCCTCCGTCCCCTGGTATGCGCCGGCAGCGAGGGTGGCATTCAAGCGGTCCATCGCGGCGTGGTCCAGGTCGCCATGCTTTTCGTAGAAATCTGCGCGCGCTTTTAAGATCCCTGCCCGCCCCTTCTCGGGAGCCAGCAGCAGCGCCTGGTTGAAATCGGTGTTTGCCTGCTGTGCGTCCAGGCTCACGTGTCGTTTGGCGCGCTCCAGGAATCGTGCGTACAGAGGAGTGGGCCGGAAGGCATAGTACAGTCCCATAAACGGGAAGGCCAGCACCACTAACCCCCAAAAGATCGGAGAAAGCAGCATGCACTCGCTCTCCACAGGCCAGGTGCCGGTGACGTACATGCGATACAGGATAAATCCCCCCAGCGCCGCCAGCCCAACGAAGACTACCAGGTACCCCAGGCGCGTGCCAATCCCCTCCCCGGGGAGCAGGTCTGCATTGCACTGCCGGCAGCGGCGATCTTCCGCAGCATTTTCAGTCTTGCATTTTGGACAGGATACCATGCCAGCCCCTTATTTATCCAAGATTGCGATCCATCCCAAAGCAAACCGCCGAAAGGCTTTCGATTGCACAGGAGGATGAAATAGCGGTTTGCTGCAGAAACAGGATTGGTGTAACAAATCTGTTTCTGCAGTGATTGGCCGTCTGAGCATCTTATTTTGAATAATATTTACCGGCCAATCACATTGTATAGTGATTTTTTCCGCATATGCTACTCACCTAACAACATTGTGGAGACATCAGCGGTTTCATAATCCCTACAGCCATTCGGCTCTGGGTAGATCAATACTCCCACTGTTGATCTATTCGTAAGGCTCATACCGGGAGCTTTTCTTGTTTGCTTGGAATTCAGTGCAAGATTCATCAGCGAAAAGAGTGCGAACTTGCGGTAAAACACCACCCCTTGACTGTCGTTCACCAGGCGTTGCCGCCGGCGAATTCATTGCTGAACGTTAAATGCTCTGAGGAGAGGAGTTACCCCCTCTCCCCAATACCTTATATTTTCAGGAAAAAATTATTTAGGAGAACGTGATCTAGGCTTAAAAAGCTGAAGCCGGGAAAAACTACCCCGAATCAGCCCCTGCCGGTCTGCGCCGCTCCAGGGAGTGCCCCAAAAGCCGCTCGATCGTGCGGACCATCGGCAGGTCCTCCTGGGTGGCGAGCGTCAGGGCGGTGCCCAGCCTGGTCATGCGACCGGTGCGCCCAATGCGGTGGGTGTAGGCAATCGCAGTATCGGGCATGTCGAAGTTGATCACGTGCGAGATTTGGGATACATCGATCCCCCGTGCGGCGATATCCGTGGCGACCAGCACCTTGACCCGCCCGCTGCGGAAGTTATCCATCGCCTCCTGGCGCCGGGTCTGGGACAGGTTGCCCTGCAGCGACGTCGCCGGCAGTCCGGCTTTGACCAGCTGGTCGGCGAGTTTCTTGGCGCGGTGTTTCGTGCGGGTAAAGACCAGCACCTGCCCGTTGCCGGACTGGCGCAGGATCGCCAGCAGCACCTCGGCTTTCCGGGTTTGCTCCACCGGATACACGGCATGACCGACGGTTTCGACCGGGCGCGAAGCGCCCAGCTCGACCGTGACCGGGTGATGCAAGATATCCTTTGCCAGCGAGCGGATTTCGTCCGGCATGGTAGCCGAGAAAAGCAGAGTCTGGCGTGGTGGCTGGCACTGCGCCAAGAATGCGCCGGATATCGGGCAAGAATCCCATATCGAACATCCGGTCGGCTTCATCGAGCACCAGGATTTCAATCGAATTCAAGTTGGCTGCCCCCTGCCCCATCAGGTCCAACAAGCGACCCGGGCAGGCAACGGCAATCTCGGCGCCGGCGCGCAAGCCCTTAATTTGCGGCTGCGCGCTGACGCCACCGTAAATGGTCAGGCTGCGCAATCCGGTCTGGCGACCGAGAGTGCCAATGGCGGTGTGGGTCTGCTCAGCCAGCTCGCGGGTGGGAGAAAGAATGAGGGCGCGCAGCTTACCGCGCGGCCCTTTCAGCAGGTGCTGCAGGATGGGCAGGACAAAAGCAGCCGTCTTCCCGGTGCCGGTTTGGGACAGGCATAACAAATCTCGCCCTTCTAAAATGAATGGGATGGCCTTTTGTTGAACCGGGGTTGGAGTGTCGTAGCCAGCAGCTGAGATTCCAGCGTTGATCTGGCGTGTAAAACCGAACGAATCAAAATCCACAGTAAATCCTTTAAGTTAGTATCTATCCAAAAATGGATGGGAGAACCGATTTTATGGTGTGTGCGGCGAAGCCGCACACACCATAAAATCGGAACCCCCTCGTCCTTTCGGACAGGTTCA
>CAVPMW010000016.1:0-38087 GCA_963706515.1 uncultured Chloroflexia bacterium
TGGTGTGCTGGGACCGGCAGGGCGAGCTGCCCGACGGGAGACGAAGGGCGGCATCGAAATCCAGCGGCTGCACGGCGTGCGCTCGTCCTACGGGCTGGGGTGGAGGCAGTTCTTCTACCTGCCGCGCTTCTGGAGCCAGGCGGTACGGCATGGGGAAATGCTGCAGCCGGGTATCGTGCACTGCCACGACCTGGATAGCTTTAGCGGCGGGCATGCGCCTCAAGCGGCGGCTGGGCTGCCGCCTGGTCTACGATGCCCACGAGGATTACCCTTCGCTCATGACGCTCTACCTGCCCAGCCCACTCATCCCCTTGCTACGTAGCTACGAGAGCCGCCTCCTGGGCAATGTTGACGCAGTCATCACCGCCAGCACGGTCCTGGCTGAGAAAATGCGGCTGCGCACTCCTGCCCCCGTGAGGGTGATCGGCAACTACCCCAGGCTGGCGGATTACTCTGCCCTTACTCCAGCAGCCGCCGCCGACTGGCGCGGCCAGCTTGGCCTGCAGGGGGATGAAAAGCTGGCTGCCTATATCGGCGGCTTTTCGCGCAACCGGCTGCTGCTGCCGTTCATCGAGGCCTCCGGCGAGCTACCGGGCTGGCAGGTGCGCCTGTGGGGCAACGGTCACCAGCGCCCCGCGGTGGAGCAGGCGCTCCAGGGCAGCAGCAATATACGCTACCTGGGTTGGGCACCGCCGGAGCAGGTGCCCCTGTACACCTACTCAGCCGATGTACTCTACTACTGCCTCAAGCCGGATTACCCGGGCGCGATCTATTCAACGGCCGAATTCGCTGGCAAACGCCATGCTAGCGGGACGCCCGCTAATCGCCAACGACGTCGGAGACCTGGGGCGCATCGTGCGTGAGACCGGCTGCGGGTTGCTCCTGGCGCACGTCGACCCGGGCACAGTGCGCGACGCGCTGCTGCAGCTCGCGAACCCGGCACTGCGCGCTCGCTTGGGGACAGCCGGGCGGGCGGCAGCCGAGAGCCGCTATAACTGGGAGCGTGCCTCCCAGGAATTATTCTCGCTCTATGCAAACCTGACCTGATGCGCATTCTGTACCTCTTCGCAGTATTTCCCGCCCGAGGCCGGCGCGACCCAGAGCCGGGCATTCGAGCAGGCGCGCAATTTCGTCCGCCTGGGACACACGGTCACGATGCTGGCAGAAATCCCCAACCACTCCCGCGGGGGTAATCCCGCCGGAATACCGCGGCAGGCTTTACGAGCGGCGAGGTGGAAGGGATTGAGGTGATCCGGGTGTGGGTGAAAACCAGCCCGGTCAAGGATTTTCGCCAGCGAATGGCGTTTTATTTGAGCTACATGGTTGGGGCCGGGCTTGCCGGGTCGTTGCTGGCACACGGCCCTTATGACCTGGTCTACGCCAGCTCTCCCCCGCTGTTCGTGGGAGGCGCCGCGCTGTGGCTGAGCTACCTGCGCAGGATCCCGCTCGTGTTCGAAGTGCGTGACCTGTGGCCCGAATCGGCAGCCGCCCTGGGAGAAATGAGCAGGGGCAGGGCTTTCAACTGGGCAACCCGCCTGGAGGAGGCTTGCTACCGGAGGGCAAAGGCCATCGTTGCGGTCACTGAAGGCACCCGCCAGCGGCTGATTGGGCGCGGTATCCCCGCCGAAAAGCTGTGGCTGGTGCCGAACGGTGCCAATGTGGAAGCGTTCCAGTTCGATCCTGCAGGGCGACGCCGGATCAGGGACGAGTTAGGATTGGGAGAGCAGTTCGTTGCACTCTACGCCGGCATCCACGGAGTAGCCCAGGGGTTGGAGACCGTCCTGGACGCCGCTCACGCGCTGCAAGGCGATCCAGATATCTCCTTCCTGTTGGTCGGCGAAGGCCCGCGCAAAGCGGCTTTGCGCGAGCTGGCACAGGGATATGGACTACAGAATTTGCGCTTTTTGCCCGAAGTGCCGAACGAGCAGATGCCAGCCTACCTCTCGGCGGCGGATGCGGCTTTAGTCCCGCTGCGCAAAGTCGAGCTTTTCGAAGGTGTGCTGCCCTCCAAGCTGTTCGACGCCTGGGCATCCGCGCGCCCGGTCGTGTTGAGCGTGGCTGGAGAAGCGCGCCGCTTGCTAGAAGAGGTGGAGGGGGGCCTGTACTGTCCGCCCGAAGACCCGCAGGGATTAGCGGCGGCAATTAACTGGCTGCGCGACCATCCCCAGGAGGCCCAGGCAATGGGCGAACACGGGCGGCAGGTGACGGTGGAGCGTTTTTCTCGCCGCCGCCAGGCTGAGCAGCTGGCGCAAGCCCTCACGGAATTGGTGTACGGTAAGGAAACAAACTTATCCAGTCGGGGATAAGATCAATCACTCCGGCAGCAGGAGCGTCATTCCGAGCCCCGCAGGGGCGAGGAATCCCTGCTGCGACCATCTAAATATAGGCTATTCAGGGATTTCTCGTCGCTTGACGCGAATGAACAGCGTTGGTGTCCAGCGCCGCTCCTCGAAATGACAAGGTAATAAGACCAGTTGTATATCCCGTATCAATTGAATATAAAAGCGACCGGCGTTATTGCCTGCCGGTCGCTCTGCTGTTTCCTGAATTCGAAAAAATCTAAAGGGTTATCGCCGGTGAGGAGGTGACTTCGGTACGCAGCACTTCGTAAGCCTGCAGCTCACGCATGCGCCCTTTCACGTTGATCGCACCCACCCGGCGGGTGGTGTAGCGCCCGATGATCGCAGCCATGGTCGCCGGACCCACCACCAGGCGGTTCGGGCGGGCGACGGTCTGCAGTCCCGAGGCGACATTGACCACGTCGCCCAGCACCGTCAGCTCGACCCTCTCGTCGGTGCCGACGTAGCCCGCCATGACGACCCCGGTATTGATCCCAATGCCAATCGTGAGCTGGTCTGTCCCGGAGTGGTTGATCATATCGATCTGGTCGAGCATCTTCAGCCCGGCTTGCACCGCCCGCCCCTCGGGATCCAGGATCTTGCCGGTCATCCCGAAGACCGCCATCAAGCCGTCTCCCAGGTATTTATCCACCAGACCGCCGTAGCTGAACACCACCTGGGTCATTTCCTCGTAGTAGCGCCGCAGCAGCCCGCCGAAGCGCTTTGGACCCAGGCGCTCTGCCATGCCGGTCGAAATCGACGATATCGGCAAATAAGATCGTCAGGGTGTGCTCGGCAAGTTCCGGCAGCTGACCCGTCGAAGCATATTCGCTCAGGATATATTCCGTCTCGGTCGGGTTGACGAACCGCTCGAGCAGCCTGCGCATGCTCGTCTCTTCCTGGACGCGCTCGAGCAGCTTCATCCGCTGGATGGTGAGGGCTGCCTGGTGGCTGATCGCCACCGCCAGCTGCAAATCCCGCTGGTCGAAGGGACGCTCCTTGCTGTCCGTCTTGTACATGTAGAGCAGGGCAATCACCAGATCGCCGCTGGTCACCGGGACGCACAGGGCGGAGCGCACGCGCAGCAAGAATACGCTTTTGCCGAACTTCTCCTGCTGCAATTCTACGTCGGGGATGATGATGGCCGATTTTTGGTCGATAGCCATCTGGGCGATCGTGGTCGGAAAGCCGCGCTCAGCCAGCTTGTCGAAATCTTCAGCCAGGATGACCTCGCATTTATCGGCAGCCATCGACACCTGCATGAGCTGGGAAACCTCTCTCAGCGCAGTCTCGATATCCAGGACGGTATTCAGCCGGCGAGCAACCTCGTAGAGCAAGACGGCGTGCTGGTCGATCAATTCAAGCAGCACGTCACGGGTGAGCGGCTGGGTGCCGAAATGGCGCATGCCGAGCGGGTCGGTGCTCACCTGGTAGGTGATATGGATCAGGTCCGCGCCGATGCGGATCACGTCATTGTGCTTCAGCAGGTGCGGCTCGGAGAGCCTTTCCCGGTTGACATAGGTGCCGTTGGTGCTGCCCAGGTCGCGGATCTTCAATATCTCACCGCGCGGGTCATAGGTGATCTCTGCGTGGGAGCGCGAGGCAGAAGTATCGGAAAGGACGATATCGCAGTCTTCCCGGCGACCCACGCTGATGCGCGGAGATTTAACCTGGAAAAGTCGGGGGCGGCCTTCTGGCGTACGCAGGGTCAGAGTCCACAAAGCTGCAAATCCTTTGGTTTAAATTATAATGCTTGCCTGATACATTCTCCAACCTAGAGTTTAGAAGAAAAAGTGAAAAGCGTCAATAGGGAAGGGCGCAAACATATCATAAATGCAAATGAGGAAGCCATATAAAACAACAATTCATTGGGTGCGGTCGACATTGACCGCACCATTTATCATTCTCCTATATAATCCCTTATATGCCTGATTACCGTCGGTCTTTTATTGAGGGCTGTAACTACTTCTTCACCGTCGTTACTTGCATCCGCCTGCCCAGCCTGACAACGGTTGAAGCCGGAAAAGATTGGTGCAGTCAAAGATCGACTGCACCCTACGCCTGAAATTAGCGCATCAGGTTCTCACCCGGGCAGCCTGTAGAGCTTTCTCGAACCCCGGCAGGGCTTTCTCTACCATCTGGTCATTGGCGGTCAGCGAGATGCGGAAATAACCCGGCATCTCGAACACCACACCCGGCAGACAATAGATATTTTCCTCCGCCAGCAAGTTGATAAACGCCATATCGTCTTCCAGCGGCGAGCGCACCAGGATGTAAAACGTGCCTTCCGGGTTCGTCAGCTCGTAGCCCATCTCGCGCAGGGAGCCGACGACCCGGTCGCGGCGGGCTTGCAGGTGAGGGATGTCGATCGAGAGCTCTTCGAGGTCCGGCAGCGCGTGCTGGAGCAAGGCGTTCGGGAAGAGCCACCCGCCGGTCAGCTGCGAGACGAAAATCGACCCGTTGACCAGCTCGCGGTCGGGCATGCTGGGCGGCAGAGCGATGTACCCGATGCGCTGACCCGGCGCCAGGAGCGTTTTCCCGTAGGTGTAGATCAGCAAGGTGTAGGGGTAGTACGCCGCCGGGCTGTAAAACTTCCGCCCGTCGAACAGGATCCGGTTGTACGACTCGTCCGAGAGGATGTAGATCGGGCGACCGTTGTTTTGGCTGGCTTGAGCCAGTAAATCCGCCAGCGCTTTGAGGGACGCCTCAGGATAGATCCGCCCGGTCGGGTTGTTGGGGGAGTTGACGATGATCGCCCGGGTGCGCGGGCTGATAGCCGCTTCGATCGCCTTTAAATCCAGGTCATAGGTGTGCGGGTCGCATTTAACCCGAATGGGCACCCCATAGTGCTTGGTGATCATGCTCTCGTAAAAAAACCAGGGCGGGCTGATGAAAATCACCTCGTCCCAGGGGTCGATCAGCGCTCCCATTGCCGCCGCCAGGGCGCCAAAAGAGCCGCTGGTCATAGAAATGTCCTCTGCCCGAAATGGCAGCCCGTGCGTGCGCTGCAGCGTTCTCGCCACGATCTTCTGCGCTGCCGGATCGTTATTGGTATAAGCGAACCAATCCTTATTCTTAGGCTCGACCCAGCGCACCAATGCCTGGGTGTATTCCGCCAATGGCATCTCATGCGGATTCCCATAAACGAAATCCAGGAGGGTCGGATCGCCGATTCGCCGGGCATGGGCAGAATCGGTGACAAATTTATACACCGGGTCGATTTGCTGCATCAGGTTCTGGATGTGATGCGAGACAGCAGAGGGGTTCATAAGATGCTCCTGAAAGAATCTTGAAATTAACGCAAACCGGCGAAGAGGTCATCCTCCTGCCGGCGCCCGCCGTTTACAAGGCTGAAAGCGCGCAGGTAATGATCACATCCCAGCATGGCTTTCAGCTCCGGTGTCGGTATCTTAGAAAGGTCTCCCATTTCTGCCAGTTGGGAAGCGTGGCACTGCACTGCTTTCCAGGCGGTCTCCCAATAGCGGTCGCCGTCGATGCGTGCCATCATCGCCCAATCCGGCCACGGGAATCCGGTGCGTTTGACTCCGTCCACCTCCATGCTTAAGTCCCCCAGCGTGCGCGTATAGGCGGCGAATAAATTGGCATCGCCAACCATGTAGTAGAACTTGCTGATCCGGTGCGGGGACTGCGGGCTCGGATAGGATGGGTCGGCTGCGCATATCAAAGCCGCCGCAGTGAATTGAGAGACAGCGATGTGGTCCGGATGCCCATAGGCGCCATCCAGGTTGAAAGTGCACACCACCTGCGGGCGCACCAGGCGCACCAGGTGGACGATCCGGGCAATGGCATCCCCCGGCCTTACCTGGTCCACGTCGCCGTCGATATAATCCAGGAAGAAAACCTGGCAAATATCCAAAACCTGCGCAGAGGCAAGCAGCTCCGCAGTACGGATGCGGGCCATTTCCTGCATGCCCGGGTCTTCGTCTTCGGGACCGGTCCAGCCGCGCTCGCCGCGCGTGGCGCAGACCAGGTAGGTCTCCACGCCTTCTGCGGCATAACGGGCAAACGTAGTGCCCATCCCCATCAATTCATCATCCGGATGAGCCAGCACAGCCATCAATTTCATTGTCTCGGTCATTTTTCCCAAACCTGTGAATGAACTAGGGCAGGAGATTTCCCCCACGGAAATCTCGATCCTGCCTGACAGCTACCCGCCTATGATACAGCATATTCTGGAGAATATCAACCCAAATTATATCATTTTGGACTTTTCCCAGCATCCAAAAGAAGTAAGGTAAAATTTACCAATCTCGATCCTACCTCTTGGATAAGAGCAACAACCTATGAGCGAATTTGCGAACACCACTTTGAATAAGGTACGGCGTCTGCCTGACCGGGCGAGCTACAACCCGGAGACCATCTACTCGATCATCGACGGGACACTGATCTGTCACGTCGCCTTCGTTGAGAATGGGCAGCCCTTCGTCATACCAGTCATCCACGCCCGGATGGAGGACCGCATCGTTTTCCACGGCGCGAAGACCAGCCGGCTGCTGCGCAAGATCGCTTCCGGAGACCCGGTATGCGCCGCGTTTACCCTGCTGGATGGGCTGGTGCTGGCAAAATCTGTCTTCCATCATTCGATGAACTACCGCGCTGCGGTTGTGTTCGGCAGCGGAGTCCTGCTGGAAGACAAAGCGGAGAAGCTGGCGGCGCTGCGGGCGATCACCGAGCACATTGCCCAGGGGCGCTGGGAAGAGGCTCGCCAGCCCAACCGCAAGGAGCTTGGCGCCACCTCGGTGGCGGCATTGGCTATCACCTCGGCCTCGGCGAAGGTGCGCAGCGGTCCACCCAGCGACGACCCGGCGGATGTCGACCTGCCCGTCTGGGCGGGCATCCTCCCCTTGGAGCTTACCCCGCTCGCCCCGCTGCCTGCCTCGGAGCGGGAAGCCGCCCTACCACTGCCGTACTCGATCCGGAAAACTCCTCCCGCAGCGAAATAGCTGCGCTTCGAAGAGGGATTGCCGAAAATAAGGGGAAAGGCGGGCAATGCCCGCCCTACCCCCTATTTTCAGACCATTTTTCCTTCCTCTGCGTAACTCCTAAAATAATCATTTAATCCTGATGATTTTGTGAGGTCCTCAATCTATCTTTCATCTTAGATTTATACTAATTTCAGGCGGGGTGCCCCCCACGCCTTGCATCCTGTTTGCATCAGGTTATAGAGAAAGGAGGGTTCCTGTGAGCATGAGCCGAACTCGGTCTAATCCTAAGTCTGCTGGCGATCCTGCTGGTTCCCAGCGCATCGCCAGCTCGCAACGCCTTGCCAGTTGCTGCTCCCATTTTGGGCGGCTGTCAGGTATTTCCCGGAGATAACATCTGGAACACCCGCGTGGATGGTTTGCCCTTGGACCCACATTCCACCGATTACATCAATTCCATCGGGCGCAACACCGGCCTGCATCCCGATTTTGGCACGGTCTGGGACGGCGCGCCGAACGGCATCCCGTATAACATCGTCCCGGGCAGCCAGCCTGGAGTGGCAGTCGATTTCCAATACAATGGAGAGAGCGACCATGGGCTGTATCCCATACCGGCAAACCCGCTGATCGAGGGCGGGCCCAACGGAGACGGCGACCGGCACATCCTGATCCTCGACCAGGGTCACTGCAAGCTTTACGAGCTCTTCGCAGCGTCCCCGAACGGGGACGGCACCTGGCATGCCGGCTCGGGCGCAATCTTTGACCTGAACTCTCACGTTCTCCGCCCCGCTGGCTGGACTTCCGCGGATGCCGCTGGGCTGCCAATTCTCCCCGGGCTGGTGCGTAAGGCTGAAGTGGACAGCGGGCATATCCAGCATGCACTGCGCTTCACCGCCGACGACACCCGGGATACCTACATCTGGCCGGCTCGGCATTACGCTTCAGACCTTACCTCCCAGACAATCCCGCCGATGGGACAGCGCTTCCGGCTTAAGGCTACTTTCGATATCTCCGGGTATCCGGCGCCTATCCAGGTGATCCTGCTTGCCATGAAACAGTACGGCATCATCCTGGCGGACAACGGCTCCGACTGGTACATCAACGGCGTGCCGGACAGCAATTGGGATGATGACATGCTGGTGGGCGAGCTGGGCTCCGTGAAGGGCTCGGATTTCGAAGCGGTGAACGTCTCCAGCCTGATGTTAAGCCCCAGACTCAGGTCAGGTGCGCCCCCGCCAGAACTTGCCGCCGCGCATGTGGCTGCCGCTGCTCCGCTACCATTAAGCAAACCGCCATAAGTATTTTAAGTGCATAGGAGCAAAAAATGGCGGTTTGCCTCAGTGATTGGCCGTCTGGGTGCCAATTTTTATAAAAATACTTTCGGCCAATCACAAAGTTCCTTTTCTTATTGCATTTTTTTTACAACCTATCACTTTTGCAGAGACAGCTATCTGATTTTTTGGGTTGGGGCTAAACTATGGATGTTAAAATGGCAGGACAAACTCAAAACTGAACGAGCTGCAAATGACCGATACCGGAAGCCTGAAACAACTACTCGCCGAACCCAATACGCTCGAAGATCTAGGTATCCCCCAAAGCATCGTCTTTGACCTTATATTTCGAATACTCTTTAATGAAGGTAACGTCTCACTGACCCGGTTTAACGAGGTCATGAAGATCCCTTCGCGGATCGTGGACGAACAATTGCTCTGGCTGCAAAAAGAACACCTGGTCGAAGTCTCCAAGGCAGGCTCAGAGCTGGGACGCCTTTCCTATGTTTACGCGCTGACCGACGCGGGAAAACAGCGCGCCCGGGATGCCTTCGAGCGCAGCCAGTACATCGGGCCTGTACCGGTCCCAATCCCGGCTTACAACCAGGGCATCGAGCTGCAGACGGGCAAGCGGCGAGCGGTGACTGCCCACCAGGTCCAATCCGCGCTGAATACACTGATCCTGCCAGATGATTTCCACCGGCGTATCGGTCCGGCAATCAATAACGGAGTGTCCCTGTTCCTTTACGGACCACCGGGCAATGGCAAGACAACTATCGCGCAGATCATTGCCGGGTTGATTTCCGGAACCGACCCGATGTGGATGCCTTATGCGATAACCGCTGGCGGGCAGATCATTCAAATCCACGACCGCCTGGTGCACCACCAGATTGAAGTGGCAGCCGGTAAAAATCAAGAGATGGGGCGTTACGACCGCCGCTGGGGGATGTTCCATCGACCATCGGTTACGGTCGGCGGCGAGCTGACCATGGAAGCGGTGGACCTGCGCTTCGACCCGGTTGCTAAGATTTATGAAGCCCCGTTGCAGATGAAGGCAAACGGCGGTATGTTCCTGATCGATGACTTCGGACGGCAGCAGGTCAGCCCGACCACACTGCTCAACCGCTGGATCGTGCCGCTGGAAGCGCACTGGGACTTCCTGCGCTTAAACACCGGGCAAACCATCGTGGTCCCTTTCCGCATGCTGCTGGTATTTTCCACCAATCTGAATCCCGCTGACCTGGTAGACGATGCCTTCCTGCGCCGCATCCAGCTTAAAGTACATGTTGGCGGACCGGACGAGAAGCTGTTCTTCCAGGTATTTACCCAGGTCTGCAAGCAGCTCAACCTTGAATTCGACCGCGACTGCTTCCTATACCTGCTCAACAACTGGTACCGCAATAACGGGCGCAAGATTCAGTTCGTCCACGCGCGTGACCTGCTGCACACCCTCGTAGCGATCTGTGAGTACGAAGGCAGCCAGCCCCGCCTGACCCGCGAGCTGCTCGACGAGGCCTGCCTGGACTATTTCGTCTCCTGAGGGGTAAAGAACCATATCAGAAATATGATTCAACCGAGATTTAATTTTCCTGGAGCTGGGCGGAATTCCTAATTTCAAAAACTTGTGAAATCACCTCCCTGCCCTCCCCCGTTTTTTGGGGGAGGGTTTTTTATCGGAAAAATGGATGAACTGCGGGCGAATGCCCGCAGTTCATCCATTTTTCCGAATTTTCCTCTTCCCTGGAACGTGAGTGTTACAATCCAAGCAGACACTTTTTTTCATCCCGGAGGGAAGCGATGGCAGTGAGCACCAGGCGGATCGGAGTTTTGACCGGCGGTGGGGACGCGCCAGGTCTGAATGCGGTCATTCGGGCGGTCGTCAAGACAGCGATCAATGCATATGGCTGGGAAGTGCTGGGCATCGAAGACGGATTCGAAGGGCTGATCCAGCCGGCAAAAGTGCATCCCTTAAGCCTGGGTGAGGTGCGCGGCATTCTACCACGCGGCGGCACGATCCTGGGTACGACAAACCGGGCGAACCCTTTTAAGTACGAAGTCCAGGTTATCGGAGCGGATGGCGGGCGCGAGATTAAGGAGTACGATGTCTCGGGGGATGTCCTGCGCCGCGCCCAGGTGCTCGGCATGGATGCCCTGGTGGTGATCGGCGGGGACGGCTCGCTGCATATTGCTAACGAGCTGATGCTGAAAGGATTGCCGGTAGTGGGCGTCCCCAAGACCATCGATAACGATCTGGAAAAAACCGAGATCACTTTCGGGTTCGACACCGCCTTGAATACCGCCATGGAAGCGCTCGACCGGCTGCATACTACGGCAAAATCCCACCACCGCGTCATCATCCTGGAAGTGATGGGGCGGGATACCGGCTGGATCGCCCTGGAGGCTGGCATCTCCGGCGGGGCAGACGTCATCCTCATCCCGGAAATCCCGTTCGATTTGGCTGCCGTCGTCGAGCAGGTGGAGCAGCGCAACCAGCGTGGAGCAAAATTTTCGATCATCGTCGTTGCCGAAGGCGCGTATCCACAGGGGAAGACTGCCCTCTACCGGCATACCCGTGAGCTGGGCGCTGCGCCTCGCCTGGGCGGGATTGGGGAGACCTTACGGGCGGAGCTGCAGACGCTTACCGAGGCCGTAATCCGGGTGACCGTGCTCGGGCACCTGCAGACGCGGCGGCTCGCCTACTGCCTTCGATCGCCTGCTGGCTTCGCGCTTCGGCACCATGGCAGTGCATCTCATCGCACAGGGCAAGCTGGGGTATATGGTTGCCCTGCAAAATGGCGCCATCGTCTCTGTGCCCATCTCAGAGGCAGTGGGCAAACAAAAAGTGGTCCCGCTAGACAGCGATTTGATCACTACTGCCCTGGGATTGGATATCTGCCTGGGACGCAGGCTGGAAGAGCTGGCAAGCATATGAGGAGTCCAAATAGCTGATTAATTATCCCAATCCGTAATAAAATTAACCACCGGAATCCTTTTAATCCTTTAAAAATCACAGAGGTGAGCCATGTCCGAATTGGTACGCGAAAAAGTCCAACAGGCGATCCAGATCCTGATGGAAAAGAATATCGATTGCTGGCTGACCTTCGTCCGAGAAACTACAGCCGGCGGCGATCCTGTGCTGTCTTTGATCTACGGTCACGACCTGACCTGGCAGAGCGCTCTCATCCTGACCAATAAAGGGGATAGCTACGCGATCGTCGGTTTTTTCGAAGCGGAGACCGCCCGCCGTGTCGGGGCGTATGCCACGGTAATCCCCTTCCACGAGACCGTCAGCCGCTCCCTGCTGCACACCCTGGAGCGCATCCAGCCGCGCAAAATCGCCATCAATTACTCGGTGGATGACGTCCTGGCAGACGGGATGAGTCACGGAATGTACCAGCTTTTGCTGCATTATTTCGATGGCACCCCCTGGGAGCAGCGCCTGGTCTCTGCCGAGGAAGTGATCCGCGCCCTGCGCGGGCGTAAGACGACCGGCGAGGTCAAGCGCATCCGCCAGGCAATCGACGTTACCCAGGGGATATTTACCCAAACCTTTGCCTACATCCAGCCGGGAATGAGCGAGCAGCAGATCGGCCAGTTCATGCACCAGCAGCTCGTAGAGAACAATGTCACCCCCGCCTGGGAGGCTGAGGATTGCCCAACCGTCAATGCGGGACCAGAATCGCCAGTTGGGCACGTCGGACCTTCCAACATCCAGCTCCAGCGCGGCCAGGTGCTGCACATCGATTTCGGCGTGCGCAAGGACGGCTACGTCTCCGACCTCCAGCGAGTGGCGTACTGCCTCAACCCAGGGGAAAAACGCCCTCCGGAGCCGGTGCAGCGCGCCTTCGATACCGTACTCTCGGCCATCCAGGCAGCCGTGGCTGCGATGAAACCCGGGGTGAGCGGGAGAGAAGTGGACGCCATTGCGCGCAAGATCATCACCGGCGCGGGCTATCCCGAATACAAATACGCGACCGGGCACCAGGTCGGCCAGCTCGTCCACGACGGTGCGGGCATCCTCGGACCCCAATGGGAACGCTACGGTCATTTGCCGGAATTTCCCCTCGAAGCGGGGCATGTCTACACGGTAGAGCCCGGGGTTGCAGTGGAAGGCTACGGCTACATCGGGGTCGAGGAGAATGTGCTGGTGACAGAGAAAGGGACGGTGTTCCTCAGCGACCCGCAGCATGAGATCGTTTTGTGCTGAAGGAGTGGAAATGATCCAATCGATCCTGATGCAGCCGCAAAAGCATATCGCGCTGATTGCCCACGATGCCCGCAAACCGGACTTGCTCGAGTGGGTTCAATACAACCGGGGAACGTTGAGCCGCCACATCCTGTATGCAACCGGTACGACCGGTGCGCTCCTGGCGGAGAAGGTTGGCTTGCCGGTCCAGCGCATGCGCAGCGGACCGCTCGGCGGCGACCAGCAGATCGGAGCGCGGATTGCCGAAGGCGAGATCGATTTCCTCATCTTTTTTTGGGACCCGCTCGAGCAGCAGCCACACGACCCGGACGTGAAAGCCTTGCTGCGCCTGGCAGTGCTCTACAATATCCCAACTGCGAGCAACCGCACGACAGCTGATTTCCTGATTGCCTCACCGTTCATGGAAGCAAAATACGAGCGGCTCCTGCCGGATTACCTTACCCGGCTGGAAGCGCTCCGCCAGGCGGAGTAGAGCTACTCGCCTGGCAGGCTGCTCACGAAGGAGCGCCCATCTGCGTGGCAGATGGATTGGATTGCATTCCGACCGGAGGCCGCGGCTGCCGGCACGCTGCCGCCTGGCTCCACCCACTGTCCAGCCAGATAAAAGCTGCGCAGGCGAGGCAAGGTTTTGCGCATGCCCTTGATGAGCATCGGTAAAGTGGCTGGGGTGAGCAGCCAGCCGGTATTGGCTCCCTGCCAGTTGCCTGTATAACGCTCGTATGTGAGCGGAGTGGCGACGTCCACCACCTCGATCTGGCTTTTAATTCCCGGGTACCATTGCTCCAGCAAACCGATGACGATGTCCGCCACCTGGAGCTGCTCGGTATCGTACAGCTGGTGTCCATAAATGTGCTGCCAGTAGCCATAGTTGGTGCGCAGCATGATTTCCATTACCGATTTACCGGGGGGCGCCAGGCTGGGATCGAAGCTGTAGTGCTTGACCCCTATCTCGTGATATTCGCCCCCGGAAATCGTGACCGGCTTTTCCAGCAAGTAGGTGATCCAGTGCGGCGTACCAACCAGGTCCCGGTTCACTCCCAGGGAAACCTGGAGCTGGGTGTAGAGCGGCAGGTGCCCGTCATACAGGCGTTTGAAGGAACGGTTGGAGTACTCGCCGGAAAGCATGTCGAAGATCGTGCCGCGCGCATCCGCAGCGGAGATAACTGCGTCGCCGCTGAAGACTTCGTCGTTGTACAGGCGCAGCCCGGTCGCTCGCCCGAAAGACCGGCGACCGTCTTTGCTCTCGACCAGGACTTTCTCCACCTGGGACTTATAATGGATCTTCCCACCTAATTCGAGATAGCGCCGCTCAATCGCACGGGCGAATTCAAGCGAGCCCCCGGCTGGAAAGCCGGCATTGCGGTTGTGGATGGCGGCGAGCAGGAACATGCCCACCATCACCGGCACATCTGGCCAGGCGAAGATCAGCGGCATGGCCTGCTTCAGGAAAGGGTCTTTGAAGCGCTGACCCAACCCGTGCGTCGAGACCAGCCCCCAGCGCGCCATGGTCGAAGCGTATGGCATCATTTTTAATCCCAGCGCAGCCCATTCCTCCGCACTCAGCATAGAACGTGGCTGCTCTTGCAGCAACGAGAGATCGAAGTGGGTGAATAGGCGGATGCCCTCACAAAACTCATCAATTAATTCAGCATCCTCGCGGGGAGAGCTCTTTGAGGTGCTCTGCCAGCCGGTCCGGATCGCAGTAGGCAACCAGCGTGCGCCCGCCGGGAGCGACGACGCGCATCATTTCATCGTGGTAATAAAATTGGCGTCCCTGTACCGCGCCCAGCTCCTGCCACATGCGGTGGTAAGGCTGGTCTTCGCCCGAGCCGAACAAGTACTGGATCGCCCCGTCCATAACATAGCCTTTGCGCACCCAGGCTGTGCACAGACCGCCGGGCAAATCGTGCAGCTCGAAGACCTGCGTGTCGAAACCGTTCATCTGACCGTAACAGCCAGCCGATAATCCGGCAATCCCGGCGCCGATGATGAGAATGGACGAAGTCATGGGGATCCCCTGGTTCAACGCGCAGTTTTGTATTGAAATGGGCTAACGCGTGAAATTTTACCACCAGAGATTATCCCAAAACTGGCTCCTTCTCCCGGGCGGGCTGCGCCCACAGGCTGGCAAGCTCGCCAGCCGGATAAGCGAGAGCGGCTTCGAAACTGCTGGTGCGAGCCAGGACCTCTAATTGTGCAGGGTCATCCAGGATGCTTTCGACTTTTCCATCCACCATGTGAATCACCCGGTCGACGTATTTTGTCATCCGCAGGTCATGGGTGACCATAATCCCGGCGCGCTGCTGCTCGTGGATAAGCCCGGCAAATGTCTCAACGACCTGAAAGGCGCGCTCCGTATCCAATGCGGCGGTAGGCTCATCAGTCAGGACCAGCTCCGGTTGGTGGACCAGCGCCCGGGCGATCGCCACGCGCTGCTGCTGCCCTCCGGAAAGCTGGCGCGGCAGGCTGTTCAGCTTCTCACTTAGCCCCAGGCGGTCCAACAGCTCGCGGGCGCGTTCCTTTCCGGAGCGGTCCAGGCAGCCGTTCATGCGCAGCATCAGCTCGACGTTTTCGAGGGCGGTCAGATACGGCACCAGGTTGTTAGCCTGGAAGGTAAAACCGATCTTCTCCCGGCGGAATGCTGTACGCTCCTTCTCTTTCATTTTCCCCAGCTCACGTCCGTCGATCAGGATCGTGCCTGCGCTCGGCGCCAGCAACGCCGCCAGCATTGCCAGCATGGTTGTCTTCCCCGAGCCGCTGGGTCCTACCAGGGCAACGAACTGCCCGCGCTCCACTTCGAAGGAGACCTGGTCCACTGCCAGGACTGCCTGCCCGTCTTTCCCGTAGATTTTGGTAAGCTCATCGGTGCGTAAAACGGCTGCCATCCTGATCCTCCTATGAATTCTGACCGATCGCTCGCAGCGGCTCGATCTTCAAAGCCTGGCGGATCGATACCATCCCGCCGAGGGGTCCGATGAGCAGCAGGAGCGCCAGCGCGCTGAGCACAGCCGTGCCGCTGAACAGGATCGGGATATTAGACGGCAGCCCGAGGGAGAGCAGCAGGGTCCCTGCGCCGCCGATGGCTACTCCGATCACCGTCACCGCGACGATCTGCACCAGGGCGGCTGCGCCGACCGTCCAGTTCGAGCTGCCGATCGCTTTGAGCATGCCGATCTGCGGTACTTTCTGCAAGGTTTGGATCTGGAAAAAGCCGCCCACCACCAGCACACCGATCAGCAGGGTAAACAGGCGCTGCGTGTTGAGCGTCCCTTGCTGGGCAGTATAGCCGGGGATTGCCAGGATTGCCTGCTGCTTATCGGCAATCTGGATGCCATCGACCTGCGCCATGAGCCGCTCTGCAGCTGGCTTGAACTGCTGCGTGTCCGCCAGCTTTACAGCATAAATGTTTGCGATGACCTCGTTATTCAGGTCGGGCTCATTCGCCTGCGGGCGGATGTCATCCCAGGTCTCGATGGGTACGATTACCGCGGGCGCAAAGAAGTACTGGCGCTGGTCGGTAATCCCGGCGATGCGCAGCCTGTAATACTCTTCTTTCGTCCCCTGTACGGACTTCACGCTAAGCGAGTCGCCGACCTGCAGACCCTGCCGGCGCGCCAGCTCCTGGTCGATAATGGCTTCCTTGCCGCGCGGGCTGCGGAATGGACTTCCTGCCAGCAA
Organism: uncultured Chloroflexia bacterium; assembly: GCA_963706515.1. Classification (GTDB taxonomy): domain Bacteria; phylum Chloroflexota; class Anaerolineae; order Anaerolineales; family UBA4823; genus CAVPMW01. Next base: position 16,439 of record CAVPMW010000016.1, read on the forward strand.
GGCAGGCTCACCCGGCTTACCCGGCTGCACACCGACCAGAGCCACATCGACCGGCTCGCTTCCATCGGCGAAGGTCAGGGAGGCCGTCGAAAATCCCAACGCGCCCACATCCTGCACCCCTTCCACCCGGCGGACTTTTTTCAAGGTGGAAACCCCCAACCGGCTGGCGCTGCTGGAGAGGTCGCTATTCTCCTGGAAGATGAGCAGGTCCGCATCCAGCTTCTGCAGGAACTGCCGGTTGGCGGTTGCCAAACCGGATGCCAGGGCTGCGATGAACAGGACCAGAACCGTGATCAGCGCAATCACCAGGCTGAAAAGTAAGAAGCGTCCCCGGTTGCGCCAGATTTCTTTGAATGAGAGATAAACAGGCATGCCATATCCTTTTGGGTAATACTGCTGTAGAAATCGATGCAGTTATTGTACAATATATGTACAAGTTTGTCAATGATTTTGTACATATATATGAAAAATAGATATCCTTCTTCCCCTCCCGCGGCACCCAATTGGGACGATTTCGGTTAAAATCTCCCAATCAATGACGTCAGAGCCAGGCAGCATACGGGAATGCCCGGGATCTGCCTGAATTCAAAACCAACCAATTAGCTCGAGGAGACCCTATGGGCAAAGGTGACCAACGCTCACGGCGCGGTAAGATCTGGCGGGGTACTAACGGACGGACCCGGCGTAAAGTAAAGCGGCTCGACCGGAAGAAGGCGATCGCCCGCAAATAAATTCAGCTCCGTTTAGTGCTGGATTATCGGTAAGAAAAGGCTCTCTGCTGGCGGGGGGACGTTATTAAAGAAATAGGCCTGGTGGTCGCAGGCAGGTGAGCTGGCAGCCTGGCGGATCAGATTGCCAATTGCCGGCTGCAAATCGACCGATGTTGCCGATTGTGGGATCTCGATGGGTGGGATTCCCCGCGAAATCGGTGCGGCAGGGCAGGGTCGGAACATAATAGGCATGCGAGTTGATAATTACTTTACCAGCCAGCATCGCTTTAATTTGCATCGGTGGGATCGGGATTCCGATTGGTTGGGTGCGCGTGAAAGTAAGCGAATAGGTGAGCTCGGGCGCCAGGGATGGGTCAACCGCTGGGAGGTTTCGCGTCACCGAGCTGGGCAGCTCCAGGATCAAGAATTTTTCGTTTGCCTCAGCAGTGACCGTGATCCCAGGTGCTACCAGAAAATCTGGAGTAAGCTGCGCGATAAGGGGTTTTGGCCCGCCGCCTTCGTCGTATGTCGCATGAACTGCGGAAGTATCGGCCGGTACCTGCAAGATGACCGGGTCGATCAATACACCAGCCAGGCCGTATTCACTGAGTCAAGTATAAGGGTGGAGGTAATGATTTCGCCATCGATAATATAGGTGCATTCATAAAAACCATAGTCAGCCTCTATGCAGACCGCGGCGGTCGAATCGGAGAACACAGTCGTGATGATCTCATTGACCTCTTCCCCTATATCATTAACGATGATCACATTTCCAAACAGCGAGCGTAAAGCGCAGGCGGTGAGCAGCGCGGAGCTGACAAAGACAATCAGTATCGCCGTGAGCGGGTGGAGTCGGTTCTTCATTCTTGCAGCCTCCTCTTGCTAAACACAGAAAAGAAGGGTCGTAAATAAGCCGCCTTTACATATTACTGATCCGTCTCCAATATTTTCAGCAGTGACACGGTAAATTGGATAATTAATATTATATATGCCATATTAATCCATGGCAATAGCCAGCGACTCCGGATTACCCCTGGAGTTTCCGAATACTCTGTTATGGACAGCAATAGATCTCATTATTTATTGGACTCACGCAGTTCATTGCGGAATTGGCGGAAATAGGGGTGCAGGACGGGCGCCCGCCCTGCACCCCTATTTACGGATTTTTCCTCCAACTGTGTACTTCCTAATATACTGGCCGGATCGGATTAAACGAAGCCAGAACCTGGTAGGGAATGTCCAGGTTCTGGCTTCGTTAGTATATAGCTGTAAGGGAGTAAGGGAACTTTACTATTGAGCTAATGCGCCCCATCGACTTGCATCACGATTTTTCCCCGGACGTGGCGACCTTCGCTCTTTTCATGCGCCAGTTGAACCTCCTCGAGGGGAAGGACCGTAGAAACCACCGGAGAAATCTGTCCCCCGTCGATCAGTGCGCCGAACTCATCCAGCCACTGCCCGCTACACTCGTCAGCGCTGACGAAGCTGCCTCGGACGTGATGCTCGGCGGCTGCCTCTGGGGAGGGGAATTGGACCAGGGAGGCCAGGATGCCGCCCGGCTTGATTACCTTCCAGGACCTCGTCTGGGTATTGTCGGGCATATCCCCTACCAGATCGAGGACTACGTCCACATCACGGACTACATCTTCGAACCGTGAATTTTCGTGATCGATGACTTCATCGGCGCCGAGAGTTCGCAGAAAATCCAGATTTTGTGCAGAGCCAGTACCGATGACCCTGGCGCCGCGCCATTTCGCAAGCTGAACGGCAAAGGTACCCACTCCGCCTGCCGCGGCGTGGATGAGAACAGTTTGCCCGGAGGCGAGCTTAGCCGCACCGAACAGCGCCGACCAGGCCGAGAAAGCCGCATGCGGCACCGCTGCAGCCTGGGTAAGATCCAGGGAGGCAGGCTTCTTGCCCACTAACACGGCGGGTAACGCAATATAAGCAGCGTATGCACCGTTCTTAGCAGGGTCTGCCCGGGCGTAAACCTCATCACCAATCGAAAACCCCTGGACTTCCGAGCCAATCCCTTCTATTATTCCCGCTACGTCCAATCCCAAAATCAAGGGAAACGAATAGCTATAATAACTGGCGACATACCCGTTCCTGACAGCCCAATCAAAGGGATTGACAGAAGTGGCGACTAACCGGATCAGCACTTCATCTTTCCCAACCTCCGGACAAGGCGCGTCTTCGTAGTGAAGCATGTCGCGACCGCCATATTCATGAATACGAACTGCCTTCATTGTTTCCACGTATTCCCTCCTGCTCCTGATTATTGCCTGTTTAAATAAGATATCCGGGAAAGATAATTTCTACTGAGGTTCCACCCATAAAAAGCTGCTGCTCCCGGATAAAGCAGCAACTTCAAGAGTAATAATACCTTAATAATCCAAATTGTCAATCATAATTTTATACATGCTGTGGAACGCATCATCTAAGCCACTGACTCCCAACAAACTTCGCTTTCAATCAGATTCCCTTAATCTATAGTACAATTTTTATGTATCTCCCTGACTATTCACCGAAACCGACATGAAACCCAACATCCAACCCCTTAAAGGCACGCGCGACTTCTACCCTACCGAGATGGCAGTGCGCACCTGGCTCTACAACCAGATCCGCACGGTCTCTGAGTCCTACGGCTACCAGGAATATGAAGGTCCTTTCCTGGAATCGCTCGAGCTGTACGCAGCCCGCTCCGGCGAAGAGCTGGTCAAGGAGCAAGCCTTCGTCTTTCCCGACCGCAGCGGAGATTTGATTACCCTGCGACCCGAGCTGACCCCCACCCTGGCGCGCATGATTGCCCAGCGCCAGCGCCAGCTCACCTTTCCCGCCCGCTGGTGGTCGTTCGGCCCATTCTGGCGCTACGAGCGCCCGCAGAAAGGGCGCACGCGGGAGTTCTTCCAGTGGAATATCGACCTGCTGGGTGTCGACTCGCCAGAGACGGATGCCGAGCTGGTAGCGGTAGCCTGCTCCTTTTTCCGGCAGGTAGGGCTGACCCCGGGGCAGGTACAAATCCTGGTGAACAACCGCAAGCTGATGGATGGGCAGCTTGCCGGCATGGGCATCCCTCCTGACCAGCGTCCGGCTGTGCTGCGCCTGGTAGACCGTCGCGACAAGATGACTCATGCCGAGTGGGAAGCTTATGCCGCCGAAGTCGGCTTGAGCCTGGAGCAAACACGCCAACTCACCCGGCTGCTGGAGAACTTAGACTTGTGGAAGGGGTTTCCCGACCTGGAGCGATTCTTCGAGGCGATTGACGTCCTTGGAGTAGCGGAATACGTGCGGTTCGCCCCATCGATCATCCGCGGGCTGGATTATTATACCGGCACCGTTTTCGAAGCCTGGGACCAGGCTGGCGAGTTCCGCGCCATGTTCGGCGGCGGGCGCTACGATAACCTGGTCAACGCAGTGGGCGGCGAGCCGCTTCCGGCAACCGGTTTTGCGATGGGCGATGTGGTCATCACCCTGATCCTTAACAGGTTCGGTTTGCTGCCCAAGGAGCTGGGATTCTCCCCGGCTAAAGTCCTGGTGACGGTATTCGATGAAGGCTCGCTGCTGGCTTCATTCGCCCTGGCAGCCCGCCTGCGAGAAGCCGGCTTGCCGGTGGTAGCCTACCCTGAGGCGGTCAAGATCACCCGCCAGTTCAAGTACGCCGACCGCATGGGCATGCTGCTGGCGGTCGTGCTCGGACCCGAAGAGCAGGCGCGCGGTGAAGTGGCTGTAAAGGAACTGGCGAGCGGCGAACAGACGACCATCCGCCAGGAGCAGGCGGCAGCTTTTATCCGCGAGCTGCTCCTCCGCCGGAAGGCTATATGATCAGATTGAACCATGATTTTGGCTAGTTCCGCCGGTCCGAGGGACCTCGACCCCTCCTGCTCGCTCTGAATGAGCTTTGTGAAGCATTATGGAGGCGCATTAATCAGTTGTTTACACCCGATAATTAACAGTTCATTTATAATTTAATAATAATGGGGCAGGTAGTGGTTTACTTCCCCTCCAATCGCAGGGTCAAGTAAACCAATACCTGGCCGGTTCATTTCTAAAACTAAATCTTGAGTAAAGTAAGCAAACCGTAAGGAGAAAAAACCATGACCGACGAGAAATCTAAAAAGAAGTTTTCCTTCCCCAGCGCTTTCACGATTCTGTTTATCTTGCTCGTCCTGATCGCCCTCGCCACCTGGATCATCCCGGCCGGCTCGTATGACTATGACGCGGATGGCGCGCCGATCCCGGGCACCTACCATAGGTGCCGTCCAACCCGCAGAAGCTGCTGACCAGCGCCCTCAAGGGGCCGATCAACGGCATGTACGGCATCGAGGATGAGACCGGCAACGTGGACGTCTGGAACTCCGGCGAGCTGTTCGGCGCCATCGACGTCGCCATGTTCGTGCTCATCATCGGCGGCTTCCTGGGCGTGACGATGAAGACCGGCGCCATCAACGCCGGGATCGCCTGGGTGGTGAGCAAGCTCAAGGGCAAAGAGAAATGGATGTTCCCCATCCTGATGACCATCTTTGCCATCGGCGGCACCACCTACGGCATGGCCGAAGAGACGCTGGCCTTCTATGCCCTGATCATCACCGTGATGCTGGCCGCCGGCTACGATGGGCTGAGCGCCGGCGCCCTGATCCTGCTGGGCGCCGGGATCGGCGTGCTCGGATCCACCATCAACCCCTTTGCCACCGGCATCGCCTCGGGCTTTGCCGGGACGACCATCAGCGAAGGGCTGATCGGGCGGTTGGTCATCCTGATCGTCGGCACGATCATCGGCATCTTCTTCGTGATGCGCTACGCCGAGCAGGTGAAGAAAGACCCGACCAAGTCGCTGATCTACGACATGAAAGCCGAAAACGAGAAGCAGTTCATGTCCGGCAGGGCAGTGAAGGCACGGAATTCGGCAAGTTCACCAGCCGGCACAAGGTGATCCTGGTCCTCTTCTTCCTGGCCTTCGTCGTGATGGTCTACGGCGTGATCCCCTGGGAAGACCTGGGCTTGGCCATCCCCACCTGGTGGTGGTGGTTCCCGGAGATGACGGCCTGCTTCCTGTTCTTCGGCATCCTGATCGGCATCATCGGCAAGCTGTCGGAAAAGGAGCTGGTCGACACCTTCGTCGACGGCGCCCGGGACATGCTGGGCGTGGCGCTGATCATCGGCGTGGCGCGCGGCATCACCGTGATCATGAACAACGGCCTGATCACCGACACGGTGCTGTATTGGGCGGAACAGGCGGTCTCCGGGCTGAGCAGCGTGGCCTTCATCATCGTCATGTACCTGCTCTACCTGCCGCTGTCGTTCCTGATCCCCTCCAGCTCCGGGCTGGCGACGGTCTCCATGCCGATCATGGCGCCGCTGGCGCAGTTCGCCGGCGTGCCCAGCTACCTGGTCGTCACCGCCTACCAGACCGCCAACGGCCTGGTCAACCTGGTCACCCCCACCTCGGCGGTGGTGATGGGCGGTCTGGCGATCGCCCGGGTGGGCTATGGCATCTGGTGGCAGTTCGTCTGGCCGTCTGCTGCTATTGTTGGTGATCCTCAGCATCGCTGGTGTTGGCGTGGGCGTGCTGATCTGATGATCGGACTGCGATCAGTTCGGAGCTGACGACGGATCGTACTGCCAGTCGTTCGCAGTGCTCACGCTCGGGCAAGTGTACCGAGCTAGCGAGCTATCAAGGACACTGAATCCATAATATCTATACAAGGAGATATAAAAATGGCATTCAATCTACGCAACCGCAACTTTCTCAAGGAGCTCGATTTCACCCCGGAGGAGCTCAAGTTCCTGCTCAAGCTGTCCGCCGACCTGAAGGCAGCCAAGTACGGCGGCTTCGAGCAGCAGCGGCTGAAGGGCAAGAACATCGCCCTGATCTTCGAAAAGACCTCCACCCGCACACGCTGCGCCTTCGAGGTGGCGGCCTACGACCAGGGCGCCCATGTCACCTACCTGGGACCCATCCGGCTCGCAGATCGGCCACAAGGAGTCGATGAAGGACACCGCCCGGGTGCTGGGGCGCATGTACGACGGCATCGAGTACCGCGGCTTTGGCCAGGAGCTGGTGGAAATTCTGGGCCAGTACGCCGGCGTGCCGGTGTGGAACGGCCTGACCGACCAGTTCCACCCCACCCAGATGCTGTGCGACATCCTGACCATGATGGAGCACAGCGACAAGCATCTGCAGCGAGATCGCCTACTGCTACCTGGGCGACGCGCGCAACAACATGGGCAACTCGCTGATGGTGACGGGCTGCAAGCTGGGCATGGACGTGCGCCTGTGCGCCCCCAAGGCGCTGTGGCCCGCAGACGAGCTGGTCGCAGACCTGCCGGGAGATCGCCGCCGAGACCGGCGCCCGCCTGACCCTGACCGAGAGCGTGGACGAAGGCGTCAAGGGCGTGGACTACCTGTACACCGACGTGTGGGTCTCGATGGGCGAGGCCAAGGAAGTCTGGGACGAGCGCATCAAGCTGCTCAAGCCCTACCAGATCAACATGGATGTGGTCAAGAAGACCGGCAACCCCAAGGTCAAGTTCATGCACTGCCTGCCGGCCTTCCACAACCGCGAGACCAAGGTGGGCGAGGAGATCTACCAGAAGACCGGTCTGGAAAGCCTGGAAGTGACCGAAGAGGTGTTCGAGTCGGAGCGCTCGATCGTCTTCGCCCAGGCCGAGAACCGCATGCACACCATCAAGGCGATCATGGTGGCCACGCTGGGAGACTAGAAATTACCAGGTGCGGCGCACTGATCCAAAAAAATGCGCCGCACCATTCCAGTAGTTTAACTGTGGGCACAATGCTCATCAGACATAGATGTCGATTTAGCAGGGATCGAGAGGCATGGCTGGAGAAAGTTTCGGCGAAGATCATCTGGCTACCATACCTGGAAGCCCAACAGGAGCCGTTGAAAGCAGCCCTGGTTGAGTTAGTGCGCATCCCCAGCGTGTGCGACGCTGGCGAAGGCGGCTTTCCGTTTGGGGAGGCGATTGACCAGGCGCTGCGCAAGGCGCTGCAGATCGCCGGCGATCTCGGATTTCAAGACTAAATATGGCGATGGCGGCTATTATGGTTTTGCAGAAACCGGGGAGGGGGAAGAGCTGGTGGGCATCCTGGGGCACCTGGATGTTGTGCCCCCCGGAAACCTGAATGATTGGGACCACGATCCATTCGATCCGGTAGAAAAGGATGGCATGCTGTACGGTCGCGGCACGCAGGACGATAAAGGACCAATGCTGGCAGCCCTATTTGCCGTAAAAGCCTTGCTGGATGCCGGGGTAAAGTTCAACAAGCGCGTCCGCTTCATCTTCGGCACCGATGAAGAAACGCTCTGGCGGTGCATCAACCCGTTACAAGGAAATAGAAGAGCTGGCCTACCTTGGGGTTTTCACCGGATGGGAGATTCCCGCTCATCTATGCAGAAAAAGGAGTGCTCCAGCTGCCACCTGGAAGGCAGGAACGAGAGCGGGCTGCTGCTCAACGGTGGATCTGCCTTCAATGCTGTGCCCGACCGGATGCTATACGAGCGCTGAGCGACAGGCAGATCTGTCCAGGAAACTAGATGAGCTGGGCTTTGCCTACGAACCGTAACGAGGATGGGATTGAAGTCATGGGAAAGCCGCGCATGCCATGGAACCGGAGAAGGGCGTCAACGCCATCGCCCGATTGTGCATTGCGCTGCAAGCGATCGGCAGCGAGTCGCACAGCGATTAACTTCATTGCCCGGTGAAATCGGGGAAGACCCCTATGCAACTGCGAATCTTTGGCGAATGCGCCGACGAGGCATCTGGCAAGCTCAAGCTCAACGTGGGCAAGATCGATCTCGGTGAGGTGGAACGGATCTCCATCGATTGCCGCATCCCGGTCACTGTACCCAAAGAGGAAATCACAACACGGCTGAGCGCAGCAGCCGCTAAATATGGATTAAATTACAAAGAATTTGACTGGCTGGCGCCGATCTACCTTCCCAGGGATCATTTTATGATCGAAACGTTGATGAAGGTCTATCGCCAGTACAGCGGCGATTTACTGGCAGAGCCCATCTCTTCGGGCGGAGCTACTTATGCCCGCGCTTTCGAAAATTGCGTAGCGTTTGGTGCACTCAGCCAGGACGAGCTGCTGACCGCAGCACCAACCCAATGAGCGAACGGTGCTAAAGAATTTGTACAAGGCGATGGAAATCTATGCGCATGCCATTCTCGCGCTGGGCACCTCCCATAAAAGCTAACCAAGTGTGGATTACTCGATGCTGACCAACATACTATACATCGTACTGGCTCTCCTGATCCTCACCACCGCTTATGTCGTGGTGCGCACGATCCTCTTCCAAAGGTCGCAGGGTACCGTCGAGAAAATCGAAGGGGTACCCGTGGACGACCAGCAGGTGGCAGAGCACCTGGCGGCAGCGATACGCTGCAGGACGGTCCCGGTGGACGAAAGCGGCACGCCGGAACCGGAGGCATTCCAGCAGCTGCACCATGATGCTTAAGGAGACCTACCCTCTGGTCCATCAAAAATTGAGGCGGGAGGTCGTGAACGGGTACAGCCTGGTCTATATCTGGCAGGGCACCCGAGCCGACCTGGATCCGGTGATGCTGATGGCGCACCAGGATGTCGTCTCCGCCGACCCTACCGAGTGGACGCACCCGCCCTTCGAGGGCAAGATCGTCGATGGCTTTATTTGGGGGCGGGGCACCCTGGACATCAAAAACCAGCTGATCGGCATCATGGAAGCGGCGGAGACCCTGCTCCAACAAGGGTACCGCCCGGAGCGCACGATCGTATTCGGGCTGGGTCATGATGAGGAGACAGGCGGAGTCAATGGCTGCAAGATTATCGGGCAAATGCTGAAGGAGCGTAAAATCCACCTGGCCGGGATCGTGGACGAGGGTGGAGGGATCGTGGAAGGCCTGGCAGCCAGGGTACGCGGGAAAGTAGGCCTGATTGGGGTGAGCGAAAAGGGTTACCTGACTGTGGAGTTCAGCGTGCACGCACAGCCCGGGCACTCCTCGACGCCCCCACCCCAGACCTCGATTGGCATCCTGTCGAAAGCGCTGGCACGGCTGGAGGCACACCCGATGCCGACTCACCTGCGCCGGCTGCGCCCGCTCTACCACGGCATTGGCATGGCGGCCCCACTCTATATTCAAGTCGCCTTCGCCAATGTCTGGCTGTTTGGCCCATTACTAAAACGCTGGCTGGTGCCTAAGCCGGAGATGAACGCCAGCATGCGCACCACCACCGCCCTGACCATCATCGAAGGCGGTGTGGAAGATAATACCATCCCCGCCGATGCAAAAGCCATCGTCAACTTCCGCCTGCTGCCCGGCGACACGATCGCCGAGGTGTTATGGCATGCCAAAAAGGTGATCAAAGACGAGCGGGTAAAGATCACGCCGGTAGAAGGCAAGTATAATGAAGCGCTGCCGGTGTCCTCCAATAACGTCCCCGCTTACCTCAGTCTCAAGAAAGTGGTCCGCCAGGTGTTCGATAACCCGCCAGTGGCTCCATTTGTGATGCTGGGCGGGACGGATTGCCAGCATTTTGTACCGGTGTGCGACAATATCTACCGTTTTACCTCGGTAGTCATGGATGAGAGCTTTCAGGGGCTCGAGCACGGCATCGACGAGCGGATTCCCATCGAAGCCATGGCCCGGATGGTAATCTTCTATGCTCAATTGATGCAGGTATGGGGAACGAAAGAGATGGCAAATTAGTGAGGAGAGAAGGATGAGAATAGTTGTTGCACTAGGCGGAAATGCACTGCTCAAACGAGGCGAGCCGATGACGCACGAGGTGCAGCGTGCCAACATCCAGGTGGCTGCACGGTCACTGGCTCCGGTTGCCGGAGAGCACCAGCTGGTGCTGGCACACGGCAACGGTCCGCAGGTGGGTTTGCTGGCGCTCCAGGCTTCCGCTTACAAGGAAGTTGAAGCGTATCCCCTGGATGTGCTGGGGGCGCAAACCGAGGGCATGATCGGCTACATGATCGAGCAGGAGCTGGGCAACCTGCTGCCCTTCGAGGTACCGTTTGCCACCATATTAACCATGGTGGAAGTCGATCCGGACGACCCGGCTTTCCAAAATCCAACGAAATTTGTCGGCCCGGTCTACGAAAAAGCCGAGGCAGATAAGCTCCAGCAAGAAAAAGGCTGGGTTTTTAAGTTAGACGGGGTAAAGTGGCGCAGGGTAGTCCCCTCCCCCCTGCCAAAACGGATATTCGAGATCCGGCCAATCAAATGGCTGCTCGAGCGGGGGACGATCGTGATCTGCGCCGGCGGAGGCGGCATCCCCACCATGTACGATCCCGCAAAGGAACGCTGGCTGACCGGGATCGAGGCAGTGATCGATAAAGACCTGGCAAGCGAGCTGCTGGCACGCGAAGTCGAAGCAGACCTGTTCGTCATCGCCACGGATGTAGACGGCGTCTACCTGGATTGGGGGAAACCTGAGCAGCGCAAGCTGGCGAAGGTCACCCCGCAAGAATTGAGAAGCTATAAATTCCCGGCAGGCTCGATGGGTCCCAAGGTGGAGGCTGCCATCCAGTTTGTCGAGAGGACTGGAAAGCGCGCCGCCATCGGCTCACTGCAAGATATCGAGAAGATTGTAGCCGGCGAAGCGGGCACGAATGTGTATCCGAGATGAGGCCATCCATTAGAATTTCTATCTGGCAAAAATGAGAAAAAATTAGGAGCTCACATATGACTAGCAAATTTGGAGTTAATTCCGAAGTTGGTAAGCTGCGCAAGGTGATCGTTCACCGGCCTGACCTGAGCATGAAACGCTTGACCCCCAGCAACCACGATGAGCTGCTCTTCGACGATGTGCTGTGGGTGGAACGCGCCCAGTGGGAGCACGACCAGTTCGTGAAAGCCATGCGCGACCGGGGAATCGAAGTGTACTTACCACGTGGACCTGCTGGCGGAAGCGCTGGCGGCATCTGAAGCTGCCCGGCGGAATGTGATCCAGCTGGTCGCCTCTGAGTACACCGTGGGATGGTCGCTGCTCGACGAAGTGCGCGAATTCCTGATGAAGGTCGAGCCGAGGGTGCTCGCCACCCATCTGGTCGGCGGATTAACGATCGGCGAGATGGAGGCGATGGGCTTTGACCTGCCCAAATTCAGGAAGATTTCGCTGAGCGCAGCGGCAGTTGACGATCCGGGCTTCTTTGTCATCCCGCCGGTGCCGAACTCCCTCTTCCAGCGCGATCCTTCTTGCTGGATTTATAACGGAGTTACGGTCAATCCGATGTACTGGCCGGCGCGGCGGCGAGAAGCGCTCAACATGCTCACCATCTACCGCTACCACCCCATGTTCCAGGATGCGGGATTTGAGTTTTGGTATCCGGAGGCGAGCGCTGACGGCAGCTTCAATATCCAGGACTTCGGTCGAGCCTCTATGGAAGGCGGCGACGTGCAGCCCATCGGCAATGGCACGGTGGCGATTGGGATGAGCGAGCGCACCCAGGGGCGGATGATCGAGATGGTCGCCAAAGCCCTGTTCGAGAAAGGCGGGGCGGAGCGGGTTATCGTGGCGGTAATGACCAAGGACCGCGCCCACATGCACCTGGATACCGTCTTCACCCTGCTTGACCGCGACATTGCCACCGCCTTCCCCAAGGTGGTCAACAACATCCGCGCCATCAGCCTGCGCCCGGGGGCGAAACCGGGGGATTTCCACGTAACCGAAGAGGTAAGCTTCCTGTCTGCAGTAGCCAATGCGCTCAAGGTCAAGAAGCTAAATGTGGTCGAAACCGGCGGAGATGAATACCAGATGCAGCGCGAGCAGTGGGACGACGCCAACAATACCGTCGCGCTGGAGCCGGGGGTAGTAGTATCTTACGAGCGCAACACCTACACGATTGCCAGGATGCGCCAGGCAGGGGTAGAAGTGGTCGCAATTGCCGGCTTCGAGCTCGGCAAGGGGCGCGGCGGCGGGCATTGCATGACCTGCCCGATATTGAGGGATGGCATTTAGGAGGTCGGCTGTGAATAAAGTCTGGCCATGGATTTTTGGCATTGGAATGGGCTTGATCGTCATCGCCCTGATGTTCTCCGCGAGGTCTGACCGGCACGCTTACTGGGTAGCCAGAGGAACGGTTGCCCGAGCTGTCCAGGTGACTCAGGTGGGCGAGGTTACCAAGATTCAATTTCCCTGCCACATTCCGGGAGAATCGATCGAGATCCGATAAATCATGCGCGTTTTACGTCTGGAAGAGGTGATCGAAGTATCCCATCAAACTTGATGGTTAATCGCTTAAAATGATGTATCGACCTATCGCTGCAGTCTATGCTTAATTCCACGCTGCCAGCATTTATCTGGGGCGGGTTAGCTGCGAGCACGCTTTTAATCGGTTATGTTCTCGCGGATCGTCACCTTTCCAACCGTGTGATTGGACTAATCATGGGGTTCGGGGCGGGTGCGCTCATCGCAGCCATTGCCTACGAGCTGGTACCCGAATCCAAGCTGACTGGCGTGGATGTAATTATTGCATTTGGCCTGGGGGCATTGGCTTTCTTTGCAGGCGATTGGCTGATAGACCGCCAGGGCGGTGCAGACCGCAAGGATATCGCAGGCGGTCAGGAAGGCGGCTCCGGATCGGCGATTTTTATCGGTACCTTGCTGGATGGCGTGCCTGAGTCGATTACCCTGGGGATGGGCCTGGCAGTGGGTGGAACGATCAGCATCGCTTTTTTTACGGCGATCCTCGTTTCAAATATCCCGGAAGGTGTGGCTGGCACGCTCAATATGGAAGCTTCAGGGCGCTCTTATAGGAGCATCCTGTGGAGATGGGTTGCCCTGATCATCATTTCCGCCGTGTGTGCGGCGTTGGGCTTTGCTGTGATCCGCATTTTTCCTGGCGTGGATGGGCATTTAATGCAAGCCTTCGCCGCCGGCGCGATGCTTATGATGCTGGCAGATGCCATGATGCCAGAGGCATTCGAGCACGGCGGCAACCTGGTCGGTATTACCACCGTCCTGGGATTCTTGATGGCTGCCACCTTATCCACACTCGAATGAAGGATGGATATCAAACTGCGAATTACATATGATGGACATTCCTACACCTGTTAGAATTTAATATATATTACAATCACGAGTATTGGTTGACATTATTAATACAATTATGCAAGCCATTGACTTAACAATTCGCCGAATGTAATTTTATTATCGCCACGTAAGCATACGGCGAATTGCTCAAGTAATTGGCTGAATTAAACATTTCGGATTGTAAAGATACTTTCGGCCAATCACAAATATTTATGGAGGCAGGAATGGGAAAGGACAAGAAAAAAGGTAAGAAAGGCAAGCCGGATTCAAAATCTGAAATTATCGAAATCCAGGGAGGTGGCGAGTCTGGTCAGGCAGCCCCAGAAAGCCCCGCTGAACCGCGGCCGAAGCTGAGCCGCAAGGAATTCGATGCGGAGATGGAAAAGCTGCAGGTCGAGCTGGTCAAGATGCAGGAGTGGGTGAAAGCCAGCGGGGCGAAAATATGCGTGATTTTCGAAGGGCGCGATACAGCGGGCAAAGGCGGTGTGATCAGGCGCATTACCGAGCGCGTCAGCCCGCGCGTTTTCCGCGTGGTGGCGTTATCGGCGCCGACCGAACGCGAGAAATCGCAGATGTACTTCCAGCGCTACATGCCGCATCTACCGGCAGCAGGCGAGGTGGTGCTCTTCGACCGGAGCTGGTACAACCGGGCTGGCGTGGAGCGCGTGATGGGCTTCGCCACCCAGGAACAAGTGGAGTATTTCCTTAAATACACACCATTTGTTGAAAATGCCATCATCGCTTCTGGGGTCATCCTGGTCAAATACTGGCTGGAGGTCAGCAAGGATGAGCAGGCAAAACGCTTCCAGGAACGCAATGAGGACTACCGCAAGATCTGGAAGCTCAGCCCGATGGATTTGCAGGCGCAGGCACGCTGGTACGATTATTCCCGGGCGCGGGACGCGATGTTTGCCGCCACCGACACTCCGGAGTGCCCCTGGTACGTGGTGCCTTCCGACGACCAGCGCCGGGCGCGGCTGAACTGCATCTCGCATTTCTTAAGCCTGGTCCCGTACGAGGAAGTGCCGCGCGAGCCCTTGAAATTCCCGAAACGCCAGGCGAAGGGCAGCTATGTGGACTCGGACTATCCTTATCGCTACGTCCCCGAGCGATTTTAATAAGGAGGTAAAGGATGAGCGCAGAACAGATCGATAAGCAAATGAACTGGTATACCATGACGCCTGAAGAGGTTGGGAAACAGCTTCAGGTTGACCCCGCGAAAGGCTTGAGCGTTGCCGAGGCGAAACAGAGGCAGCAAAAATACGGTCCGAACATGCTGGCTGGCAAAAAGAAGGAACCGGGCTGGCAGGCATTCCTGCGCCAGTACCGGGACTTTATGCAGCTGCTCCTGCTCGGCGCAGCGATCGTCAACCAGCTCGCCACCCATGAGTGGGGAACGACGATACTGCTCGTCGTACTGACGATTTTCAATGCAATCCTGGGGCTAAACGGGGAATCGAAAGCCGAGGCCAGCCTGGCGGCGCTGGAACAGATGATGAAAAACATCGCCCGCGTGCGCCGCGACGGGCAAGCGGTGGAGGTCGATGCCGAGGAGCTGGTGCCGGGTGACATCGTGCTGATGGAGGCGGGCAATCGCGTCCCGGCGGATGGCCGGCTCTTTTTAACTGCGAATGTCGAGATTGAGGAAGCCGCACTGACCGGCGAGAGCGTGGCTTCGCCCAAGAACACCGAAGTCATCGCTAAAGCCGATGCTCCCCTGGGCGACCGCCACTGCATGGCTTACATGAACACTTCGGTCACGCGTGGACGCGCAGAGATGATCGTCACCACCACCGGTATGGCTACCGAGATGGGTCACATCGCAGATTTATTGAACAAGACCGAAGCGGATAAGACCCCCCTGCAGAAGCAGCTCGACAAGCTG
Source organism: uncultured Chloroflexia bacterium (assembly GCA_963706515.1). Lineage (GTDB taxonomy): Bacteria > Chloroflexota > Anaerolineae > Anaerolineales > UBA4823 > CAVPMW01. The sequence goes on from CAVPMW010000016.1 coordinate 32,079, forward strand.
ACCATCACGATTGCCGGCCTGGCTGGCCTCGCCTTCGTCCTGATGTTCGTCCTGCTATTGAGCAAGGGTATGTCGTTCGACCAAATCTTTCTGGCTGGCATCGCCCTGGCAATCTCAGCCATCCCGACCGGCATGCCGGCGGTAGTGACCACGATGTACTCGGCGGGGACGCGCGTCCTGGCCGGCCAGAACGCTATCGTCAAACGCCTGCCGTCGGTGGAAACGCTGGGCTCGGTCTCGGCGATCTGCTCGGACAAGACCGGCACATTAACCCTAAACAAGATGACGGCGCGGGAATTCGTCATCCCAGGTCATAACCATTATCAGGTGACCGGAGAAGGATACAGCACCCAAGGGCAGCTGCTGCACGACGGAGGCACCAAGATCGATCTGGATGCGATTATGCTGCCCATGGCGCTGTGCGCTGACGCCCGATTGGATGGCGAAAACCTGATCGGCGACCCCACTGAAGGCGCGCTGATCGTGCTGGCAGAGAAAGGCGGCATCAGCGTGGATGGCGCCCGTAAAACATATCCCCGCGTAGCCGAGGTGCCTTTTGACTCGGATTACAAGTTCATGGCGACCTTCCACAATATGAAAAATGAGCAGGGGAAGCCCGTGGTGCGTGCATTCGTCAAAGGAGCGCCAGATGTGCTGATCGCCCGCGGCGGCTCATACTGGATGCCAGGAGGCGAGGTGACTCCGGTCACCGACGATAACCGCCACCTGGCACTCCAAGAGAACGACCGCATCGCGCAAGCAGGTGAGCGAGTCATGGTAGTGGCGCGGCGTGATTTCAACCCGCAATCGTTTGATCCAAAAGGTAAACTGATCGACTTGATGACTGACCTGACCCTGCTGGCGATGGTCGGCATCGTCGATCCGCCGCGCGCCGAAGCCAAGGACGCAATCGCCAAGTGCCACAGCGCCGGTATCCAGGTGCGCATGATCACGGGCGACCACGCGGTCACGGCAGCAGCCATCGGGCACGAGCTGGGCATCGAGGGGACAGCCCTTACCGGTGCAGAGTTTTCTGCCAAGAGCGATGAGACCCTGCTCAAAGAGCTGGACGACATCGGCGTTGTCGCCCGCGTCGCTCCCGAAGACAAGATCCGCCTGGTAGACCTGCTGCAGAGAAAACAGAACATCGTCGCCATGACGGGCGACGGAGTCAACGACGCGCCCGCCCTGAAGAAAGCTGATATCGGCGTGGCGATGGGCATCACCGGCACCGAGGTCTCCAAACAGGCAGCCGTGATGATCCTGACCGACGACAACTTCGCTACCATCGTCAAGGCGGTGGAATACGGGCGAGCGATCTACGATAACCTGTCTAAATACATCCGCTTTCAGATGGGGATGCTCGCGGCGTTCATCATCAGCTATTTGGGCGCAGCGTTGTTCGGCATCCTCGGCGGCGTGCCTTTCGCAGTGCTGGTGGTGCTGTTCATCAACTTCCTGGTACAGGTGCCCATCGCCATTGCCCTCGGCTTCGATAAACCCTCTCCGGGGTTGATGGAGCGTAAGCCGCGCCCGCTGAGCCAGCCCGTGCTGTCTCGCTCGCAGTGGGCACGGCTCGTTTTCATGGGGCTCTTAGTTGCTTTTGGCACCCTGCTCGTAGAATGGTATTTCACATCAGTCAACGTCGAGTACGCGGCAACCATGGGGTTTGCGACGTTTGCGCTGTTCAACATCGCCTTTGGCTTGAGCGCTCGCTCGGAGACCGGCACGATATTCAACCGGGAGCTCCTGACAGACCGGCGCCAGCTCGGTCTGTTCGGACTGGCTCTGCTGCTGACCTACCTTGCCACCGAGTTGGGTTTCCTGCAGCGCATCCTGGGTACGGTCGAGCTGAGCGGGCAGCAATGGCTGCTGTGTTTTGTGCTTGCCATCTTATTGCTGCTCGTCGACGAGATCGTAAAGTTCTTCATGAGACGCAGCCGCCGAAGCCAGCAGCCAACCGCTGTGATGGTCGCTGCCCAGGCATAGGTACGACTAACCGCAAGACTTTGAGAAGGGTGGGTGCAAGCATCCGCCCTTCTTTCCGTATTGTGGCCTTTTCCTGGAATGGTTTAGTGAGCCTAATATATTTTATGCGGAGGCCAGATAATGGTCGCTTTTCTTGTAGTATTTCTTTCCCTGGGACGCCTTTACCGGCAGATGCTCAAGCAACCCGAGACCCGGGCGCTGCTCTTGGTGGCAACATTGAGTCGTGGTCGTCGGTGTTTTGTTTTACATGAATGTCGAGCATTGGAGCCTGGTGAACGCGGTCTACTTCTGCGTGGTTACGCTGGGAACGGTGGGTTATGGCGATATCACTCCCACGACGGATGTGGGCAAGATCTTTACGACGGTTTACATCATCGTGGGCCTGTCGATCCTCGGCGGCTTTTTTGCTACCGCTGGCAGGCTATTAATACCGACTGTCGCGTTAGAGGAAAGAGGGGATCATGAAGCGGCTCTATAAAGAGTCTGAACCAAATGCCGATGCGGAAAAGCCAGAATAATATGGAGAAAGCAGAGAATAGGAAACGTTGGCAGAAGAACTGGTTTTCAGGCGATCCGGAGATGTGTTTAGCCCTGGGAGACTGGGACCCCTAAGCTTATCCAGCCAATACCTTGCGGATCTCGCGCTGGTGGCTCTGGTTATGCCTGTAGATCATCTTAATGATATTCCCCAGTGAAGCGACGCCTATGAATGGGTGCCGGACGTTCAGGGCTAGCTCAGCCGGCTGCATCCGGGTCACGCGAGCGATATTTTCCTGGCGTAGTTGTTTGAATTGGTCGAGCAGATCATCTACCGACCGATCGCCCAGTATGACAAGCTGGCTCTCATTAGTAGCGGTTTATATCGAAATCGAGCGAAACACCCGATCCATCTCCGGTGGATATCATCCAACAAGAGAGATAAAGCTCGCTCGGTGGTCACGAAGTGCCCTAACACCTGGGCGATTTTCCAGTTGGTCCCCTCCGAATTGATCTGCACCTGCCAGGCAGTCTCCGGTAAGGTGGAAAAGAAATCACAGTCTTTTCGCATTCCGTTTGTAAGCGCTCAGCCAACCACTTGGGAAAATCAGACATTCAGCCTCACTATCTGGTCCGTGGGATAACCGGCAGAAATCCACGCATCAATCCTTCGACAACCAGGAAAACCGGGATAATTTGAAAACATGCGCTCGCTGTTCTAAACAATATACTATCTCCGGTAATCACAGATGATACCACACGCAATTCCTCCATCGGTACTTGGACGCTTATACTAAACAGGTCATTACTCTGAAGCTAACGCCATTTAGAGTACTGGTTTATTCAAAACACTTTCGACTGGTTTGCTTCAACTGAAACCACTGGGACATTCTCTACCGGGAACAAGCCGCGGAGCAGGAGTGGCTCGAGCCGTACAAGCGAGGCAATAAAAGTTGAATGTCTTCCTTCGCAGCTATACCCCATCGCTATCTGGACGGACATGGATGCTCACTGACATTGAAAAGGTGATAAGCTGGCGGATTGGGCCGGAATCGAGGGCACAGGCTGCACTCAGGATGCAAGGCGTAAGGTTCAGCAGCTCAAGCAATGCTCCACAGTTTACTTACGTACAAATAATAATTTCTCACTCAAGACAAGGAGCACGATCATGACAAGCAAACCTGAAACAATAAGTCGCACAGTCCTGCCGATCCCGGATCGCCCCTTCACGGGGCCGATCATGTTCGACGCCAAGGACCCCAATTCGAAGTTCCCGCCGATCGAGCCGCTGCGGCCGCCCAAGGGCGCGCCCAACGTGCTGCTGGTCCTGCTGGACGATGCGGGCTTCGCGGCGATGAACACGTTCGGCGGTCCGTGCACGACGCCGACCGCCGACCGCCTGGCCGCCGGCGGCCTCACCTACACCCGCTTCCACGTCTGCGCGCTCTGCGCGCCAACCCGGCAGGCGTTGCTCACCGGCCGCAACCATCATGCGGTTGGGATGGGCTCGATCCCCGAGTCCGCGACTTCCGCACCGGGGCTCAACTCGATTCGGCCAAAAACGACCGCGCCGTTGGCGGAGATCCTGAAGCTGAACGGTTACTCGACCGCCCAAATGGGCAAGTGCCACGAAGTGCCATCCTGGCAGACGAGCCAGATGGGACCCTTTGATGCGTGGCCCACGAGCAGCGGCTTCGAGCATTTCTATGGTTTCTTCGGCGCGGAGACGGACTACTACCGGCCGGACCTGTACCAGGGCACCACCCCGATCGACCCGCCGAAGACGCCGGAGGAAGGCTACCACCACGACGACGACATCGCCACCCACACGATCGAATGGGTGCGGCAGCAGAAGGCGCTCATGCCGGACAAGCCGTTCTTCGTCTACTTCGCGCCCGGTGGCACGCACGCCCCTCACGCCGTGCCCGCGGAATGGTCTGACAAATACAAGGGAAAGTTCGACCAGGGCTGGGACAAGCTGCGCGAAGAGATCTTCGCCCGCCAGAAGCAGTTGGGCGTCATCCCCGCCGACGCCGAGCTCACCGCGCGGCCGCAGGAGATCCCGGCCTGGGACGACATGCCGGACGCGCTGAAGCCTGTGCTGGCGCGGCAGATGGAGGTCTACGCCGGCTACATGGAGCACACCGACCACCAGGTCGGCCGTGTGGTCGACGCCCTGGAAGACCTGAAGATCCTCGACGACACGCTGGTCATCTACATCACCGGTGACAATGGCGCCTGCGTCGGGGGTGGGCTGACCGGCACGTTCAACTGGATGATCACGCTCAACGGGGCGAGGGATATCGAGACGCCCGAGTTCATGGCGGCGCGCATCGACAAGTTCGGCTCCCCGGAGGCCCTCAACCACTACGCAGTTGGCTGGGCGCACGCCATGGACACGCCCTACCAGTGGGTGAAGCAGGTCGCCTCGCACTGGGGCGGCACCCGCAACGGCACGATTATCCACTGGCCCAACGGGATCAAAGCCAAGGGCGAGATCCGCACCCAGTTCAGCCATGTGATCGACGTGGCGTCAACGGTGCTCGACGCGGCCGGGATCCCCGAGCCGGCGTTCGTGAACGGCATTCAGCAGATGCCGCTGCAGGGTCAGAGCATGGTCCCTTCCTTCGACGACGCGGGCGCGCCCGAGTTCCGCAGCACGCAGTACTTCGAAATTTTCGGCAATCGCGGCATCTATCACCAGGGCTGGACGGCTTGCACCAAACACGGCATCCCTTGGGCGGCCTTCCAGGAGCTTCCGCTGCTCGACGATGACGAGTGGGAATTATACAGTCCAGACGACTATTCGCAAGCCCACAATCTGGCGAAAGAAATGCCCGAGAAACTGCACGAGCTGCAGCGCCTGTTTGTGATCGAGGCGGTCCGCAACAACGTGCTGCCGATCGATGACCGGAAAATGGTACGGTTCAATGCCGATCTAGCAGGCCGTCCCGAGCTGGTTCGCGGCAACACACAGATGCTCTACTCCGGCATGATTGGCCTTCCGGAGAACGTTGTCCTCAACCTCAAGAATAAGTCGCACGCGATCACCGCCCAACTGGTCATCCCCAAAGACGGGGCCAGGGGTGTCATCGTCGCGCAAGGAGGCGAGTTCGGAGGTTGGAGCCTCTACACCAAGGACGGCCGCCCGACCTACTGCTACAACCTGCTCGGCCTGCAGTACTCCAAGATCGAAGGCAAGAAGCCGATTCCGGCCGGCGAGCACCAGGTGCGGATGGAGTTTGCCTACGACGGAGGCGGTCTTGGCAAGGGCGCCACGATCTCCCTCTACATCGATGGCGAGAAGACCGGCGAAGGGCGCATAGACCGGAGCACGCCGATGATTTTCTCCCTGGACGACAAGACCGATGTCGGCAGTGACCGCTGCACACCGGTCAGCGACGACTACGGCTCTGCCGAATCGGTGTTCAACGGCCGCATCGACTGGATTCAGATCGACCTCGGCGAGGACGCCAAAGACGCCGACCACCTGATCACGCCGGAAGAGCGGTACAACCTCGCGATGGCCCTGCAGTAACGCCA
>CAVPMW010000017.1:0-177500 GCA_963706515.1 uncultured Chloroflexia bacterium
CTGGCGCGTCGAACCTGAATCAGTATCACCACCAACCAGATGATAAGCGCAGACCAGCCCAGCAAAGCCAATACAAGAAAGAGGAACGCAGGTGTGCCGAACACGTAGATCGGGTGCCGGATCCTTGAGTAGAGTCCGCGCGTCACAAGCTGTCGAGCTTCCGGCGCAACCGAGAAAGAGTCCCCCAGCTGCCAGCGAGCAACGAACCATAATACGAAGCATCCAGCAGAGAGACAGAGCGCAACGAACCATAATATGTCGCGCGGCCCAGCCACAATGGCGAGCCCAAAGAAGGCCAGGTAGGCCAGGTACACCGCGATATCGATCCAGCGCAGCTTCATGCTAGGCCTCTGATGCTGCTTCTCCTTGCTTGACCTGTGGTGCGCTCACTTGTCCGCCGAACGATCGGCGCGTGAGCCGCTTGGACCGATTGTGCAAATATAGGTTCACAGTGTATCCTTTGCCGTCGAAGAATATATTTATGAAAAAGACGCATGCTGCGAATGCGTCTTTTGTAGTGTCCTTCAGGCTCCTCGACCAGGACTCGAACCTGGAACCTAGCGGTTGGAGGTTCAATTCCAATTGAAGGGTGAATTTGAAACAGGATTAGTTTGAGATTGCCGATAGGTCGGATAGCTGAATTGGATTAGAACCTATAACCAACCGGATATTCGTTTTATTTCTATATGGATATCATCTGAAATATAGAAATGATTAATATTGTCCATGCCCACGCTAGCTACGTTTATGCAGGCGAGATTCGACTTGAGATAATTATAAACTTGAAGCAAGGCACATTCCTATACATTGCAAAGACGCTCGCCACACGAGTGCAGGTTTTGTCAGGCATTTTTTGTTGTCGCACTACGGCTATTGAATTCCATCTCCATGAGTATTTTCAAGATAGTCCTCAACGCACTTAGAGGGATATAGATCAACATGCATTCAAATGCTGCTACTAAAAATAAAGTTACAATCGCAATCAACCATGCCCAAAATTTGTATATAGGATTATCCACGAATAAGACAGATAAAATATAACTTTGTGTTGTGGGTAATCCTAGTAGACTGGAAATTATATATACGACGATCGACGCAATCACGGTACGATATATCCACTTATCTAGCCATAATACTTCTCTTGGTTTGTAAAACTCAGGTAGATTACTTTCATCTCTTTGCAAATCGACGTCGGCTCATCATCCGCTTCATTTTCTACATAAGCGAAAATAGGCTCGCCTTGGGGAGGTACTTCTCCAAGTCTGTACTGTAATATTTCTTGAAGTGTATCGAACGCAATATCCGACCATGCCAACTCGATCGTTCTTTTGCCAAACATTTCAACAAGTTCGTCAGTTTCTTTAAGATTTAGATTGTTATAAACTTGTTGACGAAGATCATTACTCATTGCTTCTTTCCTTAAATTGTTCTCTGTAATTCAAGTCAGTTTCTACTATCATTTTTAATCCCAGGGAGACTCCCTTAGAACAAACCATAAAATGACCCCTCGCAAAAATATTACTGAATCTAGTTTATTAAGCTTGACATTATTTAGGGTTTTGCAATAACATCTCTATGAAATCAGGCTCCTGACCCAAATATATGTTCTTGTTTTGTAAAGCAAAGGTAATTTCGGATTGGTAGAAATTCCACCCAACCATTAGAGTATTAATAATCAAGACAATCCATGCCAAAACATTAGCCCAAAATGCGATATTAAGTAACCTTTCATGATTTTTAGTGATGTAATCTTCCGTGGTGCTATCGGTCATACGATCTCCATAAATTTTAGATTTACAAACAATTACTGTTAACTATTTACGTTGAGCTTGATTGAGACCTACCAGCACCTTTTTGAGGGCAGTAAGGTCTACTCTAAGTATTTAGGGTGGATTGGCGGAAAGATCGTAAGGCGTACTCTGATGGGTTTTTCCAGCCTGATGAATTCCCACTAACCTACTAAAAGATTCCGCTTTATCAAGATTATATAACAAGATGAAAAAAAGCGCATTCTCTCGAACGCATCTATATGTTAAATACAAACCCCGGCATACACCCGGGGTAAAAGGCTCCTCGACCAGGACTCGAACCTGGAACCTAGCGGTTAACAGCCGCCCGCTCTGCCAATTGAGCTATCGAGGATTAGGCGCAGGGATTATATCTCAAATGGAGAGGCGGAGTCAAGAAAAACTGGCGTCCCGGTGCGCCAGGGAGGGGTAGGGTGAAATCGCTGCACTCGCGCTGACCTCCTGGGCAGGCTACGGCTTTGATAGGCGGACAGGCGGCAGGGGAGAATTTCTGACTAAGCTGTAAGGCGGCAGGCGTGCCTTGCGGTTTGACGCATGTATCCCTTGGCATTATAATCCTCTCAGATTTCTCATTTTAGACGAGAAACAGGGCTCATCGGAATACATGGGTAAATCCTCGAAAATGAGGGGTGAGTATGCTTACGCATGCTTATTTCTTGAATAGGGGCGCTCCCCGGTAATTCCAGAGACCCAGAAAGCGGATCTATTGAGGCCACAATGGCATTAAAAGGCAACCTGCGCGATTTCACCATCACTCAGCTGCTCAACCTGATCAACCTGGCCCGCAAAACCGGCACCTGATCGTTGAGAACAGCCAACGAGAAAGTGCCGGGTTTATTTCCGCGAGGGCAAGCTGGCTTACGCCCAGACATGCCGCGCAGGATAACAGCCTGGTGACCATCCTGTACCAGGCGAATAAAGCTGAGCGCCGCCCAGCACCGGGTGATCAAGGAGCGCGCCGGCAACATGAGCGACAAAGAGCTGGGCCTGCTGCTGATCAACGCCAACTACATCACCCAGCAAGATATCCTCGTCCAGCCTGCAGACGCTACTTCTTGCAACATCGTCAACCGCCTGTTCACCTGGGTGGAGGGCCTGTTCCGCTTCGAGAACGACCTGCTGCCGCCGGACGACAAGATCACCGTGCGCGTCAGCCTGGAGAACATCATCATCGAAGGCACGCGGCGCATGAAGGAGCTGGAGCAGCTCCAGGATGAGATCCCCAACCTGGATATGGCGCTGAAGTTCGCCGACCGGCCCGGGGCGAACATCCGCAACGTCAACCTGAGCGTCGAGGAATGGCAGGTGGTGTCCTATCATCAACCCCAAGAACACGCATCCGCCAGATCGCCCGGGCGACCAAGATGATCGACCTGGAGATCCGCCGGATCGTGTACGGCCTGCTGCAGGCCGGGCTGGTGGAGATCGTCCGCCCGGCGGGAGCGCCGCTGCCGGTGCCCACCCGGCGCCAGCACGCCCGCCGACCAGCCCGCCCAGAGCAACCCAGACGAGCAGAAATCCGCTCACCGGTGCAACCGGTCGTGCAATCTGCAAGTGGGCAGCATCCGCTCGATATAGACTGATCGGTCATCCGCTGATCAAGCTACAGGAGTACCGATCGTCTAATCGTTCCGAGCCTAAGCAAGGACAACATGCTCTATGCAAACGGTAAAAATGGTGGTCACCGGTCCCTTCAACGCCGGCAAGACGGAGTTCATCCGCTCTGTCAGCGAGATCGATGTGGTCTCGACCGAGCGCAAGATCTCCTCGCGAAGCGGAGCGGGTGAAAGAAACCACCACCGTGGCGATGGATTTTGGCCGCATCACGGTGGACGACGACCTGGTGCTGTACCTGTTCGGCACGCCGGGCCAGAAGCGCTTCGACTTCATGTGGGAAATCCTCTCCGAAGGGATGCTGGGCTTTGTCGTGATGGTGGACAGCACCCGCCCGGAGACCTTCCGCGAGGCGCGCAGCATCCTGGAGACCTTCCGCGCCTACGCGCCCACCCCGTACGTCGTGGCGGCCAACAAGCAGGATCAGGAAGACGCCTGGGAGCATGAACGATATGCGCATCGCCCTGCGCCTGGACCCAAAGGTCAAGCTGCTGCCCTGCGTGGCTACCGAACAAGGAAACGGTCAAGAACGTCTGCTGGAGCTGCTGTACAGCATCCTGGCTGAAATGGAAACAAAGGAGCGGGAAGCAGATAGCGGATACCCGACGCCTGAGCCGGTGTAGAGTAGGCCGTGTCATCATTCACCACCGACCAGGGAATTGTCCATTACGAAGTCTACGGGCGGGGCCGCCCGGTCATTTTGCTGCACGGCTGGCTGGGCTCGTGGGGGTTGTGGCAAGAGACGATGGCCTACCTGGGCACGCTATTACCGCACCTACGCGCTGGATTTCTGGGGGTTTGGCGAATCGGGCAAGAAGCGCGACACCTATGACGTGCAGGATTTCGTCAGCCTGGTGGACCAGTTCATGGAGCAGCTGGGCATCGAGCGCGCCCCGCTGGTTGGGCACAGCATGGGCGGCACGGTCAGCCTGTCGGTGGCCATCCAGTACCCCGAGCGGGTGCGAAAGGTGGTGGTGATCGGCTCGCCGATCGTCGGCAGCTCGCTCTCCTTGCTGCTGAAGCTGTTCGGCCGGCGCCCGGTCGCCTACGTGGTGTATCACAACCTGTGGGGGCTGCGCATTGGGCTTCCGCATCCTGGCGCCATTTTACTACCCGCGACCCGCGCTGGCCGGAGATGATGGACCGGGACCTCTCGCAGACCACGCTGGAATCCTTCCTGCTCAGCATTGCCTCGCTGCGCCAGCACCGATCTGCGCCCGACATCTGCACCAGATCAGCGTGCCGGTGATGGGCATGTACGGCGACAAGGATATCATCGTCCACCCGGACCAGTGGAAGCCGCTCGCAGCAAGGCATCCCCCAGGCGCCGGATCGAGCGCTTCCCAACGCCGGGTCATTTCATCATGCTGGATGAGCCGCGCCAGATTTATGCAAACCCTGCGCGACTTCCTGGAATGCGACGGAGCGCCGGCTTGAGATGAGCGAGCCATGCGGCAATGCTGAAAATCATCCTGCAAGACCCGCACTACCGTCTACCCCGTTCAACGAACGCGGCCCGCGACCTGCGCATCATGAACAAACCCCTCTGGCTGAACCAGCGCGATGTGCTGGCGCCTTACACCGACCGCGAGCTGGAGCTGCCATCCGGCTCGGCGCTCCCTGCCAACCGCGGAAGCCTGCCTGGTGCTACCGCGACAACCTGTACTTCGATGCCGCTTACATCCAGGCCTTCCTGGCAGAGGCGCAAAAACGCAACCGGGCCGTGCCGGGCGGCGTTCCCAGCCGACGACCCGGCCTTCCGCGAGCACGCCCTGCCGCTTTCCACCTCCTACACGCCAGGCCGGCAGCCTGTACCTGGCCGACCTGTGGTATTTCCCGGACGGCATCCGGCGGACATGCGACTGGACTGCACGAAGGCATCGAGCCGCTGGTGATCGATCTGCAGACCACCGAGGCCGGCTATTACCACGTGCCCACCTACATGGCTTACGAGCAGGGCGACCTGGTCTTCCAGGTGCCGCGGCGCAGCCTGCTGGCGATCGATTCCTGGGTGCACATCTTCATCGCCGACGTGGTCTTCGGGCTGTTCGCCCGCGGGGCGCGCTTCGAAGACCGGCTGGAACACAGACCTCAGCTTCAAGCTGGGCATCCTGGCGACGGCGATGTACGAGGGCAAGCAGGTGCTGGAATGCTCGAAGCTGGTGAAGATCGGGCGAAACTGCGTGATCGACCCGCGGGCGGTCATCCACGGCCCGACCACGATCGGCAACAACGTGACGATCAACGCCGGGGCGGTCATCGAGAACTGCATCATCGGCGATAACGTCAACGTCTCGCAGGATTGCCAGCTGATGCTCTCGGTGGTCGGGGATGGGGCGTTCCTGCCCTTCCGCGCCGTCGCTGTTCATGACCACCTTGATGGATAACAGCATGGTGGCGCAGAACACCTGCCTGCAGATGTGCGTGATCGGGCGCAATACCTTCATCGGCGCAGGCTCGACCTTCACCGATTTCAACCTGCTGCCCCGCCCGATCCGCGCCTGGATGGAGACGGGCGAGCTGAGCCTGGCGAACCGCCCGGTGCTGGGCGGCTGTGTGGGGCATAACTGCCGGCTGGGCTCGGGCATGATCGTTCTTCCCGGCGCGCACGATCGAATCGGACGTGGTCTTGTTTGCCTCCCCCGAGCGGCGGGTGATCGACCGGGATATGCGCTACGAAGACAGCGACCACCACAAGCTGCCCTTTGCGAACCTGCACCCGCGGCTCTACCCGCGCCCCGGGGAGACGGTCGAAGAGTCCTGGTAGCCTCCCGGTGCCTCTTCCCCCGGGAAGGAAAATATCCGAAAACGAGGCTCAGGTGGCGCCTTGGCGCCACCTGAGCCTCGTTTTCGGAATTGATTCTTCTCTCTCCCCTCTCAAGATCGAAAATAGGGCTATTCCTGAACAAATTGAAAGGGTACTTTGGTCATACCGGGTGCATAATTAGAGGCAATATCCTGGCAGGACTTTTGTACTGCCATCCATTTAACATGCCTGATAGAGCGACCAGGGAGAAACACCCAGGAGCTGCGTAAGACTGCATGGCATTCAATCACCAGCTCTGGCTGGACGGGAGGCTTAGATGAGTAAAGCCCGGTTGCTGATCGTCGAAGATGATATCGACATCTCCAATATGCTCAAGATCTACTTTACCGGCCAGAACTTCGGCGTTGAGGTTGCTCACCGGGGGGGAGATGCGCTGGACAAGACGCGCCGAAACCTGCCCAACCTGATCGTCCTGGACATCATGCTGCCGGACATCGATGGCTTCGAAGTCTGCCGCATCCTGCGCACCAATACCCGCACCAGCCACGTCCCGATCATCTTCCTGACCCAGAAGGACGAGCGCAGCGACAAGCTGCAAGGATTGGAGCTGGGCGCCGACGATTACATTACCAAGCCCTTCGACATCGAAGAGCTGAAGCTGCGGGTGCAGCGCGCCATCACCCGCGCCGAACAGCAGAGCCTGACCGACCCTCGCTCAGGACTGCCCTCGGGCAGGCTGATCGAAGAGCAGCTCCGCCAGGTCATTCGCCAGGAGCGCTGGGCATTCATCGATATCCGCCTGAACCAGTTCGAAGCGTTCAGGGAAGTGTACGGCTTCGTGGCGGCAGATGATGTCCTGCGCTTTGTCGCCATGCTGATCAGCGAAGTGGTGGACGCATTGGGCACCCAGGATGATTTTATCGGTCACGCCGGAGAAGACAACTTTGTGGTCATTACCCGCGAGGAGAACGCCTCCGCCATCCAAAAACGGTTGAAAGAGCGGTTCGCCCAGGAAATCCTGTCGCATTACAACTTTATCGACCGGGAAAATGGCTTTATCACGACCACCAGCCCGGATGGGAGATCCGAAAAACACCCCCTGATGACCCTGGCAACCGGAGTGGTCAACGGCTCGCAGTACGAATACGCCGATATTCGAGAAATTACCGAGATGGCGGCGGAAGCCCGCCGCCAGGACAGCTGAGATCAAGCGCTTAGCAGGCAGCTGGAGATGGATTAGCCGGTAAATGTTTACGCTGAGTCCGCTTTTGCTCGGGATCGCACTGGTAGCGGTGGGAGGGGCCTTGTTCCTGCTCACCCTGCTGCTGCTGCGCCTCCAGCCGCGGCTTTTGCCGGCGCTTAAGCCGCGGCTCCAGCCGGGCAAGCAGACGGACTCGCTGCCGCCGGTCGAAAGCGACCTGGAGCAGCACGGCGACGCAGTCCTGGTAGTCCAGCCGGGCGGGCGGATCGCCTACAGCAACCCGAAAGCCAGGCAGTTGTTGGAGGATGGGGAGGAAGAGCTCAGCCTGGAGCGCCTGTCCAGGCGCCTGCTACCCACGGATACGTTCTTAAGCCTGTGTGCGGCGGAAGGGCAGACGAAGCTCACTTTGGACGGTCAGCTGTTCGAAGCGACGTCCTATTATGCGCCGGGAGACGGCACCAGCAACCTGGTCGTCTGCCTGCGCCAGCCGCAAATCTATGTAAGTGTGACCAACCTTGAAGCGTCGTCCACCCAGCCGGGACAGCCCAGCCGTTCGGTCGCCACGCTGGCTGAGCTCACCCAGGCAATGAACGCCAACCTTGAGCTGGAAGCCGCTCTGAAGGCTATCCTGGAGAGCGTCGAAAGGCTGATCCCGACCGATTACATGGAAATATCGCTTTGGGAGGCAGGCAAAGCCAGGCTGCTGCCTTATCGCTTCCTGGGGCGTTCCGGTGAGGAGCGGCGTTTGGAAAAAGCGCCGTATGCCTATGCGGAGAAGGACGGATTTCCCGGCGCACTGATCAGCACGCTCCAGCCGGTGTACTACTCTGACATCCAGGCTGACCCCGTGGCTGCCGGTCTGGTCAGGGGCACCCGCACGACGTTCCGCTCGTACATTGGACTGCCTTTGCGCCACGGCGAGGAGCTCATCGGCGCTTTGGAGCTTTATTCGCTTACGCCGAACCGCTATGTCCGCAAAGAATTCGAGCTGGCGCGCATCCTGGCTGGCTCAGCTGAGATTGCGGTTTATAACGCCTCCCGCTACGAAGCAGATCGCCGGCGAGCGAAAGTGCTGGCAGGGCTGGCGCAGCTCTCGCAATCCCTGCAAACCTTTGGGAAAGAAGAAGATCTGTTCGCGGAGATCAACGAAAGCATCTCAGCATTAATCGACGTGCGGGTGCTCGGGTTCCTGGTGTACGATGAAAACCGGCAGCTCCTGGCAGCCCGGCATCCCTTCCGGGGGCTGCCGACCAACGTGGTGGACCTGTACCAGATCAGCGTCGAGCCGGGCAGCGCGGTGGAGGCGCAGTTCCAATCGGGAGAGATGATCGTTGCCAGCGAAGGTCCGCAAGACCCACAGCTGGAGGCGCTCGGAGCGCACGCCATTGCCCTGGCGGCGGGGATCCGCAGCACCATCCTGGCGCCGCTGACTTCGGCGGGGAGCACGATCGGCTACCTCCAGGTGGGTGATAAGCGGGATGGCTCCCCCTTTGAGGAAGAGGACGTACAGCTGTTAGGAATGATCGCGGCGCACGCCGCGCCCATCATCCATAATGCCAGCCTGCTGCAGCGCTCGCAGCGCAGGGCGCAGCGCGCCGAGATGCTGCGCCGGATCGCCAGCCTGACTGGCTCGGCGGCAACCCTGGATGAAATCCTGAAGTATTCGCTGGTGGACCTCGTCCGCTTGCTGGATGTGGAAGTCGCGGCTCTCTACCTGTTCGATGAAGATCGCGCCGAGCTGCGCCTGCATAAAGCCTCGATGATTGGAATAGACGCCGAGAATGCGGCGCGGCTCAGCCGCTTCTCTCACGACCACCCCTTGATCTCGCAGAGCCTGGAAGCCAGCAGCCTCCCGCTCATCTACGCTGACCTGATCGAGCAGGAATTCTTGCCTGCCTATCGCCCGGTGGTTGACCAGCTGGCGATCCGCTCGCTGATGGTCCTGCCGATGGTTTTCCGGGAGGTCAAGATTGGGGAGATGATCGTTGCCGGCAAGCGACCCGAAGCCTTCAGCCCGGGAGATATCCAGACCGCGCAAACTGCGGCTTCCCAGCTGGGCGCCGCAGTCCGCCAGGCTGCCCTCTACCAGCAGACGGATAAGAATTTGCAGCAGCGGTTGGACCAGCTCACTTCGATCATTCGCATCAGCCGTGAGCTCAACACTCACCTGCAGCTGGAATACCTGCTGCAGAAGGTATATGACGAGCTGCTCCAGACCACAGGTGCAGACTGCGGGACGATCGTATTATTCGACGTGAGCGAGGAGGCCTCGCCTCCTGCGCGGAAAGTATTGCTCGCCCTGGGGGATGCACCCTCGGAAAGGCTGGGCTGGCTGGAAGAGCAGGTGCTGGTGGAAGGGGAGCCGCTGGTCATCGACGATTTCGAAATCCCTCTCGAGGAATTAAGCATCACTCCGCCTGGCGACGCCGTCAATGTCGAGCCTCCGCACGCGGAGATTCGCTCCGGGTTGCTCGTCCCGATTGCATACCAGGAACAGGTTGCCGGGCTGATCTACCTGCACGCCAAAGAACCGCACGCGTTCAATCCCGCAGCGCGGCAGATCGCCGAGGCGCTTTCCATCCATGCAGCGATTGCCCTGGGCAATGCCTACCGCTACCAGGAGCAGATCCAGCGCAACGAGCAGCTGAACCGGCGCATCGAGATCCTTACCCGCCTGATCGATACTTCCAAAGAGCTGCGCATGGGGAAGTCGCTCGAAGAGGTGCTGGAATCAATTGCTTATGCCATCCAGGACGCGACCCCCTTTGACATGGTATTGATCAGCGTGTACGACAGGCCGAGCGCGCGTTTCAAGCGGGTTTCTGGCGCGGGTATTCCTCTGGCGGTTATGGCAGAGCTGCGCGCCCACAGCCAGCCGTACTCCGGACTGCAAGAGCTGATTAAACCCGAATTCAAGATGGGCGCGGCGTATTTTATCCCCTCCGAGAAAGCGCCTGTCGTGCCGGTCGAAGTCCATTCGGTGAGCCTGGTCCCACCTGAGCAAACGTCAGGGGATGCCGGCAGCTGGCACGCCGAAGACGCCCTGCTCGTCCCCTTGTACAGCGCGCAGGATGAGCGACCGCTGGGCATGATCAGCGTGGATGCGCCGCGTGACCAGCACCGCCCCGATCGGGTTGCCATCGAAGCCCTGGAAGTCTTTGCCAGCCAGGCTGCCCTGGCGATCGAAAGCTACCAGCGCGTGCAAAAACTGGAATACCAGCTCGAAATCCTTGCAGACCGAGCTGATGGATGCGAAATTTACGGCAAAGAACATGCCGGATTTGATGCAAAAAGACCTTGAGCAAACCATGGCGCTGCAGGCTATGGGTCAGCGGGCGGAGCGCATCCAGGCGGGACTGGCGATCACCCAGGTTGTTAACCGCTCGCTGAACCGCGAGCAGCTCCTGGAGGGATTAGCCCAGGAAATGCTGGGCAGGATGGACTCAACTGCGGTTCTGGTTGCCGAAAACAAGCCGGACGGACCGCGCTTGCTGCATGTCCTGGGCGACCTGCCTGCCGGGCTGAAGCCAGAAACCTTGCTCGGGCAGAAGAACCCCTTGTGGTACTGCCTGCAGACCGGGGAAATGATCCTGGTATCGTACCTGGCAGAGGTGGAATGGAAGAATTCGCCCTTGTTGGAGCGGCTGGGCACGAATGGCTTCGTCTGCCTGCCGATCGTGGTGGACGGCGCGGTGGATGCCGCCATCCTGGCAGCCGGTCAATCGCCCCTGGCGCCGTTCGATGAAGAAGACCGGCTGCTGTTCAGCCTGATTACTCAGCAGCTTTCGATCGCCCTGCAGAACCAGAAACGGCTGGAGGAAGCCGGACAGCGGTTGAAGGAATATAACATGCTGATGGAATTCAGCCAGCAGCTGAGCGGGCTCGACGTGGCAAGCATCCTGCAGACCCTGGTGCAGAGTGCATTGATCGTCGTACCCCACGCCCAGGCGGCAATGGTCGCGGTGTGGGAGGAAGCGAAGGAATTGCTGGAGGTACGTGCGGCAGCCGGGTACCCGAAGGTAGAAAGCATGCTGGAAGTCCGGTTTCACAAGGAGGAGGCTCTGCCGGGTACGGTATTCGCAAGTGGGCAGCCTGTCATCCTGGGAGAAGTGGATTTCGCCCAGCAATACAAGCTGTCCGCAGAGAACCTGCTGCACTATCGCGATGCGACCGCGGGCAAGCCGCCCCTGTCGTGCATGGCTGTGCCCCTGATGAGCACCCCTCAGGCGCAGCCCCTGGGTGTGCTGGTGCTGGACCATTTCGAATTTACCCAGAGGTACACCTCCGACGACCAGACGCTGCTCAGCACCCTCGCCCAGCAGGCGGCCTTGACCCTGGAAAACGCCAGGCTGTACCACGCTTCACGGCAGCGCGCCCAGGAAATGCAGGCTCTCTCCGGGGTGGCGGCGACGCTGACCTCGACGCTGCGCAGCGAGTCGTTAGTTGCCACCGTCCTCGACCATTTGCAGAGCGTGGTCCCGTTCGATACCGGGACGCTGTGGCTCAAGGAAAAACAGCAGCTCGTGGTCAACGCGGCGCGCGGCTTTGCGGATGGCGAATCCCCGGTAGGGTTGAGCGCGGCCATTGAAGACAGCCTGCTGTTCCCTGAAATGGTCAAGACGCGCCTGCCCATCCTGGTGGGGAACCAATCCCTCGACCCGCGCTTCCCGAGCCTGATGCCGCCCGAGAGGCTCTCGTGGCTGGGGCTGCCGCTGATCGTCTCAGACCAGGTGATCGGAGTGATTGCCCTGGAAAAAACCGAGGCAAATTTTTATGCCCCCGAACACGTGCAGACAGCTATGACCATTGCCAGCCAGGCTGCGGTGGGGTTAGAGAATGCCAGCCTGTACGAGGAAAGCTTGCAGCGCGCCTTTGATCTGGACAAACAATCTCAGCGGCTGACCACCCTTTACCGGCTATCGACGGTGTTGAGCGGATCGCTGGATGTAAACCGCATCCTGGATGAAGTGATCCAGGAGCTGGCGCGGGCGGTGCACTGCACCTCTGTCTCAGCCGTGCTGTATGGAACGGATGCACAGGCCTGGCTGCAGGCCGAAGCGCCGCCCTCCGGCTTGAGCCTTCCGGCAGCGCTTCCCCAGACCCCACTTTATGACCGCCTGCGCGAGAAGTCTCGGGGTCTTCAGCACCGCAGACATCGCCTCGGAAGCCGACCTGCTACCGCTGGCTGATTTCCTGGCAGCCAAAAACACATGTTCCCTGCTGGCGCTGCCGTTGGTGAGCGGGGTGGATACATTGGGCCTGTTATTCGCCCATGTGGACCGCACGTACAATTTTTCCCCTGAGGAGGTCGAGCTGGCGCGCACGATCGTCAACCAGGGCGCTATTGCGCTGCAGAATGCCCGTTTATTTGCCGAAACGCGCAGCCTGACCGAAGACCTGGAAAACCGGGTAGTCCTGCGCACCTCAGAGCTGGCTGAAGAGCACCAGCGCACAGAGACACTGCTGCGCATCATCACCGAGCTGTCTGCCAGCCTGGATCTGGACCAGGTGCTCAACCGGACGCTGCACGTGCTGAACGAATTCGTCGAAGCCGAGCGGGTGATGATCCTCATCTCACGCGAAGGTCAGCGCGATCTGCAGACCCTGGCATATCTGGGCAGCCAGAACGAGCCGGTTCTGGACATGCAGTCCTCTGCGGAACAGGTCCTGGCGTGGTGGGTGATGCGCAACCGCAAAGCCGCCTTGATCAGCGATCTGCACGACGATGCCCGCTGGGTCCAGCCAGCCGAAGGCTCCTCAGCGATCCGCAGCGCGCTGGCAGCCCCCTTGATGATCGGCGCAGAAGCCCTGGGCGCTTTGCTGATGTTTGCTAAGGAGCCCGCCCATTTCTCCAACGACCATTTGGACCTGGTGCAGGCTGCAGCGAACCAGGTGGCGGTAGCCGTCAATAACTCCGAGCTTTATCGCTTGATCCGCGACCAGGCTGAAGGATTGGGGAGCATGCTGCGCAACCAGCAGATCGAGACCAGCCGCTCGCGAGCCATCCTGGAAGCGGTCGCCGACGGGGTAGTGGTCACCGACGCGACCATGAAGATCACCTTGTTCAACGCCTCAGCCGAGAAAATACTGGGGATGGAGCGCGGCCAGGTCGTCGGTAAATCGCTGGAGCACTTCACCGGTCTTTTCGGAAAAGTTGCCCATTCCTGGATGGAGACGATCAAATACTGGTCGCAGGATGGCAGCACCTATCAGCTGGGAGATACGCATACCGAGCAGATTACGCTCGAAGATGGGAAGGTTGTTTCGGTGCGCCTTGCACCGGTCAGCCTGCGCAGCGATTTCTTGGGTACGGTCTCGATTTTCCAGGACATCACTCACCAGGTCGAAGTGGACCGCTTGAAATCGGAGTTTGTGGCGACTGTCAGCCACGAGCTGCGCACACCGATGACCTCCATCAAGGGCTACGTCGAGATCTTGCTGATGGGCGCCGCGGGAGAGCTCAACGAGCAGCAGTCACGCTTCTTGGAGGTCGTCCGGGAGAACAACGACCGCCTGGCGGTGCTGGTCAACGACCTGCTGGATATTTCGAAGATCGAATCCGGACGGATCAGCCTGGTGCGCTCACCGTTAGACCTGGAAGGGCTGGTCGATAACGAGCTGGATGTGCTGGCGCGTAAGATTACGGAAGACCATAAAGAAATCCGGCTGGAGAAGATCGTTGAGCCAGACCTGCCGCGCGTCTACGCAGACATGGAGCGGGTCAGGCAGATCCTGACGAACTTGCTTGACAATGCCTACCAGTACAACATGGATGGAGGCCGGGTGACCGTACGCCTGAAGAGATCGGGTGAGGCTGTCCAGGTCGATGTCCAGGATGCCGGGGTAGGCATCCCACCGGACGAGCAGCCGCAAGTCTTCGAGCGCTTCTTCCGCGGTGAAAGCCCGCTGATGTTGGGTGTGGCAGGCACCGGCCTGGGGCTGTCGATCGTCAAGAGCCTGGTGCACATGCACGGCGGTGAGATCTGGCTGGAAAGCAGCGGCGTTTATGGGGAAGGGACGACATTCTCGTTCACTTTACCGATCTATACAGTCGATGAAAAAATCTTGGAAGAAGGCAAACCAGTATGGCAAGAATATTGATCGCAGATGACGAACGTGATATTCGTGACCTCATCACCTTCACCTTGCGCTTCGCCGGGTACGATGTGATCGCGACTGCCAACGGGGAGGAAGCCTACCAGATGGCGGTGCAGGAAGTGCCCGACTTGATCCTGCTCGATGTGCGTATGCCGCGCATGACCGGCTACGAAGCCTGCAAACAGATCAAGGAGCACCCTGGGACCTGCCACATTCCGGTAATCTTCCTTTCGGCGAAAGGTCAGGAAAGCGAAGTCAAGACGGGCCTGGAGATGGGAGCCAGCGAATATATTTTGAAGCCGTTCTCTCCGGATGAGCTTACCCAGAGGATCGAGGAAATCCTATCCGAGGGCAATCACCGTTAATTAAGTCGGGGGATGGCGAGAAGAGGCATCCTGGAGCCGGATGGCGACAAGGTAAATGAGCGCGGTTATCCTGCAAGATGAAATAGTTCACTACGAGGTGCTTGGGCGAGGTCGCCCAATCATCTTCCTGCATGGCTGGGTTGGCTCGTGGCGCTACTGGATCCCAACCATGCAGTCAGTTTCATTTAAGTTCCGCACTTACGCCCTGGACCTGTGGGGATTTGGGGATACTGCCAAAGCGCCGGCAAACTATACCCTGGAGCAGCAAGTCAGCCTGGTAGATATGTTCCTGGGGCAGATGGGCATTGGGAAGATTGCCTTGATCGGGCACGGGCTCGGGGCGATCATCTCCTTGCTGTATGCTTTCCGCTTCCCCCGCCAGGTGGACCGCCTGCTGGTGGTCGGTCTGCCGGACGGGCAAAGCTCGCTCAGCCCACGGCTGTACACCTCCCAGCCAGCAGACCTGGCGACCTGGCTGCTCGGGCGCAACCCCGAAAGCGAGGCAGCCCGTGCGGAAGCGCCGAAGGCTGACGTGCAAGCCATCCAGCGTTCCCTGGATGATTTGCAGAATTATCCCCTGGATAAAATATCCACCGAGGTCAGCGTTCCGTGCCTGGTCGTCAACGGGCAGAACGACCTGGCGGTTGAGGCGCCGAGCAACTCAGACGTGGATCACCTGCCGGAAAATGTCCACCAGATCGTGTTCGACGGGTCGGGTCATTTCCCGATGCTGGATGAGCCAAGCAAATTCCAGCGACTGCTCGCCGATTTTCTGGAGCTCCAGCCGGGGATGAGCCCCCGCCAGCTCCTGGTTAAAGAGGAATGGCGCCGCAGAGTTCGCTAAGCCGAATTGATCCGTTCTAAATATTCATCGATCTTGGGGATGGTAATTGCAGTTATCCTGTTTATCGGTATTGACAAATGGCTGTATCGACAGAAACGAATAGCCAGGGGAGGCGCCGATTACAGCACATTATTTTATCTGGATGATCGTAAGCGGCCTGGTAGTATGGGGGATATTGTGCGCCTTGGGCTGGCTGACACTGTTAAAGAGCCAGCGTTCATATCCAATCAGTATTGTTTTTTTGGTCGTTGGAATAATCGTTTATAGCTATCCGTTACTATACTTATGGCTCCCTCATGTGGATCCCCTGGTTGCCCGTACCCTATATTTCTGCAGTGCGACTCACCGTTTCCATATACAGGCATCTTCATCGCCGTATTAGGATTTTTGCATCTATTTTTACCAGCTGAGGCAATAATTCGCCAATTGGATCGAATTCGCAGTAATAATAGGACTTATGCAGTTCATAGGGGAATTGCCGGAAATGTGGATGTGGGGCGGGCTTTGCCCGCCCGACATCCAAATTTCCGGACGTTTTTCCTTCAATTGCGAAGCGCCTAAATATTAATTCTCCATTTGCAGGGCGTTGAGCTTGCCAGATATTGGAAGCCGTGTTTTTCCAGGATGGGACGGCTCATCGGGCTGGCATCGACGGTGAGCAGCGAGAATCCCCTGGCACGCGCTTCTTGGGCGCGGGCGGCGAGCAGGAGAGAGTAGTGACCCTGGTTGCGGAACTGGGGCAGCGTCGCTCCTCCCCACAGGCTGGCAAAGCTGCTGCCCGCGTGGAAAAAGATCCAGGCTGCGGATGCCGGCTGCTGCTCTTGATACGAGATATAAATGCTCACCATTTCCGGACGCTCCCGCAGCTCTCGTTTCAGAAATTCTCCCAGATTGTGATGGTCAGCTCTCCCATACGGCGTTTTCCAGGGCTACCACGGCATCTACTTCGCCTGGATCGGTGATGCGCACTACCGAGGGCGGCACCGGGAGAGCTAATGCTTCCGGTCCGGCGGTCAGGTCGAGCACCACCAGGGCTTCCGGCTCGCCAATCTCGAACCCTCGCCGGCGCAAGCGGTCGATCAGGTCTTGGGGTAAGTCGTAATCGTAGACTTTCCACTCGAAATCCTGGGGAATACCCTGGAAGCGAGCAATCTGCGCGGATATGGCAGCCTCCGCGCTCTCTTCGTCCAGGCGGGAATAGATGACAAAGCCCTCTTCACCAGCCAGGCTGATATGGCGGATCACGGATCCGTCCACTTCTCGCTTTACGTCGGGATAATCCAGCTCGATCCGCTGCTGGCGGGTGAAAATTTCCAGAAGCTCAGTTTTATCCATGCTCTGACCTTATAAGAGACTTATTATAAAATGTTTTCATCTGATATTCTCCTATATCACGGTGAAATATGCCACCTGACCTCCAATTAGGACATTTTCGAAATCGTCTCAGGTGCATCAGCGAGCCTGCTGTTCTGTTAGCAGGCGAAGCGATCTCATCAAGTTTTCGGTGAGATGGGCTTACGGCGAATACAATCATGGTCATGCAAAAAGATTAAATCTAGTGTGAATTATGTCTAGCTTATTATGAACGACCTATTTGCATCTGTTTCTACCAGGCGAGCGGTGAAATATTGTCTCGTCGAAAGCACGTCAGCTGCGCGGCGCTCGTCCTTGACAGTTAATAGCACCCCGGCTAGAATCAATACAATTCAATAAATGCACGGGGAGCCTGGTCAGGCCAGGCTGAGAGGAGGACCATCTACCAGTCCTCGACCCGCGAACCTGATCCGGGTAATGCCGGCGGAGGGATCGCATCACTCCTGATAGTTTCTCCCTCCACCAGCAGGAGGGATTTTTATTTGCGAGCCATCCTGTTTGCGAATGGAATACTGAACAAGCCAGACGCTGTGCGCCTCATGCTCCAGCCGGGCGACGTGATCATCGCTGCGGATGGGGGCGCCAACTACTGCCACGAGCTTGGGCTGCAGCCCGCCATAGTGATCGGTGATTTCGATTCGATCCGCCCGGAGCTGCTGCGGGAGCTTGAAAAGAGCGGCAGCGAGATCATCCCTTTCCCAACCCACAAAGACTATACCGACCTGGAGCTGGCGCTCCGCCTGGCTCAGGAACGCGGCATGGACGAAGCCATCGTCTTCGGGGGCGCCGGCTCTCGCCTGGACCAGACCCTGGCAAACCTGCTCCTCCCGGCCCTGCCCGACCTGCGTCACCTGCGCGTCCGCCTGGTGGATGGGGAGCAGGAGGTCTTTCTGCTGCGGGAGAAAGGTGAGATCGAAGTTCTCGGCCAGCCGGGGGACACGGTCTCGCTGGTCCCGTTGGCGGGTGATGCGGAGGGCATCTCCACCCAGGGGCTGGAATACCCGCTGGACGGAGAACGCCTGACCTTTGGCTCCACGCGTGGGATCAGCAATGTTTTGCTGGGTGAGCGCGGACGCGTGCGCCTGGAGAAGGGCTTGCTTTTGTGCCTGGTGATCCACGCCGCTGGCTGAGATTGTCCTTCCAGTGAGCGCCTTTGTTTTCAGCTGCTCATTCGGTATGAATTGTACAGAGAAATGAAAAGAGAGAAAATGATGAAAAAGATAACGGGCTTTTTATTGGTCTTACTGGTCATCCTTACCGCCTGCCAGGCTGCGCAGCCAGGCGCCACGCCTACCCCGGCTGGACCACGCAGCCTGACGGTGATGACGCACGATTCATTTGCGGTATCCGATGCGGTCCTGCAGGCGTTCGAGACCCAGAATAACGTCAAGGTGCAGTTCTTGAAAGCAGGCGATGCCGGCAGCGCTTTGAACAAGGCTATCCTGGCAAAGGACCACCCGCTGGCGGACGTTTTCTACGGAGTGGATAACACCTTTTTGAGCCGGGCATTGAAGGAGGGCATTTACGAGAAGTACGTTTCACCTCTGCTCTCAGACATCCCGGAGCAGTTCAAGCTGGATGCGGAAAACCGCGCCCTGCCGGTGGATTATGGCGATGTGTGCGTGAACTACGATAAAGCCTATTTCACTGCGAAAAATCTACCGCCCCCCCAAAACCTGGATGATCTGCGCGATCCAAAATATAAGGGTTTGCTGGTGGTCGAAAACCCGGCAACCTCCTCTCCGGGGCTGGCTTTCCTGCTGGCGACTATTGCAAACTATGGTCAGCAGGGATACTTGAGCTATTGGAAAGACTTGGTGGCGAATGACGTCCTGGTGGTCAACGACTGGGAGACGGCTTACAACAACGAATTCAGCCGGGCAGGCGGCACACGCCCGCTGGTGCTTTCCTACAGCTCCAGCCCGCCGTTCGAAGTCCTCGGCTCAGATAAGCCGCTGAGCGAGCCGCCGACCGGGGTCGTGACCGGGAATGGAAGCTGCTTCCGCCAGATCGAATTTGTAGGCATCTTAAAAGGCACGAAAAATCGGGACCTGGCCCAAAAATGGGTGGACTTCATGCTTTCGCCGGCTTTTCAGGAGGATGTCCCGCTGCAGATGTACGTTTTTCCGGTCAATGTCAATGCGAAGCTGGCGGATGTATTCGTCAAATACCTGGTGATGCCTGAAAAGTACGCTAACATTGGACCTGCGGAGATTGCCCAAAACCGGGAGCAGTGGCTCAAGGATTGGACGGATACCGTCCTGCGATGAATAGAAAGACTCTCCTGGCATTGTGGGCGCTGCCGGTAGCCTTCCTGCTGCTGTTCTATTTCTACCCGCTGGGGAGCATCCTGGCGCTGAGCTTCAGCCGCAGCGAGCTGGGCATGGCAGGACCCTTCAAAGAAGCCCTGGCTTCTGCCAGCCTCAGGCACATCGTCAGCTTTACGTTCTGGCAGGCGACCGTCTCGACCCTGCTTACCTTGGGTCTGGGTCTGCCGGGAGCCTACCTGGTGGCGCGCTACCGCTTCCGGGGTAAATCCCTGCTGATGGCGTTGACCGGCATCCCTTTCGTCATGCCGACGATCGTGGTGGCAGCCGCGTTTTATGCCTTGTTAGGACCCCGCGGCTGGGTGAACAGCGCCCTGATGAGCTTTTTCAACCTCAGCGAGCCCCCGGTGCAGTTCGTCAATACGCTTCAAGCGATCATCATCGCCAACGTGTTTTACAATACAACCATCGTTTTACGCATGGTCGGCGACTTCTGGTCGCACCTGGACCCGCGCATCGAGCAGGCGGCGCAGATGCTGGGGGCAAACCGCTGGGCGACCCTGCGCCGGATCACCCTGCCCCTGCTGCTCCCCGCTCTTTCCGCAGCGGCTTTACTGGTATTCATTTTTGATTTCACCGCCTTCGGGACGGTCCTGCTGCTGGGCGGGGCGCATTTTGCCACCCTGGAAGTGGAAATCTACTACCAGACGATCAGCTTGTTCAACCTGCCGCTGGCTGCGGTGCTTGCGCTGCTGCAGCTTGGCATCACCCTGCTGCTGACCGTGGTCTATACCTACCTGAACAACCGCTTGAACAGGCCGCAAAGCTTGCGACCGCAGGCTTACGTCCAGCGGCGGATCAAATCCACCCGGATGCGCTTGCTGGCAGGGACCTATATCGTGGTGCTGCTGGCATTCACCCTGTTACCTCTGGCGGCGCTGGCTGCGCGCTCGCTGACCAGCCTGGGCGTCGCTGACGAGCGCGGCCAGCAAGCCGGCAGTGGGTTTACGACCCAGTACTATCAAGAGCTGTGGGTAAACCGCCGTTCCTCGGCTTTTTATGCGCCTCCGGGTCGAGCTATCTTTAACTCGTTGGGGTTTGCCGTCCTGACCATTTTCCTGGCAATTGGAGTTGGCTTGCCCGCCGCGATCGCTTTATCGCGCGAGGGAAAGCCGCGGATTAATCGCCTGTTCGACCCGCTGCTGATGCTGCCCCTGGGGACCTCGGCAGTAACCCTGGGATTGGGGTTCATCATTGCCCTGGACAGGCCTCCATTAGACCTGCGCTCGTCGCTGCTCCTGATCCCCATCGCGCACACCCTGGTGGCGTTCCCGTTCGTCGTGCGCAGCCTGACCCCCGCTCTGCGCAGCATCCGTCCGCAGCTCCGCCGGGCAGCTGCAATGATGGGCGCTTCGCCGGGTCAGGTTTTCCGCCATATCGACCTGCCGATGGCGGGGCGGGCGGTGCTGGTGGCGGCGATTTTTGCTTTTACCATCTCCCTGGGTGAGTTTGGCGCCACCGCGCTGATTTCCCGCCCGGAGTATCCCACGCTGCCCGTGGCGATCTTCCGGCTGGTCTCCCAACCCGGGGCGATCAACTTTGGTCAGGCGCTGGCGTTGAGCACGATCCTCATGGCAGTCAGCGCGGCAGGGATGATCATCATCGAGCGCTTCCGCATCGCGGATGTGGGGGAATTCTAGTGGGTCCAGCCAGCGGGCTGCAGGTGGTCGATCTGCACAAATCGTTCGAGGGGAAGCAGGCGCTGGCAGGGGTCAGCTTCGAGCTGCCCGAGGGCGAGCTGCTGGGCGTGCTCGGACCCAGCGGCTGCGGTAAATCCACCCTGTTGAACCTGATCGCTGGATTGGACGTGCCCGACCAGGGCGAGGTCCTTTGGGATGGCGCCGACCTCGCTTCCACCCCGCCGCACAAGCGCCTCTTTGGGCTGATGTTCCAGGATTTTTCCCTGTTCCCGCACATGAACGTGTTCGATAACGTCGCCTTTGGCTTGCAGATGGCTCACCTTCCCGCGGCTGATATCCAGACCAGGGTGGAGGAGATCCTGGAGCTGGTCGGGCTGCCGGGTTTTGCCCAGCGGGACGTGAATACACTCTCAGGAGGCGAGCAGCAGCGGGTGGCTCTCGCCCGCGCTCTGGCGCCCCACCCGCGGCTGCTCATGCTCGACGAACCCCTGGGCTCTTTGGACCGCAACTTGCGCGAGCGGCTGGTCTACGATTTGCGCCCCATCCTGCACGGCATGCAGCAGACCGCCATCTACGTCACTCACGACCAGGAGGAGGCGTTTATTTTGGCTGACCAGGTCCTTTTGCTGAATGCGGGCCGGGTGGAGCAGAGCGGGAGCCCACAAGGGATCTACTGCTGCCCGGCTTCGCTGTTCGTCGCCCAATTCCTGGGGCTGAACAACCTGCTGGCAGGTGAGATCGTCCAGCGAAACGGGGTAACCTTCGCCCAGACCGGGCTGGGAGCCTGGCCGGTTCAGGCCGAGCGGAGTGGAAGCGCCACAATCCTGCTGCGACCGGACGCGATCCGCCTGGCTGGCCCGGCAGGCGCCCGCTTGCAGGGGAGGTTGAAAGAAGTGTCGTTCAAAGGGCGCACCTCGCGGGCGGTGGTAACGGTGCAAGATAGCGAGCTGAGCTTCGATTTCCCCTCGAATACCCGGCTGCCAGGTCTGGGTGAAGAGATCGCCCTCTGGTTCGAGCCAGATGAAGCCCTGCAGGTATTCTATTGAAAGGGAAAATTTCCGAGTACGAGGTTCAGGTGAGCGCTATATAGCGCCCCCTGAACCTCGTATTCGGAATTCCTTACCTCCTTCCGAAGCGCGCCGCAGGACGGCCAGAAGGAGGGGGAATATTATTTGCCACAAAGACGGTACGTTAAATTCTGGATGTGTCGTGATTTCGGTAATATTTTTAAGGGAGACGTGTTTATCCTATTAAATATATATTTGTGATAAAATTAGTAGAAATCTATTTGGAGGTATTGAAAGATGGTAGATACGTACGCACATCCCGAATATGTGGTGGAGACGGATTGGGTGGCTGAGCACCTTACAGACTCAGCTATCCGGCTTGTAGAATCGAATGAGGATGCCCTGCTCTATGACAGCGGGCACATCCCCGGAGCGGTTAAAGTGGATTGGTTTTCCACCCTGCAAGACCCGCTGCGGCGTGATTTCCTGAGCAAATCAGCTTTCGAAGAGCTGTGTTCCCGGCTGGGGATCAGCAAAGATACCTCGGTTGTGTTCTACGGCGACAAGAGCAACTGGTTTGCCACGTACGCCCTGTGGCTGTTCCGCTATTATGGGCACGAAAAGCTCAAGATAATGAACGGGGGACGGGCAAAGTGGGTCGCTGAAGGACGTCCACTGACAAAAGATCCGGCTGATTACCAGCGCACGTCGTACCGGGCAAAAGAACCGGATAACTCTATCCGTGCGTTCCGCGACGACGTCTTCGAGTCAGGTGAAGACGGCCAAGCCGCTGGTGGATGTGCGCTCGCCGCAGCGAGTACAGCGGCGAGCTTCTATCGATGCCGGACTACCCGCAGGAAGGCGCAACCCGCGGCGGGCATATCCCCGGAGCGAAGAGCATCCCCTGGGGACAGGCGGTCAACCAGACCAACAGCACCTTCAAAACTCCAGCCGAGCTGCGAGAATTGTACACAAACAACGCGATCACCCCAGACCGGGATATCATCGCTTACTGCCGGATCGGCGAGCGCAGCTCGCACACCTGGTTTGTACTGACGTTTTTACTGGGCTACCCGCACGTCAAGAACTACGACGGCTCGTGGACGGAATGGGGCAACCTGGTCAACGCACCGATCGAAAAATGAGTGAACCTTCCGTGAGAGGGGCGATCACGGTGATCAAGCGCGATGCAGCCGGTCAGGAGGTTTGGCGCTACTCCGGCCGGCTGCTGCACAAGGACGAGCACAGCCTCGTCCTGGAAGCCCGCTTCGATAAGGAAGACGTGCTTTTCAAGGGAATGCTGCTCGGCAAAGGCGATCGCTTTGTCGAGACGTATTATACGGATCGCTGGTTTAACATCTTCGAGATCCACGCCCGGGAGGACGATCACTTGCGCGGCTGGTACTGCAACGTCAGCAGCCCGGCAGTGATTGCAGGAGAAACGGTTGCCTGGAATGACCTGGCGCTGGACCTGCTGGTCTTTCCGGATGGTCGCCAGTTTGTGCTGGATGAGGATGAATTTTTCCAGCTCGAGCTGAGCAGCGAGCAGCGCCAGCGAGCCTTAAACGCCCTGGCGGAGCTTCAGACTTATTTTAAGCAGCAGGTTTTAACCGCATAAAGGAGTTAGCGAAAAAAGGGGTGATTGGCGGGCATGCCCGCCAATCACCCCTTTTTTATATTCCGGACCAGGCGATTGACCGGACTTACCATACCAAAATCAGCTCAATGGCGGCCAATGATAGGGATAACCGCCTTTTAGAGCTCGGTTTCTTCAACTAGCTGCCGGCAAGTTAGTGGCAGCCGTATGCTCGATCAGACGAGAACTGTGGTCAGGATCTGACCGATGCCCAGCAGGCGGTCTCCATTGTTCCAAAGCCAGCCGGCTCCCCCGGTGAGAAAAGCACAGCAGCAGCACAAGATTACTAGGACGACGATAACGATCACCCAGGTAGGGGTCGAGCGGCGGGGTTGTTCGACGGGAGCGACTGGTGGGGGTGTGGATGCTTCATCCATGGCGATTCTCCTATTTTAGCGGACGGATTGGCGGGAAACATCTCCTCAGAAAGAATTGAAGATGCTATTAAAGAACGCGACGATGGCAGGGACGAAGATAGCGAAAAAGCTGCTGATACCGCCTACGATGATGAGACAGCAGCAGCAGAAAAGCAGCAGGGTAACGATGACCAGCACCCACAGACAGCCTGAGCCGCGCCGGCTATCTGTAACGTCTGCGTATGTGACCACTTCCTGATAACCGGAGTCGGGGGGTGGGTATCCTGTCATGTTTGTCCTCCAAACCAACGATCAAGCAGTGCGGGGCGGGTTGTAGCGCCGCCAGATGCGGGCGACCAGCCAGGTGGAGAGCAGGATAGTGATGAAGGCTAAGATCAGCGGCACGAGGATGGCTAAGAGCGAGGTGATGGTGGAGATTACATCCTCCGCCAGGCTGACCGGGATATTGCCGGCTCCGGCTGTCGTGGCAGTGACCGCCGGGCGCACAGCGACCGCCTTGACAGTGTGTACGCTCCCCGCAACCAGCAGGCCAGCTGCCAGAGCGATTACAGGGTGGACTTCTGTCAGTACTTTGGCGCTGGCAGCAAAGACGATTGCGCCGGCAACCGGGCGGACGAAGGTCTGCAGCAGGTCATTCACGTGATTGATTGCCGGTATTTTATCGGCGAAAAATTCGATCGCGGTCAGCACGACCAGCAGCCCGATGATCCACGGGCTGGCAAGGGTATCCCAGGGAGGCTGCAGGTGGACCAAATCGGTGAAGCGGGCCAGGAGCGCGATTACGAGCAAGGGTATGTAGGCGTTCAGCCCCGCGCTGGCAGAAAGACCAAAAGCGGTGATGATGCCAGTTAAAGCTTCCATATATATTTCACCTCCTTCCGTAGAATATTATACCGGATTAGCCGACAATAAAGCCCCCCCAAGTGCCGGTAAAGAAAAATCGCAGCGCATCGAACATGGCAATTTGCAGGAGGGCGACCCCAAATCCGGCCAGTAATGGGAAGACCAGCTGCCTGGCAGCCTGGTATCTCCCATCCCGGTGAAAGAGGATCAGCACGATCATGGTGTAGACCATCGTGAGCAAGATGACCACGCTGACTGCGCTGATAATAGCCAATGGATAGAGCACCAGCGGGTTCTCACTGAGCACCAGCACGTCGACAGCGCCGGTGATAAGCATCAGGAGCAGCAGCGAGCGCAAGCCCGGTATTGCCGGCTGGTAGATCCCCTCCTTCCAGATGGTCTGGTTGAAAGCGGGATAGAGGACGATGGCAATTGCCAGACCCATGCCGCTGCCGGTGAGCAGGCGCAGCCAGTTTTGGGGCTCATATATGCCCGGCATACCGGGAAAAAGGTGCAGGTACGAGTTCACCCCGTCTACTGCAAAAGCCAGCCCCAGCACGCCCAGGACTACCCATACCCGCAGCGGGGGGTTAGCCGTCCGCCGCGGCGCCCGGATGGACTGGTAGATCAAGCCGAGCAGCGCGGCGAGGAACATTCCCGTGCAGCGCGCGCACAGCGGGAGCTGGCGATCGTCCAGGTGGAACGAGCGGGCGCTGATGCGGTGGCAGACGGCATAGGCGATCGCATCGGCTTTGCCTAACAAACCGGGTGGAGTGTGGAGCAGCCATTCAAGCAGCAGCAGGCTGATGCCTGCGACCAGGATTACCTTTAGCGGGACGATATAAGCATGGGGTTTCGCCTGGGATGCCTGCATGGCTGAATTATAGGAGAAACAGCCGAAAATGCAAGCAGGTCGAACATATCCCCTTTTATGGGTATGATGAGCTGATATTCGGGCGAGGGTTCAGAAATTTTCGGTGAGATTGCTTCGCGAAGAACGCTCGCAATGACGGCTCTTGTGTTGTTTGTCCGAACTCTGGTCTCAACATAAGGGGAAGCAATTGGCAAAGGGGAACGAATAAGGTATCATTGCGTCTTATAGAACAGGAAGGACGACTCTGACATGCGCAAGCAAAGCTCAACTTACCTCCTGGTCCTGGCAGCCATCCTGGTCGTTATCGCCGGTGGATGCCAGCCGACCAATTCCGGACTACCGCCCACATCCGCTGGGGCTGCCGCGGTTGCAGCCAGCGCGACCCCAGTGGCAAGCGCTACCCAGCCGCCGCCATCGGCGACCTGGACGCCCGCACCGCCCAGCGCCACCCCCACACCAGCCGCCACGGCGACCCCACAGGCATACGGGCCGACGAATTTTCCGCCAGGGATTAACCCGCTGACCGGATTGCCCGCCAGCGACCCTGCGCTGCTCGAGCGGCGCCCGGTGGATGTTAAAGTGCAGCTTTTTCCCCGCTCGGGGCGTCCGGCGTACGGAATTTCCAAGGCAGATAACATCTGGGAATACTATCAGAACGGCGGCTTGACCCGCATGCATACGATATTTTATGGTAATAATGCTGACCACGTGCGACCGATCCGCTCGGCGCGGCTATTCGACGCCCAGATCATCCGCATGTACAAATCTATCTTTGCCTTTGGCGGGGCAGACCAGCGCATCCTGAATCAGCTGATGAACTCTGAATTTGCTGACCGGCTGGTGCTGGAAGGCGGCTCTAAATCCTGCCCGCCGATGTGCCGGGAGGAACCCAATACTTTCAACTTCTTGTGGACCAATACCGCCGAGCTGCAGAAATATATCACTGCGAAAGGCGTGGCTAATGGACGGCAGAACCTGGATGGCCTGGTGTTCGACCCGCAAGCGCCGGCAAAAGCCGAGACGGCTCCGGGCAAGCGGATCAACACCCGCTACTCGATCAGCGCTTATTCGCAGTGGGATTATGACCCTGCCCAGGGAAAATACGTCCGCCAGCAGGATACTATCGAAGCCAGCACCCCGCAGGAAGAGAAGTTCGAGCCCATGATCGACGGCGCGACCGGCCAGTCGGTCAGCGCAGATAACGTGATGGTCGTCCTGGCCGAACACCAGCTGGCGAGCGAGTTTACCCCGGTGTTCGGTCCGAATTCGATCATCCGGGTCAACCTGGAAGGGGAAGGCGATGCGTACGCATTCAGGGATGGGCAGGCTTACAAGCTGCGCTGGCACAGGGCTAATCCTGAAGGGTTGATCAGCTTCACTTTCCCGGACGGCACACCGTACGCCATGAAACCGGGAAATACCTGGTTCGAGGTGATGGGGCAGACCTCCGGAGTGCAGACACCGGAGACCGGCTGGAGATTCCAATACTCCTTCCCATAAATCAAGATCTGTAGGATTTGAATTTCACGCAGATGATTTCTGCAAAATAAGAGAGCTGGTCGGGCGTCGCCCGACCAGCTCTCTTTTTTTATGCATCTTCTAGCCTTACGCTTTTGTAGGTAACGAGCTAGGCGGGCAGAGAAGCGCGATAATATTAGTTGCTGATCGGAATGAAGACTAAACAGTACCTGCCCGGTGTCATTGTGCTCACGCTGCTGGGGGCGGCGCTGCTATCCGCATGTTCCGGGTCTGAGGGAGTAGCTCAGGCGCAGGCGCTGCCGGCAAGCCTGCCAGCAACGCTGACGGATGCTTTCCCAACCTCCCTGCCAACCCTGTTCCCCACTCCTACCGCCGCTATTTTTGAATGGAAGCCGACCAGTACGTCGTTCCCGACGTTTACGCCGATCCCGACGTTTACGCCGATGCCGACAGCGGTCGCCCATGAGTCCATTGGTCCGCAGAATTTCCCCGCCGGAGTTGACCCGCTGACCGGTCTGACCGTTAGCGACCCACAGCTCCTGGAACGGCGACCTGTGGCGGTAAAAGTGACCAACTTCCACGCGCGGTCCGCCCGCAGTGGGGGCTGACCCAGGCTGACCAGGTGTACGAGTATTACCTGGAAGACCTGATCACGCGCTTCATCGGGGTGTTCTACGGGCAGAACCCCACCCGGATAGGTCCAGTCCGCTCGGGGCGCTTTTTTGACGAGCATATCGTGCGCATGTACAAATCGTTCTTCGTTTTTGGCTGGGCGGATGACCGCGTGGTGGACCCCTGGACAGAATCCGATTTGAAGAACTTCCTGGTGGTAGAGCGCGGAGATAACTGCCCCCCGATGTGCCGGATTGGACCGAAAGGCGGTTATAACACCCTGTATGTTGATCTGCCTGCGCTGGAGACTGACGTCACCTCGAAGGAAATCGACAATGCGCGCCAGGACCTGAACGGCTTTCTGTTTGACAAAATACCTCCCTTCAGCCCGAAGGACGTCTGGCAGATCTACGTACGCTATTCAGCGATCACGTACAACCGCTGGGATTACGATCCTCTCAGCGGGCGCTACAAGCGCTACCAGGAAGCCGGTGATGCCTGGCAGGCAGAGGATGAGAGCTACCGTCCGCTGAGTGATAGTGGGACCGGGCAGCAGATTGCCGCCGATAATCTGGTCGTCCTGCTGATCCCCCACGAATACTTTATGAATACCAAGACCACCGAGATGGTCAAAATGAACTTCATCGGAAAAGGCGTCGCGTATGTCTTCCGGGATGGGAAGATTTACCCGACCGAGTGGATGCGGACGAAGCCGGAAGAGCTGGTCAAATTAATCTATCCGGATGGGAACCCGTTCCCATTGAAACCCGGGCAAACCTGGTTCGAGGTGATCGGAGAAAGCTCGGCGGTCAAGCAGCAGGCGGATGGCGCGTGGAGGTTCGAGTTCGCCATTCCATGAGTGAGGAATTACCGAAAACGGGGTGGAGGTGGCGCTTTAGCGCCACCTCCACCCCGTTTTCGGATAAGTTATTTCCGGATTATTTTTATCTGGTCGTTTAATTCCGATCTAAAGAAGTGAGGATCTCGTGCACCAGACCTGGGCCGGCATAGACCAATCCGGTGTAGAGCTGTACCAGGCTCGCCCCTGCCTCCAGCTTCTGCTGCGCGTCCCGGGGAGACATGATCCCCCCGACCGCCACGATTGGCAGGCGGCCTCCCGTCCATTTTGCGATCCTGGCGACCAGCGCGGTGCTCTGCTCACGCAGCGGCAGCCCGCTCAGACCCGCCTGCCTGGCTCGCCAGCCCCGCCGGGATGCCCGGAAACGCGGCTAATGCGCTGCGGCTGACCGTGGTGTTGGTGGCGATGACCCCATCCATCCCGCTGGAAAGGATAGCTCCCAGGGCATCCTCCAGCTCAGGCTCGCTGAGGTCGGGCGCCAGCTTAACCAGGATGGGGATGTTCTTCCCATTCTGGTCGGAATATTGTCTGCGCCAGGCAGCCAGCTCGCCCAGGAGCGACTCCAGGGCGGGGCGGGCCTGCAGGCTGCGCAGTCCGGCTGTATTGGGCGAGCTGACGTTGATCGCCAGGTAATCCGCCAGGGGAGCGAAGGTGCGCGCCAGCAGCAGGTAGTCCGCTATGGCGCCTTCGAGGGGGGTATCTTTATTCTTCCCAAGGTTGACTCCCAGGACGAGCCCTGGTGGGCGGGGCCCGTTCAAAGCACGGGCGACCGGCTGCATGCCGCCTCCTGGAAAACCCAGGCGGTTGATCAACGCCTGCGCCTCCGGCAGGCGGAAGAGGCGCGGCTTTGGGTTGCCCGGCTGAGGCAGAGGGGTTACCGTGCCGATCTCGATGTGCCCGAACCCGAGACTTGCCAGGCCGCGCCAGGCAGTGCCATCTTTATCGTAGCCAGCCGCCAGCCCGACGGGATTCGGAAAGGTGAGCCCGAAAGCTGAAATGGGCTTCCCAGGAGCGTAGAAATAGCGCTTCAGCAGGCTGCCCACGGGCGGCAGCTGCCCGGCAAGATGGATGAGCTGGAGAGTCAGGCGGTGCGCCTGTTCAGGCTCAAGTCTAAAAAGGAGAGAGCGGAACAGCGGGTAAGCGCGCACTCAGGCGCCAGTCTCCGCGATAAAGCGGCGGGCGGCAGCCACCTGACTGGCTGGGACGAGCGCCTTGCTCTCCCAGTAATCGAGCAGGGCGCTCAAGGTGAAGACCGCCTGCAGGCGGTAGCCCGCCGCGGCCAGCGCCCGATCGGCTCCGGATTGGCGGTCGATGAGCACGACGACATCTTTCACCTGCAAGCCAGCTGCTTCCAGCTTCTCGATCGCGGCGAATTTACTGCCCCCGGTGGTTGCCAGGTCGTCGATAACCACCAGGCGATCCCCGGGTTTGTACTCGCCTTCGATCTCCTGGCGAGTGCCGTACTCTTTAGCTTCTTTGCGCGGGTAAACGAGCGACCAGCCGCCCAATAAACTGATGGCGGTACCGATGGGCAGGGCGGCGTACGGCAGGGCTGCCAGGCGGTCGAACTCGAGCGCCTGGAGCAGGGGCAGGTAGGCGGCAGCTGCCATCCGGAGCAAGTCCGGGTAGCCCACCAGGCGGCGCAGATCCAGGTAGACCGGTGAGACCAGCCCGGAGTGGAGGGTAAACTGGCCGAACTGCACACAGCCGGCCTGGAGCAGGCCCTCCGCCAATGCCGAGGGGAATGCAGGCTGAACGGGTGCGCCCTGACTGCCTGCCAGGCAGGCATCTCGCTGCCGGCGGACGGTCTCGCACAGCTCCCGGGTCTTAAGCTGCGGATCCTCCGCCCGCGAGATCAGGCGTGAAACTGGGAGGAGCAATCCCAGGCCATCCGGGCGCAGCCCGGCGAGGAGAGCAGCCGCTAAATCGCCGCCCTGGGCGCCGATGCCCGGCGCCAGGATCCACAGCTCGGGCGCCAGCCTGCGCGCCTGGCGCAGCGCCTCGGGCTGGGTCGCGCCGACGACCAGGCCGAGGTTGTCGTCCGTGTTCCACAGGCGGGCTTTGGCAGCCACCGCTTGATAGAGCGCCGTTCCACCGGCGAGGGGCAGGTCCTGGAAATCCGCCGCGCCGGGGTTGGAGGTCTTGCACAGCAGAAAGACACCGTGCTCGGGGTCTTCCAGGAAGGGCTCGAGGGAGTCGTAACCCAGGTAGGGATTCAGAGTGATCGCATCCGCCGCAAGCGTTTCAAATGCTGAGCGGGCGTATGCCTGGGCAGTGGAGGCGATGTCGCCGCGCTTGGCGTCCAGGATCACCGGGATGCCCTCGGGGACAGCCCGCGATGACGTTGGCGAGCGCCTGCCAGCCCGGAGCGCCAAAGACCTCGAAAAATGCCGCGTTCGGCTTAAACGCAGCAGCGAATTCTGCGGTAGCCTCAATCAGGCGCAGGCAGAAGCTCTCGGCAGCCTGCGGGGTCGAGGCGGGCAGCTCGGCGGTGTGGGGGTCCAGGCCGATGCACAGCAGAGAATCGATCCGTCTTGCCCGTGCTTCCAGGCGTGAAAAAAAGCCCATGCTGCGCTCCTATGCCTTGCCCAGCACCATCGCCAGCAATGCCATGCGCACGTACAGACCGTATTCCATCTGGCGGAAATAAGCTGCCCGCGGGTCGTTGTCCACGTCCATGCTGATCTCGCCGACGCGCGGCAAGGGATGCATGACGATCATCTGCTCTTTGGCGGTCTGCGAGCGTCGCCGGGGTAATGACGTAAGCGCCTTTGACCCTTTCATACTCTTCCAGGTCCTCGAAGCGCTCCTTCTGGACGCGGGTAACGTACAGCACGTCCGTCTCGGCCAGCACGTCTTCGAGGCGTGGCGTATTCGGTCTGGGGAATGCCTTTCTCGCGCAGCTCGGTCAGGATCTCTTCGCGGGCATGCGCACGATCTCAGGGGATACGTAGTTGATCCGCACGTCGAATATAGCGAGAGCAGGCGCGCCAGGGAGTGGACCGTGCGACCGTATTTCAGGTCGCCCAGCATGGTCACGGTCAGTCCATCGACCTGGCCCAGCTCGGCCTGGATGGTGAACAGATCGAGCAAAGCCTGGGTGGGATGCTCGCCGACGCCGTCGCCAGCGTTGATGATCGGCTTGCGAGCATACTGGGCTGCCAGGGCTGAGGCGCCCACTTCGGGGTGGCGCAGGACGATCACATCGGCGTAGCATTCCAGGGTGCGCACCGTATCCGGCAGGGATTCGCCCTTCGAGACCGAGGAGTAGCGCACCTCGTTGATCGGGATGACCGACCCGCCCAGGCGCTCCATCGCCGAAGTGAAGGACGATGAGGTGCGGGTGGAAGGCTCGTAGAACAGGTTGGCCAGGATTTTGCCTTTGAGCAGGTCGAACGTGCCGACGCGCTCGACCATCTCGCGCATCTCGTGAGCCACGCCAAAGATGTATTCCAGGTCGTCGCGGGTAAACTGGTTGACGGAAAGGATATCTTTCCCGTAAAAGGGGGAGCTGCGCTGGTCGCCGAAGGGCAGATGGGGGCTTGCATTCCGCGCGGGCGGGCTGTAGGTTGCCATATTTTTATCCTCCAACAGTTTCAGTCATTTTGACGGAGATTTTTCCCATATCCGGGTGGGGCGACCACCTGTCCGTCCTGATAGGCGTCCCGGCCGCGCAGTACGACGCGTTCACCCGCCCGTGCAGTTGGGCTCCTTCGAATGGGCTCCAGGCGCAGCGAGAGTAAGCCCTGGCTGGCGCTGAACTGCCAGCGCTCATCGCTGTCCACTTCGATCCAGGTCTCGGGCTGCTCGGGCAGGCTGAAGATGCGCCTGGGATTGGTATGCAGGCGGGAAATCAGGTCGTCCAGGGTTAAGCGCCCGGCATGGACTGCGCCGAGCAGCAGCGGCAGAGCGGTCTCCAGACCGGGAAATCCGGGCGGCGGGTTGGGACCGTTTTTCTCTTGCAGGGTATGCGGGGCATGGTCGCTGGCAAAGCAGTCGATCACCTCCAGGTTCTCCCACAAAGCGCCTGGTCGGCAGGCGTTGCCAGGGGAGGCCGGACCTCGCTGCGCCCAGGGCCCAGGCGCGGGACGTCTGCCTGGCTCAGGAATAGGTGGTGCGGGGTCACTTCGCAGGTGACCGGCAGACCTCCCTCCTTCGCTTTGCGGATGAGCAGGATTTCCTCCCGCAGGGAGACATGCGCCAGGTGCAGGGGCTGCTGGTAGAGCTTTGCGACCAGGATCACTGCCGCCAGGCTGCGGCTTTCGGCATGGACCACGACCGGCAGGGTGGAATTCCAGCCAGCAAAATGTTCCATCCACAGGGTCATATCATCCAGTCGCAGCGGCCCATAGGTCTGGTCCAGGTACATTTTCAGCCCGGCAGACTGGGAGGCTAACCCCGCCAGCTTACCGGCATTCTCGGGACCTGCGCCCAAAAACTGG
The DNA here is from genome assembly GCA_963706515.1 of uncultured Chloroflexia bacterium. Classification (GTDB taxonomy): domain Bacteria; phylum Chloroflexota; class Anaerolineae; order Anaerolineales; family UBA4823; genus CAVPMW01. The sequence continues at coordinate 33,168 of CAVPMW010000017.1, forward strand.
GCATAATCGCAGCGCGCCTTGCCCCGTGCGGACTGCAGGGCAAGGTCCAGGGTGCTGGCATCGGTTACCGGCGGCTGGGTGTTGGGCATAGCCAGCACCGCGGTAAATCCGCCAGCCAGGGCAGCCGCGGTGCCGCTTTCCCAGTCCTCCTTGTGGACTGCGCCAGGCTCGCGAATATGCACGTGAACGTCGATCAAGCCAGGTAAACGGATCAGCATCCGATTACTCCTAAAGCTTCACTTGGTAAAAAGCGGTTGGTTTCCGGCTTTGCCAGGGCTGAGCTTTGCCAGGACCGGCTTTGCCGGAGAGATGCCACCGGCGCCTGAGGCGTCCAACCGGCAAAAAAAAGAGCCCCCAGGGCTCCTTTTTGGGTAAAAAAAACGCCCACTTGAGCGGTTGCTCCGGGGCGCTGGTAGATATTCCCGCCGTGGGGGTTGCAGGGGTAATTGCCATCCATTCCGCCCGATTTTACAGCGAATCAGGAATCTGTCAAGTGGTATTTTCTGCAGGCTGTAAATTTATGCGGCGGCCTCCGCCCAACCCCATCCCTCAAAATATTCTTTACAGGAATAAGCGGTGAGGTCCAGCTGCAGAGGCGTGATCGAGATATATCCCTCGCGCAATGCGCCGATATCCGTGCCGTCTTCGGGGACTCCGGTTGGTGCTTCTCCACCGATCCAGTAGTAGGGACGGCCGCGCGGGTCCTCGCGCCGGACGAGCAGGTCCCGGTAGACCCGCAGCCCCTGGCGGGTGATGCGCATCCCTTTCATTTGAGATTCCGGCAGGTAAGGGATATTTACGTTCAGCAGGATATCCTTGGGCAGGCTGTTTTTTATCACCAACGCCGCCACCTGGCGGGCAATGTTGGCGGCTGGAGCAAAATCGAGCGGGCCCTCGTGATCTTGCGGAGAGTCGAGGGAAATGGCAACCCCCGGCAGGCCATTGATAGCGGCTTCCATCGCCGCGGTGACCGTGCCCGAGTAGGTCACGTCGTTCCCCAGGTTGGCATTGGGATTGATCCCCGAGACCACCAGGTCGATTTGATCCGGCAGAATGCCGAGTACAGCCAGGGCGACGCAGTCCGAGGGTGCGCCATCCGTGCTGAGTGCCGGCGAGCCATCCGCCAGGACGACTTCGCGCATACGCAGGGGGCGGTCCAGGGTCTTTACGTGACCCGAGGCGGACCAGTTCCGGTCAGGCGCGAGGACCGTTACCTGACCCAGGCTGCGCAGAGCCTGCGCCAGCGCCAACAATCCGGGATGATTAACGCCATCATCATTTGTAACCAGGATGTGCATAGATTAATGCCTCGCGTTCTTATTTGACTTGAGCAAACCGCCGCCTGTTTTTGGAACAAGCCGGAGCTCGTCATTTCCGGGTGAGTTTGTAAAGGTGGTTGTAAGGTAATGGATCGGATGATTATTATGTAAAGCAAGCTATTATAACCAGGACTTACGCAGTTCACAAAGGAATTGCATTTTTCCTCCAACTCCGTAACTCCTAAAAACTTAGTATCAATCCGAAAATGGACGGGAAAACCGATTTTGGGGTGTGTGCGGCGAAGCCGCACACACCCCAAAATCGGAACCCCCCGTATCTCCGGACAGGTTCTTAGTTAGTAAGACTGGCTAAAAGGAGAGGAATGACTGCCGGTGGTAAAATAAATTGGAGAGCATAAAAAATAGAGCATCCTTTCAAAAATTGTAAAATGAGGAAACGAAAATGCGCTCAATCCTGGCAAAAATCATCGGCATCATACTAATCGTAGCCGCAATTGGCGGCTTGCTCTTCAGCCTGGCAGGATTAGGGATCGTTTGGGGCAACCGCAGCAGGGTTACCACCGATCTGGAAACAAGCCTGGCCAATTTCAGCCTTACCCTGGGGAATACCGGCGCTGCCCTCGAGATTGCCGACAACTCGTTGAAAGGGACGATCACCGCGATCGCTGCGTTGAAGATCGCCGTAGAGAAAACTGCCGACGCGGTGGACACTTCGATGGCAGCCGTGGATAACGTAGCCGATCTGACTAAAAATTCCCTGCCGAACACGGTGGAAGCGGCACAAACTTCACTGCGCTCAGCCCAGGATGCGGCAAAAGTGGTGGATGATTTCCTGACCACGCTCTCCGGACTGCCGCTAATCCCTGATTTCTATAAACCCACGACGCCATTAAACGTAGCGCTCGGGGATGTCATCGATAAACTGGATTCTGTGCCTCAATCTTTGCGCAATATCGGCGGCAGCGTCAGCACCTCGAGCAATAAGCTGAAAGAGTTCCGGACATCGTTCCAGGAATTCCCCGCCCTGGTGCAGAATATTGCGGATAATCTTCAAGAAGCCGAGGGCGTGATCGGCCAGTACAAGACGACTGTGGCTGATTTGAAAACCAAGGTCGATTATCTCGCAGCCAATGTCAGCCGGATCGTGTACACCATCGCGCTGGTGCTGAGCCTGATCCTGGTGTGGCTGCTGGCAGCCCAGCTCGCCCTGGCGGTGGAAGGCTTACGCCTGTTGGGGGTGCGCATCGAGCCAGCGCCGCCCGTTCCTGCGCAGCCCGTTCCGGGTCCGGGGGAACTCAGCCCGCAGAGTACGCCTGCGGATCAAAACGCTCCATCCAACGCTGCGGCGCCTGCAGCGGAGTAAACCCATAGCGGCTGTACAGCTCGTGTGCGTCGGCGGTGCGCAGGCACCACAGGCGTAAGTTTTGCAGCTCCGGGTGACGGAGGATGGTTTCAACCAGCCATTTGCCCAGCCCGCGGCCGCGGAATTCTTCAAGGATGAATACATCGGCGAGATAGGCGAAGGTAGCCCGGTCAGTGACCACCCTGGCGAAGCCAACCTGCTGCGACCCCTGATAGACCCCGAAACAAAGTGAATTATGGATGGCGTGCTCGGTCTTTTGCCGGGACCTGCCTTTCGCCCAGTCGGCGCGGTTGGACAGGAAATCGTGAATGGTATCGATATCCAGGCGGGTGGTGTCCGTGCTGATCGTGAATTCCTGGCGGGTGTCAGAGTAACCGCCTGAATACAGGGCTTCATTTTTAAACGGTACCAAAGCCATAATGACTGCCTGCTCGTAAAGCGCTGCGCGGTCGACCACATCCCCGGTCAGGATGCCGATTGCCCCATTCTCTTGCTTGGAGTTGGTGCGCCCGAAGACGACGTCATCGGCTGGGCCGAGCTCCATCCCTTGCCGCACCAGCGCAGCCACATTCGGGGGCAGGAAGAAGGCCGCGCTGCGCCCCCTGCCGCTCAGCTCGCGGGACAAGACCACCACCCAGGCAAAAGTTGCCAGGTCGGAATCCATCTCCTGTGTGCCTCCTTCGATCCCGACCCAATAGTCGGCGTCGGGCAGCGCCTGGCGGGCGTGCTCTGCCCGCTGGCGCGCTCCCAGCAGCGTCTCCTGGTCGCCCATCGGTTGGACTGCTACGGTCGAGTCTACCTTCTGGGAAACTACCTGGAACTCGCCCTCGGGGAACATGCGTGCGAATCCATTCTCAGCCGCCCGGATTTTTACTGGATTATTGGAGGCAACTACGATTTTTTTCATCTCAACCTGCCTTTACAGCGTGCCTTTATACATACCGCCATCGACGGTCAGCATCACTGGGGTGATGCTGACCATTTACAGCGTGCCTTTGTACATACCGCCATCCACTGTCAGCATCACCCCGGTGATATAGGAAGCGGCAGGCGAGACCAGGAAGACGGCTGCCTTAGCAAATTCCTCGGGGCGACCCATGCGACCCAATGGGCTTTCCTTTGCCTCCTTGCGGAGCTCCTCATCGACGGTTGTATGGTTGCGCCCGGCGCGGTCTGCCATGAGCTCGTATACCCGCTCGGTTTCCGTCCAGCCGGGCAGGATGGAGTTGAAGCGAATGCCCGCTGCGCCCAGCTCGAGCGCCAGCCCTTTGGTCAGACCGACTGTTGCGGCGCGGATGCTGGTGGAGAGGATCAAGTTGCTGATGGGCTGCTTGACCGAGTAGGAGGTCACCGTCAGGACCGAAGGTGAGGGCGAAGCCTGCAAGTAGGGCAGCCCGCTGCGGATCAGGCGCACATGGCTGAGGAAGACCAGCTCGAGCGCTTTCTGCCAGGCGGCGTCGTCGAAACTGGCAAAGCTCCCGCTGGGAGGACCGCCCGAATTCGTGATCAGGATATCCAGCCCACCCATCGCCGCCGCAGCTTCAGCCACGAGCCGTCCCGGGACTTGCGGGTCGGCAACGTTCCCCATGAGGGGAAAGACCTGAGGGTTGCCGCTCGCCGATTGTATTGCCTCAGCGGCGGAAACGACGGCCTCACTCTTACGGCTGTTAATCGCTACCTGGGCTCCTTCCCCCGCCAGGAGCAGGGCGGCGGCGTATCCCAGGCCGCGGCTCGAACCGGTCACCAGAGCGCGCAATCCGCGCAATCCTAAGTCCATTTTAGTACCTCCGTTATCGATGAGTTTATGTTTATAGGACGTACGCAGTTCATTAAGGAATTACCGAAAAATGGGGTGATGGGTGGGCGCTAGCGCCCACCCATCACCCCATTTTTCGGACTTTTCTCATTCAACTGCGTAACTCCTATATTTAAAGCAGCTCGATCTGCTCGTTCAGCAAGTCGATGTCCGGCCAGGTCTTCTCGATCCACGCCGGGATCTTCGCCAGGACGCTTTGCGTGTGGTTGCGGTCGTTGCTGAGCAAGGCAACCCCAAGGATTGCCTCCTGCCAGGAGTCCAGGCGGTCCAGCTCGGCTGCCGAGACGTTAAACTGGCGGTGCAGGCGAGCCAGCAGCGGTTTCAGGCGGCCGCGTTTCTCTTTCAATGACATACAGCCCGGAATAAGGATGTGCAAGGTCAAGATGCCGATAGACATGGGCAGGACTCCCCGGGGTAGAACTCCCCGATATTTACAGGCGCTGGCTCCAGGCGGGGTTGGCGTATTTCTCAACGACCAGCCGGCGCGCTTGATCGACTTCGGCGGGAGTCGGCTCGCAGATCGCAAGATGGAGGTTCAATACCCTGCTGAATGCAGCCTGCAGGGCGGAGGCGGCTGATTGCCAGTCCAGGGAGAGATCCGAGGACCCGCTCAGCGGTCGTAGCCCGTTCCAACAGGCGCTCCGCGGCTTCCTGGCGGGCGGCTGGATCTGGAAATGTAAGCACCTGAGTAATGCGCGCAAGGTCGCCGCACAATGGAAGCGAGCCGTGCTGGAGGACGCCGCCTTTACGGCGGGACTGGGCGCTGCCGACCAGCTTTTGACCGTTGACCGTGATCTCATAGTTCGAAGGGACCTCAAAACACACCGGGCCGGAAGCGCTTTCCCCGGCGGGTAAGGCGTGTTTGGGAAGCAACTCGGCCGGGATGTTCAGCCCTCGCAGCCCTTCAACCAGGGCCTGGGCGATGACGCGATAGCTTTCGAGGACGCTGCCCGCCAGGCGCGGCTCGGATTGCGGGCCGCAGACGGAATAAGTAAGCTCATCCGTGTGGAGGATGGCCCGCCCGCCGGTGGGGCGGCGAACATACTGCCAGCGCAGGGATTGCAGTGCCGGCAGGTCGACATCCGCGAAGGGCTGCGCATAGCCAAGAGATAGACAGGGAGGGTCCCAGGCGTAGAAGCGCAATGTCGGCGGGACTTCTCCGCTCAAACTGGCGGCAAAGATGGCTTCATCCAGCGCCATATTCCAGGCGCCGGGCGCGGCGGGGGAAGAGATCAGTCGCCATTCGGCAGGCGGGTAATCCAGGACGCTCATGGGTACGGGTAGGGAGATGGGGGCGGGTAAGCTTCCTCGGTTGAAGTTGGAACTGCCGTGCCCACCGTCGGTGTGACGGGCGTTATACCGCTGGTTGGCGCCGGCGGCAAGGTAGCCGGCGGAGTAACCGGTGCTGAGATGCCGCCGCCGCTTAATTTCAAGCGCGCCAGGGTTGTATAAGGACTGCGCGAATAATTGTTCCACAGCTCCAGGTAGGCATCCACAGCAGCGCGTTCGTCCCCGGCAAGCTCATTCGCCAATCCGAGCAAATACCAATAAGGATCGCAGGTATAAGTGCCGCGGCACACCAGCCCGGGAAAGTCCTGCAAGACCCGGATCTGATTGCGTACATCCCGGCTGTCTTTCCCGGCCCACAAGGCGTCCTCAGCCGCTTGCAACCCCAGCTTGAAACGGTTGGGGAATCCGAGCTGGAGCTCGCTGGTCTCGACGACCGGCTCGCCGGAGAGGGGATCGCGTTTCAGCTGTATTCCGTAGAGTTCGTTGACGGATACCACGGGATTCTCTGCCTTCTCATCCACGTAGCTGAAAGAGGGCTTGCTGCTGTCCAGTGTGCCCATGGGGATCGCTCGCAAAGCGTGGCGGGTGGTAGTCAGGATCCAGAGCACAGGTTTTTCCAGGGGGCGATGGCGCAGCATGAACCAGCGCTCGCTGATCTCATCCCGGTCGAAATCGAAGAAACCGGAGGAGCGCACGCTTACCCCGTACCCGGTCAAACGCTCGAGGGCATCCGGAAAATCTCGCTCAGGCAGCGAATTTATTAATGTCTCCAGTGCCTTTTCTGGATCGCACTCCGCGGATTGCACGCAGGCGCGGTATAGGTCAGCCGGCTCCTGGTAAGCCGTCAGGAAAGCCTGGGCAGGCTCGACCCATTGGGACTCAGGGACCGTGCGGAAAGTAGCCAGCGCCTGCAGCGTGCTGCGCGCAGCTTCGGTATCCCCCGCCAAAGCTTGCTGCACGCCGAGCTGGTAGCGCCATTCATCGCGGGCGTCAGCCGGATAAGCTTTACCCTGCGGGTCCAGTGGAGGAGGCCAGAGAGGCAGCAGGGTCTCCATGATCTGCGCGGCAGCCGCCGGTCCCCAGGCAGCCTGAGCGTGAGCGACCACGACCGGGCAGGTATTCAAGGTCGGCTGGTTGGGTTCAACCGTAAAAGTTGGCGGTATGGCGTTGAAAGCCTGCCCATCCCAGTGGAAGCGCGCCTGGATGGTAACCGGGCAGGACGGAAAAACGGTGGTGTGGAAGAGTAAGTCGCTCTGCCCGTTTTGTCCGGGGGTGACCTCCCAATGGTTCTCGAACTCGACCCCGAGCGGAAAAGACTGCGCACCTGGCAGGAAAGGCAGCTCGCTGGCTGGAAAATTTTCCAGGTTGAATACCCGCGGGGGCAGGAGGGGAAATCCGCTCTCGGGCTGGGCGTTGTAAAGGGCCAGGTCGCCGGCGCCGGAGGCTGAATCGCCGGTCAGGTCCCCGCTGACCGCTTGCATATCCGGCGGGTGGACAAAATCGAAGTTTGTGAGCAACGCCTGGGCCTGGTAAGCGCCCGGGTTTTCCAAAAGCCAGATGAATGCGCTGCCCTCCCCGCGCACCTCCAGCAGGTGAGCCCCCAGGTAGCCGGAGGGGGGCTTCAGCTCGGTCACGTTCAGCTCCAGGCGAGGTTCCTTCGTTTTGAGCCAGTCGACGAGGTCTTCGATGGAGGTTTCATCGCGGTTGAGCGCGGAGCTGATCAAGTCGGCATATACCGCGCCGGATTGCGGATCAGATATGCGAGCCAGATCGTAAGCCAACCTCCACTTCCATGCATCTGCCTGAGGTGCGTCGGGAAAGCGCAGCAGGGCTTCGCGCAGGGCGGTAATCGCAAAAGAGAATGCCGCGTAGTAGCCGGATCCATCCTCGCCGCGCGCAGAGGGGGCTAACAGGTTGGGATAATCCTCCATCAGGAGGATGGCGTGATCCGCATCTTCGGGCGTCCAATCGTTGAGGGAGTAAAGCGCGTTCACCGGTTTAGGCCGCGCTGGCGTAAGGGTAGGTGGACCGGGGGGCGTCGGGGTAGGGGTTGGGGACGAGGTGCGCGTCGGGGTCAGGGTGACGGTGGGGGTAAATGTATCCAGCGGGGTGCGGGTGACCGTTGGGGTCGGGGTGACCGTGGACGTCGGTGCGGTAGGAGTGTAGGTGGCGGTTGGGAAACGGGTCCCCGCTCGCAGAGGGGTCGGAGTGGGACCGGGAGAAAGCAAGGTGGGATATGAAGAGATCAAAAAGACCAGAGTAATAGCAAATAATGAAAGGATTACCAGGTTCGTAAACAGAAAGCGCCGGCGTCTGACTTCGGGGGGGATTTCTGTTGGAGGAGGCGGGGTCGCTGAGTCGCTCATACCTCAGTGAATGTCTACAGGCAGCGGGATGGAGGCAAATTCTTGCGCTACCTGCTCTTCGAGCTGGGGAGGCAGGTCGAGAAGCGGCGGAGTTACCGACCAGCGCGGCAGCTGATGCCAGCGTGCAAGCATGGCTTTAATCAGAGGCGGGGCAGGCGGGTGCCGGTCAAGGACAGCCCGCACCCGGTTGAGCAGCTCCTGGATCCCTGGGTCAGATCCACCGCCTAGGTCAGCTCCACCGCCTAGGTGAGCCTCCCAGAGCTGGCGGTGGAGAGGCGAGAACAAGTTAGCCAGGGCAGTAATGCAGCCGGAAGCGCCGGCTGCAAGTGCATGGGAGAAGAGGGCATCGGTGCCGTTGAAGATCAGCAGCTCCTCGCCGAATCGCTCTCCAAATGAAGTGGCCTGCTCCGGGTCGGCGGAGGAATCTTTCAGACCGGCAAAGCGATCGGGGAAGGCATCTTTCAGACGAGCCAGCAGCTCAAGCGAGAGCGGGACGCCCGAGACGCCGGGGATGTGGTACCCCAAGACTGCGCCGCCGCGGGGGACGCTGCGCTGGATGACCTGGCTGTACCAGGCGAACAGCCCGTCATCGCCGGCTTTGCGAAAGAAATATGGCGGTAAGAGCACGACCCCGTCGAAGCCCAGCTCGAACGCTGCCCGGGTGAGCTGGACGGAATCATCCAGGCTGGGCGAGCCGGTGCCAGCCAGCAGGTGAAACTCAGGGTAGTCCTGGCGGATGGAAAGGGCAGCCTGCAAGGCAGGCAGCTTTTCCCTGACCGAAAAAGACGGGCCTTCACCGGTAGTGCCGAAGATCAAAGCTCCATGGCAGCCCCGTCCCGCCAGGAAGTGCAGCAGAGTTAGCAGATCATCGCAGCTTGGATGGTCCTGAGCATCGAGGGGAGTGATGACGGCAGCATGCACGCCTGCCAGCCTGGAAAACGGGAACACAGGCTGATTATACCGGAAGAGGGCGGTTCCCATGGTAAAATTGGGCGCAACTTGAAATAAGAGTATCCGAATGATATAAGTGCGCAAATCCGTGTCAGCAGGCAGGAAAGTACATCCCTTTTATATCCCCAAATTTCAACGAAGATGCATAACTGGCGCCTGGATGCAGGCAGGTGATTCCGGATCGGCGATCACCCCGTGCGGATGGGCATTTTGTGAGGATAAGTAAGGACGGGCGTTGCTCTTTGCCTGAACCAAAGGAATTTACCGCCTGGAAGACGAGAATAGCAGGAACAGGAGGTGCCAGGCCGAATACGAGGGACAAAAACCGTAAGAATATCACGCTTATTATATCGATCCCGCCAGGATTTCCTGGCTGAAGACCAACTAACTAACTTTTGAACGATATCTCGGAGGAGAGCAATGAATAAGAAATTTTGGTACGTGATCAGCCTGATGCTGGTCGCCTCACTGCTGCTGGCAGCTTGCGCCACGCCGGCTGCGACGACTCAAGCCCCAGCCGCTACTGAAGCGCCAACCATGGCACCAGGCGCTACCGATGCGCCACCTAAGCCGCCAGCCGCTACCGAAGCGCTGCAACCACGGCGCCAGCCGCTACTGAAGCGCCAACCACGGCGCCTGCTGCTGCGACAGGAGAAGTTTACTACCTGAATTTCAAGCCGGAAGTAGCCGAGATCTATCAGAAGATCGCTGACGAATACAAGCAAGGAAACAGGCGTTACGCTGAAAGTAGTCACTGCTGCAGCAGGGACTTACGAGCAAACGTTAAAGTCAGAAATCGCCAAGTCGGATGCGCCTGTTTTATTCCAGATCAATGGCCCGGTCGGTTATGCAGCCTGGAAAGATTACACCGCAGATTTGAAAGACACCGAACTGTATAAACATCTTTCCGATAAAACCATGGCTGTTACCGATGGCGATGGCGTATATGGCATCCCGTATGTGGTTGAAGGCTACGGGATCATTTACAACAATGCCATCATGAACAAGTATTTTGCCATGGATGGCGCCAAAGCCAAGTCCATGGATGAAATCAACAATTTTGCCACGCTGAAAGCAGTTGTTGAAGACATGACCGCCAAGAAAGACCAATTGGGCATCAAGGGCGTGTTTTCTTCTACTTCTCTAAAACCCGGCGAAGACTGGCGCTGGCAGACACATCTTGCCAATGTCCCGGTTTTTTATGAGTTCAGGGACAACAACGTCGACATCAAGAACGCCGATGCGACCAAGGAAATCAAATTCCAGTATGCGGACAATTTCAAGAATATCTTTGATCTCTACCTGAACAACTCAACCACCGACGCCGACGTTGCTTGGCAGCAAAAGCGTGGATGATTCGATGGCGGAGTTTGCATTGGGTCAATCTGCGATGGTGCAGAATGGCAACTGGGCCTGGGGTCAAATCTCAGGTGTTGACGGCAATACGGTCAAGCCGGAAGATGTAAAATTCCTGCCCATCTATACCGGCATGCCGGGTGAAGAAAAACAGTCCATCAACGTCGGCACCGAGAACTTCTTCGCCATCAACAAGCAGGCTTCACCTGAAAAGCAGAAACTTGCTGCGGATTTCATCTATCTGGCTGTACAGCAGTCCAACCGGGAAAGCTTTCGTCACCAATGATCTGAAGTTCATTGCTCCATTCGACACATTTGCCGAAAACGAAAAACCGACCGATCCATTGGCAAAAGAAGTGATCCGCTATGTGAGCAATACGGATCTGTACAATGTGGCCTGGAATTTTGTCGTGTTCCCGAGCCAGACCTTCAAGGACAATTTTGGCGCTGCTTTGCTGCAGTATGCACAGGGCACCATGCAGTGGGATGATGTAAAACAGCTGGTCATCGACCAGTGGAAGGTCTGAAAAGAGTAAATAAGTTATAGATTTGAGTTATATCAGGCTCACCCCGCACCAATAATTGGTGCGGGGTGACGATTAGAATTGCATACTGCTCGAATTATTTTGCAGAGCAGGAGAAATCCCATGCAAAAAATGCCGAAAAAATATTATGCGTTTTTTACCCTGCCAACGCTGATCGCATTCGTCGATCGCATTTTTTATTCCGTTTCTACTTGGTATTTATCTTTCATTTACCAAATTCACCACAGTGACCAATTCACAATGGGTAGGCGTGAGCAATTATGTTCGCGCTTTTACTGAAGATAGTAACTTTCTGAATGCAACGATATTTACAGTGAAGTTTGCCCTGGTTTCGGTGGTGCTGATCAATGTTTTTGCGTTTTCGCTGGCGCTTCTTCTCACCCGCAAAATAAGGGGCACGAATATTTTTCGCACCGTGTTCTTTATGCCAAATCTCATCGGCGGTATTGTTCTTGGTTATATCTGGCAGCTGATTATCAACGGGGTTCTCATCAATTTTGGTGTTGATATTACCTATCAGTGCTAAGTATGGTTTTTGGGGGTTGGTCGTTCTGATGAACTGGCAGATGGTCGGGTACATGATGATCATTTATATTGCCGGTATTCAGGCTATCTCCCCTGAACTGATGGAAGCAGCCAAAATTGACGGTGCAAACTCCTGGCAAATCTTAAAGAGCATCACCATCCCCCTGGTCATGCCGGCAGTCACGATTTGCACCTTCCTGACAGTAACCAATTCATTCAAGCTCTTTGATCAGAACCTTGCCCTTACAGCAGGCGCCCCGGGCAGAGCAATCAGCCATGCTCGCGCTGGATATTTTCAATACTTTTTATGGCCGCATGGGCTATGAAGGCGTAGGTCAGGCGAAGGCTGTGATATTCTTCCTATTTGTTGCCGTAATCGTGCTGCTTCAGCTGCGTTTTTCCAGAAGCAGGGAGATAGAGAGCTGATGAATACCAAAAAACACCTTCAGGACAATGTCACTTTTATTTTTTTGTTTATTCTGGCTGTCTTATTCCTGGCTCCGATCTTTATTGTTCTGATGAATTCCTTCAAAGGCAGATTTTTTATCTCTGACACGCCTTTTGCTCTACCCAATGCTCAGACGTTTGTCGGATTAAAAAACTATACCTCCGGCATTGAAAAGACCGGTTTTATTCAGGCTTTCGGGTATTCACTTTTTATTACTGTTTTCTCTGTGGCTACGATCGTGCTTTTTACATCCATGACAGCCTGGTGCATTACCCGTGTAAAATCAAAATTCAGTACATTTCTTTATTATCTTTTGGTTTTTTCCATGATCGTTCCTTTCCAAATGGTGATGTTTACCATGTCGAAAATGGCAAATATCATGCATTTGGATAATCCTGTTGGTATTATTGTGCTTTACCTTGGGTTTGGCGCCGGATTATCCGTATTTATCTTTAGCGGTTTTATAAAAAGCATCCCGCTTGAAATCGAGGAAGCTGCGACGATTGACGGCTGTAACCCGATACAGACATTCTTTTTAATCGTATTTCCAATTCTCAGACCGATCTCCATTACCGTTGCAATTCTGAATACCATGTGGATTTGGAATGATTATCTTCTACCCTATCTTGTGATTGGGAGTAACTATAAAACGATCCCGATTGCCGTCCAGTACTTGCAAGGCGGCTATGGCAGCCAGGATATGGGCGCCATGATGGCAATGCTTGTTCTGGCAATTATCCCGATTGTTATTTTCTATTTGGTTTTCCAGAAGTACATTATTGAAGGTGTGGTTGCCGGAGCTGTTAAGGGTTAAATTCCAAAACCAGCCAATATCACCATCAGAATACACTTTGAGCAAACCTAAAATCCGCCTGGTCACACTGCTCACGCTGGCGTTCGTTGCCCTGATTTTACAATCCTGTGCGCGCCTGGAATCCTTAGGGCTGCCAATCGGAAACCGGACTGCCACGCCCGAAGCGAGTGCGCAGGTAGAGCCGACCCTTCCTGCTACTGCGCTCCAGCCGACCCCAACCGCGCATACCCTGCAGGGCACCGTCTCCCTGTGGCATTCCTGGGACGAGCAGCAGGTCCCGGCATTGCTGGAGCTCATCGCGGCTTTCCAGGAAAGTCACCCCGGAGTGCTCTTTGACGTGCTGTACGTGCCTGCTGAGGATATGCAGGCGCGCTACGAGGCAGCAGTCAGGGACGGTATAGGCCCTGCGATCATCCTGGGACCCGCCGAGTGGGGACCGGGTTTGTTCGCCAAGGACCTGGCGGCAGATTTGACGGACCTGGTAAGCCCGGAGCTCGCAGCCAGGATCAACCCGGCTGCGCTGGCTGGCGGGCAGTACCAGAACGCGATGATCGGACTGCCGTACGCGCAAAAAGGAGCAGTCCTCTATCGCAACCGCAAGATCATCCCGCAGAGACCGGACAGCTTCGATAAGCTGGTCAACCTGGCACAGGATAAGTCCAAAGGCGACGTACTCGGCGCCATCCTGGACCGCAGCTTATACTTTGCCGGCGGTCATTTATATGGCTTAGGCGGAAGCCTGATGAATGAGGATGGCAGCCCGGCGTTCAATTCTCCCCAGGGAGTCGCCTGGCTGGAGCTGTTGAAGTCATTCGAGTCAGCCGGACCGACGGATTATTTTACGGACAACGATATTAACCTGTTCGAGGAGGGCAGGGTGGGGATCATCACGGATGGCACCTGGGACCGAGAGGCGCTGGCAGAGGCGATCGGACCCGAGAACCTGGTCATCGATCCCTGGCCTCCGGCTGAGGGGGGACCCCTGGCAGGCTTCGTCCAGACGGATAATCTCTACCTTAATAGCAAGGCCAGCGGCTCGCAACGCGAAGCCTCCTGGGCATTCATGGATTTCATCCTCTCCGATCAGGGACAGCAGATTTTGGCTCAGCACGGGTACATCCCGGTCATCCAGGGGCTGCAGGCAGATGACCCACTGGTCTCTGAGGCGATGCAGGCGCTGGCTGGCGGGCAGCCTTACCCGATCAACCCGAATATGGGGATTTACCTGACGGTGCTCGACGGCATGCTGCGCTCGGTTTTCGAGGGGAGCACCGAGCCGGCGCAGGCTCTGCAGAGGGCAGAAGGTACCATTAAGGACCTGTTGGCTGGGCCGGTGACGCCGGTCCCGTAATAAAAGCTTCCACCTGAGAAAATATTTCAACCTCCTGAAAAAAAGATGGGGTGCGAGCATCCGCTCACTCCCCATCTTTTCTTAGGACTTTTTCCTTCACACGCACGTCCGCTAAATAGGATATTTGTGTTCTCCAAATGTGACAGTTGGCACTAGCTATGGATAAGTATGAATAGGATAATTAATGTGCGAATTTAACCTGCACGCGATTCTAATCTCAGGAGGCTTGAATGCCCGTTAAGGGTTGGATCGAGGTCAACGAAAATTACTGCAAAGGCTGCGACCTGTGTATTCATGCCTGCCCACAGGAGGTGCTGGCTTTGAATTTGGAGCACCTGACCCCCAAGGGCTACCATCCTACTCACTTGATCAAGGACGGATGCACCGGCTGCGCGATTTGCGCCGTCGTCTGTCCGGAGGCAGCCATCACGGTGTACCAGGAAGTCAGGGTGCGCCAGGCTGCGGTGCTGGCTTAGGAGGCGGCGAATGGCGCTTGAATTACTAGAAGGAAATATCGCCATGGCCGAAGCGGCTGTCCGGGCGGGTGTGGAAGCCTATTTTGGTTACCCGATCACCCCCCAGACGGAGCTGTTGGAGTGGATGTCCCGGCGGATGCCTGAGCTGGGACGTTCTTTTTTACAGGCGGAGAGCGAAGTGGCGGCGATCAACATGGTCTACGGCGCAGCCTGCACCGGGGTGCGGGTGATGAGCTCCTCCTCCAGCCCGGGCGTCAGCCTGATGATGGAAGGTCTCTCCTATATCGCCGGGACCGAGCTGCCGGTGGTGCTGATCGATGTGGTGCGCGGCGGTCCGGGTCTGGGGAATATTGCCCCATCACAAGGCGATTATAACCAGATCGTCCATGGGGGCGGGCACGGCGATTACCATGCGATCGTCCTGGCGCCTGCCAGCGTCCAGGAAGCGATCGACCTGGTGATGCTGTCCTTCGATCTGGCAGAGAAATACCGCTCGATTGTGATCGTTATGGCAGATGGGAATATCGGTCAGATGATGGAACCGGCCGAGCTGCCGCCCATGCGCCCACTGAAGCGCACCTATCCGGATTGGGCGGTACGCGGCGCGCAAGGCAGAGAACGCCGCACGCTTTCCTCGATTTACCTCAAACCGGAAGAGGAAGAGGTGACCAACTTCCGCCTGCTGGAACGCTGGCACCAGATCGAGGCGAATGAAGTTCGCTACAAAGAATACCTGGTTGAGGATGCCGAGATCGTGGTGATCGGTTATGGCACTGCCGGGAGAGTGGCATTTTCGGCGGTGCGTGCGGCGCGGGCAGAAGGCATCCGTGCCGGTCTGTTGCGCCCGATTACCTTGAGCCCATTCCCGGCGCAGCGCATCGCTGAGATTGCTGAGAACGCCCGCGCCCTCCTGGTGGTCGAGATGAATACCGGTCAGATGCTGGATGATGTCCTCCTGGCAGCCAATGGGAAGCTGCCGGTTGAATTTTATGGGCGTCTGGGCGGAGTCGTGCCCTTCCCGGACGAAATCCTTGGGGAAATCCGGCGGGTTGCCCGCGAGACGCCGCCCACCGGTGGAGATCCGCGCATGCGCTGGGCGCAGCGGGTAGATTACGGGCGGAATGGAGATGGATCTTCAAATGGATAGCATCGCAACGGCGCAAGTCGTTTACCAACGACCGCAGTCCCTGACAGATTTCCCCACCCACTACTGCCCGGGCTGCACCCACGGGATTGCACACCGCCTGGTTGCGGAAGTCCTGGATGAGATGGGACTGCGCGAAAATACGATCGGGGTCGCTCCGGTAGGCTGCTCGGTTTTTGCCTACAACTATTTCGACTGCGACTTTGTCGAAGCTGCCCACGGTCGAGCGCCGGCAATGGCAACCGGCATTAAACGGGTGCTACCCGACCGGATCGTCTTCACCTACCAGGGCGATGGCGACCTGGCTTCGATCGGAATGGGTGAGATCATGCACGCTGCCGGGCGGGGGGAAAATATCACGGTAATCTTCATTAACAATGCCATTTACGGGATGACCGGCGGGCAGATGGCTCCCACCACGCTTCCCGGTCAAAAAACCACCTCTTCTCCCAACGGCCGAGATGTGGAGCAGGCTGGCTTTCCGCTGCACATGGCGGAAATGCTGGCGACGATGGAAGGCACCGGGTATTCCGTGCGGCGCAGCCTGCACGACCCGAAGAATATCCGCCTGGCAAAGAAAGCCATCCGCCTGGCATTCGAAGCCCAGAAGCGCGGCCTGGGTTTTTCCATCGTCGAGCTGCTCTCCACCTGCCCGACGAACTGGGGGATGACCCCGCTCGAGGCGCTGGACTGGGTAGAAGAGCAGATGATCCCGGTTTACCCACTGGGCGACTACAAAGTCTCATCCGAGCTGGCGAATTTACGGATCTGAGCGGCAGGAGACATAACGATGCAAACAGAGATCATTCTCGCCGGATTTGGCGGACAGGGCATTCTGTTCGCCGGTCAGCTCATGGCCTACGCGGCCATGGACTATGGGAAGGAGGTCACCTGGATCCCTTCCTACGGGCCAGAGATGCGCGGCGGGACAGCAAACTGTACGGTGATTATTGCCGATGAAGAGATCGGCGCGCCGACGGTGCGCAACCCGCGCGCTGCACTGGTCTTCAACCTGCCGTCCTTCGACCGCTACGAGCCATTGGTCGTGCCTGGCGGCGTCCTAATCGTCAATGCCTCTTTGACGAACCGCCCACTCCAGCGCACCGACCTGGATGCGGTGCTCATCCCGGCGAACGAGATCGCCGAAAAGATCGGCGACAAGCGCCTGACCAACATGGTCATGCTGGGTGCGCTGCTCGCCAGGCTGCCTGTGCTGCCGCTCGAAGTGGTGAAGAAATCCCTGGAAGCCCATTTACCCGAGCGGCATAAGAAGCTGCTCCCGTTGAACTATCAGGCGCTGCAGAGCGGCATGGATTTCGCTCGAAATCCGCTTCCCGAGCCAATTTTATCGATGTAGTTAATCTTAATCAATTCCGAAAAAGAGTTGCAGGCGTCGCATGCGCCGCCTGCAACTCTTTTCGGAAATATTCCTTCCCCTTTGTCATTCCAGCGACCTGGGACGGTGGTAGAATCTGTCCTTGGTTTGGCGCCGTATGAGCGGATTGATCCCTGCACATGCGGCGTATCATTTCGATAGGTGATCTGACCCGCTCAATGCCCGATTCCCACGACGAAGCGGCTCAGCGGGCGATCCTCAGGACAGTCTTATGTCTACCGTGCGCAAGAATTTAATCTCGACCAGTATGCTTATCCTGACCCTGTGCCTGGCGTTGAGCGCATGCAGCCGCGGGGTCGACGTCAATGGGATTTCCACCCAGGCTGCCCAGACGGTCATTGCCGGAGTGACCCGCGACGCTCCCAGCCCAACGGCGTCTCCGCCTCCTGCCAGCGCGACCCCCACTCAGACCCCAACCGCAACAGCTACCCCGCTGCCCAGCGCTACACCAACTCCAGCCGCCTCTGCCACTCCCCAGCCCAGCGATACGCCCTTACCTCCCCCGGCGACTCTCTCGCCGGACGAGGCGATCCTCTACTACCTCGTCAACAAAGGCGACGGCGGGCCGGTCGGCTGCGGCGACACTGCAGTATGGATCAATACCGGCAGGCAGCGCAGCGGAAACGTCGAGCAAGACGTGAAAACCGCCTTGCAGTCGCTTTTTGGCAACCACTTCCAGGATTATGGGTCGTCTTATAACGCCCTGGCTGCTTCGAGCATCAGCGTAGATAGCGTCACCTATTTCCCCGGGGAAGAAAAAATCTCGATCCGCTTATCCGGCAGGTATGCGCGCAGCGACGATCGCTGTGATAACAGCCGGGCGCGCGCCCAGGTCTGGTCGACCATTCGCCAGTTTGGGGGATCAAGACGATCGATATTCTGCTCAACGGCAACCTGCTCGGCGATATCCTGGCAAATTCATAATTCTATGAGAAAAAACACTCTTGTAAACCTTTTACTGCCGGTATTGATCGTCCTGGTAGGGCTCAGCAGCGCGTGCAGCCCCCGCCGCGAGGTTGGCACGATCTCAACCCAGGCAGCGCAAACTGTGATCGCCCGGCTCACCCAGGAAGCGCCGCCATCGCCGACCGCCATGCCTCCCTCGCCCAGCGCAACCCGGGAGCCGACTGCCACCCAGCTAGTTCCGACTGACACAGCCCAGCCTCCTACGGAAACGAGCGCTCCTCTGGCAACGGATACGACCCAGCCGAGCGAAACACCTACACCGACAGCCGCTGCCCCAGCCGGCACTTCAGCGGTGAGTCTGGCTGGCAGCGGGATTACCATCGCCCTGATCCATCCCGGGACAAATGGGCCGGTTGCCTGCGGGGACAGCCTGATCCTCAGCTATACCGGGAAAAGCCGCAGCGGTCAGGTGGATAAGGACGTGCACAGCGCACTGGATGCACTTTTCGGCCTCCACGGGAAAAAGGTCGGGGATTTTTATAATGCCCTGGGCGGCTCGCGCATCCGGGTCGATAGTGTGAGCTTCGCGCCGGATACCGGCACTGTCTCGATCCAGCTCTCGGGGACCTACGTGCGCGCAGGCGGCAACTGCGACAGCAGCCGGGCGCGTGCGCAGGTATGGACTACCATCCGCCAATTCCCGGAAGTGAAGGTGGTTGACATCTGGCTGAACGATAAGCTGCTGGGGGATGTCCTGTCAACCGATAATTAAGCTGGCAAATCACCGAATGGATCTGGTCTGCTTGCCGTGCCGGTTGTTTGCTGGCTGGAGGTTACGCATGAAAAAGCTTTCTCGTCCGAGCACAGTTGCTGGATTAATTTGTCATTTTTGTTCTGCTTTCCACAGGCTGCAACGCCCAGCCGGATGTGGGCACGATCTCCACCCAGGCTGCCGGGACGGTAATTGCCCGCCTGACCCTGGAGGCGCCGCCCAGCCTAACCACCACTCTCCTGCCAACGGCAACGCAGGTACCGCCAACCCCTACCTCGCAGCCGACAGATACTCCGCTGCCTCCCACCGCCACTGCAACCGAAGCAGCCCCAACCGAAACCCCCATACTGACGGCTGCCCTTGCACCCACACTTACCCTGATCCCTACCGGAATGCCGGGCTCCATCCAGTTCCCTGCCATACCATCCGTCAAGAACCCGATTTACGTTTATTATATTGACCCGCACTCGGGCGGCTCTGGCGGCTGTTCGGGAGGCTCGTTCGGTTTGAGCTCAGGAGTATCGCGCTCCGGCGACCCGGCTAAAGATATCAAAATCGGCTTGCAGAAGCTGTTCGCCAATAAAGCCGAGTTTTACGGGTCTTTTTATAACCCGCTGTTCCGTTCGAATCTCAAGGTGTCCGACGTTCGTGTAGCCCACGGCTTGACCACGGTCAACCTGCGCGGCGATTACAACCCCTCGGATGACGTCTGCGATAACCTGCGGGTGAAAGCCCAAATCTGGGATACGATCAAGCAGTTTCGCGCGGTAGAGAAAACAAACATCTACCTGAACGGCATTCCCTTCGGCGACCGGCTCTCGAACGACATGTGACCCCTGGCAGATGGCTGACCAGCTCCCGCCAGCATTCAGCTCCATCCACCACGACGGATCTCCGCGCTATGTGATCTCCTCCAGCGGCGCGGACCCCCGGATCGGCGACAGCCTCGCTTTGCGCCTGCGCGCCGGGTTAGACGTACCCCTCGAGCGCGTCTTCCTGCGGCTGTGCCCGGACGGCGAACAGCGCTTCATCGAGCTGACCCTGGAGGATAGCCCTGCCGGCGCGGGCTCCGCCTGCCGCTGGTGGCGAGGGTCGATCCGGGTTGAAATGCCTTCCACGCATTACCGTTTCCTTTTGTTCACTGGCGAGGGCGCCTGGTGGTACAACGGAACCGGCTTGCACCGCGCCGCACCGACGGACCAGCATGATTTCCGGCTGCTCGCCGGCTACCAGGCGCCGCACTGGGTGCGGGACGCCGTTTTCTACCAGATCTTCCCGGACCGCTTCATGGATGGCGACCCTGGGAACAACGTTAAAAGCGGGGAATTCAGCTACATGGGCTATACCTCGCGGGCAGCAGCCTGGGGCGAGCCCCCATTGGATAAGTCGCACGATGCTTTGCTGGAATTCTTCGGCGGCGACCTGCTGGGCATCGAGCAGCGGCTGGATTACCTGGAGGAGCTGGGCGTCAACGCCCTGTATCTCAACCCGGTGTTCACTGCCTACAGCAACCACCGCTATGACGTCGCCGACTATTTCCACGTCGACCCGCATTTAGGCGGCAACCCGGCGCTGGCCAGCCTGCGCCATGCGACAGCCAGCCGGGGCATCCACCTGATTTTGGATATCGTCCCCAACCACTGCGGGGTGCTCCATCCCTGGTTCCAGGCAGCGCTCAAGGATCCTGCCGCACCGACCGCAGAGTACTTCACTTTCAACCACCACCCGGACGATTACGCCACCTGGCTGGGGGTGCGCACGCTGCCCAAGCTCAACTACCGCAGCCCGGCGCTGCGCGAGGTGATGTATGCAGGGTCCGGCTCGGTCTTTCGCACCTGGCTGCGCCCACCGTACTCGATCGATGGCTGGCGGTTGGACGTCGCCAACATGCTGGGCAGGCAGGGCGCCGACCAGCTCGGGCAGGAGGTGGGGCAGGGCATCCGCAGGGCAGTAAAGGAAGAGAACCCCCAGGCATACATCCTGGGTGAGAACTTCTTCGATGGGACTCCCCAGCTGCAGGGCGACCTGTGGGATGCGACGATGAACTACAGCGGGTTCATGCTGCCGCTGTATTACTGGCTGCGCCATTTCTGGGTCCACCCCCACGGGGCGCCGCATCCGGTGGCGGATTCCCGGCCCTGGTCGACCGAATCCCTGGCTCAGACCTGGCAGGCGTACCAGGCGGCGATTCCCTGGTCGATCGCCCGCCAGCAGTTCAACCTGCTCGGCAGCCACGACACGCAGCGGGTGCTCGACCTGCTGCAAGGCAACCCTGCCCTGAACCGGCTGGCGGCGGGCATCCTGATGACTTACCCGGGGGTACCCTGCATCTATTACGGCAATGAGACCGGCCTGGACGGCAATATGCGCCAGTGTATGGATTGGGATCGGGGTACCTGGGATTTGGAGCTGCACGAGTTCTACCGCAGGCTGGTTGCTCTGCGGCGCTGCTCCCCGGCGTTAATCGCCGGCGGCTACCAGGTGCTGCATTGCGGGGAAGATACGCTCGTTTACCTGCGCGATGCCGCAGAGGAGCAGATCATCGTCGTGGCGCAGCGCGGGGAGGCGAGCCTGGACAGGCTGGAGATACCCGCGGTGAATGGGGGCATCCCGGATGGGATTGCGCTGGAGGAGGTCTTCAGCGGGCAGACGGTGAGCGTGAGCGGAGGCATGCTCGCATTGCGCGAGATTTCCCCCGGGGTCCAGGTCTGGCGCACGTTGAAGCAAACCTGACTTAAAGGGGCGCCGCCGGCCTGAGGGGGGCAGGCCAGCGACGCCGTGACGAGATTATACCAGAGATTGGAAGGGATAAAATATAAAGGCGGGTTAATAAAACCCGTCTTTTTGTTAAGGAATGGCACTGGGAATCGAACGATTCCTATTCAGGTTGCCGGGTCCGGTTTCACCCGCTTAGCTTTCACCCAAGACATAACTACCCAATCTAGGTAAAAATTATCACAAAAATTGGGCAAATTTGATATAATCGCCCAAGCTAAACACCCCGTTTGCATCTTTCCAGCAGCTTAATTACCGCCAACTCAATTCGTTTTACCGCTCGACGTTCAGGGAGGAAAAGTCATGAATCGCACCATTGCTCTTGCGGCGTGTGTAATAGTTTCTGGCATTCTGATCTTTATTGGCAGCAGTTTTATTTCTCTGGCAGCTCCCAACGTCACATCTGTTTGCGGTCAGATTAGCAGTAATGCCACCTGGACCGATACGGGAGACGGCATATACGAAGTGTGCTCCCTGGGGGCAACTGTAAATCCTGGTGTGGTCCTCACCATTCAGCCGGGTGTAACCGTGCGGTTCCTATCGAACGGATCTTTGAATGTTAGCGGGAGTTTAGTTGCCTCCGGCACCCCGACTCAGCCGATTACATTTACGGGCGCTACAGCGACTCCCGGTTTTTGGGCAGGGATTCAGGCATACGGCCCTCCGCCGAACCCACCCGCCCGGATCAACATGGATTACGTCACCATCGAATACGGGGGTCTCAGCGGAACTTCACGCGGGCAAATCTTAATCGATGTCGCCGCGATCACGATGACTCACAGCCTGGTTCGCTACAGCCTTTCGAACGGCCTCTACGCGACGCCTAATGCCCACGTTAATGTTCAGGACACACACTTCTCAAATAACGTCAATGACGCCGTGCGGTTGATCCAGCCCGTGTCTGGTTTTACGTTAGCAAATCTCAGTGCAAGCGGCAACGGAAGAGATGTGGTTTACGTTGGCGGCACCACGTATCTCCACGGTCAACGTCACTGGACCAACCCCGGTTTGCCCTACATATTGGATGGTCTCCTTGGAAATTTCGCCGGCGACTTGCTCACGATCGATCCTGGCAATGAGCTGCAATTTACATCATTTGGCTACATCGAAATCGCGGGTGAATTCAAAGCCATCGGTCTGCCAACTGCGCCAATTACATTTACCAGTCCGGTTAAAACGCCGGGAGGGGGAGATTGGAAAGGTATCGATGTGTACGGCGGGCAGCAACCGGCAAATGTGCAGCTGGACTACGTTACGGTGGAATACGGTGGGAGCGGTATCAACGGTGCGAATATTTCGGTGGTGGGCGGGTATCTCGTCGCCCAGCACTCGATCATCCGGCACAGCCAGCACAATGGCTTGTACTTCGGCTCGGCTGGGCGCGGCTCGCTATCGAACAGCCAGATCGTCAGCAATACGGCCTACGGGGTTCAAAATATATCGCCCTCGCGCTGGGTCCTGGCAGCGAATAACTGGTGGGGCGTTCCCAGCGGACCGACCTCGGATGTCCCAGCCTGCTCCCAGGGGACCGGCGATCGGGTATCGGATGGCGTGCTGTTCCGCCCGGTCCTGACGGATACCAACAGCACTGCGTCATTTCCACTCAGCGACGCGCCAATCATCACCTTAACGCCGCGCCGCTGGTTCGCGCCTGCCGATGGAATTTCGCGCATCTATTTCGACATCACTTTGCGGGATGGCAACGGTGCGCCGCTGCCGGGTCGCAGGGTCAGAATAAGCAGTAATTTAGGCGCGCAAACCGATGGCGGCATCACGGATCCAAACGGTCGCACCCTCGCCTACCTGGTATCGCAAGTTGCGGGTCCTGCCGAGGTGGCTGCCGTGCTCGACGTCACTGGCTGTGAGGGGGCGCTTTCGCCGGTCACGCCAGGTTACATTTACCACACCCATCACGGGCGTCGATCTGATGCCCATCCAGGCTTCCCCTTACCACGACCGCGATATTTCAGTATCTCCGCTTCCGGTAACTATTGGCGTGCCCACTACGATTACTGCCCGCCTCACCAATCCGCTGACCTCCACCGTGACGGTGGACGTTGAATTCGAATTCGTCCAGGCTGGGATTGGTCTGGCATTTGGACCGATCAAGAACATTACCGGGCAGGTGATCCCGGCGAAGAGCAGCGTCGTGCTCTCGGCTAGCTTTGTGCCTAGTCTGGCGGGCCATTACTGCGTGCAGGTCAACTATACCGTTACTGCGATTGGAACCCAAAATGTTGCTTACCAGGTGAGCGGGTCGGATCCAAGCAGGCAGCTTAATCTCGACGTCCGCCAACCGAATACCAGCCCACCGGATAAGGACCATCAGCTGGACAAGACACGCAATGCTCTGGATAAGATGAACACGTTCGTGGACAAAGCTTATGACACCGATCCGTTTGCCATCCCTCTCGAGATTGCCAATCGCGGCATAGAATGGGCGCTGAATACCGCCGAGCAGATCAGCAACGGTCTGTTTGGTGACCCACCCCGCCAGGATTATAAGATCGTCGACACCCCCCAGGTATTGAAGCTCCCGCCGATCCAGCCCGGGAATGGGATCTCGGCGGCACGCGCCGCGGCGCTCAACGAGCTGGATGACGCTCTGGCTCAGGCAAACTCCTTTGGCACCGCAGCGGTGATCGCTTTCGACCGCTCCGGCGGCGCTGCTGAAGCCTACGATCTGGAATGGCAGTCGATCCAAACCGCAGCCATGCTCGAATATAACCGGCAGTACGGGCTTGCGATCATAACCGTGTCAGAGAAGATCGACAATGCGATCAGTGTCGCTGCCAGCGAGGGGGTCACCTCGATTCCCATATCGGAGGCAGAAGTCATCACGATGCAGCAAAAACTCATTACTTCAGGTTTCAGCGCTCAAGAAATCGCGGATGCCCATGCCCTTGGGCTGACCGACGCTGAGATCGAATCGATCCGCCAGAGTATCGTCAATGCCAATCCTGCGGACCTGGCGGGCGATGTGATCACGAAAATGCAGCAAATTAGCCAGCAGCTCAATGCCTTAGGCGTTCAATTAACCAATCCGGTTGTTTTCCGCCCGGGGTTTAGCATAAGCGGGAGTGCGGGCAAACCTGTTCAACAAAATGCAGTGGGCAATCTCATGGCGCAGGTCTTCAACACTGTGGAGACCATTCCAGTATCCAATCCGTCGGCGGTACAAAAAACGATTACATTGAACGTCCGGCGCGTCGACCTGCCTGCCGATTGGACGGTGGCGGTCTCACCAGCGGAGGTTACGCTTGGACCTCAGGAGCAGACGACTGTTACGGTGAGCATCACCGCCGGTTCCCCTATCCCGCAAGGCAGCCGCCCGAGTGTAGCTGTGGAAGGTTAGGATGGTTAAGCGGCGAGCTAATCGGTGGAGTGACCATCCAGGTCGCGGTGCCTGCCTACAGGTTCTTCGATGGGTTGTTTAGGGTAGATTTGCCGCTGGTAAGACATTAATGAATTACAGGTCTGCGGCACAGGAGTTTTTCACTGGCTCCTTTACCTCAGACCTGTAACATGAACAAAACCGTCAGGCAGACGGTCTCCAGTCGGGGCGAGAGGATTTGAACCTCCGACCTCTTGCACCCCATGCAAGCGCGCTAGCCGGACTGCGCCACGCCCCGATCGGCAATGCCCAAATGAGCGGGCATGATTATAGCCCGGAACGACCGTTCTGACAACCCGTTTTTCGAATTTTCTGGACAAAATCGGGTGCATCATGTAAAATAGTGTGCCTTAGGTGATTGGCGGCAAGTATATTTACTTTACGAGATTTCCAATTCGGCCAATCATTTAAGCAATTCGCCGTAAACTGTCCAGGCGTGTAAAAAACATTCTTTCGGCGAATTGCAGTTGTCCGTGAATTTTTTGGAGGAGTATTTTGGCGAATCTCAAATCAGCAATCAAACGTATCAAACAGAACGAAAAGCGGCGCAAGCACAACCGCATCTTTGCCGGTCAGGCGCGCACCTATGTCAGGAAAGCCCGCACAGCCCTGGAGGGGAGTGACGAGCAGGTCTCCGAGGAATCCGTGCGGCAAGCCGTCAGCGCCCTCGACAGGGCGGCAAAGAAAGGCGTGATCCACAAAAACAACGCCGCGCGCCGCAAGAGCCGTCTGATGAAGCGTCTGGCTGCCCAGCAAAAGAAATCTGCGCAATAATCTCCGATCCGGCACGATCGAACCAGCCAGCGGGAGCGCTCTTTGCTCCCGCTGTTTTTGCGTATCGGCGCAGGTGAGAATTGGCATTATAATCTTTGGGGCGTAGTCCCCGGGACTAAGTCCCAGGAGATTAGCCTGCGTCAGGAGACTGAAGCGAGCATTCGGGGTTAACCAAATTACAGCCATGTTTGAAGCAGAGCAGAAGCAAGTCGAAAAATTAATCCTGAGCTATTGCGCAGAGCAGGGACTCCCCGCGCCCCAGGAGATTACCTGGTCGCCGGTCCCGTTCAGCGGTGAATGGGGCATTGCGACCACATTCTTCCAGGTGGCAGCGCAGGAAGCGCGCCTGGGCAGGGGAGGGGGTAAGCCCGTGGCTGTGCGGGCGCAGGAGATCGCGGCAGAGGCGGCTGCCTCCCTGGGCAGACCCGCAGGATTTTTCCGCGTCGAGGCAGTCAAAGGCTACCTGAACCTGTATTTCGCCCCGGCTGAGTTCACCCGGCGGGTCATCGACGAGGCGCTGGAGGCGGGGCCTCTTTGGGGCGGGCGCTGCCCGCGGCGAGCAGGTGATGGTGGAGTTTTCCAACCCAACACGCACAAGGCTTTTCACGTCGGTCACCTGCGCAGCGCCATCCTGGGCGAGGCAGTCTGCCCGCATCCTGGAATTTGCCGGCTATGAGGTGGTGCGCGCCAATTATCTCGGCGATATCGGCCTGCACGTGATCAAGTGGCTGTGGAATTACATGAAATTCCACGCGGCGAGAAACCCGGCGAAGATATCACCCGCTGGATGGGCGACCTGTACGCCGAGGCCAGCCGCCGCCTGGAGGAGAACCCCGAGCTGGAAGCCGAGGTGCGCCTCCTGTACGCCCGCTGGGACCAGCGCGACCCGGAAGTTGTCGCGCTGTGGGAAGAGACCCGCCAGTGGTCGCTGGATGGCTTCAACCAGATGTACCAGGTGCTGGATATCCACTTCGACCGCTATTACTTCAACAGCCAGGAGCGAACAGCCGGGCAAGCAGGTGGTCGAGGAGCTGATCGCGACGCGGCATTGCCGTCGACGAGCGCCCGGAACGGGCCGGTGATCGTGCGCATCGACGAACTGCTTGGGCTGCAAAGCAGGAAAAGTACCGCGTGCTGGTGGTGCTGCGCTCGGACAATACCGCCCTGTACGCCACCGAAGACCTGGCGCTGGCGATCCATAAGTTCAGCGATTATCGACCTGGCCCATTCGATCTATGTGGTGGATGTGCGCCAATCGCTGCACTTCCAGCAGGTATTCAAGACGCTGGAGATCGCCGGCTACCCCTGGGCAGGGCGCTGCCAGCACCTGTCCTACGAGGTGGTCAACCTGCCGGGCAACGTGGTGATGGCCTCGCGCGAAGGCACGGTGGTGCTGCTGGAAGACCTGATCCGCGAAGCCACCCAGCGGGCGCTGCAAGGTGGTGGAGGAGAAGAACCCCGACGCTGGATGAAAGCCAGAAACAGGCGGTTGCCCGCGCAGTCGGATTGGGCGCATTGAAATATCCCATGCTGGCGCGCGATAACACCAAGATCGTCACCTTCGACTGGGAGAGCGCCCTGGATTTCAACGGGCAGGCTGCGCCATACATCCAATATGCCCACGTGCGCGCCAACAGCATTCTCGCGCGGGAAGCGGAGGCTGCTGGAGATGGATCGCCGCCAGGGGACCTGCCTGCGCCGCTGACGCCATCCCACTCGCTGACCCCGACCGAGATCCAGCTGATCGACCTGATCTCAGCCGGCTGCCCGGCGAGGTGCAGCGCGCCGCGAGCGAGTACAGCCCGCTGCATATCACCAACCTGGCTTACGAGATGGCCCGGGCATTCACCGATTTCTACAATGCCTGCCCGGTGCTCAAAGCCGAACCTGAGCACGCGGGCGTTTCGCCTGCGGCTGGTGGCCGCGACCCGCCAGGCAATCGCCAACCTGCTTGAATCTGCTGGGCATCCAGGCGCCCCCGGTGATGTAAGACCGCGGCAGATGCAGGCTGCCAAAACCATTCTGTTTCGATTTAGAAGGAGCACATTGCATATATGAGCGAACTTGGGATCCGGATCCGCACGATCATCATGGGCGCCGCCGGGCGCGATTTCCACAACTTCAACGTCTTCTTCCGCGACAACCCGATCTATGAAGTGGTGGCATTTACCGCCACCCAGATCCCGAATATCGAAGGGCGCACCTACCCGGCCGCAGCTGGCAGGCGAGCTCTACCCAAGGGTATCCCCATTCACGCTGAAAGCGACCTGGTCGAGCTGATCCAGAAAATGCCAGGTGGACCAGGTGATCTTTGCCTACAGCGATGTGCCGCACGAATACGTGATGCACAAGGCCTCCATGGTGCTGGCAGCCGGGGCGGATTTC
Organism: uncultured Chloroflexia bacterium; assembly: GCA_963706515.1. Taxonomy (GTDB): domain Bacteria; phylum Chloroflexota; class Anaerolineae; order Anaerolineales; family UBA4823; genus CAVPMW01. The sequence goes on from CAVPMW010000017.1 coordinate 61,295, forward strand.
CGCCTGATGGGCACTGAGCAGCACCCAGCTCAAGTCCAGCAAGCCGGTGGTCTTCGGTGTGCGCAGTGCGCACCGGCTCCGGCAAGAGCCAGACCACCCGGCGCGTCTCCATGCTTCCTGCGCGATATGGGCTACAAAGTGGCTGCCATCCGCCACCCCATGCCGTACGGCGACCTGGTGCAAGCAGGCGGTGCAGCGCTTTGCCAGCTTATGCCGACCTGGAGAAGCACGAGTGCACGATCGAAGAGCGCGAGGAATACGAGCCGCACCTCGATAACGGCGTGATCGTTTACGCCGGCGTGGATTACGAGCGCGATCTTGCGCCAGGCCGAGCAGGAAGTGGATATCATCCTGTGGGATGGCGGCAACAACGATTTCCCCTTCTATGTAGCCGACTTCCAGATCGTGGTGGCTGATCCGCACCGCCCCGGTCATGAGATGAGCTACCACCCCGGCGAGACCAATGTGCGCGCGGCGCGATGTGTTTGTGATCAACAAAGTGGATACCGCCGCTCCGGAGAACTGTGATTAAGGTGCGCGAAAACCTGCGCATGGTCAACCCGAAGGCGCCGATCATCGAAGCCGCCTCGCCACTCTTTGTGGACGACCCGGCCGCCATCCGCGGCAAGCGGGTGCTGGTGATCGAAGATGGCCCAACCCTGACCCACGGCGAGATGGCTTACGGCGCCGGCTGGGTGGCTGCCCGGCGCTTTGGCGCAGCTGAGATCGTCGACCCGCGCCCTTACGCGGTGAGCTCGATCAAGGCCACCTACGCAGAAATACCCCAAGACCGGCCCGATCCTGCCGGCGATGGGCTATGGCGAGGCGCAGATCCGCGACCTGGAAGAGACCATCCGAACAACGCCGATGTGGACCTGGTGCTCATCGGCACGCCGATCGATTTGAAACGCGATCATCAAGATCAACAAACCCACCCAGCGCGTGCGCTACGAGCTGCAGGAGATCGGCCAGCCAACCCTGGAAGATCTGCTGAAAGCGAAATTCGCTAAATAACCATTCGACTGCTAAACGATAGCCCTGAAGATGACCTGCTTGTTGGATGATGGCATGCGAACCTCTGACCGAGATTATCCCCGCGGCCTCCAGGACGGCTGATGCCGACACTCAACTGGGCGTCGAAAGCCCCTCCCGAGCCGGTCCAGGCAGCCCTGCACCTGGACAGCGTGATCTATCCCGCAGGGAGCTGGCTACCCCGACGCGGAGCCCGGCAGACCAGCTGATCCTGGGGGACAACCTGGCGGTGATGTCAGCCTTGCTGCCGGAATACGAAGGCCGCATCAACCTGATCTACGCTGACCCGCCGTTTTTCACCAACCGCCGCTACCCGACCCGCATCGGGCGGGGCGAGGATTCGCGCCGCCCGCAGGACTGGCAGCTGGCCGAAGGCTACCCGGACGCACTGGCAGGATCTCGATGCCTACCTGGACATGCTCTACCCGCGCTTGCGCTGATGCACCGCCTGCTGGCCGCCGACGGGACCCTCTACCTGCACCTGGACTGGCACGCAGACCATTATGCCCGCCTGCTCCTGGATGAGATTTTCGGCCCGGACCGGCTGCTCAACGAGATCATCTGGGTCTATCACGGCCCCTCACCGATCCGCAGGGCCTTCAACCGCAAACATGATACCCTGCTGGCCTACACCAAGAGCGACGGAGTACACCTTCAATGTCGATGCCGTGCGCCAGCCCTATCACCCCAATACCGTGAAGACTTTCGCCTCCTCACCCAAAGCCGGCTTCGGAAAAGTGCCCGACCTGGAACGCGGCAAAGTCCCCGAGGACTGGTGGTATTTCCCGGTCGTAGCCCGCCTGCATTCAGAGCGCACCGGCTACCCCACCCAGAAACCGCTTGCCCTGCTGGAGCGGATCATCCTGGCTTCTTCCAACCCCGGTGATCTGGTGGCAGATTTCTTCTGCGGCTCCGGGACGACCCCTCTCGCCGCGGGCAGGCTGGGGCGGCGTTATCATCGCCAACGACCTCACCTGGCGGGCGGTACAAATTACACGGCGCAGATTGGTAGAAGGCCGTTTGCCGCCTTTTACCCTGTCTTATGAGACCGGGGCTCGACACGATAGGGAAACGACACCGTTAGCAAATGAGCGGGGCGAGGTCAGCCTGGTTGGCGGCGCTGCCTGCCTGGCTGGAGAATGGCTGGACGAGCTGGAATATTGGGAGATCGACCCAAACTGGGATGGAGTTTGTTTCCGCAGCGCGCGCCAGGCGGTGCGACCCAGGGCGAAAGCCGCGATCGCCGCCCGGCAGGAGCTCCCGGAGGGCAGAGTTGGGGAGAGCATCTGCGCCCGCTTCGATTGCACCGACGGCAGACGCCTGGAATGGTCCGGCAGGCGGGAGTAGGGTTCAGGTTTTCTAAGAAAAGCGACCGGGATCAGGCATCCAAACGGTAGCCGACCCCGCGCACGGTTTTGATCAGGACAGGGTTGCGCGGGTCTTCCTCGATTGCCTGGCGCAGCCAGGAAATGTGCACATCCAGAGAGCGAGTATCGCCGGTATAGGAAGTATCCCAAACGGAGCGGAAGAGGTTTTCGCGCTCGATCACTTCGCCCCGGTGCTCCATCAGCATCTTGAGCAGCGCTACCAAACGGGGGGTAAGCCGGGTTTCTCTTCCATTACAGGACACGTGCCGCGCTTTCAGGTCCAGGCGGATCGGGCTGGCGAGCAGGACGTTTGCCTGCTCTCGGGGCAGAAGGGGCGTCATCCGGTTGAGCAGCTTGCGCAGGGTGAAGGGCAGCTCGAGGACCACATTTACCGAGGCTTCCCCCACGATGGATTTATCGGCATCCGTGATTACGATGATCGGCGTACTCGGCGTCAATTCACGCAGCGAGCGGCACATCCGCCGCCCGTTGGTGCGGAATGAGACGCTGTTGAGCACGATCAAGTCAGGTTTTAACTGGTCAAAATCCGCTTTGGCCTCCGCAACCGATAACACGGCATCCACGGTGTAGCCTTTGGTGCGCAAACCAGAAATCAGCGAGGCGCTGGCAGCTCGTTTCGCTTCTATCCATAGTATCCTGGCTCTGATCATCTTATCAGCACTGAGTAGGAGAATGTTCCCGGATTCTTTTCCCTCCCAGAATCGGGAGCAGTAATTCATTATACCTTAATCTTAAATAATTTCAATAATTAAAGGTGCCCATATTTAAGGTTTTTAATATTTAACGTTTTGCAAGCAGATATGCAGAAGGCGTGAGCGCTAATCTCTCAGTTGCAACTCTGACCTGCCCATGTTAGAATACCTGCACTCCAGTTCGCATGGACTGCTTTTGGAGGTGTGAATGCCCAACGATATGGTCGAAGTCGTCATAGATAGCATCCGGGTCAGCTTGATGTCTCAGCAGCGCATTGTCATCCTGCGGGAGCGCAATGCGGAGCGTTATTTACCGATCTGGATTGGCGTCTATGAAGCCGAGTCGATCACGATGGCGCTGCAAGAGGTAGAAGTTGCCCGTCCGCTTACCCACGATCTGGTTAAGAACATCTTCAACGAGCTGAACGCCCGCGTGCTGCGCGTGGAAGTGGTGGCGCTGCGCGAGGATACCTTTTTTGGCAGCATTGTGGTTGAGGCGGATAGCCATACGATCCAGATCGATGCGCGCCCTTCGGATGCATTGGCTGTTGCGGTTCGCACCCACGTTCCTATTCTGGTCGCCGCGAATGTGATGGATGTTGCCGGGATCATCCCTGAGGAAGACCTGCAGCAGCCCGAAACCCCCGCCTCGGCTCCAGAAGAGGGCGGCAAGAAAGAGAAGGAGATAGAAGAGGGTGAAGACCGGCTTTCGATCTTTACCGATTTCCTCGAAAAGCTTGACCTGGAAGATATTGGTGGAGAGAGCGAAGAAAGCGACGAAGGGGACGAGGAGGAGTAGTACCCTGCGGCGGCATACCTTTGCCGGGGTTCGCCTGGTACCTCACCAGCCGCCCCGGTTTTTTCATCGCTTGACCCGTGGTCCGGCGTTAATCCCGTCCTGCTAGACTAGCATTCCCAGGGAGTGATCTGCGATGAGCGAGTATTCTCCAAGCGATACTTCAGCCAGCCTCGGACCACAGCTCGTACCGAACAGCCGAGAAGCCGAGGAAGCGGTGATCGGGTCGGTACTGATTAACCCCGAGGCTTATTTCGACGTGGCCTCATTCTTACTGGCAGAAGATTTCTACATCCAACGCCACAATTGGATCTGGAAGGCGTTCAACCGGCTGCATGAAAAACGAGCGCCGATCGACTTTGTCACGGTCACGGAAGAGCTGGAACAAATGGGACAGCTCTCCGAGGCCGGCGGCTCAGCCTATATCTCCTCGCTCATCAACAACGTACCCACCTCCCTGCATGCGGAATATTATGGGCGCATTGTGGAGGAAGCCGCCATACGCCGGCGGATGTTGGGTGCAGCCAATGACATTGCCAAGCTGGCTTATCAGGAAGCGACCGGCGTGGACCTCTTGATGGATGAGGCGGAGAAAGCCATCTTTGGAGTGAGCGAGCGGCGCCTGACGCGCGACCTCCAATCGATCCAGCAGGTCTTGAGCTCTTATTATGACCGGGTGGAACAGCTGGTCAGCCGGGGCGAAGAGCTGTACGGCGTTCCCAGCGGGTTCATCGACCTGGACCGGCTGCTGAGCGGGATGCAGCCCTCGGATTTCCTGATCATTGCCGGGCGTCCAGGCATGGGGAAGACCTCTTTCCTGCTCTCGGCGGTCAAGAATGCCGCCCAGACCTATAAGAAGCACGTGGCCGTTTTCTCGCTGGAGATGTCCAACGAACAGCTCGTCCAGCGCCTGCTCTCCCAGGAGACCGGGATCGACTCGCAGCGCTTGCGCACCGGAAAGCTCGATGAAGACGAATGGCCTGTGTTCACGCATGCCATCGAAGTGCTGAGCGACACGCATATTTTCCTGGACGATACCCCGGCTTTGACGCCGCTGCAGCTGCGCACCAAGTGCCGGCGGATGCACGCCGAATACCAGCTCGACCTGGTCATCGTGGATTACATCCAGCTGATGACCAGCGGTACCCGCTCCGAGAACCGCGTCCAGGAAGTCTCCAATATCTCACGCAATTTGAAAGTGCTGGCGCGCGAGCTGAACGTGCCGGTATTGGCGGCAGCCCAGCTCTCCCGGGCCATCGAGCAGCGGCCGATAAAGAGCCGCAGCTATCCGACCTGCGCGAATCCGGCTCGCTGGAGCAGGACGCGGACGTGGTGATGTTCATCCATCGCCCGGAAGCCTATGAGAAAGACACCTTGAAGCAGAATATCGCGCAGATCAAGATTGCCAAGCATCGCAATGGACCGACGGGCACGATCGAGCTGGTGTTCTTGCACACCCTGGCAAAGTTCGAGAATGCCGCCACGCGCACGGTGGACTTGAAAAACGTGAGATGAGTGAGAAGGGCAAGTTTTCTGGTTTCGCCGCCGGATCATCCCGCTTGATCATGGTCCCGGGGCAGTTTATCACCGAGCTGCTCCCGCTGATCGAATCGCTGGACGAGCTGCGCCTGTGCCTGTATTTCATCTGGCGGCTGGAGCGCATGGAAGGCTCCTTTCACTATCTCCGCACGCAGGATATCCTGGAAGATGCTCTCCAGCTGGCGCTGCTGGGCGAGGCGCAGGAGACTTACCCGAATAGGTTAAGCGCAGCCCAGGCTGCCGCGGTGGAGCACGGCGCCCTGCTCAAGGCGCGGCTCGCAGCCGGCGTTATGCAAGGCGAGGCTGAGACCGAGATTTATTTCCTCAACTCGCCGCGCGGCAGGGCTGCGCTGGAAGCCATCCAGCGCGGCGCCTGGCAGCCTGTTCAGCTGCAGCCGCCTCCGCTGGACTTAAGCCTGGATAGCCCGAACATCTTTCGCCTTTATGAAGAGAATATCGGTCCGCTCACGCCGCTGATCGCCGACGCTCTGCGCGATGCCGAGCAGTCGTACCCGTTCAGCTGGATTGAGGAGGCGGTGCGCATCGCCGCCGAGCGGAACAAGCGCAACTGGCGTTATATTGCTGCCATCCTGGACCGCTGGCAGCTGGAGGGACACGATGAGCGGAAGGATCGACGAGACTCTGAAGAAGATCGCCGGCGGTACCGAGAGTGGGAAACCCCACCCGACCGAGCCAGAATTAAATAAATCGCTCGATTACCTCGGTGATCCGAACTGCCCTTACTGCCACGGGCTGGGCTACCTGCGCCAGGAGCTGCCGGTCGGGCATCCCGATTTCGGGAAAGTAGAGATCTGTTCCTGCCGCAACTCCCAGGTCAACCTGGCGGTGCGCGAGCGCCTGTTCAGGCTCAGCAACCTGAACGAGCTTAGCGAGCTCACCTTTGAGAACTTCAACCCGCGCGGCAGGGTCGGGTTGTGGCCCGAACAGGCGGCTTCTCTGGAACGCGCCTACAACCATTCCCACCAGTATGCCCAAAGCCTGAAGGGCTGGCTGCTTCTGCAGGGCGGCTACGGCTGTGGAAAAACCCACCTGGCCGCGGCGATCGCCAACTTTGCGGTGAGCCTGGGAGTGCCCACGCTCTTTATAACAGTTCCCGACCTGCTGGATTCGCTGCGCTTTGCCTATCAGGACCCTGAGGCGACCTTCGAAGAGCGGTTCGAGGAAATTCGCAACGCGCCGCTGCTGGTGATGGACGACTTCGGCACGCATAACGCCACTCCCTGGGCGCAGGAAAAATTGTTCCAGATCTTGAACTACCGCTACATTAACAAGCTGCCGCTGGTAGTGACCACCAACCTCTCCCTGGGCGAGATCGAAGAGCGCATCCGCTCGCGGCTGGAAGACCCTGACCTGGTGACCCAGGCGCGCATCCTGGCGGCGGATTACCGCCGCCCGACCAGCGACCTGGGGCATCACGAGCTCTCTTCATTGGATTTCATGAACCGCCAAACCTTCGCCAGCTTCGATTTGCGTGCGCACGAAGGGCTACCCGAAGACGATGTCAAGAGCCTCGAGCACGCTTTCGATGTTGCGCGCAAGTATGCCGATCGTCCGGACGGCTGGCTGGTTTTTACCGGGCCGTATGGCAGCGGCAAGACGCACCTGGCGGCGGCGATCGCCAACTACCGGGCGGAGGTTGGCACGCCGCCCTTGTTCATCGTGGTCCCCGACCTGCTCGACCACCTGCGCGCCACCTTCAACCCGAGCAGCTCGGTCACGCTGGACCGCCGCTTCGACGAGGTCCGCTCAACGTCCCTGCTGGTGCTGGATGACCTGGGAACCCAATCCTCGTCGCCCTGGGCGCGGGAAAAGCTCTTCCAGCTGTTCAATTTCCGCTACAACGCCGAGCTGCCGACCGTTTTTACCGTTGCCAAATTCAAAGAAGAGATGGATCCACGCCTGCTCAGCCGCTTCGAGGATAGCCGCCTGTGTACTTTCATAGCGATAACTGCGCCGGCTTATCGTGGGATCGTAGAACCGCCTAAGACACGCGGGCGGAGCACTAAGACTTCCAGTAAAAGAAGCTAGAATGGCAGAAAATATCGTTTGCATTTATTGCCAGAAAGACCAGATGGATGTACCGCTCATCTCTTTCCTCTTTAAAGGGAAGACATTTTATATTTGCCCCCAGCACTTACCGATCTTGATCCATCAGCCCGCATTATTAGCCGACCGGTTGCCAGGGCTGGAGAAACTTGCAGCCGGCAGAGCACGACCCCCATTAATTTTTAGGAACGAGCAAAGCCATCGGGTCGAATGTGCGGAAGACGCCGCTGGTGCTCCACAGCGTGTAATATCTCCCGCTCTTCCTGCGTGGCATTCGCCTTGTAGAAGCGCATGCTGGCGAAGGTAGCGCCTGGAGGCCCCAGCCGCGTCTCGAAGTGCAGGTGGGGCTCCACGGAATTGCCGCTGGTGCCCACTGCGCCGATTTGCTGGCAGGCGATGACCGGATCGTTGAGCGCGACCAGCGGCGCCGCTTGCAGGTGGGCGTAGAGGCTGTAGAGCGATTCGCCGGGGCTGACCGGCATCCGCTGGAGCAGCTCTGGGGAAAGCTCCTCGTACCGGGTTTCGATGATGACCATATTCCCGAAGGGGTAGGTATCGGGCAGCGCCGCAGCCACCCGTCCCGGCAAGACGGACTGGACGCCGACGCCGAGGATGGTGGTGCGCGTCCCGTGGCGGTAGTAGGAGAAATCCACACCCTGGTGGCGCTCATCGTGACCGGGCGGAGGCGGGCGGTATGGGTCTGAGATGATCCCGGGCAATTCCGCCAGGGGATGCTCAGCCAGGGGGGTGCAAACCGTGTTCACCAGAGTAGGGGTGAGGCTTGGAGTGAGGCTAAAAGCCGGAGATGGCAGAGGGGTATCGGTTGATGTCGCAGCTCTCAGGGTCGCGGAAGGCCGGGTCGTTCGCACTGCGGTTGTAGACGATGGCGACAGGGAAGTTGGCTCGCTGGCTGGCGCTGGCGTGCGGGGATTGCAGCCCGCCAGCATGCATGCTGCCAGCAGGTCAGCACGGAGCAATGGAAGGTTGCTCCCATGACGAATCATCCTTCTCAATTGAATCCTGTGTCCATCCAAATGCGAGAAATAAGTGAGCATAATCGAAATGTCGATACCGGATTATACCCGGGCCTTATTTGCTTTAGCCCTGGCCGCTGAATCGTTTATTCAGTATCGTAAATCATTGCGTTTATTGATGGAATGAACTTACCTGCTCACTTTGCCTGATCTTTGGTAAAACGCTCGGATAAACAATACGTACCGCACGTCATTGCGAAGGAGCGACGCTGTTCTTTAGCGTCCAGCGACGAAGCAATCTCATACTTTTCGGCCATAGATTAAAGATAAGATTGCTTCGGCGAAAGTACCGCCTCGCAATGACACTGCAAATGGGTAACGAAGCTCGGTCGCATTTCCCATTGTATAAATCGAACAAATGTGCTATTATTGCTCCACGGGAATTCCGTGACGAAAACATCATCCGATTAAATCAAAAATCTCAACCGGGTATTCTCCCATTCGTTCCTCTTCGTTTTTTCGCGGAACGAATACCTCCCGAAAGTTGGCATATTGACTCCACTGACCTGGGAGGGTATGATGAGAGTCCCCAGGCTGGTCGGGCGACCGCGGTCCGGGAAACCGGGTCGAGGAAAGTCCGCACTCCGTAGAGCACGCTGCCGGGCAACCCCCGGGGTGGGGCAACCCGCCGGAGAGGGCCACAGAGACATACCGCCGGCGCTGCAGCGGGTAAGGGTGAAAAGGTGGTGCAAGAGACCACCGGCGCCTCCAGCAATGGAGGCGGCCAGGTAACCCCCAGCAGGAGCAAGGCCAAGCAGGAGCAAATCCATGTAAATGGAGGGAGGCTGCTCGTCTCCCTGCCTTCGGGCGATAGCTCCGGGTAGGCTGCACGAGCTGCATGGCAACATGCAGCCTAGAGAGATGGTCGCACAGGTGTAAGGTTGGGAGGAAGCCGCTCTGCGGTGTAAACCAACCCGCTGCACTGGACAGAATGCGGCTTACAGGCCAGCCTGAGGGACCTTCCTAGTGGATAAAATCCGAAAACGAGGTTCGGGAGGCGCTACTGCGCCTCCCGAACCTCGTTTTCGGAAATTTCCCTTCCCCTGCTGTCAGCATGTATGCTGTCAGGCGATCAAGCCGTGGATCGCGCGCACTGCGCCGGCAGCATCTGGGGCCGAGACAACCAGGCTGATCGATACTTCTGATGACCCCTGGGCAATGGCGATCACGTTGACCAGGTCTCCCCCAATGCGCTGAAGATCTTCCCGGCGATGCCGGGCGTGCTGCGCATCCCGCTTCCAACGGCAGTGACGATGACCACTTCCTCGCTCGCCCATACCCGGTCGATATCCCGGCGGCTGAGCTCGAGGGCGAAATCTTTTTCAAGCTCATTCACGACCATCGACGCCGACGCCGAGGGGACCGCGAAGCAGATGGACTGCTCCGACGAGGCTTGAGTGATCAGGGGGACGCTCGTGCCGGTATGCGCCACGGCAGCAAAGGTGCGCGCCGCCACGCCGGGCACCCCTAACATGCCGCGCCCTTCGACAGTGACCAGGCGCTGACCCGGTATCGCGGTGACGGCTTTTACTCTACCCCCGTTTTCTTCCAATAATTCGCTGACGATTTCGGTGCCGGGGCTCTCAGGATTGAAGGTATTGAGCACGCGCAAGGCGATGCCCGCCTCGATTACCGGTCGGATTGTTTTGGGATGGAGCACGCGCGCGCCGAAATAGGCCAGCTCGGCGATCTCGCGGTAAGAAAGCTGGTCAATGGTGTGCGCCTCAGCCATGATACGCGGGTCAGCGCTCATCACACCGTCCACGTCGGTCCAGATCCAGACTTCATCTGCCTGCAGGGCAACCCCCAGGATCGCTGCCGAAAAGTCGCTCCCACCGCGCCCCAAGGTTGTAGTGACTCCGCTGGGGGTCGCGCCGATGTAGCCCGTTACGACGGGTACGATCCCTTTATCCAGCAAGGGGTCCAGCTCGCGGGCGGTGCAGGCGCTGGTCGCCTCCATGTCGGGATGGGCAGCCTGGAAGCAGTCGTCGGTGACGATTAACCGGGTTGCATCGACCGGCTGGGCTTCGACGCCTGCCCCATTCAAGCTGGCGGCGAGCAGACGGATGCAAAGCCTCTCTCCGATCGAGCCAACCGCGTCCAGGGCGCGCGGCGAGCACTCCCCCAGCACCAGGATCGCCTGGCAGAAGTTGGTGAACTCGTCTACCAGGCGCTGCAGCTCATCTTTGAATGCTGAGCGGCGGCGCGGGGAGCTGATCAGGGAGGCCGCGATCTCCATGTGGCGGTCCTGCAAGGATTGGGCGGTCTTCAGGTACGCCTCCCGGTCTCCGAGAGCAGCCCTTCCAGCGCTGTCTAACAGCTGGTCCGTCAATCCATTCAGGGCTGAGGTGACCACCACCAGGCGGTTCCTGTCTCGCCGGGCAGCCTTCACGATCTTTACCACCTGCTGCATCGCATCAGGCGTGCCGACTGAAGTCCCGCCAAATTTCATCACCAGTAATTTTTTGCCCATCTCGCTCTCCGCTTGCGGGGAATTTAGCCGATTTTACCAGCAACCGCACAGACTGGATAATGCAAATAGTCTAAGCAAACCTTAATCACCGTTACAGGCATCACTATTGACCCGCTTCTTATTTCCGGGTATCCTTAAACGCTTTAATATGACTCTCCCTCGATTATCTCGGCGAACGTTCCTAAAACTGGCAGCGGCAGGTCTGGGCAGCCTGGCTTTGCCATCGCTCAGCCGGGTTTTTGCCCTGCCGGAATTCCCGCAGGCCGACCGACTGGGGCGCAACACAGCAGGTAAGGTGGAAGTCAAAGCGCGCCCGAATATCGATAGCGATACGGTGGCGGTGTTGTACGACGATGCAGTCGTCCCCTGGCTGAAAGAAGTGGTCGGTCCCAGACCGCTGTGGTACAGCCAGCGCTGGGTAGAAACCCCGCAAGGCTACATCTACGCCGCCAATCTTCAGCCAGTGCTCAACCGGCCGAATAAGCCGCTCACCAAGCTGCCGGCTGTCGGCAAAGGCACCGGGATGTGGGCCGAAGTGTCCGTTCCGTATGCCGACCTGGTCCTGGATAACCCTCCGGCGCGCTCGCCCTGGCTGAAATCCGCGGTTTCCCCACGGGTTTATTACAGCCAGATCCTGTGGATAGACAAATTGAAGAAAGACGCCCAAGGACAGACCTGGTACCGGGTGAACGAGCGCTACGGGACTTACGGGGATATTTATTGGGTGGCGGCTGAGGCATTTCGCCCGCTGACGACGGACGAGATTACCCCGCTCAGCCCGCAGGTGAGCGATAAGCGCGTCGTCGTCGATGTGACCTACCAGACACTCTCATGCATGGAGGGCAATTCCGAGGTGTACTACTGCCGCATCTCCTCCGGCGCCAAGTTTGATTCGAACGGCAATCCGGTAGACAAGTGGTCTACCCCGGTCGGGGAGCATTACATCTGGCGCAAGCTGCTCTCGATCCACATGAGCGGCGGGACGACCGGGGGCGGCTACGATTTGCCCGGCATTGGCTGGACGACGCTGTTCTCCGGGGATGGCGTAGCGGTCCATTCGACTTTCTGGCACAACAATTTCGGCGTGCCCATGTCTCACGGTTGTGTGAACGCTCGCCCGGATGACGCCAAGTTCGTCTTCCGTTGGACGTTGCCGGATGTTCAGATAGAGCCTGGGGATATGGCCGTTTCCGGGAGGGATGGGAGCAGAATCGTCGTGGTAGAAAAGTAGCCCGGCGCAGCTCAGATCAGCATGCTCAGCACAGGTATGGAGACTTAATTGTATGCTCGGGAATAATGTTGGGCTCGGGCTGGCGTTCTTCGCCGGGATTGCCTCATTCCTATCGCCGTGTGTTTTTGCGCTGGTTCCAGCGTATATCGGCTACCTGGGTGGGCGAACTGCAGCCATGGCGAGCCGCGGTAAGCCGATCCGCTGGGTGGCTTTGACCCACGGCATCGCTTTCGTGCTCGGTTTCAGCACAGTATTTATTCTCCTGGGTATAGCAACCTCTGCCCTGGGTAGTTTGCTTTTCAGCTTGCGCATCTGGCTGGCACGCACAGGCGGATTGATCGTCATTATCTTCGGTCTGCACATGACCGGCATCATCCGCATCCGCTTTTTCGAATATGACTTGCGCTCCCAGACCATCCCTGACCGCAACCGCGGCTATATCGCCTCATTCCTGATGGGCGTGTTCTTCTCGGCTGGCTGGTCGCCTTGTGTGGGACCCATCCTGGGCTCGATCCTGACCCTGGCGCTGAACGGCGGCTCAGTCTCCCAGGGAGCGATGTTACTCGCCGGTTACTCTATCGGCCTTGCCATCCCATTTTTGTTCGCATCGACCCAAATTGGGATTGTAACCACCGTGATCCAGCGTTATGGCAAGGTGATGCATTACGTCGAAGTCGGTTTTGGAGTCGTATTGATCATCGTCGGTACACTCTTGCTGAGCGGACGCTACCAGCAAATTGCCAGCCTGGGCTCATTTATTGGATCGTTCGACGAGCTGACGATCGGCCGGATCATCTTCGTCGGGGTGATTGCACTGGCAACCCTGGGTTTGATCCCGGCTTACATCGCCTCGAAAAGAGGCCGAAACTTCTACGATTGGTGGATCTTTGGGTCTGTGCTCTTCCCGGTAGCGTTGGTGTTAGCATTACGCCTCCCTTCGCAGGCGCAGTCGAACCAGTCTCCCCAGGGCAGCGATTAGGGCAGCGCTCCGCTGTCATGCGCTGAGTCAGGCTGCGGGAGGCAAAAGGGATGGGACGAAGCAGTAAATGGCGGCTGGTCGCTGGCGGCGTTTTGCTTGGATTGGGACTGGGATTGGTATTCCTGATCGTATCCGGTGCAGGCAGGGAGCTGTGGACCCGCATGGGACTGAGCCAGTCCGTCCGCCTGGCAGAGACTGCCCCGGAAGTGGGCTTGCCTGCGCCGGAAATCCAGCTCAGCCAGCTCGACGGTACCCCGCTGCGGCTGTCGGACTTGAAGGGCAAGGCGGTCCTGGTAAATTTTTGGGCGACCTGGTGCGGTCCCTGCCGGGTTGAGATGCCGATGCTCCAGCAGGCTTACGAGCAATATCCGGATGACCTGGTGGTGTTAGGGGTGAATGCTGCTGAGCCTGAGGCGACTGTGAAAAAGAATATCGAGGAGCTGGGCATCACCTTTAATATCTTGCTCGATCCAGAATCGCAGGCAGTAAGAGATTACCATATCAGCGGTTTCCCCACGACCTACCTGATCGATAAAGAAGGAATGATCAAAGTGGCACATATCGGGCAGCTCTCTCAAGCCGAATTGGATGATTACCTCAATCGAGTAGGTCTGGGCTCATGATTACCGTCACGCTTTACAGCCGGAAAGACTGTCATTTATGCGACCAGACCCTGGAAGACCTGACTGCACTGCAGGCGGAATTTCCCCACCAGCTTAAAGTCATTGACATTGACAGCAGTCCTAACCTGCAGAAATCATTTGGAGACAAGGTCCCGGTAGTGACAATCGGACCCTACATTCTCCAGGCGCCCATCGAGCGGACCCAGCTTGCGGTAAGCCTGGGCGCGGCGCAGGACAGGGAACGCCACATTCGCAAGATCGATGATTCTATCGATAGCGACGCCTCAGCGCACGAGCGCTGGACGCGCTCCGACAGGTTTACGTATTGGACCTCCAGGCACTATCTGGCAGGATTCAATCTTTTTCTGGTCGTCTACCTTGGGCTGACGTTCCTGGCGCCTGTGCTGATGAAAGCCGGGTATACCAGCCCAGCCGCACTGATCTATCGCGTATATGGCGGATTATGCCACCAGCTGGCTTTTCGCAGCCTGTTCCTCTTCGGCGAGCAGGCCTATTATCCCCGGGCAGCCGCCGGGATGGGAGGCGTGCTTACCTTCCAGCAAGCGACCGGGTTGAATGAATCCAGCTCTCCGGATGCGCTTTTAGCCGCCCGCCAGTTCGTGGGCAACGCAATCGTTGGGTATAAGGTCGCCTTGTGCGAGAGGGACATTGCCATTTACGGGTCGATGCTCCTGTTTGGGGTGATCTTTGCCCTGAGCGGGCGTAAGATGAAATCGCTCCCATGGTACCTCTGGGTCGTAGTGGGTATCTTACCGATCGCCCTGGATGGCGTCAGCCAGCTCATCAGCCAGCCGCCGCTTGGCTTCATCCCTTACCGGGAGAGCACACCGTACCTGCGTTTGCTGACCGGATTCTTGTTCGGGTTTACCACAGCCTGGTTCGGTATCCCCCTGGTGGAAAGCTCTATGGCTGAAGCGCGCCAGCTGATGGAGCGGAAAAAGAATCGCATCCGCCAGCGAGCAGCTGCCCTCCCAGCACAACCCAAAATATAGGCTGATTCGATGCCATTTGCGGAAAAGGATGGGATCCGCTACCTGACCTTTGATACGCTCAGCGTAGCCGGGGTGACCCACGCGGTCTTCACCCGCCGCGGCGGCGTCAGCCCAGCTCCGTGGAAAGCACTCAATGTCGGCGGCGTGGTCGGGGATGACCCGCAGCGGGTGGCTGAAAACCGGGGACGCTCTTTTGCCGCCCTGGGCAAAAGCCTGGCGAGCATGTACGACGTCTGGCAGGTGCATGGCGTAGAGGTAGTCTGCGCTCAAGCGCCGCGGCCGGCGGATGTCCCCCATCTGGAGGCAGATGTCATCCTGTGTGACCAGCCAGGCGTGACTCTGTTTATGCGCTTTGCGGATTGTGTGCCCATCTTACTGCTGGACCCACGCCGGGGGGTGGTCGGGTTGGCGCATGCCGGCTGGATGGGCACGGTGCGCAGGGTCGCCTCAGCCGCGGTCCAGGCCATGCAGAACTGTTATGGCAGCCAGCCATCCGACCTGCTCGCGGCGATCGGCCCTTCGATCGGGGCGCATCACTATCCGGTGGGACCCGAGGTGGTAAAGCGCGTGCAGGAAGCCTTCGGGGATGAATCCGAGGGGGTGCTGCTGGATCCGCTGGCGAGCGGAAATGAGCCCGGAGTCGCTCGAAAAAGCGAAGATTCCCTCAATTCTGGAGTAAAATTTGATCTATGGAACGCCAACCGGCTGGTTCTGCGCGAAGCTGGCGTCAATTCAATTGAAGTGGCAGGCATCTGTACCGCCTGCTTCCCGGAAGACTGGTACTCTCACCGCGGGGAGAAAGGGCGCACTGGTCAATTCGGCGCTTTGATCGGGTTGGATTGAAGGATGGCGTTGATCGCTGAAATGAAGATCGCGGAAAACTACCAGCACGTCCTCGAGCAGATCGCTGCGGCGGCTGTGGCTGCCGGGCGGGACCCCGAGGAGGTGAAGCTGGTGGTGGTGACGAAAGGACATTCAGTCGCAGACATCCAGGCGGTGACAGCCGCCGGTGCAAGCTGGTTGGGCGAGAATTATACTGAGGAAGCCATCCCGAAGATTGAAGCCTGCGCATCCCGGACGGGTCTGACATGGCACATGATCGGGCACGTGCAGAGCCGGAAGGCGGAAGCAGTTTGCGCCTGGTTTCATTGGGTGCATTCACTGGATAGCTTGAAGCTGGCGCGGCGCCTGGACCAGTTTGCCGGGCAGCTCAACCGCAATCTGCCAGTCCTGCTGGAGTGTAACGTGAGCGGCGAGGCAGCAAAATCAGGCTGGCCAGCCTGGCGGGAGGATCAATTGAGCGACCTGGCGTTGGAAATTCACGAAATTTCAGCGATGACCCACCTGCGCATCCAGGGGTTGATGACCATGCCGCCGTTATCGGTCGACCCGGAAGAGAGCCGGAGGTATTTCACGCGGCTGCGCAGCATTCAGAGCTATCTGGCTGGGGAATTTCCTCGGATCGAGTGGAAAGAGCTCTCGATGGGGATGTCTGCTGATTTCTCCGTCGCCATCCAGGAAGGCGCAACGATCGTGCGCATTGGCACGGCAATCATGGGTCCCCGGCCAATATGAGCATTAGCACAGCCGGCTGGCTGATCTCAACGGTTAACCTGGTCACTCGCCTGGTGATCATTGTGCTGGTCATCCAGGTGGTGCTTACCTATTTTCTTCCGCCCTATAACCCGGTGCGCCAGCGTTTAGACCGGCTGGTCTACCCGCTGCTGGCGCCGATCCGGCGGGTGATGCCAAATACCGGACCTCTGGATTTCAGCCCACTGGTGCTGATTATTGCCATCGAAATTCTGGATTGGTTGCTGGTCCGGATCATTACATGGATCTTCTTACGCTGAGGGAATCGCAATGAGCTCAAGACAATATCAATTGCACGACGGCAAGACTGGTTCAGCCCTGGCAATCCGGGTTACCCCACGCGCCAGCCGCAATGAGATCTCTGAAATACTCAGCGATGGTACCGTAAAGATCCGCCTGACTGCGCCCCCGGCTGAAGGGAAAGCCAATAAGGCATTGGTCGAATTCCTTGCGCACGTCCTGGGCGTACCGGCATCCCGCATCGAGATTGTCGCCGGCGCGACTGGCAAGGATAAACTCGTCTCCATCCTGGACCTGGATGCCCAGACCGTGCACGAGCGGATCTTGCAGAACCTGGCATAAGCGGTAAAACTAAGAAATTATCAGCAAAAATAGCTGGTGGAGTGCCTACGCACTCCACCAGCTATTTTTGCTGATCTAGTCCAATGGTTAGTGTAATCCGAACTGAATGGGTTCTGGTAGAGGGACCCCCGCAGCATGCAGCTCCCATAATGCCAGAAATGCCGTCTCACGTACTTCCTCTTGATCGGAAAAATAAAACTCGTAAATATGAAGGATGGCGTTTTCGTCGCCGTATCTGCGCAGGTATTCGAGCGCGGCCAGCTTCTGCTCCTCACCCCCTTCTTTGAGGGCTTTGAAAACCAGGTCGCGCGCTGGCTTGCCTGGAGCGACGCCGATCCCATGCTCGCCGGCAAAAGCGATCAGCCAGGGGGTTTCGGTTAATTCGGGCAGCGGTCCGGGGATGCGCGGGTTGGGCTGCGCGATCTCTTCCAGTGCCTGTGTAGCAGCATTCTGCACGACCCACTGATTGTCTTCGATTTGCAGCATATGCAGGATGTCAATCGCCCACTGCTGCTTGAGGCGCGCCAGCCCACTGACGCACGCCCTCCGCACCATCAAATCGTTCATCCGGGAGCCTTCATCCAGCACCGGGTAACCCTCTTCCGGATTATTTGCCAGCGCCTCTGCAGCAGCCATGCGCAGGCTCTCGTCCCCGTGCAACAATGCGGAAGCAACAGCTTCGAGAGCTGGCTCGTCGCCGATTGCTACCAAACCCAGGCAGGCTGCCTGGCGAACTTGCGGAGTCAGGTCAGGGAGAAGCTCGCAGAGCGGTTGGACGGCTTTGCTGTCGCGGAACCAGCCAGCGGCGAGAGCCGCCAGGGTGCGGGTTTCGGCGTCGCTGCTGGTCATGACCTGTCTGAAGAGCACCGCGCTGGCGCTGCTGCCTGCGCCAACCATAGCTGCCAGGGCGCGCCCCCGCAGCGCATTCGAAAGTCCTTTATCCTGGATCATCCCCGCGAGCTGGCGCAGAACCTGCGCTCGCCACGGGAACAGCTCGGGAGCATAAGGCGCCCACCTGGCGACCATGAATAGCCCGCTCTGTAGAGGATCTTTTTCCAGGCTGGTGATTAACTCTGGCAGCCAGCTGCTGATCTCCTGGCGGGAGGCGATATACTGCAAGGCGAGCCTTTTACCCATCCAATCCGGTTGAGCGAGCAGACTGCTGCACTCTTCCTGGCTGCCTAACCCGTATGAAGCCAGGTAGCCGAGCAGGCTCGGGTGGATCAACCTGATCCGCCCGCCCGCATGGCTGTGGAGCAGACCGTTATCGACCAGGGCAGGCAGCACGCGCGGGGTGGGACTCCCCTCCTGTGCAGCCGGTCGTGGAGCTGGCTGCGCCGTCTGCCCGGCAGTTTTCTCCGGCGAGTCACCTGGCTGCGGCTGGAACTCGCTAGCCTGGACGGCAGGTGCGGGATCAAAAGCAGACAGGGCGGATTGCGCTTCCCTGTTGCTCATGACTGGTCGCATGGTTATCACCATCTGGGAAGCCAGCTGCTCGAGCGCCTGGCGCCATTTGGGGACGCCGACAGCCATGCGGCGCAGATAAGCTTCGACCGCCTCAGCCGCGCCAGGGCCGACAGTATCGCCCGCATACGCTGCCCAGGCTTTCAAGGTGAGCTCGAGCGGGGAAAGCGGAACCTGATCGGTTGCCAGCCAGGAATTTATCACTTCTGGCTTGAATGGCTGAGATCCATCCGAAGAGGGGCGCTTGATCCAGCGCATCCATAGGTCTCCCCATTTGTGGATCATGGCGATGCGCTGGCGCTCATCCCAACCGGCTAATCCCAGCAGACTGGCTTTGAGCGGTCTCAACCCGGGTGTTACCCAGTCTGCAGCCAGGACGATATGGATCCCGGGGTAGCGGGCATAAATATCGCACAGAAACCCGAGCACCTGCTCCGCTTCAGAGGGGTTCAGCTCGTCCAGGCCGTCGACCAACAATATGACGCGCCCCTGTTCGAAAGACAGGTGCATGAATTTCGCCAGGCGCGGCTGCGTCAGGGCAGAGGCCTGCGCGCTGACTGCATCCACTAGGGTATCCAGGATGCTCTCCGGAAGGCGGGGAGGTAAGGCGAGGTCAGCCGCGTGAACGAAGAAAGGTACGTAATCTTTGAATGGACCCAGCTCAGGAGCCTGGCGGGCGAGCTGGCACGCCAGATACGCCAGCGCGACGGTTTTACCGCAGCCTGGCTCTCCCAGGATTGCCAGGTTCATACCTCCCTGGAGGGCATCTGCCAGGCTTAGGGTAGGCGCGCCGAACGCGCTGGCAAGCCCGCTCCAATCTGGCATGTAGGGCAGAACCTTCTCGGTGATATCCAGTGGAGGTGGGAGCACGCCCGGTACGACTGGAGCTGGCGGGGCGAGCAAACGCGGCTCGATAACCACTTCGTCCAGGGAGAACATAGGGTTAGCCAGGTGCATGCCCTGGGCATGCCGAATGGTATCATTACGGTGGCGCACTTCGGTCCCGGTCTGCATCTCGGCTCGGGCCGATAGGAAGCTCTTCTTGATGAATTCTCTGAATTGCCGAAAACCCGGTTTGAGCTTACCCAGCAGCCAGAGGAAGAGAATGCCAGCCAGGAATCCGAACCAGAACGAAAGGCGCTCGAACTGCAAGTTGCGCAGGAATCCCATGGTATCTACCCTGCGTATAAGATCCGCCCACACGCTTCGCAGCGCAGGATTTGGGTTGCCTGGCGGGCGGAATGCAGGAGAGCGGAGCTCAGCGTACTGCCACAAGCTGGGCAGTAATTATCGGTCACATGGACGACGGCGACCCCTCTGCGGTTGAGGCGCAGCCCATCGTAAAGCGTGAGGTCGGTTGAATCGATGGTGCCCGAAGCAGCCTTACGCTCGTCATCCAGCCTGGCTAAATCAGACAGGAGCTTGGTTTTTTCGACATTCAGCTCTTTTCTGGTCTGCTCGTCGTGGACCTGGACTGCCTGGAGCTTGCTGTTGGAAGCCTGGGATACATCTTCAGCTGTCTCGACGGTCAGCATAGCTTCCAGCTGGCGGTCTTCAAGGACTGAAAGATGGCGCTTGAGAGCGGCAGTCTCGGCTTGCAAATCCTGAAGCTCCTTTGGGTTGCGCACTTTGCCGCCGTATAATGTGGATTCGGTCTGCTCGATTTTCACATTTTGGGACTGAACGTCGTTTTCGGCGTGCTGGAGTATTTTCCGCGCTCCTTGCAGCTCTTGCTCAGCCTGTTGGACCTCCTGTTCAGCTTGCTGCAAAGCCTCATTCGAATTCAAAACAGCTTCGATCTCCGCCAGGCGGGCCAAAACCTTGTCACGCTGGCTGTCGATCTGCTGCAGCCGGTATAGCTTGAACGGTGCACTCATTGGGAGAAATTATAGGTTCGGAGAGGGAGAAAGACAAGAGGAATTAACGTAATCGTTGACCACATAAGCCTATCACTTTTGTCATGGTTTAGGGCAGCTTGTCTCATTAAAATACTCCCATGTCCTCTCGTGCTCCAGGAGCTCCCTGGGCAGGTATCTAAATCTCATGGTCAGTAACTCACCAGACCGCCGGATGCTGATCGGCGTAGGATTGGCTGGCGCCAGCCTGCTCCTACTCGTGATGGTCCCATATTGGCTGGCAGCCCGAGCCAGCGGTTCGGAATACGTATTTGGCGGTTTTTTAATCAACCCGCCTGATGGCACCTCTTACCTGGCAAAGATGTACCAGGGCTGGTCAGGTTACTGGCGCTTTCACCTGCCGTATACCGCCGATTTAGGCAGGGGAGCATATATTAACCTCTATTACCTTTTCCTGGGTCACGCTGCCCGCTGGCTTGGCACAGGGTTGTATCCATCCTACCAGGCGGCGCGGCTGCTTGGCAGCTGCGTGCTGATTTATACCTCGTTTCGCTTCTTCCAGGCTGTTCTGGCAGAGCGCCATATGACCCTGGCTGCATTTGCCCTAGCCTTGCTCGGTGGGGGAATGGGCTGGCTTGCACTCCCTTTCGGCGGGTTTACTTCTGATTTTTGGGTTGCTGAGGCGTACCCTTTCCTTTCTGCTTACGCAGCACCCCATTTCAGCCTGAGTCTCGGCTTGCTGCTATGGCTGTTGACCCCGCGCGATGACGGAGCAGCCCTGCGAAAAAAATGGGGGAGGAGTTTGCTAACCGTGGCAGTTGCCCTGCTTGCGGGGCTGCTTTCACCCTTTTGTATAGCTGTGGCGGCAATCGTATTGGCTGCGACTGCGCTGCTCGAGTTCGCACTGGATCACTGGAGATTCTCCCTTTCGGAGACGGCCTGGAAGCTGGGGCTGGTGCTGCTTGGTGGGGGACCGGTTCTGCTCTACGATCTCTGGGCAATTCATTCCGACCCCATCCTGGCGGGTTGGAACGCTCAAAACCTGACCCCCACGCCGCCGCTCTACGATTTGCTGCTGTCATTTTCACCCCTGCTCTTGCTGGCGCTCCCTGGGTTGTGGTTTGCCTTGCGCGGGAAAGAGCGCAGCCGGCTCATTCCTGCCGTCTGGCTGGTCAGCGGGGCCATCTTGCTCCTCCTGCCTTCGGGGCTGCAAAGGCGCTTCATGTTCGGCTTATACGTCCCGGTGACCGCCCTGGCAGTTTTGACCCTGTGGCAGGTCTCACGCCAGGAAGCGCGGAAGTTCACCCTGCTTGCAGCGGTCCTCCTGCTGCTGGTCTTGCCGACCAACCTGCTGGTATTGCTGGCTGGACGGCAGGCAGCCCTCACCCACAACCCGCAGATCTACTACACAGCTGGGGAAAGCCAGGCGCTGGACTGGATCCGAGATAACACCCCTCGAAACGCGCTCATCCTGGCTGCGCCGGATACCGGATTGCTCATCCCAGCCCACACGGGGCGCAGGGTAATCTATGGGCATCCATTCGAGACGGTAAATGCCAAACAGGAAGAAAAAGCGGTTACAAGCTTCTTCGAGGGGAGCAACCCCACCCTGCTGGATGAGCGCAACGTTGATTATGTGTTCGACGGACCGCGCGAACAACGGCTGGGACTGCTAACCCTGCCTGCGAGCTGGCAGCCTGTTTATGACCACGCGGGAGTGACCATCTATGCACTGGCCAGGTGACACGCCTCGGGTGAAGGTCCTTTTGTGGGCAGGCTTGTTCCTGGTGCCTGCGCTGCTGCTCCTGCCTGGAGCAAATGGATTCCCGTTCCCACCGTATCCAGCAGCCTATTCCGATATGACGGTCGCGCACTACCCGTACGGTCACTACCTGCAGACCGCCTTGCTCAAATGGCACACGATCCCTATGTGGAACCCGCTGCTTTTCAGCGGTGCGCCGTTTGCTGCGAACCCGCTGGCGGGCTTATGGTACCCACCTGGGTGGCTGGCATTTATGCTCCCATTGCCGTTGGGGTTCAACCTGGCGATCTTCCTGCACATCGTCTGGGCAGGCGCCGGTATGTACCTGCTGCTGCGCTCACTCGGCCTGCGCTGGCAGGCGGCGCTGCTTGGCGGTCTGGCATTCCAGGCGCTGCCGAAAATCTATGCCCATTACGGCGCAGGTCACGTCACTCTGCTGTACGCTCTGGCCTGGACGCCCTGGCTTTTGCTGGCGGGTCGCTGTGGTGTGCAGCGGATTGGTAGAGGCCGGCTGACTCTCCAGATCGGTTCCGGTCTGGTTTTAGGTCTGATCTTCCTGGCAGACCCGCGCTGGGCGCCGCTGGCAGGGTTGCTCTGGCTGACTTTCGTGCTGTGGGGCGTCCGAGGGAAAGCCCCGCCCACACTGCGCCGCGCTCGCAGGGGAAAGCTCTTACTCGGTCAGCTGCTCCTGGCGGCGCTATTTGCGCTGCCCCTTGCGCTGCCCTTGCTGGAGTTCACCCGCCTATCCACCCGCTCCAGCCTTTCTGCTCAGGATAACCTGACCTATTCCTTACCGCCAGCGCGCCTGCTGGGTATAGTCTTCCCCACCTTCGGCGGTTTTCACGAGTGGGAGCTCTATTCAGGCGCGGTCATCCTGGCTTTAGCGTTGATCGGTCTGGTCTGGACCCCTGTGCGCAAACAGGCTGCCTTTTGGTGGCTGGTTCTCCTGCTCTCGCTGGTGTTTGCGCTGGGTTCAGCAGTGCCTGGCATGACCTTTCTGACCCGCCTGCCAGGGTTGAATCTGCTGCGGGTACCGAGCCGGGCGTTGTTCATCAGCGGGTTCTCCCTGGTTGTGCTGGCAGCATACAGCCTGGATTCCCTGCTTTCGGCTGAGTTTTCTATTCTGCCAGCTGGTTCCCGCAGGCGACTGGGTTTGCCGCTGGTCGCACTGGCTGCATTTGCCAGCCTGCTGGGCGTCGCCGCCTGGATGGTCACTGGTCGGCGAACTCCCGGGTTCGCCTGGGGAGCATTGCTCACCCTGGCAGCGTGCGGCTGGATCGCATTGTGGCTGGCAGGCAGGCTGCCGGTGCGCAGCTGGCTGATTGGGCTGGCGGTCCTCTGCCTGGTAGATCTCCTGGGGGTCGACCAAGGGATGTTCGTGATTCGTCCGCCGGGCGAGGTGCTGGCGATGGGCGCCGAGCTGGCGCGATACCTGGATTCTCGTCCGGGAAATTCCCGCCTGTATACGCCATCCTACAGCTTGCCCCAATCGACTGCTGCCGAGGCTGAGATCGAACAGGCAAACGGGGTTGATCCTCTGCAGCTGCAAAGCTACGTGCGGTACATGCAGCCTGCCAGTGGCGTGCCCGACCCAGGCTACAGTGTCACTCTGCCGCCCTTCGCCAACGGCGACCCGGCGACTGCCAACCAGGATGCCCAGCCGGATGCCCGGCTGCTGGGTTTGTTAAACGTTGGTTACCTGGCGGCCCAGTTCCAGGTCGATGCGCCGGGCTGGAAGACTCCGTCCCTCGTAGAGGGCACCTGGGTCTATGAGAACGCACAAGTACGCCCCCGCGCCTGGACCCAGCCCGCACTTGCCTCCCCCGGAGAGGATATCCAGCCGGTTGAGGGAGTGAGCTGGTCACCAAACCGCGTTGTCATAACCCTGGCGGGGTCGGAAAAGGCGGGAGATCTGCTGGTGTCCTCAGAGATTGCCTATCCAGGATGGCGCGTGACCGTAGACGGGAAACCGGCTCCCCTCCAAACGGAAGCCGGCGTGCTGCGGGCTGTAGCATTGACCCCGGGCACACGGCAGGTTGTCTTCAGCTTCAGACCGCTGACGGTTTACCTGGGGGCAGCGTTAGGTTTGCTGGGGATATTGCTCAGCTTTCATATCCGGCGGAAGGAGGAAAGTGAATAGTTTGGCGCAGGTCTCCGCACCTCCCGGCGTTACAAGCCAGCGAGCGGCGGTTCGCATCTCCGCCGAAAGACGCTGGGTGGTAATCTTCGGGCTGCTGGTGATGCTGGCGACCACTATCCCTTACCTCATGGGTTATTTTCGCCAGGGCACAGACTGGCGCTTCAGCGGCTTTCTCATCGGGGTTGAGGATGGGAATTCGTACATCGCTAAAATGCTGAGCGGCTCGGTTGGGGCATGGTCGTTTAAAACACCGTTCACACCGCTCCCGCAAAGTGGTGTGCTGGAATACCTTCCTTACCTACTGCTGGGTAAGCTCGCAGCCGGTCCGGGGCTCCACGATCAGCTGGTAGCCTTGTTTCAAGCGCTGCGCCTGGCAAGCGGTTTCCTGATGATCCTGGCTACCTACGATTTCCTGGCATTTTTCATCCGCTCTGAGCGCTTACGGCGTTTCGGGCTGGTAATCGCAGTGCTGGGCGGTGGGCTGGGTTGGCTGCTTTTCTTGACCGGCAGGGACAGCTGGCTGGGATCGCTGCCCCTCGAATTCTACTCCCCCGAGACATTTGGCTTTCTTAGCCTGTACGGCATCCCTCACCTGGCTGCAGCCAGGGCGCTGTTCCTCTGGACGCTGGTTGCTTACCTTAAAGCCGGGGAGATCGAGGAGCCCCGCTTCCCGCGGAGCTCCGCGGTGATCATCGGCCTGCTGTGGCTCGCGGTGGGTTTCTTCCAGCCGCTGTCCATGATCGTACTGGGGACGGTAATTGGGGCGTATCTGGCAGTGCTGGCATTCTGGTTATGGCGCCGCCCGTTGGCTGGCGGCTGGCAGCGCTGGAAGCGTATGACCGGGCTGGCTATTATCGCTGGATTGTTTACCTTGCCGCTGCTTGCCTATAACTTATTCGCCCTGCTGAAAGACCCGTTTTTCCAGGCCTGGTCGCGCCAGAACTACCTGCCCTCCCCCCATCCCCTGCATTATCTGCTGGCTTACGGATTAATTCTGCCCATTGCACTGCTCGGCATACGCGGTTTTTACCGCAGGGAGCCCTGGAAAGCCTTGTTCTTAATCGGCTGGTTGGGTTTGCTGCCCTTGCTGGCATACGCCCCAACGAACATTCAACGCCGCCTGCTGGAAGGTGGCTGGCTGGTGCTGGTGGCTCTGGGCATGGTCTGCCTGGAGCAGAGCGAAAGGCTGACTGCCCGGCAGCAGTCCTTAATCCGTACCCTGCTTTGGTTTGTTTTTCCGTCCACGCTGATCCTGTTGGCTGGAGGCATATTAACCGCAGCGAGACCGGCTGCTCCGATTTTCCGTCCGACCGCAGAGATTGCCATGTTCCAGGAATTAAGCCGGCAATCCAGGCCTGGGGAGCTGGTTATGGCAGCGTATGAAACGGGTAATGCCTTGCCTGCCTGGGCGCCGTTGAAAGTGATGATCGGGCATGGACCGGAGAGCATAAACCTGGAGCAGCTGCGCAGCGTGGTTGCGCGCTTTTACCAGGTGGATACGCCCGATGCGGAGCGCATCAAGACGATCGATGAATATGGCATCGATTATGTAGTCTGGGGACCCTACGAGCGCGGGCTGGGGAAGTGGAACCCGGAGCTTGCCGGATATTTAGAGCCGCTCCAATCGAATGGGGATTACAAAATCTACCGCGTTGCACGCGGATCCGCCTGGAGATTTCCGCCAGGTGTTACATCGAACGCTGGAGGCAGCTGGTAGAGGCGCTGGATATGAGAATGAAAAACAATGTGCTCCGAATTAGCGTCTCGCTGCTCAGCCTGATCCTCACTTTTGGGATATTGGTCGGGCTGAGCTATACACGGCAGCCTCAGCTCCAGGCAGCTCCTGATAGTGTGCTTTTCTTAGTGCTGGTGGTCTTCACCTCGGTCGCCGGGGTCCCTGTGGGAGGCGGAACCGCCTCGCTGCTGCCCATGGCGATCGTTGCCAGCTACCTGACCCTGGGTCTCTTGCCGGCTGCCTGGATCGCTTTCTTGAGCCAGCTTCTGGCAGCCATTATCGAGCCGCAGATCCCCGGACCAGAAGTGCCAGCGCGGCCATCCGATCGGATCACATTTATCTCCCGATTTTCAACGAATGCTGCCCTGCAAACCATGAGCATCCTCATCGCGGGAACGCTTTATGAGAAGATCGGCGGGCAGGTACCGCTCATGGCTGTGGAGCTGCCGGATATCGTCCCCCTGCTGGCGTTGGGGATGACCTTCTTGCTGGTCAACTACGTCGGGGTCGGCTTATTCATTGCCAGCCGCGGCCGCACTCAGCTGGAGACGTATATCCGGGCGATTGACGGATTATTCGGGTACGAAGGCATCCCCTTGTTGTTCGCGCCACTGGTAGCTTTGGTCGCCACCCGCCTGGGAACCTGGGCTTTTCTCTCGCTCACTGTTGGGATTATGGCTGTCGCTGTGGTGGCGCGCAGTCTCGCTTATACCAGCCTGCGGCTGCAGAGGCGAGTAAGAGAGCTGGATGCTTTGCTGGAGGTAAGCCAGGCGTTGAGCGCGAGCCTGGATTTGAAAACAATTTTGCTGGCAATCCACGCCCAGATCGCTGAACTGATGCCTGCCGATTACTTCTACCTGGCGCTTTACAACCCTGCTTTGAATGAGGTTTCCTTCCCGCTCTACATCGAAGATGGGAAAGAGATCCACCGGCAGGCACGGCGGGCAGGGAGGGGATTGACCGAATATATCCTGAAAACTGGGAAACCGCTGCTCAGCCTCGAGACCACAGACGAGACGCGGCGCAAGCTGGGTCTGCAGCCGGCTACGTATCCAGCGCTTTCCTGGCTGGGGGTGCCGATCCTCTCTGGGCAAACCCCCATCGGAGTAATTGCCGTCCAGTCCTATCTCGACCAGCACCTCTACGACCTCAACCACCAAAAAGTTCTGGCGGCAGTGGCAGCCCAGGCTGGGATTGCGATCCAAAACGCGCAGCTGTTCGCGCGGACAGATGAAGCGCTTGCCTTGCGCGTCCAGCAGCTCGATTCAATCCTGCGCGCAACCCAGGATGGCATCCTGTTCCTCGACCAGCAGGGGAAGGTGCTGGCGGCGAACCGCGCCCTGGCGGGATTTTTGCACGTCGCGCAGCTGGAGCTGTTGGCGATGGAGCTGGTGACGCCACTGGGCAGCGATGGAGAACCGCTTTTTGGCTTGATCGGCTACCAGTGGGAAGAGCTGCAGCATGACCTTCAGCTCATTTTGCAGGGGGAGTGTGAGCCGCAAAAGGTCACCATCCACCTGGAAGGAATACCAGACCGCTACCTGGAGCGCACCCTGACCGGTGTGCGCGGAGAGTTTGGAGAGATTACTGGCTGGCTGTTCGTATTCCGTGACCGTACGGATGAAGTAAAGGCAGCCCGGATGCAGGAAGACCTGCAGCAGATGATCGTTCATGACCTGCGCGCGCCGCTGGGGATTATTCAGGGCGGGTTGGACATGGTGACCAGCATCCACCTGCGAGCAGGAAGCGAGCCCAAAAATATACTCCAGGAAAACGACCAGGTGGTCACCCTGTTAAAGAAAAGCACCGGACGGATGGTGGGACTCGTCGACCAGCTCCTGGATATCCACAAGCTGGAAAGCGGTGAATTGGAGCTGAGCTGCCAGCCAGTAGCGGTGAAACCCTTCCTGGAGGAAGTTGCCGAGCCTTTCACCGCCTTGTTAAACGATGCGGAAATCCGGTTAGAAATAGAAATCGGACAGGACCTGCCCGAGCTGATGATCGATGTGCAGTACATGGCGCGGGTGATAAGCAATCTGCTGGATAATGCCGTAAAATTTACTCCCGACCGCGGCTGCATCCAGCTCGGCGCGGTAGCTGAACCGGATGGGGTCAGACCTCAGATCTGCATCTCATTACACGATACAGGTACAGGCATCCCGCCGGAGGTGAAGCCTTTCTTATTCCAGAAATATCGCCAGGCTAAAATCCAGCAGGGCAGGCGCTCTGGTACCGGACTGGGGTTGTACTTCTGCAAGCTGGTAGTGGAAGCTCATGGGGGTAAGATCTGGGCAGACAGCGCCCCGGGACTGGGAAGCACCCTCTTCGTTTTACTTCCGGGTGCATCCTCAAAATGAAAACACAGCGCCATAACTGGGGACTGCCTTATCTGCCGGTTATCCTGGCTCCGCTGATATTGCTGGCGCCGGTATATCTGAGCGGGGGAGCCTTATTCTGGGGGACACCCTCGCTGCAGTTCGTCGCCTGGCAGTCCTGGGCATGGAAGACTCTGCTTACGGGTCACCTGCCGCTGTGGAACCCGCTCCTGGGGATGGGAGCTCCTCTGCTGGCGAACTATCAGTCAGCGCTGTTCTACCCGCCCAACTGGATCTCGCTCGGGTTATACATCGCGGGAGGAGTTCCAAGCATGGCCTGGGGGCAGTCCCTGCTGCTTGCCTTCCACCTGATCCTGGCAGGATTGGGAGCAGCGGTTCTCGCCCGGGCGCTTGGCTTGAGCGCTCTCGGGCAGACGGTCTGCGGGTTGGCATTTGGGATGTGCGGCTACCTGGTTGCCCGCGGGGGATTCGCATCCATGGTGGACGCCGCAGCCTGGCTCCCCTGGATCCTATGGGCAGCGTTAAAGGTCAGCCGGCCAGGGATTGCCTGGAAACCGCTCCTCCTGCTTGGACTGCTGATTGGGCTGCAGCTCCTGGCGGGACATGCTCAGGTTGGATGGTATACCTGGCTGCTAACCCTGACCTGGGTAGGTTATTGGAGCTGGCACGGATCAATCCGTGCAGAGTCCGGCGCAAGCACCCACAGAAGATCGATCTGGCGCGCGTTGCTCGCCGGGTGGGGGAAGCTGGCTCTTGCCCTCCTGATCGGGTGCTGCCTGGCAGCGATCCAGCTCCTGCCGACCGCGGAATATCTTCTCCAATCCCAACGCGCCGCCGAAGTGGACTTCGAGATGGGGATGACCTACTCCTTCTGGCCCTGGCGTCTGCTCACTCTGCCAGCTCCGGACCTGTTCGGCAGTCCGGTACAGGGGAATTATTGGGGTTATGGCAATTTCTGGGAGGACGCCTTATATATTGGCGTGCTGCCATTTTTGCTGGCGATCGCGGCGGTATCTCAGGCGCTGCGCAGGAAGAATAAATTGGGCGATAGACGCTCACTCGTATTACTTCTCCTGGGACTGAGCGTGGTGACGGTCGTCCTCGCTCTGGGCAAGAACACCCCGGTATTCCCCTGGCTGTACCGCCATGTTGTTCACCTTTAATATGTTCCAGGCGCCAGCGCGCTACCTGATCTGGCTCGAGATGGCCCTGGCTCTGCTGGCTGGGATTGGGGCGCTCGGCTGGCACAGACCCCATGGGCGGGCGCTGTATTGGACGCGCCTGGGGACAGCTGGCGCGGTGGCTATTTCTCTGGGAGCCGGGCTGGCCTGGTACCTGATGAGCCGGGCTCATTTACTTCCGGAGATTGCCTTATCCTTCATCCGGGCGACAGCTATGCTGGGTTTCTGGTGCCTGCTGGCAGGCGCGCTCAGTCTCACCGCGCCGCCTGAGCCTTCGAACGGGGAACCGGGCGATCAGGCTCCAGCAGGACGTTCTCCAGGTAAGGCTGTATATGCCTGGAGCTGGGCAGTCGCGCTGGTGATCATGCTCAACCTGTTAGTGGCTGGCTGGGGGCTCAACCCGAAGGTAAGCCTGGATTTTTACCGCCAGGCCAGCCCAACCGCGGCGGAAGTGCGCCAGATGGCAGGCGAAGGCCGCCTCTACCTGCCCGCGGCGGATGAGGAGAGCTTGAAATTCAAGCGCTTTTTTCGTTTCAAAACATTCGACCCCGGTGAGGACTGGCTCAACCTGCGCGCGGTTTTGCTTCCCAACCTGACGCTGCTCGACGGCTTGAGCTCGGCAAATAACTTCGACCCGCTGCTGCCGGGTCGCTACGCACGCTGGATGGCAGCCCTGAAAGAGGCGCCGCCTGCGCAGCTTGAGCAATTATTGAACCTGATGGGGGTCAGTGCGGTAGAAAGAGAGGACTCGAGCTACCCATATCAGGTCGCCTTCCAATCTGCAGCTGCGGGTCAGCCGGGAAGTGCAGCCCAGTCTGCGGCAGACCGCTTGCGCTGGATCCCCTGCGCACTGCCGGCTGCCAGCGGGGAAGCTGCCTGGGAGCAAATATGGGACAAGAGTGTCGATTTTCAGCAGCAGGTAATCCTGGAGAACGCCGGCAGGCAGCCTGCAGCAGCTTGCGACCCTCAGGCACGAGGCAATGTCGAGCTTCAGGAGAGCAGCCCAAATGAGATGCGCATCCACACCCAGGCAGACCAGCCCGGCTGGATCGTGATTGCCGATACCTGGTACCCGGGCTGGCAGGCGTGGGTGGATGGCAGGCGAGCGCCCCTATTGAGAGCGGATTATTTGTTCCGCGGCGTGCCGGTAGATGCCGGGGAGCACGAGCTGCGGCTGGTTTACCAGCCTGTCTCTTTCTGGCTGGGGGCGGCAATTACCCTGATCACGGCGGTCCTCGCCGGTTGGGTATTGCTGCGAAATCGATGAGCGCATCCAATCCGGCGGGCAAGCCCCTGCATTTACCGGCTGCTGTAGGGCGCACGGTCAACCCGGTCACGGTGACTTTGCTCTGCTTATTGCTTCTGGTGCTGGCGGTGATTGCCGGCTCCGGCGGGGACCCGCTGGCGTTAGCTCGCCTGGGAACCCGCTTCAGCCTGGGAGACCCGAACGGCAGCGAAGGCTACGACGGGCAGTTCACATACTATATTGCCCGCAATCCAGCCCCCAGCCAGGTGGCAGCCTTGCTGGACGTGCCAGCCTATCGCTACCAGCGCATCCTGCTGCCCCTCCTGGCCCGGGCAGCTTCCTTCGGCCGCATCCCTGCCCTGCCCTGGACGATCCCACTGCTGCTCATCCTGGCCCAGGCTGCTGGTACCTGGTGCGTCGCCGAGCTGCTTCACGGGTGGGGTGTCAGCCGCTGGTACGCTTTAGTTTATGGATTATGGGCAGGTTTTACCCTGGCAGTCCGCCTGGACCTGCCCGAACCGCTGGCGTATGCCCTGGTGGTAGGAGCGATCCTGGCAGGGCAGCGCAGGCGACCTGCTTTGAGCTGGGTACTGTACGGGCTGGCATTGTTTGCCCGGGAGGCGACTATTCCATTTATCCTGGCGCAAGGTCTATCCGACCTGCTGCAGCGTCGCTGGGGAAAGGCGCTGGGCTTAGGCCTGGTGGCAGTGCTGCCTTATGCCCTCTTCCAGGGCTGGCTGTGGCAGGTATTCGGAAGCCCAGGGCTTGCCTCCGGCGGGGCAATGGCTACCCCCTTCGAGCTCATCCCATTCATGGGACTCCTGCGAATCGGGCAGTACAGCCTGGCTTACCTGGGAGCAATGCTGGTCGTTTTTGGCCCGGCGATCATCCTGCCCGCGCTGTGGGGCATCTGGCAGTCGCTTAAAAAATGGCTATCCGGAGATGGGAATGCCCTCGTTTTGGGATTGCTGTTCAACGCGTGCCTGGTCCTGTTTCTGCCTTTCTCGACCTTCCGTGAGACCGGTGGGTTAATCCGCTTCGCCTGTGGGCTGGTGACTTCATTCCTTCTGTTTGCCGGCTATTACCGCATGAAGAGACCATTGAATTATTCAATCTTCTGGCTAATTTTCAACGTATTTCTGTTAAAATCCTGAACGGGCGTTTGGGGAGTGCCCTGATATCTCTGAACTGTACTGGAGCGTGATATGTCTGATATCCAGAATTTTTCTGACCGGGTCAGCGCAAACATTGAAACAGTTATCGTTGGGAAACACGAAACCGTTGAGCTGACAATCGTCGGACTGCTCTGCCAGGGGCACCTGCTGATTGAAGATGTGCCTGGCGTGGGAAAGACGATGCTGGCGCGCAGCCTGGCGCGCTCCTTGGGCTGTACCTTCAGCCGCATCCAGTTCACCCCGGATATGCTGCCCAGCGACGTGACCGGCGTCTCGATTTTCAACCAGGTCACCCGCGAGTTCGAGTTCCGTCCGGGTCCGGTGATGGCACAGGTGGTTCTGGCGGATGAGATCAACCGGGCAACGCCCAAGACCCAGGCGGCGTTGCTGGAGGCAATGGAAGAGCGCCAGGTGACGGTGGATGGAGTCACCCATCCGCTGCCGCGCCCGTTCATGGTGCTGGCGACCCAGAACCCAATCGAGTACGAAGGCACCTTCCCGCTGCCGGAAGCCCAGGTAGACCGCTTCTTGATGCGGGTGCGCCTGGGCTACCCATCTACCGATGATGAGATCGATATCCTCGACCGCCAGCAGTTCAACCACCCGTTCGAAAAGCTGGAGAAGATCGTTTCGGTTGAAGAGCTGCTGAGCGTCCAGGAGCAAGTCAAGGATATTTTCGTTTCACCCGCTTTGAAGCGCTACATCGTCGATCTATCCAACCAGACCCGCCAGCACGCGGAAGTTTACCTGGGAGCCAGCCCGCGCGGCAGCCTGGCGTTATTCCGCACCTCTCAGGCGCGGGCTGCGCTGCTGGGCAGGGATTACGTGCTGCCGGATGACATCAAGGAGCTGGCGATCCCGACGCTCGCCCACCGCGTAATCCTGGGACCGGGCGCTCGCCTGCGCGATCTGACCGCGGAGCAAGTCGTCGATGAAATTCTGCACAGCGTTCCCGTTCCAGGGGGAGACCCAATGATCGAAGCTCGCGCCAGAAACGTAGCCGCTCCGACCCATTGATATGGTATTTGCTCAGCGGCTGGTAATCATCCTCCTGGTGATCAGCGTTCTGGCAGGGATTATGACTGCCCAGCCGCTGTATTATCGTTTGGCTTACTTGTGGGCTTTCTTGATCGCCGGAAGCTGGCTGATGGCGCGCCTTTCCTTGCGGGGCGTGCGCCTGATCCGCACCACGCGGACCTTGCGCTCGCAGGTAGGGCAGGTATTTGAAGAGCGCTACGAAATCCAAAACCCAGGCAGGCTGCCAAGGCTGTGGATCGAGGTGCACGACGAATCGCCGCTGCCCTTCTCGCGCGGCTCGCACGTGCTCAGCCTGGTCGGCGGGCGGGAGAGCCGCACTTACCTGGCGCGCACCCGGCTGAGCGAACGGGGGATCTTTCCGCTCGGTCCGACCCAGCTGCACTCCGGGGATATATTCGGCCTGTTCCCGGCTTCGCGCAGCTACCCCAGTGAAAATTCTCTGCTGGTGTACCCGATGCTGTTCGGAGTGCGTTATTTCCCCGGTCCGGCAGGCTTGCTGCCCGGCGGTGAAGCCTTGCGCCGCCGGACCCCGCAAATCACCTCGAATGCCTCCGGAGTGCGCGAGTACGCGCCGGGCGATCCACTCAACCGCATCCATTGGTTGAGCACCGCCCGCCGCAACCGCCTGATCGTCAAGGAGTTCGAGCTGGACCCTCTGGCAGAGGTCTGGTTTGTCGTGGATGCTTTCCGAACAGCGCACATTGCGCAGCCGGTACCGGAGGACGAGGCCAAAGTCCAGGATATCTGGCGCCCGAAAACGCCATACAAGCTGCCTCCATCGACCATCGAGTATGCCGCCAGCACCGCCGGGTCGCTGGCGAGATATTACCTCGAGAGGGCGCGCACCGTCGGCATGGTCACTTCGGGAAATCCGGTGCGGGTGCTGCCGGCAGACCGCGATGCGAGGCAGCTCAACAAAGTATTGGAGGCCCTGGCGATCATCCGGCCGGATGGGAGCACGCCCCTGCAGGGAGTCATCGAAGCGCAGATGCGCTACCTTCCGCGGGGGAGTACGGTCGTACTGATCACCCCCAGCGCATCGCAAGGTGTAGTGACGTCTGCCGATTTCCTGCTCAGGCGGGGTATGCGCCCGGTGGTAGTAGCCATTGACTCCGCCAGCTTCGGCGGGCACTTTGACAACGCTGAAGTGATCGCCAACCTGCAGATGCTGGGGATCCCGGTGGTAAAGCTGGTTAAGGATGACGATCTCGGTGAGGTCTTATCTACTGCCAGCCAGGCTCATTTGCTGGGATGATTTTCTGGCGGACAGATTAATTAAGTATCTATCCGAAAATGGATGGGAGAACCGATTTTGTGGTGTGTGCGGCGAAGCCGCACACACCACAAAATCGGAACTCCTCGTATTTTCGGACAGGTTCTAAATATATTTTCAGCGGTTTGCTCGTTTCACCGGATTCGAAGCAGGTTACAGCCAGCCACTATCGAGCTGCCAAGCCTGCATATTATCACTCTCGGAGGTTCAAAGTTATGGCTACCCGTCGTGCATTGATCACCGGTATCACCGGTCAGGACGGCTCTTATCTGGCGGAATACCTGCTGGAGCAAGGTTACGAAGTGATTGGCATGGTTCGCCGTTCAAGCACCGTCACCTTCGAGCGCATCCAGAGCATCCAGGACCGGCTCACGATCGTTTCAGGCGACCTGCTCGACCAGGTCTCGCTGATCGACATTCTAAACCGCTACCGGCCGCACGAGGTGTACAACCTGGCAGCCCAATCTTTCGTGCAAACTTCCTGGGCGCAGCCGGTATTCACCGGAGAAGTAACCGGTTTGGGAGTGACCCGCATGCTGGACGCCATCCGCCTGGTCGACGCGGACATCCGTTTTTACCAGGCCAGCACCAGCGAGATGTTCGGAAAGGTCCGTGAGTCGCCGCAAAAAGAGACCACAGCATTCTACCCGCGCAGCCCGTATGGGGTAGCCAAGGTGTACGGGCACTGGATCACGGTCAATTATCGCGAAAGCTACAATTTGTTTGCTGTTTCGGGCATCTGTTTCAACCACGAAAGTCCACGCCGGGGGCAGGAATTTGTCTCACGCAAGATTGCCCGGGGGGCGGCGCGTATTCATGCGGGGCTGGACCACGACCTGCACCTGGGCAATCTGGACGCGGCGCGCGACTGGGGTTACGCACCGGATTACGTGCGCGGCATGGTCCTGATGCTGCAGCAGGAGACCCCGGAAGATTTCGTGCTGGCTACCGAACAGACCCACACGGTGGGTAGATTCTGCGAGCAGGCTTTTTCTACGGTGGGGCTGGACTATCGTGATTACGTCGTGCAGGACCCACAATTGGTCAGGCCTGCAGAGGTAGAAAGGCTGGTCGGCGATTCAAGCAAAGCTCACCAAAAGCTGGGCTGGAAAGCCCAGACCTCATTCGAAGAGCTGGTTAAGCTTATGGTCGAGGCGGAGCTTGAGACGCTCAAGACCGGAAAGTCTTCCGCATGAGCTGGCGCAGTGCTTCCAGGAGCGCATCTGCATCCGCAGAGTCGTTATACGCCTGGATCGAAACCCGGATCAGCTTCTCAGCCTGCCAGGGTAAGAGCGGCACTTCGATGCGGTAGCGGTCGTACAGCTCTGTTTTGACGACATCCAGGTTGAAGTACTCGGGCAAACGTGCGCTGAACATCTGCGCGAACCAGGTGAATCCCTCCGCATCCGGCATTTCAGGAGAGAGCGGCTCGAGACCGGTTAATTCATTGATGCGCTGGCGGGTGGCAACGGCAAGCTGGTGGCACTCGCGGCGCACCTGCTCCCAATCGTGCTCTTTCTGGAAGGCGATCGCCGCAGGAACGGAAAGTATTGCAGCCATATCGCGGGTGCCCTGCCATTCGTGATAATCGACAAACTGCGAGCCGCTGGGGAACTCGCTCTCGAAGCCCCAGCTAACCACCAGGGGTTCCAGCCAGGCCTGAACTTCTTTGCGTGCGTACAAAAAACCTGCGCCTTTGGGCGCGCACAGCCACTTATGGCATGCCCCGGCGT
This sequence comes from uncultured Chloroflexia bacterium, assembly GCA_963706515.1. Classification (GTDB taxonomy): domain Bacteria; phylum Chloroflexota; class Anaerolineae; order Anaerolineales; family UBA4823; genus CAVPMW01. The sequence continues at coordinate 97,276 of CAVPMW010000017.1, forward strand.
ACAGGTCTGCATCGATCTCAGCCAGATTGAGCGGAATTTGACCGGGAGCGTGAGCGCCGTCGACGATCGTCAGCAACCCTGCCTGGCGGGCACGGCGGCACAGCTCCTCGATCGGGAATCTCAGAGCGGTGGGGCTGGTGATGTGGCTGATGTAGATAACTCTTGTGCGGGGAGTTACTCCGCTCCACATGCGCTCCAAAAACGCCTCGGGAGTTGTCACCGGCACTGGGATTGGCTGCTGGAGGTAGCTCCAGCCCTGTTTTTTACTGAGGAAGCGCCAGGTGCGGTCCATAGCCCCATATTCGTGGTCGCTGGTCAGGATCTCATCACCCGGCTCCAGGTGCAGGGCGCGCGCAACCATATTGATCGCCGTCGTCGGGTTGGAAAAATACACCACCTCGTCCGCCTCGACACCGAGAAAACTGGCGAGAGCCTGGCGCGCCTCAGCGAGCAAGGTTGTGATCCGCCGCCCGAGAAATTCTACCGGGCGGCATTCCAGCTCACGCTGCCAGGTCTGGTAAACCTCGAAGACCGGGCGGGGGCAGGCGCCAAACGAGCCATGGTTGAGATATGTGATAGAAGGGTCAAGCAGGAATAAATCTTTGAGGTTTTGGGACATCGTTTTCATTATAAATGATTCCACCGGATTTATTCTTTACTATAGGGCTTACGCAATTCGCTGAGGAATTGCCGAAAATAGGGGTGTAGGGCGGGCGGATGCCCGCCCTACACCCCTATTTTCGGGCCATTTTTCCTTCAACTGCGTAACTCATATACTATATAATTAAACCAGGAATTGGCTGCTCAAGTGGCCCGGAGTCGCCTGAGCAGTGAAGGAGGCAGCTATGGCTACATATATCATCCTGGGGACGTTTACCACCGAAGGCGGTGAGGCGTTGCGCACCCATCCCGAATGGATCAAAGATTCTAACCGGGCGATGGAAGCGCTCGGGGTTACGATTACCGGGCAGTACGCTGTGCTGGGCTCTTACGACCTGGTGACCATCATCGATGCCAGCGATAACCATACTGCGATTCGCGCCTCGACCGAGCTGACGCTGCATGGATTGCTCAAGCTGATCACTTTGCCGGCAATCCCGGTAGATGATTTCCTGGCAAGCCTGCAATGAGCGATTTTTTTGAAACGATACAGAAGCGTCGCTCGGTGCACGCTTACTCAAAACAGGCGCTCGAAGAGGGGCTTCTGCCCCAAGTGCTCGAAGCGGCTCGCCTGGCGCCTTCAGCGGGCAACCTGCAGGCTTACGAGATTTACCTGATCAGCTCCCAGGCAAACCGAGCCACCCTGGCTGAAGCGGCGCTGAACCAGGATTTCATCGCCCAGGCGCCGGTGAGCCTGGTATTCTGCACGAACGCAGGGAGATCTTCTATCATATATGGTGAACGCGGCAGCCGCCTGTACTGCGTGCAGGATGCAACCATTGCCGCGACATTCGCCATGTTGGCTGCCGGTTGTCTTGGACTGGCGACAGCCTGGGTCGGCGCTTTCGATGCGCGCCAGGTCGCTAAGGCCTGTGATGCGCCAGCGGGGCAGCATCCGGTGGTAATCCTGGTCCTGGGCTATGGCGCGGAATCGCCGCCCGATAAGCCGCGCCGCTCACTTGAAGAGCTGGTCCATCAAGAGAAGCAGGAATAATCGCGGTTGGAATATCCGCGGCGACCTGCGTAGGTGTTATTCCGGACAACTTTCAGGCTGAAGTTTATATCGCTTGTTCATCCAGGCGCACGTAGATGCGCTTGTTGATCTTCCCCTTCGACTTGTAATCCACCACGCGGATGTGCCCGACTTCTCCGGTGCGGTGGACGTGGGTGCCGCCGTCCGCCTGCAGGTCCAGCCCAACGATTTCCACTGTGCGCACTTTCTGGATGCCCTCGGGGAGCAGGTTGATCTTGGTGCGGATCAGGTCTGGAATCTGGAATGCCTCGTCACGGGGCAGGATTGCAACTCTCACCGGGCGGTCCGCGGCGACTTCGACATTGATCGCAGCCTCGATCTCCTGTACCAGCTCCTTCTGCATGGTCTCGAACTCGAAATCCATCCGCCCGTCCAGCGGGTCCATATCCCCGCCGGTGACCGAGGCGCCATAATCACGAAATATGACGCCGCACAGGATGTGCATGGCGGTATGGGTGCGCATGAGCTGGTAGCGCCTTTCCCAGTTGAGCTGACCCTGCACCTGGCTGCCGGCAGGGGGTAGGGGAAAGTCTGGCGGCAGGAGATGCAGCACCCCTTCACCGGCTTTTTTTGCACGCACGACAGGCAATTGGATGCCCTGGGAGGAGCCGCCCTGTACGTTCAAGAAGCCGCTGTCAGCAGGCTGTCCGCCGCCTCCTGGATAGAAAGCGCTGCGGTCCAGGACGACAGCATGGTTTTCCTCATCTAATCCAGTGATTTCAGCATTGAAGGACTGTATATATGAATCGGTCTGGTAAAGCAACTCGGTCATTGACGCACCTCGTGAGCGGGATGGGTGTAGTAAAATGAAAAAATGTCGCTGGTAATTTTAACCCCTGCACACGAGTCTGCATACACAGATTCCTCGTATGCTGGTCTTGCGGCGGGTTAATCGGTGCTGAAAGGGCAGCCATGCAAGAAGCACAAGCATCTGATCTGGCGCTCGTCCAACCATTCGTGCAGGAAGTCGTCTCCAACGTTGAGCGGGTCATTGTCGGAAAGCGCGAGGTGATCGAGCTGCTGCTGGTGGCGCTGCTGTGTGAAGGCCATATCCTGCTGGAGGACGTGCCTGGCACGGGCAAGACCATGCTGGCACGCTCGATGGCGACCAGCCTGGGGGGCACGTTCAAACGGCTGCAATGCACACCCGACCTCTTGCCGAACGATACGACGGGTGTATCCATATACAACCAGCAGAGCAGCCAGTTCGAGTTCCGCCCTGGCCCGGTGTTCGTGAATATCCTGCTGGCGGACGAGATCAACCGCGCCACCCCGCGCACCCAGTCCGCTCTGCTGGAAGCCATGCAAGAGCAGCAGGTGACTGTCGATGGAGTTACCCGCCCCTTGCCGCGCCCCTTCCTGGTGCTGGCTACTCAAAACCCGATCGAGTACGAAGGCACGTTTCCCCTGCCAGAAGCCCAGCTGGATCGCTTCCTGATGCGGGTCTCGCTGGGGTACCCTGACAAGGCTGATGAGCTGCGCATCCTGCACAACCTGAGCCGGGAGCATCCGATCACGAGCTTGCAGGCGGTCCGTTTCAACAATCCCGGGGAGCCAGAGCAGGCAGGAACACAGCTCTTGTTGAAGCTGCAGCGCGCGGTCTGGGACGTCCATGTGGATTCCACCCTCGAGGAATACCTGCTCAGGATTATCGCCGCAACGCGCTCGCACCCAGACCTGGCATTAGGCGCCAGCCCGCGGGCAAGCCTGGCTCTGCTCAAAGCCGCTCAAGGGCTGGCTGCAGCCCGCGGTCGCGATCACGTCCTCCCCGACGATATCAAATACCTGGCGCCTTTCACGCTGACCCACCGCCTGATCATTCGCTCTGAAGCCGAGCTGCGCGGCCGGACTGCGGGGAGCGTGCTGCGGGACATCCTGACCCAAACTCCGCTCCCGCTGGATGAAAACTCTCCATAGCTGGAATGCATGGCCAAATACCTGCTCGTCATCCTGGCATTTGTCGCCCTGGCGGCGATTTGGCTGCGGGCTGACTTTGCACTGAGCGCGGTCTACCTGCTTGCCGGCACACTCCTGGTGGGGTCCTGGTGGAGCCAGCGCGCCCTGGGCTCGGTTGAGGTCCGCAGGGCATACAGCGAGCGAATGTTTTACGGCGAGAAGAGCGTGATCCGGCTGGAAGTGCGCAACCGGAGTCGGCTGCCGATCGTCTGGCTGCAGCTGCGGGAGAGCGTACCGGTGCAGGTGCGGGTTGGTGGGCAGTTTGCCCGGGTATTTAACCTGGGATCGAAAGCCGGGCGGCAGCTGGAGTATGCCATCGAAGGGCGCCAGCGGGGCTACTACGAGCTTGGACCGCTCGATTTGCGTTCAGGCGACCTCTTCGGGCTGGCTGGCGAGGGCCACGCTATCGTTCAACCGGATTTCCTGACGGTATATCCTAAGATTATCCCCCTGACAGGCGTTAATCTGCTTTCTCACTCCCCGTTAGGATCTTTGCGCCACCACCAACCCTTGTTCGAAGACCCCAGCCGGGTGCGCGGGAAGCGGGATTACATCAGCGGAGATTCTGAGCGCCGGATCGATTGGAAAGCCAGCGCGAGCACCGGACGGCTGCAGGTAAAACTGCTGGAGCCTTCCATTTCCCTGGAAACGATCATCTTTCTTAACCTGAACAGTGAGGAATACGACCTGCATACGCGCGGTTATACCAGCGAGCTGGCGATCATCGTGGCAGCCTCCCTGGCGAACTGGGTGATTGCCCAGCGGCAGGCAGCTGGCTTGCTGGTAAACGGTATCGACCCGGGACTTGACTCGGGGGGAGCACCCCTGATCCCTGCCCGGCGAGGGCGCGGCCACCTGATGCGGATTTTGGATGTCCTGGCGCGCATCCAGATGGGCGCTACCGAACCGATCGACCGGGTGCTGGCACGTGAAATTGTCAACCTGCCCTGGGGGACCACGCTGGTATTGATCACCGGCAGGCTGGATGAGGCGGTATTTGACAGCCTGTTCCAGGCGCGCCGCCAGGGGCTGGATGTTGTGCTGGTGCCCTGCGGGCAGCTTCCCGGGTTTAACGAAGCGCGGCGCCGGGCTGAGTATTTCGGTTTTTCTTTCTATCCGGTCCAGGATGAACGCGACCTGGATATGTGGCGCGGCTGATGAGCAATCATTCCCTGCCGTCTGGAGCGATGCGGAAAAGCGAACGCCTGGTCGTGTTCGCCTATTACTTGATGGTTGCCGGGATGCTGACTTGCATCGCCGCAGCCGCTGTCCAGGTCGGCGAGAGGGTGATGACCGGCTGGCGCGGCGAGTATCTGGTCGCCTTCGGCGCCGTGGTCGCCATCGAATCGATGTTTTCTGCCCGCCGGCTGCGCAAAGGATCGCGGTTCACCACTCGAGCATTTCTCTACCGCCTGGCTGAATTTATCACCCTCCTGGCGGTTTTAAAACTGCTGCAGTATCTGCAGAGTGGGGGGACTGCGCTGCTCGGCGACCTGCCGCGCTGGAGAGTCGACTTTCTGCAAAGCTTCTTTACACCTGGATATCTAATGGCTATCTTCCTGACCCTGCTGGTATGGGGGCTTGCCCTGGAATTCGAGGACCTGCTCTACCCATTCGAGGTAAATGAAAACACGATCGAGATCGAACGGAGCAGCGGGTTCGGGGTAGAACGGATGCACATCCGGGGCAGGCTGGTCGAAGTGATCTTACTGCTCGGCGGTCTGCTGCTGCTGCTCACAACCTTGCTTTACCTGGATAAGGGCGCACCTGGCGGAATGCGGATAGCCTCCTCAACGCTTTTAGTCCTGACCTACTTTGGGCTGGCGCTGGCTTTACTCAGCCTGACCCAGTTATCCAGCCTGCGCATCCGCTGGGGGCTGGATGAAATCTCGGTAAGCCCGGGGCTGATCCAGCGTTGGCTGATCTATGGAGCGACTTTCCTGGGTGCACTGGCGATCCTGGCTCTGCTCCTACCCACGCATTATGCAGTCGGTGCCTTAGCAATCTTAAGCTTGCTGCTATCCACCCTTGTCTATATACTTGGGCTGCTCATTTTTTTGATCACATTACCTTTCATCTTTTTATTTGGGCTGCTGCTGAGGCTGATCATGGGAGGCAAGCAGGAGGCGCCTGTACCACCCCTGGAGCAGCTCAGGCTTGTGCCGCCAGCCCCCAAACCTCCCGCCTCCTGGGTGGAGGTGTTGTACTCGCTCCTCTTCTGGTCTCTGCTGGCAGGCGTGATCGTTTTTTCGATATACTATTATTTCAAACAGCATCACGAGCTGCTTGCCGCGCTTATCCGGTTGCCGCTCCTCGGACGGCTATTCCGCCTGGGCGGCTCGTTCAGGGATTGGCTGCGCGGGATCAACCGGGGTATCGCCCGGTCGGTGAGCAGCGGGCTGCAGCGGTTACGCCTGCGCCAGCGGGGCGGGCAGGGTGGAGCAGGATTTGGTTATTTACACCTGCGCCGCCTGTCTTTGCGCCAGCAAATCGTATTTTTCTACCTGGCTATGCTGCGCCGGAGCAGCGAGCGGGGCTGGGAGCGGCGTTCCAGCGAGACCCCTTATGAGTATGCGCGCAGCTTGCGCGCCCATCTGCCGGAGGCAGCCGATGAAATCGATGGAATGACCGAGGAATTTCTCAAGGCGCGTTACAGCCGGCGGGAAGTCTCACCTCCGCAGGTCCACCGCGTGCGCCGGCTGTGGGAACAGATCCGCAAATACTTGCAGCTTCCCAGATACCGATCCATCAGTAAGTGATTCGTCAGGATATTCTGCCTATGGAAGACCTGGTCTTTTTCTACCCACAAGGACATGCCCGGCACTTTCAGTATGGTCACCCGGAGCAACCTGAGAGGGTGGAAGCCGTAAGGAGAGCGTTAGAGCAGGCTGGCTGGTGGGGAGCTTATCCCCGGCTGGAGGCGCTGGACCTTCCTGAGGAAATACTGTTGAGTGTGCACACCGGCGGCTACCTGGAGGAGCTGCAGCTCCTGTGCGCCGAGGGAGCATCCCTCGATTTCGACACCTATACCACCCCGGCAAGCTGGCAGTTAGCCCTGAATGCTGCCGGCGGCGCGGCAGCCGTGGCAGCTGCAGTCTGGCGCAGGGAGGCAGGGGCGGGCTTTGCCCTGACCCGTCCCCCTGGGCACCATGCCACCCGGCAGCGCGGGATGGGGTTTTGCCTGCTGAACAACGTAGCGCTTGCGGCAGAATACCTGGTGCAGCGCATGGGTGCGAAACGGCTGGCGATCGTAGACCTCGATCTGCACCATGGAAACGGAACCCAGGATATTTTCTGGGAGCGCGGGGACGTATTTTATATTTCAACGCACCAAATGCCACTCTATCCAGGAACTGGCTATGTTAATGAAATTGGTTCTGGCGCAGGAGAGGGCAAAACGGCGAATATTCCCATGCCGCCCTACGCCGGTGACCAGGCATTCACCCACGCCATGCAGGAGCTGATCCTGCCGCTGCTCGACCGCTTCCAGGCGGAGATGCTGCTGGTCAGTGTTGGCTTCGACACGCACTGGCGCGATCCCTTAGGAAGCCTGAAGCTGTCGGCGGCGGTTTACGGCGAGCTCATCCGCGAGCTGGCTGCCTGGGCAAAGGTACATGCCATGGGACGCATTGCCCTGATCCTGGAAGGCGGCTACGACCTGGAAGCTATGGGGGCTTGCGCCCAGGCTTGTACGGCAGCCTTGCTGGAAGCTCCCTGGGAGGATCCTCTCGGAGCGTACCCGCGCCCAGAGGGGACAGAATGGAGGCGATCTCTGCAGCAAGTGAAAACATTTTGGAGGGATAGTCTCTAATTTGGTTAGGAGTTACGCAGTTGGAGGAAAAATAATATCGGTTGCTTTTTCGCGCACTTTGTTGTAAAGTAGAGAGCAAAGCGGGTTTTGTGACAAACATAGCAAAACAAACCCGTAATTTTATTAATGCAAAACAAATAAAAAAATACGGAGAATTCCATGAGCAACCAGCTGGCAATCTTCATCGATTTTGAGAACGTCGCCCTGTGGGCGGAGCGTGAGTTTATCGATTTCGAGCTTACTCCCCTGATGGAGTACCTTCAAATCCGCGGTCCGGCAGTCGTCAAGCGCGCCTATGGAGATTGGTCGCGATTCTCCCGCTACCGCGATGAGCTCATGAACCATGCCATCGACTTGATCCAGATCTACAGCGTTCGTGCGGGTAAGAACCGCACGGATATCCGTATGGCGATCGATGCGCTGGAAATTGCCATGTACCGCCCGCAGATCAGCACCTTCGTGGTCGTATCTGGCGATAGCGATTTCGGACCGCTGGTGACCAAGCTGCGCGAATATGGAAAATACACGATCGGGATCGGCCCGCGCAACATTACTCACCACCTGCTGGTGAAATCTTGCGATGAATTCGTCTACCTGGAGACGATCATGGGGGATGTGATCGGGGCTACCGACCAGACGGTGATCGACCGGGACAGCGCCCAGACCTTGTTGAAGAAAGCGCTCCAGGTCCACGCCCAACGCGGTGAGCTGCCTATCCAGGTGACCCAGCTGAAGCAGACGATGCTGATGATGGACCCGGCTTTTAACGAGGCAAATTTCGGCTACGCCCAATTTAAATCCTGGCTGGAGGATTCACCTGAACTGGTCAAGCTCTTCAACAAAGATACGCAGCTCTACGTGGCCCCATTTGACTTCCAGGCGCCCGATTATGCCGAGGTGCTCGCTGCACCACCGCTTGCTGCTGACGCCCAAGAGCCAGCTGTCCAGCAGCCAGGTTTGGAATCACAATACCGCCAGGTATTTACCCGCCTGAAATTAACTGCGGTCGACCTTGAAACCCGGCGGGATGTACTGCGCGATATTTATCGGGAAGTCTGTGAGCACCCCGGTGAGCATAACCTGGACGAGCTGCTCGACCTGCTCGAGGAACGCTACGAAGAGCAAGGCGTGCTGCGTAATAAAGCAACCCTAATCGAAATCGTCCAGATGGCGATGCGCCGGCATGCCTTCGACTACGGCGGACAACCGGCTTCCATGTTTGCGGCGGTTGGTCTGGAAGAGCACATCGACAGCGAAGCAGAGTTTATCTCTGCGGCAGAAGCCGATTACCTGTACGCCATCATCCGCGCCGGGCTGGAGCTCGACCTGGGTGAGCTGGCGGTAATCTTGCTCAATGACCGCACCGAAACCGACTATCTGCAGTGCCTGCTGGACGAGATGCAAGCCAGCAGCGTCATCGCCCGGCGCGGGCGGCGCTATTATCTGCCCACCGAGGATGCTATCCCCTTCCGAGATGAGCCTGCCTTGCAGGTCTTATGCCGGGATATCGACGGGGTGCGCATCCCCGAAAACCTGCCCCGCGAGGCTGAAACAGCGCGCACCCTGGCAAAGAAAGCCATGCTCCAGCGCTCTCAGGACTTCGTCGCCTCCGCAGAGACGAGCCTTTTAGCCTGCCGTCTGCAGTGGGATGCCCTGGAGAAGAATGAGCCGGGCGCTTCTCTGGAGGACCTGCGCTATTATATGGCGTCTTACGCTTCGGTGGTCGCTGGCAAGCTGTCACAGGTAAACCGGGATTACGCCGCAGCACGGCCATACTACCTGGCATTTTTCGCACTTGTCCAGGAAGAAGACCCGCTGTGGACAAGGATGCGCGGGCTGATCAACCCGATGCTCTCGTATTACTGGGGCAACACCGGCCGCGAGCTTGAACTGAATACCTCTACCTGGAATCTCAGCGGGGTATCGCCCGCTCAGGTAGCCATACAGATCGCCAACCACCCTGATCCGGAGCTGCGCCAGCTCTGGTATGACATCACCGTCGATCTGGCGAAAGTCAACCCGGGATTATTGAAAAGGATTGCTAACCAGATTGCCCTCAGCCGTTCGGATTGGCCGGAAAACATGAAAGCTGCCCAACAAATCGACGGCATTCTGTCGAACGGGGCGACGGATTGAGGATTTGTTTAAGCGCACCCCGGCCCTGACCGCACGCTTCGACCATGCTTTCCTTTATGCTCACCGGCTGCATAACCGGCAGGTGCGGAAAGGCTCGCCCATTCCCTACCTGTCTCACTTGCTCGGGGTAGCTGCCCTCGTCCTGGAGGATGGGGGCGACGAGGACGAAGCCATCGCTGCGCTGCTGCATGATGCGGTGGAAGACCAGGGGGGACTGGCAACCCTGGAGGACATCCGCCAGCTGTTTGGAGCGAGGGTAGCGGATCTCGTCCTGAGCCTGAGCGATTTGACGGGCAAACCGAGACCGCCCTGGCGCGAGCGGAAAGAGAAGTACATCCAGCATTTGCGCCTGGCAGAGCAAAGCGTGCTGCGGGTCTCCCTGGCGGATAAGCTGCAGAACGCGCGCCTGATAGCTGTGGATTTAAGGCGCAGTGGTAAGCGCACCTGGTACCGCTTCAATGGCGGGAAGGATGGCACCTTATGGTACTACCATGCCCTGGTGGAGACTTTCCGCGAGTGTTATCGCTCTCCATTCGTTATTGAGCTGGAGCTGACTGTAAACGAGATCGAGCAGCTGCAGGCGGAGATCGAGGCGGCTTAGCGGCTGATGCCGGAGAGTCGACCCCAAACCAGCGCATCGATGCGCCGCAATAAGCGCAGCAGTGCAGAGCGCAGGCGCGCCAGGAAACGCACTGTCCGCTGGCGGAATTTTCTGCGGTGAGCGGGGAAGGGACCGCTCCAGGTGGCTACCAGGGCGCCCCAGGTGAGCCCGGCTCCGAACCCGACGAACACGATCCGGTCCCCAGGCTTGATGCGACCATCCTCGATTGCCTCCACCGTTGCCAGCGGGATCGACGCCGTGGAAGTATTCCCGTAGCGTTCAATATTGACCACTATTTTTTCCATGGGGAATTTCAAGGCTTTGGCTGCGGCTTCGATAATGCGCAGATTAGCCTGGTGAGGGACGATCCACTGGATATCCGCAAGCTTGAAACCGGCTTTTCCGAGGACCTCCTCGGTTGCCTGTGCCATGACTCGCGTGGCAAACCGGAAAACTTCTCGCCCGTTCATCTGGACGTACTGCAGGCCGTTCTCGATGTTTTTTATTGAAACCGGATAGCGGCTGCCCGGCGAAGGAAGGATCAGCAGGTCGCCTCCGGATCCATCGGAGCGCATCAAAGCAGCATGGACGCCGCCGGGTTCCGGATTAGCCTGCAGCACAAACGCTCCAGCGCCATCCCCGAAGAGGATGCAGGTATTACGGTCCTGCCAATCGACCAGGCGCGTCAGCGTCTCGGTGCCAATGACCAGCGCGCTGCGTATCGAGCCGGTCTGAATTGCCTGGCTGGCCATATTCATGGCAAAAATAAAACCTGAACAGGCAGCGGAAAGGTCGAAAGCCCCTGCGCGGGTAGCGCCGATTCGATCTTGGACCAGGCAGGCAGTAGCCGGGAAAAAGTGTTCAGGCGAAGAGGTCGAGACGATGATCAGATCGATGCTGGTGGGATTCAGTCCGGCGACTTGCAGAGCCTGCAGGGCGGCGTCTGTAGCCAGCGAAGCGGAGGTCTCGTTATCGGCAGCGACCCGCCGCTCGTGGATGCCAGTATGCGAGAAGATCCACTCGTCGTTTGTCCCAACCATCTTGGCGATCTCGTCATTGGTTAATATTCGCTCGGGAACAGCCACACCCCAACCGGTAATATGGGCATAGGGGCTCATAAGCCGCCTTCCTTTGTTCGCATTTAAGCTGCGCCCAGCCTCTCGGTTGGATTGTACTTACTGATTACGATGCTGGCATTGTGGCCCCCAAAGCCAAATGAGTTGGACATTACATGGCTGAGGGAGGCTGCCCGGCTGACATTGGGAACGTAGTCCAGGTCACATTCCGGGTCCGGAAATTCGTAGTTGATAGTTGCAGGTACATGCGAGTCCCGGATTGCCTTAACACAGAAGATGGCTTCCAGCGCGCCGGTAGCGCCGAGCAGGTGACCGGTCATCGATTTAGTGGAGGATACCGGTATTTGGTAGGCGGTTTCCCCGAATACGTTTTTGATGGCCAGCGTCTCGGTTTTATCATTCAGAGGGGTGCTGGTGCCGTGGGCGTTAATATAATTGATTTGCTGGGGATCGAGTCCTGCATCCTTGAGGGCAGCCTGCATGCAGATTTTTGCCCCGTAACCATCCTCAGACGGAGCGGAGATGTGGAATGCGTCGTTGCTATGACCGTAACCGGATAACTCAGCAAGGATATTGGCTCCGCGAGCAAGGGCGAAGTCAAGCGATTTAAGCACCAGGATTGCGGCGCCTTCACCCATGACGAACCCATCCCGATACAGGTCGAAAGGCCGCGAGGCGTGCAGCGGATCATCATTCCGGGTTGAGAGAGCGGTCATATTCCCCAGACCCGCCATCGACATGGTAATAATGACTGCATCGCTGCCGCCGGCAAACATCGCATCCGCCTGGCCGCGGCGAATAATGTTCATGGCCTCACCGATGGCATTCGTCCCCGAGGCGCAGGCGGTCACAATCGCCATATTAGGACCGCGGACGCCTAAGTGGATAGCGATCATTGAAGAAGCGGCATCCGGCAAGATCATCGGTACCATAAATGGGCTGACTTTATTTGGACCCCGGTCGTAAAAGACGCGTGCCTGTTCGAGCTGTGTGCCCATCCCGCCAATACCTGTACCGACTATCACTCCAATCCGATCGCGTCCGCTGTTGTTATCACCTAAATCCATTCCAGCATCTGAAACTGCCTGGCAGGCGGATGCAACGGCAAATTGGGTGAAGCGGTCCATCCGGCGCGCTTCGCGCACCCCGAACAGCGATTGCGGATCAAAATCCTTGACTTCTGCCCCGAACTTTACCCGGTAATCGGTGGTATCGTAGTGGGTAATCGGGCCAACCCCTGACTTCCCTGCCAGGATATTCTCCCAGGCAGTCTGGGGATCATTCCCCACTGGGCTGTAACAGCCCAGGCCCGTAATTACTACCCGCTTTTGCATGCCTATCCTCCTGGAGTGGTGTGTCACTCACCAATCAGTAGATCGGGCGCTTCTCCCCAATTACTGAGCGGAGTATGGCATTTAAAACCCCGCTGTAAGGGTATAGATGCGGCCTTAATCTCTAACGCCAACAGTCGCACCGGCCTGCAGCTCAGCCAGCAGCTGTTGGACGTGTAAACGGTCGTGGGCTGCGATGATGCTGACCAGCTCTAATAGAGTGGTTGGACCCAGTATAGCATGGCGTGCCGAGCGAAGCCAGTCTGCGGGCGACAATTTTTCGAGGAGAGCTAAAGCCTCCATCCTGGAGGCCGTGTGACTTAATCGGGCAGACTGGCCATCTTGCTGAATATACTTGCGCTCCTCCGCCCAGCGGTCGGTATCGATCCCCGCAATAAAGGGGTTCTTACTCAGCAGGACTTTCTCCAGGCGGGGCAGGTGGACTTCGTGATCGGTATCGCGGAGATGGCAAACTACCTCAAGGGCAGACCAGGTATCCGGTTTGCTGCGCCGCCGCCACTCTCCTGGCGTGAGATTCCGGCACCAGGTATCCAGCACGGCGGGAGTGGCGCGCGAGTATAGATAGCAGCGCCTCCGGGGTCTGGTAGGTGGGAGTGAGACCATTTGAAGAATGGTTTTCGAGCCATGGGGTAAGCTCACCCAGGCTGCCGCGGGTAAATTCTACGGCTTCGCCGGGATCATCCTGTGTATCCTCAGAATTGATCCAGTAAGTTGCCACACCGAGCCTGCTCGCCGGAATAATATCCTGCTCCAAATCGTCCCCGACCATCAAGACGTCCCCATCTGGCCACCCCAGCCGGGCTAAAACCTCGGCGAAATATGCCGGATTTGGCTTGGCAAAATGGAAATCCTCGTAGCTGGACACCAGTGAAAACGGGTACTGGCTGAGCGGCAGCCCCGCCCAGCTCAGGCGCTGTTCAATGGCTGAACGCGGAAATAAGGGGCTGGTAGCGATCGCTACCTGATATCCCCGCTGCAAGGAGGTGGAGACAGTCTCTTGCGCCAGAGGGATGGTATGCGTGTGGCGCTGGAGGGAAGGGAACTTCTCTACGTAGAAACGATCGATAATCGGTTGGATCTGGCTCCGGTCAAGCCCTAAAGCCGGAAAGAACGTCGCATCGAACGATTCGCGCAGCATGCAATCCGGTTGAAGATTGGCAACCATCTGCCGTGTTCCCGCCGTCAAGGCTGCGATCATTTTGTCCGGCGCGATGTATGGGGCAAGGTATTCTGCCAGCGCTTGCAGGTAAGCTGGCAGGAAGCTATCCATTCTGTTCCCCAGCAGGGTTTCGTCCAGATCAAAGAGCAACGTTTTAGGCACGATTATCTCTCTCGAAGATCGGCGGCAATGCGTGACACTCACCGCAGCCAATCTGGGGTTCGGTCACATCGCGCCGGGTTTTGGTGCAATACGCCCGGACGCGCACCTGCTGTTTGGTGAACGGGAATGACCTGACCAGCGAAGGTTTTAGGACCATAAATTCGCACGCATTTGCCAGAAGGATTTCCGGCACCGGGCAGGTAGTGCACATGTCGCGCTTCCAGGTCAGCGGCGGGTCGGCGTCCAAAAGCAGGCGGCACTCCTCGTGGTCTCGTCCGCGATAATAATCACCGTAAAAATAGCGGCATTCCTTGCCGGCAGGGGTACGCATAATTGCCAGGAAGGTGGAGGGTTAAACCCGCGTGACGTAAGCGCCGGTGCGCGTATCGACCCGGATGGTGTTGCCGGCTTCCACGAAGGCTGGAACCTGTACCTGCAAGCCGGTTTCCGTCATTACCTTTTTATTCACACCGGTAGCTGTATCACCGCGGACGGCTGTATCTGCCTCGGTAACCAGCAGGTCAACAGAAGTTGGCAGCTCTACGTCAATCGGCTCGATGTCATAATAAGTCAGCTTGACTTCGAGCCCCTCTTTCAGGTATTGGGCGCTCTCGCCCAACACATCGGCGGTCAAGGCTGGCTGCTCATAAGTATCCAGGTCCATGAAATGATAGAACTGACCGTCATTGTATAGATACTGGACGTTGTGGTAAATAAGGCGGACATCTTGCACCCGGTCGCCTGAGGTGAAGGTCATCTCCAGGTTGGTGCCAGAACGCAGGTTGACCGTTCGAACCCGGATGGTGGCGTTGCCTCGTCCTGGTTTATTATGGTGATAATCGAGGACTTTATACAGGCTGCCATCCAGCTCGAAAGTAGTCCCTTTGCGTAAATCATTTACATCGATCATGATCTTCCTCGTTGCGGCTGGCAGGCGCCAGCCAGATTAATTTGGTAACTGCTGCAATTCAGCCCGCCTGGATATCCGAGAATGGCAGCCTGGGAGAGATATCCTCCAATAAGGGTTGCAGCTGCGCCTCCACGGGTGCCCAACGAGCGTCAAAGGATTATAGCCGACGCGCCTAGGCATGGCAAGGGCTTTTTCATTATATTAAAGGTCGCAATTTATTTGGCTGGTCTTTCGATCTCCTGTGGTAAACTTAACCAAATACAATCATGACTGCATGGCGGAGGATCAGATGGTGGAAGTGAACCGGAAGGTGGTTTACATCGAAGACGACCAGGAGATGATTGACCTGGTCAAGCTGATCCTTACACGAAAGGGTTTCGATGTGATCGGGGCTAATGGTGGACGGGAGGGGTTGGATTCCGTCCGGAGGATTTTGCCGGATATCGTGCTGCTCGACTTAATGATGCCGGATATGGATGGGTGGGAAGTATACCAGCAGATGAAGGCAGAGGAAGCGACGCGCGAAATCCCGGTGATTGTGATTACCGCCAAGGCCCAAAATATCGATAAAGTGTTGGGGCTGCATATCGCTAAAGTGGACGATTACATCTCGAAACCATTCAGCCCGCAAGAATTGGTGGAAAGCGTCGATAAAGTCATGGATAAATCCGGATAGAGGGGTAAGGTAAATGTGCTCGGATCCGACGCGAGATCTTCGAGCACGCTGGAAAAATGCGGCAAGTTATCATCCAAAACAGTACTTCCCCGTTAGCTCATCCCATCACAGCACTCTATTGTGATACCTTTTTATGCAGGTTGCGCGGGCTCACTTTTCGCAGCGAACTACCGCCAGAGCGCGGCTTGCTGCTGGTGCAGAAGCGTGAGAACCGGCTGGATTTAGCCATTCACATGCTTGCCGTGTGGATGGATCTGGCGGTAGTCTGGCTCAATCGATATTACCGGGTGGTCGACGTGCGGCGTGCACGCGCCTGGCGCCCTTATTATGCGCCGAAGGGTCCGGCTCAATACGTACTCGAGATGAACGTCGTGCACCTGCCAGACTTCGGCATCGGCGACGAGGTCCAGCTAAGTGATCTCCTGGACAGTAAGGGTTGATCTGGGATGACGAGATTGCTCCTGGTCAGCCTGCTCCTATCGATCTGGTCCTCGACGACCACTGGTCAATGTCAAAGCGCAAGATAGCCAGCCCGCAGGTCCGGTCTATATCGTCCAGGAAGGTGATTCTCTCTGGGACATTGCGGCTCGCTTCCGGGTATCGGTAGATGAGCTGGTACAGGTGAATAGCATCAGCGACCCCAACCAATTGAAGGCGGGGATGCAACTGATCATCCCGGGGCTGGAGGGTATGCAGGGTGTTTTGGAGACGCGCACGGTGGACCTGGGAGAGGATCTCACCAGCCTGAGCCGCCGAAACCAGGTGCCGGTTGCCGATCTGGCGCGACTGAACCATCTTACCAGCCCCGGTGAGCTGTACGCCGGCAGCTCGTTGGTGCTGCCTGTCCGGGAATCTGCCTCGGGTCTTGGGCAGCGGGCGACGATATCCCCTGGGCAATCCTTACTGGAGCTGGCTGTCCTTCAAGGGACAAATCCCTGGTCTATCGTCCAGGCGAATGGCCTGGCGGGCACGGTTGGGGCAATCCCCGGAGATACCTTCTTCGTCCATGGAACGGACGACAGCGGACCGGGAGCACTGCCTGGAGGAGTGCAAAGGATTCAGCTCACTCCACAAGAGCTCATCCAGGGAAAGACGGCAGTCGTCAGCGTGACCGGCGATCCGGGTATGGCTCTTAATGGAAGCCTGGCCGGGAAACCGCTCAATTTCTTCCAGCTCCAGGAAGGGAATTGGGCAGCCTTGCAAGGGGTCCATGCCATGACGGAGCCGGGAATTTACCCATTAATCATTACCGGGACTTTATCTTCCGGAGCGCCGCTGGCTTTCTCCCAGGCTGTGTTGGTAAACTCAGGAGACTACCCCTTCGATCCAGTTATCACCGTAAATTCGGAGATGATTGACCCGGCGGTGACCAAGCCGGAGGACGCCCAATGGGCTGCCTTAACGACTCCGGTGACTCCGGTACGACAATGGGAGGGTCAGTTTACCTACCCGGTCCCCGACCAGTTTAAAGATTGTTTCCCATCCCGCTTCGGAGACCGCCGCTCATATAACGGCAGCGGTTATATCTATTTCCATACTGGGCTGGATTTCTGCGGTAGGGTAGGCACGGAGATTTACGCGCCGGCAGACGGCACCGTCGTATTTACCGGACCGCTGACTGTGCGGGGTAATGCAACCGTGATCGACCACGGCTGGGGCGTATATACCGCTTACATGCATCAATCGGAGATCAAAGTAAGAGTTGGACAGCAAGTAAAAGCCGGCGATCTGATTGGGTTAGTGGGCGCGACCGGACGCGTTACCGGGCCTCATCTGCATTTTGAGGTCGTCGTGGGAGGCGTCCAGGTCGACCCGATGGACTGGCTCGCAGAGAAGCTCCCGTGACCTACTCTGCAGAATCGCCTTCGCCCTCGGAGAATTCTCCAGAATCAAGCTCAGCTAATAATTCCTCTGCTTCGCTGCGCTTCTCAACCGGGACGAATACCTGCACCCTGCCAAGCTCGCCAACGGTCAGAGCGAATGGGCCTGATCCGGCGCCTTCTTGAGAGAGGATAACCGAAATCCCCTGGGCTTCGAGAAAGCCTTTTAGGATTTCGGCTTTATAACTGCCATCGACTTCGGTCAAGACGAACCATTTGTCATTATTCATTGGGCTATTATACAATATTCGCAGAAACTCGCTCGAATTTATCGGGGAGATGAGCATTATCCAATCGATTGCGGATGAGCTGGTAACTTCTATAACTGGCTCGACTTTGTTCGATTATAATAATGACGCTTGGCAGCAGCGCCAATGCCATGTTGACGCGCCAGTTGCTGATAGAATTAAGGGAAACTGAGGACCGTATGATCACTGCGTCTTATGCGCTGCGTGAAGATTACTGGGAGCGATTCGAGATCGAACAGGCGGATATTGAATTCATTTACAATTTCCTCCTGGAACACGAGACTCCGCTGACAACCGAAGAGCTGGTTTCGGCATTGGTCACGGAACGGATCAACAAAGAGAAGCTCATTCTAGAGCGACAACGAATTGCAGGTGGAGACCGGTATTTACCGAAGGATACCTACGCGCTGAATCAGAAGCTGGCATTCCCTGCATTGGGCTGGCAGAGCGGGCAGGTAATCGCTGTCCGATCCGGCAACAATCCTGACCTGGGTTCATTCGGCGTTATCCGGGTCCATTTCGATAGTGGAGAAGAGCGCGAATTTGCCTCCGGTCTGGAAGATCACAACCTCAATACGCCGGCAATCGGGGCAATTGAGGGAGATGATCTTGACGCAGAAGCAGTCGTTAAGAATCACGGCGCGGATTTGGTTTTGACCCTGGAGGAAGTGCTGGGCAGTGAACCAGATTTCGTACGCGTTGCTGCGCGCTGGTTCCCCCGGGCGTTAGTGGTGGCAGTTAACGTGGGGCATCTCAACCTGGCGGAAGCAGTCCTGGATATGTCGGGGGGCGGGCCGATACCTACCTCTAATCTGGTCGAGCAGATCGATTTGTCTGCGGATGTGAATCCGAAATTAATCGAGTTTTCGCTGGACCTGGCACTGCAAGAAGACCCCCGCTTCGATGAGGTGGGACCGGCAGGCGAGGTGTTTTGGTTCCTGAAGCGTCTGGAGCCGGAGGAAGTCCAGGAACCGCCCATATGGCTGCGTTACTCGGGCATCGAGTATGACCGCACGGTGCTGACGCCAGACATGCTGGCTTTGGAGAAAGATCTGGCGGATGAGCTCTCACCGATCAAAGATATCCCTCCCAAGGATGAGAGCGCTGAGGTCTGCTTGCTCTACCCGCACTGGCGAGCAGGAACCTTGCCCATCTCCTGGCGTTTGCGACCGATCTTTCCCAACGCATTTGAAGCGCCGCGCATCCGCTTCATGCTCGTGGATGGCGAGACCGGGCGGAAATTCCCCGCCTGGGTCGTCCAGGAAAAGCGTTATGTCTACGGACTTAAGGAGTATTACGATCACCTTGGGGTCACCCCGGGCAGCCTGCTGCGGATCCAGCGCGGGGAGCAACCGGGTGAAGTGATGATCCAAACCAGCTCGCGTAAGTCCAGCCGTGAATGGATCCGCACGGTGCTGGTTGGCTCGGATGGCGGCATCGTTTTCGCCATGTTAAAGCAGGTGATCAATGCCGAATTTGATGAACGCATGGCGATCGCTGTGCCGGATGTCGAGGCTCTGGATGAAATCTGGCAGCAGACCGCGCACGACCGGCTGCCACTCGAAAGGATCGTGGTAAATGCAATGCGCGAGCTTACCAAACTGAACCCACAAGGGCACGTGCACGCCAGCGAGCTTTATGCCGGGATCAACGTGGTCCGGCGCTGCCCGCCCGGACCTATCCTTTCAATGCTGACTTCGCGCCCCTGGTTTGTCCATGTGGGCGATCTGCATTACCGTTATAACGATTCGGAGCGATGAGCGCAATCTCTGTGACAGGATGCCAAGCCAGAAGATTGGAGGATACACCCGGTGGCTGAACCAAAACGCATGAGTTCTCGTCAAACCATCTCTGCAAACGCCGTACCATATCGATTTCGAATGGTGGAAGCAAGTCGACCGAGACTGGCGGGTGTATCTAAAAAGCTACCTTTGCCCGGAGCATATGGAGGTGTATTCCAAACTGGATGTGGGCGCGATGATCGATTGGGTGGATCCGAATACTGCGGAAATTCAACAGGTGGACGGGATCCAACATGCCCTGATTACCCACTGCGCCAAACAGCGGTATTTCATTACCGAGCAAACCACCCTGGTGGATTCTGTCTTCCGCTTATTTTTGGCGAATGGGAATACTCCCCTGACGCCGCTGCAGATGGCAGATGCATTGGGCAGGCAGCCAGATGTGATCGTGAGAACCCTATCTGGCGGGCGCGTCTATAAAGGGATCCGCCCGTATATTAATTAAGCTTAGCTGCCCCCGTAGCTCAATGGACAGAGCAAGTGCCTTCTAAGCACGAGGTTGTGGGTTCGAATCCCGCCGGGGGCGCCAGGAATGCACAACTACGAGACCCAGGTTGAAATGAAGAAGGGGGTCTGGAGAGGAATCGGACGGGAGCGGTTTTCTGATTGGAGATAAGACGATGATCCAAATCCGCTTAAGATTAGATGAATCCATCCACGCCAGCCAGCTGGCGGAGAATTATCCCTACCTGGAAAGCGGCAGTGGGGGCTGGAAGATCACCCTGCGCACACCTCCCTGGCGCCCGCCCATGGATGTGTACGAGACTGAGGAAAACCTGGTCGTGCGTATGGAAATTGCGGGGATGAGCGAATCCGAATTTCAATATCGAGCTGGATGGACGGCTGCTCTGGATTCGGGGCACACGCACAGAGATAAACGAACGCAGGGCTTACCACCAGATGGAGATCCCCTTCGGTGAGTTCAGCCTGGAGATCGAGCTGCCGGTGGCTGTCCAGGTAGAGAAGGTGACCGCCAATTACTCAGAGGGATTTTTACGCATTCTTCTGCCAAAAACCCAGCCAGCCCATGTGCACATCGAGGGTGGGTGAGGGCTGGCGAGCAAACTTTACTGTGAGTTAGATCGATTATGCCTGCATCGCGTTGGAACACAAGTGTAAATGAGATGCTAGAATGGCTGCGTGAAGAGGAGCGCATCGATGAGCTGCTCTTTACTCCAATCGTGACCCACAACCAGGACGGCGAAGGCTCTCAGAGCGAGTCTGGAAACCCTGGCGAAGGCGCGGAGAGCCAAATCCCATCGATACTGCCGATCCTACCGCTGCGGGGTCTGGTGGTCTATCCACAGACCGCCGTGCCGCTCACGATCGGGCAGCCGCGCTCGATCCGCCTGGTCGATGATGTCATGTCAGGAGATGACCGCCTGATCGGGCTGGTTTCAGCCCGCAACCCCGAGCTGGAAACACCCGAGCCCGCAAGACCTGTACAGCATCGGCACAGTGGCGATCGTCCATCGCCTGTTCCGCGCTCCGGATGGCACCATTCGCCTGGTTGTGCAGGGGATGGCGCGCTTCCGCCTGGTAGATTTCATCCAAGAACGAACCCTATCTGAAAGCGAACGTAGAGCTGATCCCAGAAACCGTTGAAGAAGGTCTGGAGCTGGAAGCCCTGGCGCGCAACGCGCGCGACCAGTTCGACCATATCGCCGAGATGATCCCCTCCATTCCCCGCGAGCTGGTCGCTTCGGTCCTTCAGCTCGAAGACCCGCTCGCAGACGGTTTATACCATCGCCAATTTTCAGCGCATGGATTTGAGCGAGGCCCAGGAAATCCTCGAGCTGGACTCAGCCACCGCCAAGCTGCACAAGCTGGTCGGCATCCTGGCGCGTGAAGTGGAAGTCCTGGAGATCGGGCAGAAGATCCAGAATGAAGCCCGCTCTGAGATCGAAAAGGTCCAGCGTGAATATTTCTTGCGCGAACAGTTAAAAGCCATCCAGCGCGAGCTGGGCGAGAGCGATGAGCAGGCTGCCGAGGTAGAAGAGTTCCGCCAGAAGATCGAAGCTGCCCGCATGCCCGAAGAGGCCGATAAGCAAGCCCGGCGCGAGCTGGAACGCCTGGCGCACCTGCCGACAGCCGCTGCGGAATACGGCGTGATCCGCACTTACCTGGATTGGCTGATGACGCTGCCCTGGTCTGTCGATTACTCCGGATAATCTGGATATCTCCCACGCGCACCAGGTGCTCGACCAGGACCATTATGGGCTGGAAGACGTCAAAGAGCGCATCCTGGAATACCTGGCGGTGCGCAAGCTGCGCCAGGAACGAGCGGAAGAGTTCGATCAGCTGCCCCCGGATGAGATCCGCCGGGTGCGCGAGGGCGTGATCCTGTGCTTTGTCGGGCCGCCGGGGGTAGGGAAGACCTCTCTGGGACGTTCGATCGCCCGGGCGATGGGCCGGAAGTTTGTGCGGATCTCGCTGGGCGGGATGCGCGATGAAGCCGAGATCCGCGGTCACCGCCGCACGTACATCGGCGCCATGCCAGGCCGGATTCTGCAGGCGCTGCGCCGGGTGGAGACGCACAACCCGGTGTTCATGCTGGACGAAGTCGATAAGCTGGTATTCGATTTTCACGGTGACCCGGCCTCGGCATTGCTGGAAGTGCTCGATCCGGAACAGAATGCCGAGTTTCGCGACCATTACCTGGAAGTCGCTTTCGATCTTTCGCAGGTGATGTTTATTACCACGGCCAACCTGTTCGAGCCGATCCCTGATCCGCTGCGCGACCGCATGGAGATCATCCAGCTTTCGGGTTATACGGAGAATGAAAAAATTGCCATCGCCTCAGGGTACCTGATCCCCAGGCAGTTACGAGAGAACGGCCTGCGCCCCGACGAGGTAAAGTTCACTGTGGAAGCACTGACGACGATCATTCGCTCGTACACGCGTGAAGCCGGCGTGCGCAGCCTGGAACGGGAAATTGGGTCAGTCTGCCGCAAAGTGGTGACCAGTATTGCCGAGGGAGAGCCCGGACCGGGTGAGATCACAGCAGAGAACGTGCAAGCGCTTCTCGGTCGCCCAAAATTCTACGGGCTCGAAGAGATTGCCGAGCGGACATCCATCCCTGGCGTGGCGACCGGTCTGGCCTGGACGCCTGTCGGAGGAGAGGTGCTTTTTATCGAAGCCACGCGCATGCCGGGTGGGAAAGGGTTCCAGGTCACCGGCTCTATGGGCAACGTGATGCAGGAATCGGCCAGGGCAGCCCTTTCTTACGTGCGCTCGCGCGCCGGAGAGCTGGGCCTGGACGAGAATTTCTTCGAGAAATCAGACATCCACCTGCACGTCCCGGCCGGCGCTCAGCCGAAAGATGGCCCATCGGCCGGGGTAGCCATGGCTATTGCGCTGGTATCGCTGATCTCCGCGCGGCCTGTGCTCCCAGATGTGGGCATGACCGGGGAAATTACCTTGCGCGGCCAGGTGCTGCCGGTGGGCGGGATCAAGGAGAAAGTGCTGGCAGCCCATCGCTTTGGCTTGAAAACGGTGATTTTGCCCGCCCGCAACCAGGCCGACCTGGATGAGCTGCCGGAGGAAGTCAGGCAGGAGCTTACTTTTGTCTTCGCGAATACTGTAGATGAGGTGATTTCGGCGGCACTCGAGACTGCGCCTGCAGCGCTTCCCGTGGGGGAAGACCAAATTGAACGAATCATCGAAACCGCTTGAGCCCTAAATGGATATAACCAGGCAAAAAGTTGTCCTAATCGAAGATGACCATACCATGGGCGATTTGCTTGAAACGCTCCTGGGTCTGGAGGGATTTCAGGTCATACTCCACCGCGAGGTCTGGGATACCGGACAGCTAATCCATTCAGTCTCCTTGGAGAAACCGGCTATCGTGATGTTAGACGTGCACCTGCGGCAGATCAACGGTCTGGAGCTGCTCGAACTCGCTGCGCCGTGAAGAAGGTTTAAAAGGGACAAAATTTATCTTATCGTCCGGAATCGACTACCGGGAAGACAGCCTCAAAGCAGGGGCGGATGCCTTCATCCTCAAGCCGTACATGCCGGATGAGCTAATAGGGGAAATCAATAATCTATTGGGAGATGAGCATGGGTAAAAGCAAAAAACAAACAAATGCTCCCATGCAGTGGTGTTCGATCGACTTACACGTCCATACTCCGGCGTCGTCAGACTACCAGCAAGCCGAGGTTACGATATTGGATATCCTGCGCCGCGCGGAGACACGTGGGCTGGCAATCATCGCGATCACTGACCACAATACGATCGCGGGCTACCGCGCACTTAGTCGACGATGTGCACCAGCTCGAGCTGCTCGCGGAGTTAGGCAGGATCCTACCTGAGGAGAGCATCAAACTCGCAGAATACCACCGGCTGCTGGAGAAAATCCTGATCTTGCCCGGGTTTGAATTTACGGCCACCTTTGGGTTCCACATCCTGGGAATATTCTCGCCGGAGAAGCCGTTGCGGGAGATTGAATTTCTGCTGCTCGATCTGAACATCCCCGCCGACCAGCTGGATGATGGCTCGGCGACGGTGGGGGCGACCGTCGGATGTATTGACCGCCTACCGGCTCATGGATGAGGCCGGTGGGCTGGTGATCGCCGCGCATGCCAATTCCAGCAATGGCGTGGCGATGCGCGGATTCCCGATCGGCGGACAAACCAAGATCGCCTATACCCAGGATCAGCATCTGCACGCCCTGGAAGTAACCGACCTGGAAAATAAGGGATCGAAAGCAACCGCGGCATTTTTCAACGGCACAAAACCGGAGTACCCGCGCCGGATGCACTGCATCCAGGGCTCCGATTGCCACCGCCTGACCACCGATCCGCAGCGCAAGAAGAACCTGGGCATCGGAGACCGGACTACAGACGTCTTGCTGCCCGAAGTGAGCTTTAGCGCATACGGGAGCTGTTCCTGAGCAACGATTTTGCCCGCACCCGACCCAGCCATGCGAAAGCAGAGCCGGCCTTCGATTTCATTCAAGCGGCGCAGGAAGAAGGTCCCAATATTGTCCAGGATTTCCACGAGGGGATGACGATCCGCGGCGGCCAGCGCTATGCCATCATTGCCGATGTCTCCGCCCTGGCGAATACCAACGGCGGAACCCTGTATATCGGGCTGAGCGCAGACCCCAAGAAGCCGGTGATCGGCGTGCCTGAACCTGAACAGGCGATCAGCGCGCTCGAGAAAGAGATCAGCAGCAAGATCAGCCCGCCTCTCCCTGTCACGGTCGACGTGCAAGAAATCGGCGGGAAGAAGGTATTGCGCGTCCTGGTGCCGCGCGGCGAAGACCCTCCATATGCGGTCGATGATAATAAGATCTACGTCCGCTCCGAGACCGAGACCGGATTGGCAGTGCGGGACGAGATTGTGGATCTGGTCTTGCGCAGCCAGGGCAAAGTGCGTCCTGTGGAGGAACCTCGACAGGTAGAAAGCGTACATGCGCTGGTCGAGCAGGCGGAGATCAGTGAAGGAGACCTGGCGCCACGCACCGGGGTTGAAGTTGTCTCGGTCGAAAAGCGAAATGGGGGGCGTTATTACACGCTGCGCGATTTGCGCAATGGGAATATCGTCAAAAATGTGACCCGCACTTCTGCACGGCGGCTGTGGCATTACGCGATCAGCGCCTATGACAAGCTGCCTGCAGATCCCGCTAAGACCCATATGCAGTGGCAGGGAAGTCTGGGCTTGCTCAACCGGCAGTCGCAAGGCAACCAGACCCGCTACGACTTGATCCAACGCACTCCGGATGGGTACCGGTACTATTTCGGGGTGACCGAGGACGGAGTGCATGGTCCCTGGAAGCAGCTACTGGACCTGGAAGATGAGTGAAATATCTACCGCGCTGCCAGACGGGAAAGTCAGCATCCGGGAATTCATCTTCCCGGATGATTATTCCCAGGTATATTCCTTCTGGCAGAGGTGCGGTCCTGGCATCCAGCTCCGCCGCTCGGATGAAGCGGAAGAAATCGCCAAGAAGCTCACCCGCGACCCCGATTTGTTCCTGATCGCGGAGACAGACGAGCGGATCATCGGAACGGTGATCGGCGGTTTCGATGGACGGCGGGGGACGGTTTATCACCTGGCGGTTGAGGCTGAATATCGCCAGAAAGGCGTGGGCGAGAAGCTGATGACCGATGTGGAAGAGCGCCTGCGGAGGCGCGGCTGCGTACGCTGCTACTTACTGGTTACGCAGGATAATGTGAACGCCATGCGTTTTTACGAAAAGCGCGGCTGGGCGCGCATGCCGCTTTATGCCTATGGAAAGGATTTATAATTGAAACCCGCCATGGGCGAGCAGGGTGCGGAAATCCGGGTAGGCATATTGACGGTATCAGACCGTTCTGCGCGCGGCGAGCGCCCCGATGAGAGCGGGCCGGCATTGGCTGGCAGGGTGGCGGCGCAGGGTTGGCGGGTGGAGGCGCAGACCATCCTGCCGGATGAGCTGGCAAGCCTGAGTGAGTTATTACGCGCCTGGTCCGACCAGGATAGACTCGATATCATCCTCACCAGCGGAGGGACCGGCTTCGCCCGGCGCGACGTCACCCCGGAAGCGACCCTGGCGGTCATCGAGCGCCCTGCTCCTGGCCTGGCGGAGGCGATGCGCGCTGCCAGCCTGCAGGTAACTCCACATGCCATGCTCTCACGTGCTGTAGCAGGCATCCGGGGTAGAACGCTGATCGTAAACTTGCCCGGCAGCGTCAAAGGCGCGGTGGAGAGCCTGGAGGTCATCCTGCCGGCGCTGCCGCACGCGGTACAGCTGCTGCGTGAGGATCCAGGCGCTGAAAGCGGTCACCGACTGAACACAACGCGATAGAATAGCAGAAAGCGACGTAAAGGTTTTAATTACTAATGGAAAACTTTCAAGCAGAGATTGTGCCTGATCCAGCCCCCGACGAGCCGGAAGAAGAGACCGGTGGGGCAAGGCGCTACCTGATCGATATGGCCGAGACCATCGTGCTGGCCCTGCTGTTGTTCCTGGGCATCAACGCAATCTCGGCGCGCATCCGCATTGAATTTATCAGCATGCAGCCGACGTTATTCGCCGGGGATTACGTCATCGTTAGCAAGCTGGCTTACCGGCTGGGAGAGCCGCAGCGCGGGGATGTGATTATCTTTCACTATCCACCGGACCCGCAGCGCGAGCCCTACATCAAACGGGTCATTGGCTTACCCGGAGATGAAGTAGAGGTAAGAGATAAGCAGGTATTCGTCAACGGCGAGCAGCTGGCAGAGCCATACATCAGCGCCTCGCCGAATTACGTGGGCACCTGGACGGTGCCGCCCGATTCGCTGTTCGTGCTGGGCGACAACCGCAACAATTCATCCGATTCGCACGCCTGGGGGATGGTCCCCCTGAAAAATGTGATCGGCAAAGCGGAGGTGGTATATTGGCCTCCGACCCAATGGAAGATGCTCAACGAGGAAATTGCGGTAGCGGCGAACCCTTGATGGATATTTTCCTTTCCTCATCGGAGCCCTCTTCCTGCAGGACGTGCCGCGCGATGATCATGCGCTGGATCTCATTCGTGCCCTCACCGATCGACATTAAACGGACGTCCCGGTAGATGCGTTCAACCGGGTATTCCCGGCTGTAGCCATAGCCGCCGTGCACCTGGATGGCATTCCGGCAGACCGTCTCAGCCATCTCGCTGGCAAACAGCTTGGCCATCGAGGCTTCTTTAGAAAAACCGCGACCGAGCGACTTCAGCCAGGCAGCGTAGTAAACCATCAGCCGGGCAGTTTGGATGTGGGTGGCGGCATCTGCCAGCATCCATTGGACCGCCTGATGCTCGGCAATCGGCTGCCCGAATGTCTGGCGTTCTTTGGCGTAAGCAATCGCCTCTTCGAATGCTGCTTGAGCCAACCCGACGGACAATGCGGCGATGCCGACCCGCCCCCCATCCAGGACGATCAGGGTTTGGCGCAATCCTTCACCCCGGGCGCCGATCAGATAATCAGCCGGCACGCGCACCCCCTCGTAGGTGACCGCGTGGGTGGGCGAGCCTCTGAGGCCCATCTTTTCTTCCGCAGGACCGATGTGCAAGCCGGGAGCACCGGTCGGGACGAGTATCAGGCTGAGCGAATTGGAGCCTCTGCCCGGATCGCTGCGCACCAGGGTGACGATAAAGCTGGCAATCGAGGCATTGGTGCACCACATCTTCGTGCCGTTGATGACCCACTCATTACCCTGCTGCTCGGCGCGCACGCTGACGCCGCCCTTCAGGTCCGATCCTGCGCCGGGCTCGGTCAGCGCCAGTGCGGCAAGCATGCCTGCCCCACTGGCTGCAGGGGGAAGGAACTGCTCCTTGAGCTGGGGAGAACCGAAAAGGCTGACCGGGGCGCAGCCCAATCCGTTATGAGCGGCAATCGCCAGCGCCGTGCTGCCGCAGCCCCAACCCAGCTCTTCGATTGCGATCGCTGCTGAAACAGCGTCGATACCCGCCCCTCCATACTCCTCGGGAACGTTCATCCCCAATAAGCCCAGGGGTCCCATCTTACGGACCGCCTCCCAGTTAAAGCTGGCAGTCTCATCGACTTCGCGGGCGCGCGGCTTCACTTCCTGCCTGACAAAGTCGTGAACAGCTTCTTGCCACATCTTTTGTTCGGGTACCAGGTCGAAGTCCATTTTCCCTCCCTCCTCTTCTCGGTTGAAATCCTAATGGGCTCTACGAATTTCTTCTACTGCCTCAGGATTCACCAGCGAAGACGTATCGCCAGGGTCTTGCCCCAGGTAAGCAGACCGGATGATACGGCGCATGAGCTTGGCGTTGCGCGTTTTGGGCAGGTCCTTGACGAACATCACCTCTTTAGGCGCCAGAGGTTTCCCAAGGGCGGATATGAGCATTGCGCTCAATTCATCGCGCAGCTCTTCACACTCGTTGCACCCTGCAGAGAGCACGCAGAAGACTACGACGGCGCTCCCTTTGATCTCATCCGGCACGCCAATCGCAGCCGCTTCAGCAACAGCCGGATGGCTGACCATGATGGATTCCACCTCGGCTGGACCAAGGCGCTTACCGGCAACCTTGATCGTATCATCGGAGCGACCCAGGATATACCAGAGTCCATCCCCGTCGATCGCGGCGAAGTCGCCGTGCACCCAGACCCCGGGCCAACGTGACCAGTAGGTATCGAGGTAGCGCTGCGGGTCTTTCCAGAAGCCGTGCGTCATGCCGATCCAGGGGGCAGTGATCACCAGCTCGCCAACCTGGTTGCGGACTGGCTTACCGGCTTCATCGTAAACATCCGCGGCAATACCCGGGCAGGGTGCGGATAATGCAGCAGGGTTTCAATGGGAGCAGCGGGTTGCCCATCAATATCCCGCCGGAGATCTCTGTCCCACCGGAATAATTGATCACGGGTCGCAGCCTCTCGCCGACCTCGGCAAACAGCCACATCCAGGGATCAGGATTCCAGGTCTCGCCGGTGGAGGCGAAAAGACGCAGCGAGCTTAGATCGTGTTTTTTCACCGGCTCAATACCCGCCGGGATGATGGAGCGGACGAAGGTCGGGGAGAGCCCCAGGCAGGTGATCTTATGCCGCTCGACAAGGTCCCAAACGCGGTCCACTTCCGGATAATCCGGGGCGCCGTCATAGATCACGAACGTGCCGCCCAGGAGCAGGCTGCCAAATACCAGCCAGGGTCCCATCATCCAGCCCATATCTGTGATCCAGTAAATGACCTCACCAGGGTGCAGGTCGGTGCCAAATGCCATATCCTGGGAAGCCTTTATTGGAAAGCTGCAGTGGGTGTGGACAGCGCCCTTTGGCTTTCCGCTGGTGCCGGAGGTATAAATAATCATCAGCGGGTCTTCGGCTGCGGTGGGCTCGCATTCGGCGTCCGGAGATTGCTGCGGGACCAGCTCGTGCCACCAAAAGTCCCGTCCGGGAGTCATGCTTACGGGTAAATTGCAGCGATTGAGGACGATCACCTTTTCCACAGAGCTGACTGCGCTTACGGCTTCATCTGCGACCGGTTTCAGCGGTATGGCTTTCCCGCGCCGGTAGGCGCCGTCGGCAGTAAAAAGCGCGCGCGCCTCGGCATCTGCCAGGCGAGATTGGACCGCCCCTGCGCCGTAGCCGGAGAACAATGGCAGGATGATCCCGCCAATCCGGGCAACAGCCAGCAGAGCCACCACGATCTCTGGCACCATTGGCATGAACAGGCCAACTGGATCGCCTTTGCCCAATCCCAGGGAACGCAAGGCATTGGCTGCCTGACCTACCTGGCGGTAAAGCTCTCCATAAGTCATGCGGCGGACAAGACCTTCTTCCCCTTCCCAGATCAATGCCGTCTGGTGCTCGCGCGGCGTGCCGAGATATTTATCCAGGCAGTTAGCAACGATGTTCAGCTTCCCATCCAGGCACCAGCGGGGCCAGGCGATGCCAGCAGAGAGGTCGAGAATCTCAGCAGGAGGGGTGATGAACTGGATCTCCAGGAACTCGAGGATTGCCTGGGTGAACCAGGCGACATCGCTGGTGGAGCGCTGCAGGAGGTCAGGGAAATCGTTTAGATGGTAGCGGCGGATGAAGCGGGTCAGATTGGCATTCTCGATATCTGCAGGCGCGGGCTGCCAGACAATTTCTCCCCCAAAAGTGAAGGTGTCGCTCATCGGGTCCGCTCCACAGGGCTGCTTCCGCTCTCGGATTGATTGTATCCCTATTCGCAGCGAGATGCAAACGAGGTTCTTGGGGGCAGGCAGCATCGTTTCGGAATTCCGGATGGTATAATTCCTGCTCAGAATAAACCCTGGAAACGAGTGCAGCACAATGACCGATATCACCTATTAAAGCTGATGTTTTTTGAGTAGCGTCGTACGGTATTTTGATTCTCAAGCCGAGAGCAGCTGCTCTCGGCTTTCTATTTTCCAGGAGCAGACCGGTATGCTGCAAGTCCATCATATCTGTAAATCCTACGGTTTTGAGACGATCTTAAGCGAGGTCAGCTTTACCCTGAGCCGCGGGGAGCGGCTTGGGTTGATCGGCCCAAATGGCAGCGGAAAGACAACCTTGCTGCGCATCCTGGCAGGCGTGGAACAGCCGGATACAGGGACAGTGCTGTACTCCCCGCCTGCGCTGCGGCTGGGCTACCTGCCCCAGGGATTTTCGGGAACGCCGGCTGAAACCCTGGGCAGCTACCTGGCTCGCACCAGGGGAGACTCTAAATCTCTCGAGGCGGAGCTAGCTATACTGGCCGAATCCCTGGCGCTGGACCCGCGGCAAGCTGCGCTTCAAGAAAGGTACGATCGGGTCCTGGCGCAGCTCCAATGGATTTATTCCAATGAGCGCAGCAGCACCGAGCTGCTCGCCGGCCTGGGGCTGGGTGAGATACCCCCCGAATCACCGGTCAGCGCGCTGAGCGGCGGGCAAAAAACGCGCCTGGCGCTGGCAGGGCTTCTGAGCTCCCAGCCGCAAGTTGCTCTTGCTGGACGAGCCGACCAACCACCTGGATATCACCATGCTCGAATGGCTGGAAGATTGGCTGGTCAGCGCGCCTGCCCTGAGAGAGACCGGGATACTCATCGTCTCGCACGACCGCGCCCTGCTCGACCAGGTCGTAGATGGGATACTGGAGCTGGACGAAAAGACTCACTCGATCCGCCACTTCGCGGGGAACTATACAGCCTATCTGGAGCAAAAACTAGGCGAGCGGGAGCGCCAGCGGCAGGCATACAACGACCAACGCGAAGAAGCGGCCCGCTTGCGGCGCGCTGCGCAGGAAGTCAGGGCGAAAGCGCGCTTCAAAAAAGGCGGGAAAGCCGATAGCGGCGATAAATTTGCCCGCGGCTTTTTTGCCAACCGCAGCCTGGGGACGATCCGCCGGGCGAAAGCCCTCGAGCAGCGCCTGGAAAAACTCTTAAACGAGGACCGGGTGGAAAAACCCGGTCTCAGCTGGCAGATGAAGCTCGAATTTAACGGAGCAATGCGCAGCGGTCAGGATGTTCTCCATCTGGATCACCTGACAGTAGGTTACAACGGTTTGGCTTTGTTGAGAGACCTGAACCAATCGGTCATTTATGGGAAGAGGATCGTCATTACAGGACCGAACGGGGTGGGAAAAACGACGCTGTTGAAGACCATCGGCGGGCAGATCGCGCCGCTGGAGGGAAGCGTTACTCTTGGAGCAGGAGTGCGTATAGGCTACATGGCCCAGGAGCAAGAGAGTCTCGACCTCAGTCTGGATGCGCTGGACACGATCCGCAGCCTGGCGCCGCTGCCAGAGACCGAAGCGCGGACATTCCTGCACCAGTTCCTGTTCAGCGGAGATGAGGTGTTTACACCTGCCAGCCAGCTATCCTACGGCGAGCGGGCGCGCCTGATGCTGGCCTCTTTGGTAATTCAAGGGTGCAACCTCCTGCTGCTCGACGAGCCGATCAACCACCTGGATATCCCCTCTCGCAGCAGTTTCGAGCACGCACTGGCCCAATTTTCCGGGACAGTAATCGCCGTGGTCCACGATCGTTATTTCATCCAGGGGTTCGCCAACGAGGTCTGGAATATCTCGCCCGAAGGCATTGAGCGCCAAATCCAAACCGGTTTCCCCGAGATATAATATGCCCAGCTACCGTTATTAAAGATATCCAGATCATTTGCTCGCTGGTGGGTGGAGACTATGTCGGCAAAACCAGTCATTTTGATTACCGGCGCTTCGGCCGGGATCGGAGCGGCGACTGCCCGGTTATTTGGCCAGCAGGGCTACCGGGTGGTGCTGGCGGCACGCAGAAGCGAGCGCCTGGAGGAGCTCGCAGCAGGGATTCGCTCCGCAGGCGGGGAGGCTCTGGTGGTCCCTACCGATCTATCCCGGCGGGAAGAAATTATTGCCCTGGCGAGCGCCGCGCTGGACCAGTTCGGACAGATCGATATCCTGTTCAATAATGCGGGTTTTGGGCGGTTCGGCTGGCTGGAAGAGCTTGAGCCGGCGGCTAAAATTGACGCTCAGATACAGATTAACTTAATCGGGGTGATTGAAACGACCCAGGCAGT
This sequence comes from uncultured Chloroflexia bacterium, assembly GCA_963706515.1. Classification (GTDB taxonomy): domain Bacteria; phylum Chloroflexota; class Anaerolineae; order Anaerolineales; family UBA4823; genus CAVPMW01. The sequence continues at coordinate 129,702 of CAVPMW010000017.1, forward strand.
GCTGCCCTCTATGATCGCTCGCGGGAGAGGGCACATCATCAATATGTCTTCCCTGGCGGGCTGGATTGCCACGCCGACCTACAGCATCTATGCAGCCAGTAAATTTGGAGTGCGCGGCTTTACCGAAGCGCTGCGCCGAGAGGTGGGGGTGTATGGGATCCGCGTCTCGGGGATCTATCCAGGAGCGGTGGCGACCGAATTCAGCCAGCATACCGGCGACAGGCGAAAGACCGGGATCAAGACTCCCAGCAGATTGCGCCTGACCTCCGAGCAGGTCGCGCTGGCGATCTGGAAGCTGGCGCGGCACCCCAGGCGCACGGTCGTGATCCCGGGGATCATGTGGCTGGTGATCTGGATAAATTCTCTGCTGCCCTGGGCGGTGGACTGGCTGATCGAGCGCAGGTTCGTCCGAAAAGAACGAACATCCCTTTAAAATTAACAAAATACTGGCGGGAGTCCGCTGCCCGCCAGCCGAGGATACCTTGATTTAATTCGTTTGAGTTAGAAGACAGAACTTCTCAGCGTAAGCGACTTATTTTTCTGAATTGACCGTCACCTGCTGCTGCTCGACCGGATTATCTTCGCGGAATTTCGTGATCCCATTGCGCACCTGGTTCAAATAGCGGTCCAGTTCCATTTCCAATGAGGTCAGCGTCTCGATAACATATTCATCTGCTTCGCGGCGGGTGCTGTCGATATCGCCGCGCGACTGCGCCACAATTTGCTCGGCGCGGACGTGAGCAGCCTGAACAATGGCATCTCTCTCGACCAGCTGCTCGCTCTTCTCACGGGCGATTGCCAGGGTGCGGTTCGCCTCTTCCTGGGCTTGCGCCAGAATGCGATCACGCTGCGCGATGATCTGCTGGGCTTTCTTGACCTCATCGGGAATCGCCACGCGCATCTGATCGATAAGATCGAGCATCCGGTCCTCGTCCACGATGACATTTTTAGTGAATGGGACCGGTCTGCCCTGGTTCAGGGATTCTTCCAGGCGGTCGACTAGATGTAGTATGTCCATATTTCTCCTCCCCTTCTTCGAACAAGACCTTCAGGGGTTATTACTCCTTGATAGGTTTGGCGTGCTGCCTCTTGCATAATATATCAGATCGGTTATTTAATCATCCACTATCAAGTGATTGGCTGAAATTGATAGTTCGAATTGTTAAAATTATTTCAGCTAATCACATAGATTAATCGCAAATTCTCATTTCGTCAACCATCTACCAGCATTTCACCCAGGCATTAATCCCGGAGTGAGGAAGTGGGAACCACCTGCTGTCCCTCACCCAGCTCAGCAAAGCGGGCTTTAAGGGCTACCTCTACATGCGCAGGGACCATGCTGCTCACATTGCCCCCCAGGGAAGCGATTTCCCGCACCGTGCTACCGGAGAGAAAGGTGTGCTCCTCGGAAGAAATGAAGGCGATGACCTCGATCTCGGGTGAGAGGCGGTGGTTGGCGAGCGCCATGCGGAACTCGTACTCAAAATCAGAAAAAACACGCAAGCCGCGAACGATGACCTGAGCGCCAATCGAGCGACATAACTCGACGGTTAATCCGCTGTAGCCGATCACAGAGAGCTTCGGTTCACCGATGAATGATTGGCGTACCAGGGCCATCCGCTGCTCCGGTGGGAAAAGTAATGATTTGAGAGGGCGATCGTATACAGCGACAATTACCTCATCAAAAATTCGCACAGCTCGCGTGGCGATATCCACATGCCCGCAGTGGATCGGATCAAACGTTCCTGGGAATACTGCACGCACCATTCATACCTCTCAGATCCACCACACAATGTGGTAGCAAGTTATATGCCAGATGGCGTCCGGTTCCAGTCGCACAGCGCGTCGCCTCTCAGCTGATGTCTGCCGCCGGAAATACCTCGCCTGCCGGGCTCTCAACCGGGCTGGAGACGGTCCAAAACCGGGATAACGATTGGGCAAGCACCTGGTGCTCGGGGGAAGCAAGCTCCGGATCTTCCAGGTTAATCGCCTGGGCGACGCGGCGGGCTTTCTCGATGAGCTGTACATCGGTAAGGCTGGCCATACGGAGCTCATTGAACCCAGATTGGCGCGTCCCTAAGAATTGGCCGGGGCCGCGCTGCTGCAAATCTTTTTCGGCTAAGATAAAGCCATCGTTCGTCTCGACCATGACCTTCAGCCGTTCATTCTCCACCGCCTCTGAGGCGTCTGGGATCAGCAAGCAGTAAGATTTATCCGCGCCGCGGCCCACTTGCCCCCGGAACTGGTGCAGCTGGGCCAGCCCAAAACGGTTGGCTCCTTCGATGATCATCAGAGTGGCGTTGGGAATATCCACACCGACCTCGACCACTGAAGTGGATACCAGGACGTGATATTCCCCACTGCGAAACCGCTCCATCACATCGTCCTTTTCCTCTGGGCGCAAGCGACCGTGCAGCAATCCTACCCGTAAATCCGGGAATATCTGATCCTGCAAGCGCGCCTGTTCTTCGACTGCCGCTTTGGCTTCGCTGGCTTCACTCTCCGCGACGAGAGGATAAATTATAAATGCCTGCCGGCCCAGCGCAACCTGATGCCGCACCAGCTGGTAGGCGCGTTCCCTCTCGCGTGGCTCCAGCAAGTAAGTAGCTATTTCCTGTCTTCCCGGGGGCATTTCATCCAGGACTGTAACATCCAGGTCTCCATAGACGGTTAATGCCAGGGAGCGTGGGATGGGAGTCGCAGTCATCACTAACAAATGGAGATTCTCTCCCTTGGAGCGCAGCGCTGCCCGCTGTTGGACGCCGAAACGGTGCTGCTCGTCGATGATCGCTAACTGCAAGTCGGCAAAGCCAACCGGATCCTCCAGCAGCGCGTGGGTGCCCACGACCAGCTTGATTGAGCCGGAAGCCAGCCCCGAGCGTATATCTGCCTTTTCTGCCTCCGGAGTGGAGCCGATCAGCAACCGGACCTGCTCTTCGCTCAGCACGGGTCCCGCCGGTGGTGAGGGCTGAAGGTCTACTTCGTTTTCTGAAGAGGACTCGCTGTCATTAGTCTCTCCGCCAGGCTGCTCGACCTGATCCAGGTTCAGACCGGGATCCGCGGCTGATGTGGATTCGAGGGCAGCTTCCTCTTCGGGCGGGGTTTCCAATTTGTGAGCCTCACCGCAAAGCAGCTGGAGCAGCGTCTTGTAGTGCTGTTCGGCTAAAATACTCGTCGGAGCCATCACGGCTGCCTGTGCGCCGGTTTGGGTTACCAGGGCAATGGCTAATGCCGCCATAACGGTCTTCCCTGAGCCTACGTCGCCCTGGAGCAGCCGGTTCATTGGCTGACCAGAGGCAAGGTCACTGCGCAGGTCCTGTAAGGTACGCTGCTGGGCGCCTGTCAGCACGTAAGGCAGGCGCTCAACTTGCCCTTGCAGCCAGGAATCTTCCACCGTAAATTTTCGAGCTGAGCGGGATTGCCAGGAGTATTTTTGGCGAAGCACGCCCAATTGTAAGAATAAGATCTCGTCGAAAGCCAGGCGTTGGCGAGCGGCATTGAGCAGGTCCCATGAGTTAGGGAAGTGAACCTGCAGCAGGGCTGTGCTCAAGTCCATCAGGCGAGAGTCTTTGCGAATATTTTCGGGCAGAGGATCGAGAAAGCGGGGCGCCCAATAACTAACGACTTGATACAGCAAACGGCGAAGCCAGCGCTGGGTTATATTTGCGGTCAGCGGGTAAACCGGGACGATGCGATTGGTGTTGAGCTGCTGCTGCTCCAATGGCTCCCATTCCGGGTTGTTCATCACCAGCCGCCCCAGGTACTGGTCGAGCTTCCCCGAAAGGACGATGTTCGCGCCTCCATGCAGCCGTTTTGCAGTCCAGGGCTGGTTGAACCAGTTGATGCGCAGGGCGGCAGTCCCGTCATTGACCACTGCTTCAACGAGCTGCTGTCTGCCGCTCCGGACAGGGCGAACTGCAACGCTCTGGATCGCACCAATCACAGTTGCCTCGTCGCCGTAATGCAGCCGGTTGATGGGCAGGAGCCGCGAATAGTCATCGTAGCGACGGGGGAAATAATACAGCAGGTCGCCTAACGTCCGGATACCCAGGTGACCCAGGGTATGACCGTGGCGCGGTCCAACTCCATGCAGGACGGTAACCGAGGCGTCAAGAGCGGCTGGCCCTTTTTTAGGCTCAGTGACCGGAGACGGCATGGGAGCGGAGGCTGTAGATTGAGGCGTCGAGCCATCAGGCTGCATCTCTCCCGTAGCATCCATAACCGGTTCTAATCGAGGGGAATCGGGTTCCGGCGCAGTGATCGTGACCGGACTTGCCTCGGGCTCGGCTGTGACCGGGTGGGGTTTGGGTGCGGTTTGAGGAGCGGCAGGCTTAGCGTGTGGCAACCCGGAATCGGGGAGGTTAAATTCACGGTTGATCCGCCGCCACAAACCTTCCAATGCTTCCGCGCGTGAGGTCGGAGAGAGATTGGGATAGTCGCGCAGGCGCAGGGTCACCGCCTGGATTAGATCTTCTGGGACCTCATCGGCGCGCGCCTCACTTTCCCATAGATCGATGATCTTATCCAGCCCACCAACTACCGCCCGATTGTCATACCCGCGTTCTGCTTCTAACTTCAGGAACTTTTGGAGTTTTTGAATGGATGGCTTCATCGACAGGTATTTTACCAGTACATTATGCCGCTTTGAGACCAGTAATGAGAGATTCTCTCATACACTCGAGAGATTGCGAGCATTTATGCTTCCGGTTTTATGATCGCAGCAAAGCCCAATCCGTTGGGACCAACATGCGTGCCAATAATCGGGGTAACGTTCACCAGCAATGGGTCGGGCGGTATAGAGGTTTGCAGGGAGCCCAGGAATTCGCGGGCATCCCGTTCTGCATTCGTGTGCATGACTGCCAGCCGTTCCAGGGGACCGAGACCGAGCAGAAACTCCTTCAATCGCTCGATCCCTTTCCGGCGCGTGCGGGCGTCTCCCTGGCGAATGATCTGTCCCATGCGCACCTCAATGAAAGGTTTGATCTGCAGGAGATTCCCCAGCTGGGTACGCGCCCAGGAAACACGACCACTGCGCCGGACGTACTCCAATGTATCCAGCATGGCAAACACCCTGGCGCGCAAGCGTAGGCTGACCAGAAGCTCGATGATCGATTCAACTGCAATACCTTGGAGCGCCACCTCCGCCGCTGCCAGAACCTGGAACCCGCTCCCCAGGCTGAGCTGCTCGCTATCGAACAGATGCACCCGTTCTCCGAACTCCTTTGCCCCCAGGCTGGCGGTATTGTAGATCGCGCTCATATAGCTCGGAGGGTGGATCGAAATAATATCGCTGTAGCCTTGCTCGAAGAGGCGGCGGTACAGCTGTTCGTAAAAGGCGGGCGAAGGAGAAGCGGTTGTGGGAGGAGAAGCCAAGGTGGGCAGGAGGGCGTAGAATTGCTCGCGAGTGATGTCGATTCCGTCCTGGTAGCTTTTATCGCCAATCATCAGGAAATTTGCGACGATAGAAATTTTGTATTTCTGAGCCAGATCAGCAGGTACGTCCGAAGTACTATCGGTAACAATGGCAACAGTCATCAGGGGGTTTATCCGTACCTGCAGGAAGTTCGGAGAAGGGACAAATCCGGAGCGCTACTCGATAGAGACAAAAAACATGTAATGCGGCTGGCAGCCCTCTTTTATTTCAATTTCCTGTGCGGGGTATGCGATACGGACCTGATTTTCCACCTCGGCGACCATGCCCGGGGTAACGCCTTCGCCGTAAAAGAAAGTGATAAGCTCGTATTCGTTGGCGTGCGCAGCTTTCAAAAGACCCAAACAAGCCTCTTCAAGGCTGGGAGCGGCAACGACCAGCCGGTCATCCAGCAGGGCGATGACCTGACCTTCCTCCACCCGCACCTTATTAATTACCGCTGAGCGGGTAGCCCGAGTGACCTCACCGGTCTGAATTTCGCCGAGCGCTTTAGTCATATCTTTTGCCACGGCTTTTAGGTCGCCGGTGGGAACCAGGCGCACCATCGCGGCGATACCCTGGGGGATGGAGCGGGTAGGAACGACGGCAACTCGTTTTTTACTTTGCTTTGCGGCTGCTTTAGCCGCCAGGAATATATTTTTGTTGTTCGGCAGTAAGATGATTTTATTCGTGGGAAGGCTTTCGCAGGCGAGGAGGATCTGTTGCGTGCTGGGATTCATCGTTTGCCCGCCCTCAATAATAGCAGCTGCGCCTAACGAGACGAAAATGCGCGCCAATCCTATTCCCGAGACGACCGAAACGACTGCGATCTGGTCTGGCACAATGGGCTCGATCGTAATCTCGCCGTTTCCTCCACATTTTTGCTGGTTGTTTGGGAACTGCTCAACCAGGTTTTCCATGGCAGCCTTGGTGACCGTTCCAATTGAGCTCGTATACTGGAGGGGCTCATAAAATTTATGGGATGGGACGTGAATGTGCATGCGGTATATCCCATCTCCTTCCCCTACCTGGATGGAGGTACCCATGCCTTCCAGCGTAGAATAAAAATTAGCGAGGTCTAAAGTGTTTGTGGGTCGGAAATCGATGACCCATTCGACGTCCTGCCCGGGTTCGATCTTCTCCAGCGCACTGTCGATCTGGAGAGCTGAGATAGGCTGCACTGCCAGGATGATATTGTCCAGCGGCAGCCCATGAGCGTGGCGCAGCATTCCTTCAAACAGGAAAAATAAACCTTTCCCGCCCGCGTCCACCACGCCGGCATCTTTTAGAACTGGCAAAAGCTCCGGCGTCCTCTGGACAGAACGATCTGCGGCGCTCACCACGCTCTCCAGGATCTCATACGGATCGTCAGTCGTTTCGAGCGCCTCTTCAGCCGCCAGGGCGATGTCTTTGGCAACCGTCAGGATGGTGCCTTCGACCGGGCGGACAACACCCTTATAGGCAGTATCCCGCCCCATTGCCAGGGCAGCTACCAGGCTGGAAGCATCGATCGTCTCCTGCGAATCCAGGGCGCGTGCAAATCCACGCCAGAGCTGGGATAAAATGACCCCCGAATTGCCGCGTGCGCCCATTAATGCCCCGTGTGCAATGCTGTGTACCATCCCTCCGATATTCAGCTCGCTTGAGCTAGCAATCTCATCGTAAGCTGACTGCATTGTCAGCACCATATTGGTGCCAGTATCTCCATCAGGCACCGGAAATACATTCAAGGAATTAACAATCTGCTGGTTCGTGCGCAGCCAAATCAGGCTGGCTTCGACGAGTTTTTTTAGCACCTGACCATCGATTGGCAGCTGGCGGAACCCACTACCTGGATTATCTATTTTTGCCTGCAACATTAAGCTGGCTCCTTAATCGGGCTGCGTAGTTCTATCCATAAGTCTTTCCCTGGCTTGATCAGCATCAATCCAGGTCGCTAACCCTTAACCCGTTAACGTGCACGTTTATTTGAGCGACTGGCATGCCTAGCGCTTTTTCAACGCTGAAGCGGACTGTATTGACTACACTGCTGGTCACCGACATGATGCGTGTGCCATATTCGATGACAATATATAAATCGATGGTGATCCCCTGCTCGTCGTTATGCACTTCGATCCCGCGCGTCGGGTCGTGGGTGATGGTGCGGGTAATGCCATTCACCAGGTTCTTATCCACCATGCCGACGATCCCATAGGATTGCAAGGCGGCATGGTATGCAATCCGGGCGATTGCCTGGTGAGAGATGAAGATTTTTCCAAAACTAGGATTTGCCTCACTCATTCTTTGCCTCGCTGGTATATTGTCTGGCTATTCTAGTCGATTTCATTTGAATTTCAGTTTAATCTGTGGTAAACTATTCCGGCTCTAAACCGGGCTTAACCGGCAGCTCCCCGGCAAGAAGCATCAGGAAGGATTTACGAAATGGCTAAGTGTGCACATTGTGGAAAAACTACGACTTTCGGTCGCAATCGTCCCTGGTCAAAGAAATCTACACCGCGGACGTTTCGCCCTAATCTGCAAACCATTACGGTATACGAAGATGGGCGTAAGGTGCGGAAAGTACTGTGTGCGAAGTGCATTCGCACTCTGGTAAAGACCGTTTAATTTCCGTATAGTATCCTCCCAGGTGGCGAAAATCACGGCTGTTGCCGCGATTTTCATTTTTAATCGAACTGAGTGAAATAATAACCGGGGGCAACCAATCGTGCAAGGGTGGCTGGTATAGTTTAACCTGCCTGGCTCAGATTGGCGGATTCAGGATCGTGTAAACCCACAAACAGAATGGAATCAAGCCCCCAACTGCCAGGATTGCGACGAGGAGCAGCACCCAGGTCACCCAATCCAAATCCAGCGGACTCGCCGGCGGACGTAATGCGCTGGCAGGGAGAGGGGCGGGAGGAGCAGCGGGCGGGTAAGCTACGGGCGCCGGAGGGTAATACGCTCCGGGGTTGGCTCTGGTTGGAGCGGCGTCCGGGGCAGCCTCGCTGGCAGGATGGATCGGACCGATTGCGAGTGGAATGGCGTATTGCTCAGCGATGGTCACCAGGACACGACCGAACTGATCTGCCGCCCGATAGCGCGCTGCCGGTTCTTTTGAAAGGACTTTGAGCATGGCTTGTTCCAGCTCGGGGGGAATATTCGGATTGAACCGCCGGGGGGAGGGGACGAGATCATCCCGGTGGGCGCGCGCCAGGTCTTCTGGGGTGGATGCCAGAAATGGCAGCCTGCCGGTCAGCATTTCATACATGACCACACCCAGGGAATAAATATCTGAGGCAGGCGAGGGAGCAAAACCAGCGGCCTGTTCCGGGGAGAAATACTGCGGGGAGCCCCAGACTACCTCTGCCTGCTCCTCAGGGGAGATCGAGGCCAGGGCGCGGGCGATGCCAAAGTCCAACACTTTCATGCGGTTGTCTGGCGTGACCAGCAGATTCTGCGGTTTGATATCACAGTGCACGAGACCGGCGCGGTGCGCATAACCGATGCCGGCACAGGCCTGCACCATTAAGGATAGTCCGGATTCGATGGAGAACCGGCCATTCTGCTGGATGAGAGATTTGAGGTCTGTCCCCGGGACAAACTCCATGATCAGGTAAAGCCGGTCAGAATCCAATCCAAAGTCATAAACAGTGACAATATTGGGGTGGCTCAGGCTGGCCGCGGCTTTCGCCTCCTGCCGGAAGCGCTCACGAAAGGCATCATCGCGCGAGTAGTCTGTGCGCAACAGCTTGATCGCTACCGTCCGCTCCAGCATCAGGTCTTTCGCCCGAAAGACCATCGCCATTCCACCTGCTCCAATGCGTTCGTCGAGCTGGTAGCGATTATTCAGGGTGATTGGACTTGCACTTCCAGTGCTCACGGGAAGAATTTTACCAGGGATTAAATAAGGGGTTTGTGTGGAATTTCTAAAGTGGATTTTCAAGTAAAATGAGACATTGTAAGGTCTGAGTAAGGTCCCAGATTTTTGAACATAGCTGCTGATTGAGTGAAAATAATTAATTTCTTCCGAGCTCAACCCATCAACCTCCTTCTTTTCAGCGGACTGCTGGCTTTGCTGGCTTATTTCTCGCATTGGGGAGAGACCTGGGTGTTTATCTTCTCTGCCCTGGCGATTGTTCCGATGGCGCGGTTCATTGGTGTCGCAACCGAGTCGCTGGCAGCCTATACCGGTCCCCGGGTGGGTGCGCTGCTGAATGCAACCTTGGGGAATGCAGCCGAATTGATTATTACAATTATTGCGATAAGAGAAGGTTTGATCGACCTGGTAAAGGCTTCGATTACCGGATCGATCCTGGGGAACCTGCTGTTAGTGCTGGGTATGGCGATGCTGTTAGGCGGCATGAAAAATGGAATTCAACGGTTCCAACGCGAGCCCGCCATGCGCAATGCGGTCTTGCTGGTGCTGGCAGTGGTGGCATTGCTCATCCCATCCTTGCTCAGCTCATCCATAGGCGCTGAAGGGAGCCTGAAAGTCGAGGTATTCAGTCTGGGCGTCGCAGGGGCGATGATCGTTCTCTATGGGTTGACGCTCCTGTATAACTTCCGCGTGGGTGATCCCTCGCTGGAGGTGATGGTGGAGAAACCCATCATTTCCTCGAGTGAAGCCGGCGAGCAAAACTATTCCGCCCGGTGGTCGCGACGCGGCGCAATTCTCGTGCTGGTTTTCGCGACGCTCGGGGTAGTGATCATGAGCGAGCTCCTGGTGGGCGCGGTTGAGCCAGTAGTCTTGAGGCTGGGCGTATCGGAATTCTTTTTAGGCGTCATTTTGATCCCGATTATCGGCAACGCCGCGGAACACCTGGTAGCAGTCAATACGGCAATTCGCAATCAGATGGATTTGAGCGTGGAAATTGCTGTTTCGTCCAGCCTGCAAATTGCACTTTTCGTCGCTCCCATCCTGGTATTTGTCAGCTTGTTGATGAAGCATCCGCTGACCCTGGTTTTCAACCAGTTCGAGTGGCTGGCTCTGGTCGCCGGAGTCGGCATTTCAGCATTGGTCTCGTTTGATGGAGAATCGAACTGGTTGGAGGGGATCGAGCTCCTAATCATCTACGCCATCCTGGCGCTGGCATTCTTTTTGGTGCCAGCCTGAGGGGTAATTGCCAGGCAGAAGATTGGATTTATTGAATGGTGTGGATAGAGTTCCCTGGATATTCAGATTGTTAAAACCCTGGGTGATTCTCGGCGCTATTTTACTCGGCCTGATAATGTTCGCAATCACGGTGGGGATTTTGGCATATGCACGCCCACCCCGCACCGCATCCGGCCCGGCAACCGTGATGTTTTTGGTCATTCAAGCGCCTACCGCAACCCCATTACCCCCAACGCAAACCGTTCCACCCAGCAGCGGCACTCCACAAGCGCCTTCCGGGCAGCCTGGGGTGGGTCTGGCAGCCGGTCAGATAGTTCAAGTCACCGGAACCGGGGGAGAGGGCTTGCGGGTGCGCTCCCAAGCCGGACTGGATGCTCAGATCCTGTTCCTTGGGAGCGAGGGGGAATATTTTGAGATCAAGGATGGTCCACAGGAGAAGAACGGCTATTCCTGGTGGTACCTGGTGAGCACGAGTGACCCGAAACGCAACGGTTGGGCTGTAGCAAATTTCTTAACGACCGTCCAGAATCCCTGATATAAATTTATGAGGTATCAATGGCATCCATCAGACCGACAGGCATCACCGCTGACCGAAACAGCGCAGAGCTGACAATCTCCTGGAACGATGGGCACACCAGCATCTATTCATTTACCTTACTGCGCAATGCCTGCCCTTGTGCTGAGTGCCGGGGAGGGCACGAAAAAATGGGCTCAGACCTGGACGCCGAAGTGTTCGATCTCCCGCTCGAGGATACTCCTGCCACGCGCATAAGGAATATCGAGGGTGTCGGATCGTATGCAATCACCCTGGAGTGGGAAGATGGTCACCATTATGGGATTTATAACTGGGTTTATCTGCGGAAACTGTGCCCCTGCCCGGTTTGCCGGGGGAGCGTATAGATCTGTGGGGAGAAAGATTTACAGGTAATCCCGAAGATTATGTTCAACTGCGTAGGCAGCGGCCTCGGCGCGATTGCTAACACCTAATTTGGAGAGGATGCTGCTGACGTAATTGCGCACAGTGCCCTCACCGAGGAAAAGGGCTTTGGCGATTTCACGATTGGTTCTACCTTCGGAGACGAGCAACAAGACGTGCTTTTCCTGCTGAGTGAGCGCTGAAAAAGCCGATGCTTCCTCTTCTTTAGCTGCTTTACGCACTTCCTGGAAGATGCGCTGAGTGACAGCCGGGTCTAGTAAAGCTTCACCCCGCCCAACCGCTTCGATTGCCCGCACCAGGTCTTCACCACCGATCTGCTTGAGCACGTATCCGGCAGCGCCTGCGCGGATAGCAGAAAAAAGCATCTCATCCTCGGCATAAGAGGTGAGCATGATGACCTTCGATGCGGGATATTTTTCAACGATCTCTTCGCAGGCTTCAATCCCGGAGCCTCCGGGGAGGCGGATATCCATTACCACGATATCCGGGCTCAGGGAGGCGACCCGGTCGACGGCTTCACGGGCAGTACTGGCTTCCGCTACAACTTCGAAATTCGGGTGTCGTTCTAATAATGCCTTTAATCCCAGGCGCACAACTTCATGATCGTCTACCAGTAGAATGCGCTGTTTAACACCCATATATTGATCCTTAGTAGGGTGAGTATATCTGATTTATAGCAGACTGGCAAGCCTGCAGCACACTTATGGAGAATTTGTTGTAAAATTCGCGGTCTAACTCGTCTCGTTCAGCTTCTGGCGGCGGAAATCTACAAAACGGTAACCTACGCCGCGCTCGGTAAGGATGTATTTTGGGTTGGCTGGATCTTTTTCCAGCTTCTTGCGCAAGTAATTAATATACAGGCGCACATAATGGGGTTCATCCCGGTATTCGTATCCCCAGACTTTCGAAAGAATTTGATCGCTCGTCAGCACCCAGCCTGCATTCTGGACCAGATGGTAGAGCAAACGATACTCCGTGGGGCGGAGCTGGACCAGCTTTCCATCCACCCAGATCTCACGGCGGTCAAAATCGAGCTTTAGCCGGTCATCGACCTCGATGATCCCATGGGGCGAGCTGCCGACCGACTCGGTGCGACGCAGAACCGCCCGGACCCTGCTGACCAGCTCGCGGGGGCTGAACGGTTTGGTGATATAGTCGTCTGCCCCCAGTTCTAATCCACGGATCCGGTCATCTTCTTCCCCCTTGGCGGTCAGCATAATGACCGGGACTTTACTCACTTCCCGGATGATGCGCAACACCTCAAAACCATCTATATCCGGCAGCATCACGTCTAAGAGCACCAGGTCCGGCAAGGAGCTACGCACCTGGTTGATGGCTTGCGAGCCGTTGTGAGCTTCAGTAACCTGAAAACCATCGTGCTCGAGGTTGAGACGGATGAAACGAACCATGCGCTCTTCGTCGTCCACGACCAGAATCCGGCGATCGCGCATGCTCGCATCAGCCATAAGATCACTCGCGGACAAAGCCGATGATCTCTTCTTCTTCCCGGCCCGAGATTATTTCCAAGAAATTCAGGCGACTTACCGGCCAGTAGACTGTGACAACTTTGTCAGCCAGGTAGTGGAGATCTTTGCCATCCATCTTGCGCGGGTTGCGGACTGCCACCATTGTATCTCCTGCCGTAGGCAGCTCTTCGATCTCACCTACTACAGGTTCTTCGTTTAGAACGTGGATAATCACTGTGAACGGCAAAATAGCCTCCAAATCATCAAGCTGGGGTGGATTGTATCAAAAATTGCAGCTTAAGCTTCCCCAAGGTGATGATATCCTCACTTTTAATACGCTGCGGTTCATTGGGCGGGATTTTCTTGCCATTGAGCAGAGTCCCGTTAGCCGACCCCAGGTCGATGAGCGAGAAATTCATATTATTCATTTTAATTGAGGCATGCAGGCGAGAAACTCCAGCTTCATAGCCCCGGTGGGGAGTCAAGTCAATATCCGGTATGATAGGCTGGTCGTTCCCCGCCCGCCCCAAAGTAATCTCTTCTTGCTCCTCCAGGGGGAGGATTTTCTTCGTCTCCAGGACGATGAGGGCGAGCCGGCTTTGCAGCTCAGCCGCGAAATCATGGGACTCTTGCGTTGGTTTTTTGGGATGCCCGGTTTGGGTGAGGGGCAGCTCATTTTCGGTCTTGACGATATCACCATCTTCATTATAAACTAGCTGGGCGCCGCATTCGCGACAAAAAATTGCCCCGAGCGGCTCAGTATGCCGGCAATTTGGGCATTTTGCGATCATGTCTTTCCATACCTGACGAGTGGGGGTAATAATAACGAGCGAGTACCGTACTTGATCTGCTTTGCCCCTTCGAGACTGAGCGACTGGGTATGGCGGATCCGTTCCGCTTCCATCAATGCGGTTTGGGCAAGATCGTTCTCACCCCGGGCAAATAACTGGGTCGCCAGTTTTTGTAAGTGCTGCCCTGCGGCAGCATAGTTCCCCTCGGAGACTTCCTGGATGGCTTGCTCCTGCATCCGGTACAGGGTGATATAGGAAAGCGCCTGTACGATATCCGTCGGCGGCAGTTCCGGTTTACCCACATTATTTACCGGTCGGGATAAATTGACCGGCAGCGTTTGGGTTGGCTCGTCTAATGCAGGCAATTGGATCTGGAGGCTCCCGGAAAGGATTGGAAGCTGGTAGGCGCGTTTTGAAAGGGGTCCAATTGTAAATTCTGCCAGCAAGGAAAGCTTTCCATTCGCTGGCAAGCTGCCGAGCTTGACCGGCAACTCGAGCGCCAACGGAGCCGAATCGGGCTGGAGGCGATAGATATAACCCAGGCTTACCCCCTCTGCTAATTTAATATCGAGAGATGCCTGCTCACCAAAGATATTACCGTAATCACGGAAAATGCCTTGAAGAAAATCTTTCAAGTCTCCTGCCTGGGAGACATATACCGTATGGCCTCCGGTCCGAGCAGCAAGTTTGTCCAGGAACTCATCGTTCCATTCTTCGCCAATCCCCAGGCTGCTGATCCGGATTCCCCGCCCAGAGGCTGCCTGGGCTACATTCAAGCAGTCATTCTCGTCTCCATACGTTCGCCCATCAGTGATCAAAATAATGTGGTTGATGCGTTTGTTCGTAAGGTTGCGGTGGACTTCCATATATGCGGATTCGAGCCCGCGAAAGATCTCAGTCCCGCCTCCCGGGCGCAGCATACGGATTCGCGTTGCGGCTTCCTCGCGGTCCGTGTGCTTTAGGGCAGGGAGCAAGATTTCTGACCGATCGCCAAAGACCACGATGGACAGAATATCCTCCGGGCGCATCTGACGCATCAATTCAATAGCTGTCGCCTTTACGGTATCCATCCGTTCCCCTTGCATGGAGGTGGACCGGTCTAAAACCAGACAGACATTCAAGGGTGGAGCAGTGTTGGTCCCTTTTGGGGCGATGGGACTAAGCTCCATTAAGACATACAGAAGCTGTTCAGTTTCAATTTTGGAAAGCTGTGTGCGCGAATACTGCACGCCAAAATGCAGGTGCGGTGAGGTGAGCTCTGCAGAGTAGCGCTTCAGATGCTCGAAGGTCTCGGGGGGAAAACTGAGAATCATAGGCAGTTCGTTTCTGGGGATCCGTAAGCACTTCATAGGCTTTTTGGACCTCCAGGAAGATTTCGATTGCATTCGGGCTTTCACTTACGTCGGGGTGGAGCCGGCGAGCCGCTTCGTGGTATGCACGCCGGATTTCATCCGGCGAGGCATCCGGTAAAAGATCCAAAAGTGCATAGTAATTCGATCCGGGCTCCATTAATTCTAACCGTCAGGGACGCGCACCAAAATAACCGAGATATTATCCGGACCGCCAGCCTGGTTAGCAGCATCTACCATTTGATTGCAGGCAATTTGCGGGTGAGGGGCATTCATAATTGTATAGGAGATAACCTCCTCAGGAACGACTCCCCATAAGCCGTCCGAGCAGATCATTAAATAACCGCCTTTTGGCGCAGGCAAGGTGCTGATATCCGGCTCAAGGGTCTCACCCTGCCCGAGGGCGCGATAAAGGACATTTCTTTGAGGATGATAAGAAGCTTCTTGTTCGGTGATCTGTCCCAACTCAACCAAGCGTTTGACGAGCGAATGGTCGCGGGTTAACAGCTGCATGACGCCATCCGCGGTCACGGAATACGCCCGGCTGTCGCCGACATGGGCGATGGTCAATTGATCGCCGCGGATCAAAGCGGCGGTCAGAGTTGTCCCTCCGCCCTGGACCTCTTTGACGATCATATGATGCGCCTCCAGGACGCCTGCACTGATGATCTCCTGGATGCTTTCTGCTGGAGCAGTCGGGACGGGACCGAAGATCGGGTCGCACAGCTTTCCAAGGGTATAACTGCCAACTGCGCGGACCGCGAGCGAGCTTGCCATCTCTCCATTCTGATGTCCGCCCATGCCATCCGCGACCACGAATAAACCGAACGGCATATTGTTCGTGTCAGAGTTCGTGCTCGATGAAAATGAGAGGACTGCGTCTTCATTATGGCTGCGCAGCTTTCCGACCGATTGGGCGCAGCCGTATAAAAATTGAGGCGGGTCCAAATTCCAGGCGGGCAGGTTGGGAACGGGTTTCGGAACGGTTTGTTCCTGTCCGGATATCTCCCCCGCTGGCTGTGGCAGCGGCTTGGTGTTTTTCTTACCGAACAGGCGGTGGAAGATTGTCGACATCAGGAGATCCTCTCTTAATATTCCAGCACACCCTACGCCATAAGTGCGTAAATATGACGGTCAGTGGAGGTAACGTAAATAGTATCGTTGTTCGCAACTGGTGTGCTTGTGATCGGTCCTTGAGTCTGAAACTTCCAGCGAAGGCGGCCAGTGCGGTATTCCAGGCAGTACAGGCGACCATCTACAGAGCCGCAGTACAATGAGTCCTTGTAGATTACCGGTGAGCCTGTAACCTGATGGTCTGTCGTATAACGCCACATTTCCTTGGCTGAGTTTGTATCGATGCAGTAAATATTTCCATCGATGCAGCCGGTAAAGATATAACGATCGACGATAACAGGGGTGGAAATGGTAGGTTTATTCAGCCGGAAACGCCAGATTGTCCATCCGGTTTTAGCGTCGAGGGCGTAAAGGGTCGTATCCACCGAGCCGAAATACACAACCCCCATGTTGATCACCGGAGAACCGGTGATCGCCCGGCGAGACTTAAACCGCCATTTGATATGGCCGGTGAAATCCAGGCAATAAAAGTCACCGCTTTCCGCTCCGAAGTAGACGGCATCCCCAGAGACCAGGGGTGTGGAACGAACCGGTGCGCCAGCGTCAACGCTCCAGGCGCGCCTTCCAGAAACTGCGTTGACCGCGTGCAATGAAGCGTCATCCGAGCCGATAAAGACGTGTCCCTCAGCGATATATGGAGACGAGCGCACGGGCGCATACGTAAAATAATTCCAGATTTGTTTCCGAGTAGCCAGGGAAACAGCATACAAACGGTTGTCTTCAGAGCCAAAAAATACAGAATTTTCATATACTGCCGGCTTGCTGACGATCCCCGCTTCGGAAGGGAATTTCCACATAAATTTCCCGGATTCCGCATTGATTGCGTATAAATTGTTATCGTACGAGCCCGCGAAGAGTATGCCGTCATTCAAACACGGGGAACCGCGGATCTCATCTTCGCACTCGAATACCCAGTTGGGTTTGGAGGAATTCGGGCTGCTGCCGGGCATCCCGGTCGCAATGGAGATCATTGGCAGCAGGCCGGTTTTACGGGCGACGCCCATCAGGGCTTCTTTCATATCGGATGCGCTCTGGTAGCGATCACCCGGGTTGTATTGCAAGGCGGTCATTACAACGGTTTCAAGCTCGGTGGTGACATTCGGATTGAGCATGCGCACCGGGCGCTCGCTGAATGAGAACGGCGGCTCGAGGCGAGGATCGCGGCGGGTGAGGACATGGTGAAGGGTAGCACCCAGGGCGTAAATATCCGCCAGTGGGGTAGCTTCACCGCGGTACTGCTCCGGCGGCGAGTAGCCTTCCGTCCCGATCATCGTGCCTTTTTGACCGGTTTGGAAAGTGCGGGCGATCCCAAAATCCACCAGCACGACGTGGTCCTGGGGAGTGATCATGACGTTGGACGGTTTCATGTCCCGAAACACAATTGGCTCGGGCTTATGATTATGCAGGTAAGACAGCACATCGCACAGCTCTAACCCCCAGGCGATCACGCGGTCTTCGAGGACGAAATCCTCGGTGTCATTGATCAATGCTTCCAGGTCTTTACCTGCAATATGCTCAAGGACGAGGTAAGATCGTTCATTGATCGTGAAATAATCGTAGATGCGTGGGATGGCGCGATGGTCGAGGGTTGCCAGCAGGTTAGCTTCTCGCTCGAAATTGCGGACGATCGTCTTCCGTACAACCGGATCGCGAGCCTGGTTGAACATCTCTTTGATCGCGACGAGCTTGACCACATTGGGAAAGTGTAAATCGCGTGCCCGGTAGACAGCGCCCATGCCGCCAACGCCGATCACGCCCTGGATCAGATAGCGTTCTTGCAGATTTCGCGCCGGGTTGGAGCTGAGCCCCTGGCTCCTGGTCGTTATCCAAACTCTGAGTAATACGATGGGTTTCCAAACGATTCCACTCCCATTTAGACGCCAAAACAAGCGCGGTCGGGCAACTTCATTAATCCTTCTCTCGCTCGTTGCTTAAGCAATTATTATAGCCACCAACAGTCTAATCTGCAAATGAAAAAAAGTGTATAGCAGTTATCAATCATGTTAAGGCTTAGGGCGGGGCAGGATCTTGCCCCGGGATTTGGCGAGCAGGGCTGGGGTGGCAGCTGCCAGGAAAGGCAGATCAAGGCTGGCATAGTCTTGCCCTGGAAGGAGTGGAAAAGGAGCTGCACCGTTAAATGCCTCTATCGCTCCCCCGGCCTCCTCGACCAGCAACCATCCCCCGGCGAGGTCCCAGATCTTGGGACTGGCATCAAAAGCGACCAGGGAAATTCCGCGAGCGAGGCTGCACAGGGAATATCCGGTAGACCCTAACACGCGCAGTTTGTAGGGTACACGCACCTCGTACCGCTGGAAGGTGCGAGAGCAGCAGCTGAAGAACGAAGACTTCTGTTGGGGGTCCGGCGGCTCGACGTGGATCGGCTTGCCGTTCAGCTGTGCTCCTTGACCGCGTTGGGCTGTGTAAAGCTCATCCAGCATGGGAAAATTGAGCACTGCGAGGTCCGGTCGACCGCCTGCGAGGTGAGCAATCAGCACCCCCCAATAGCGGAGTCCAAGGCTGAAATTAGTTGTGCCATCCAGAGGATCGATCACCCAGGTGCTTGCAGGGGATTCGCCCGCCTCCAGCGGGTAATGGGTATTCAGCTCTTCGCTCAGGATGAACGCGCCTGGATCCAGGGATGAGATCTGCTCGACCAGGAAACGGTCGGCAGCCAGATCGGCCTCGGTGACGAGAGAAGTCATCGGCCTTATAACCTGGGTCGAGCTTTACGTTATGAAAATAATGACAGAGTAACTCAGCAGCCCCTACACTGATTTGAACGGCGGAATCAAGGCGGCTATCCATATATGAAATAAGATGATCGTCCAGCTATCCAGCCTGATCCATCCGTACCAGCTCTAAATAATCGTGATTGACAGTCTTTTCGGGAGATGCGCCTAGAAATTGGATCAATTCAGGCGTCAATGCAGCCTTATTCTCCGCATCCCGGCGGCTCCAGGTGCGCGTTTTCACTTCCAGGAAATAGCCGAGGTCCGGATGAATGACCCGATCGAGGTTGATATAGAACTCAATCCCATGATACAGGATCCGCCAGCGCAAGCGATCCTTTTCGATATTGATTTCTTCCGCCGGCTTGAAATATTCCTTATAGAATCGCTGGCTATTGGTCGCCGGAGCCAGGTAGCGGCTGCGGGAGAGCAGGACGTCGGAAGGGAATTGCCTTTCCCGGGCGGGTCCAATCAAGGTCAGGCGGTAGCGGACTTTGCTGATCCCCCCGCTTTCGTCCAAGAATTCATCCTCACGGTAGCGCAGGTATCCCTGCTCTGGGTCGGCAAAGATGAAATAGCTGTCATACTCATGATAATGGCGGCTGTACAAGATTTCGATCTCAGGCTCGTTCAGCGTTTCCAAAACAGGGGCGGGGTCATCCAGGCTGACCTTTGCCTGTACTTCGAAGCTTTCCTCTTGCAAGGCGCCGCCGATAGCGATCAATTTCGAAAGCAGCGACTGCTCACGCTGGATTAAGAAGATATCGATCCGGCGGGCATACGCTTGCGCCTGATTGTGCAGCTCAATCTCATCGATAGTGGTCAGCTCCCGGTCCCGCATCAGGAATTTGCCGTTTACCATCACATCAGTAACGTCAGTGGATTTACCGGCATACACCAGCTGGGCATACACGCCAGTCGAGTTCCGGCGAAACCGCGGGGTATTGTGCAGCGAGTCCAGGTTGACCAGGATCAAGTCGGCGCGTTTGCCGGGCTGCAGCGATCCAGTCAGATGCCCCATATGCATGGCTTGCGCGCCGAGGCGGGTAGCCATGGTTAATGCGGTTTGGGCAGGAATCGCCGTCGGGTTGCCGCTGGCACTTTTGGCTACAAACGCAGCCAGACGAATTTCCTCGAACATATCCAGGTCGTTGTTAGAGGCGGGTCCATCGGTGCCAATGCCAACATTGAGACCCAGCTCGATCATGCGGGTGACCGGAGCGAAGCCAGAGGCCAGCTTGAGATTGGAAGAGGGGTTATGGGCTACGCCAGCTCCATTATGCAAAAGAGTATGCAGCTCGCCATCATCGACATGGACGCAGTGGGCGGCTAATACTTTCGCTTCGAAAAGATGCTGTTTTTTTACATAAGGGATAACCGGCATTCCGTGCTCTTTACGCATATTTTCGACTTCGACCGCGGTCTCAGCCAGGTGGGTATGCAGCGGGACATCGAACTCCACTGCCAGGGCAGCGCTCATGCGCAGGATTTCTTCCGTGCAGGTGTAAGGGGCATGAGGCGCGACGGAGGGCACGATCAATGGGTGGTCTTTCCAGCGCAGGATGAATTCACGCGCTTCAGCCAGGGATTCATCATAGGAGGCAGCATCTGGCGCCGGGAATTTAAGCACAGTCTGAGCACAGAGCGCTCGCAGGCCAATCTCTGCAGTTGTGCGAGCGACGTGCTCCTCGTAATAATACATATCTGCAAAGGAGGTTACTCCGGAGCGGATCAGCTCGACACAGGCGATCTGGGTGCCTAAACGGACAAAGTCCGGCGAGACAAATTCGCGTTCAACAGGCATCATGTAACCCAGCAGCCAGACGTCCAGACGCAAATCGTCCGCCAGGCCGCGCAGCAATGTCATCGGCACGTGAGTGTGAGCATTGACCAGCCCAGGCATCAACACTTTTTGGGCGCAGTCAATCGTCTCGCGTAGCCATAAAACGGGAAACTAAATCACTCTCTTGTCCGACAGCCAGGATGTGGTCGCCTTGAATAGCAACTGCTCCAGGCTCGTACGTATGGAGCTCTTCATCCATAGTAAGGACGATAGCGTTGCTCAGTAATAAATCGCATTCGTCGCTCATCGCTAATTTTTCCTTCAACTGCGTAACTCCTGATTTTTTTGAGAATCCCATGAATTGAACCTACATGATTACTGAGCAGGGATATTACGCAACAGATTCAGGCTATGGTTGACTGCCCAGCGTTGGGCAAGCTGAGGCGGGCCGCCATACGGGCGCTGCTGGCGGTCTTCGTGAGCCGGGGTCACCAGCACCAGCTCGATATCCTGTTTCTCACCGCGCGGGTAGATCGCCACCCCGAGACCGACCTGAGCCTGGCTTTCGTGCGCGTATTCCTGAACGAGCAGCGCTAAACGGTCCGGAGAGAGTGTCTCAGATATCATTTGACCTCCGGAGAAGACCTGGGGAAATGCAGCCATCCGGCGCAATAAATCGCCGGTGCTCCGGTCGACTACGATCGACACCTTCCAACCCAGCTCAGCCAAATGCCGGGCGGCGACATCCTCCAGGAGCTCCTGGTCGGCGCCGAACACCCATTCGCTCAGGAGCTGGCGGATTTCTTCCTCGATCGGTTTGATCAGGTCATCTGCCTGACTCTCTGAGCCGGCTTTGGCAGTAATGCGCACGTCGACCTGCCCGGAATGGGCTGCCAATCCGACCGTCGGATTGGTCAGGGTTTCCAGATGGGCGATCAGCTCATCGATCTGCGATTCGCCTGCCCCGGCGGTGTGAATGACCCTGGATTTAATAACGGAGTCGAGCTGATAGTGCCCGCGCAGATAGGGCATTACGCTGTTGTCCATCAAATATTCCATCTCCCGCGGAACGCCGGGGAGAGAAAAAATGCACTTATCTGCCCGCTCGATGATGAATGCAGGTGCGGTGCCGACCGGGTTTTCGACCGCGATCGCGGTGGCAGGCACGTAAGCCTGGCGTTTGTTATTCTCTGTTGGGAGTCGCCCGAAGCGGGCAAAGCGGGACCTGATTTGCTTCCAGAGCTCCGGACGGAATTCGGTGGAGACGCCGAGTGCTAACGCCACTGCTTCTCGAGTGGGATCATCTACGGTAGGTCCCAGACCGCCGGTTGTAATGATAATCTCACAGCGCTGCATGGCTTCCTGGATGGCAGCCGCGATCCGGGCAACATTATCACCGACGCTCGTCTTGCGGTATAGGTCAATGCCTGCATCGCGCAGGCGGCGCGCCAGGAAAGGGGCGTTCGTGTCGACGATTTCCCCCAGAAGGATCTCCGTCCCAATGGTGATAATTTCTGCCGATGGCATGTTCCATTCGCTCCGATATTAGACGACATTATACTCCCGGATAAGCCGCCCCTCCTGGAAGCGCGCCAGGTCGAGCATGGACACATCGACCGTCTGTGCTCTGCCATCCAGCAGGATCTCGCTCATCAACACTCCGGAGACGGGTCCGTGCATAAAGCCGTGACCTGAGAATCCGGTGCACACGGAAAACCCCTCCAGCGAGGTCTTGCCGAAGATTGGATGGGCATCCGGAGTGACTTCGTACAACCCCGCCAGGTGGGAGGCAAGCGAGGCTTTTTCCAGGAGGGGCAGCCTCTCGGCAGCCGCCTCGACGTTGACCAGCTCCCAGGCAGGGTCGATATTCTGGTCGAAACCGGGCAGCTCGCCCGGGTTGGACATACCGATCAGCAGCCCCTGACCTTCCCGGTGGAAATACAAGGATTGGGCGAAATCGATAACGAATGGGAAATCCGCGGGAATCTCCGGCAGGGCGTTCGTGGTGAACCATTGGCGGCGGATCGGGGTAATCGGGATAACGACGTTTGCCATTTTACCGATTAAACCGGCCCACGGTCCGGCGGCATCGATCACCTGGCGAGTGGATACGCTTCCACTGCTGGTCTCAACAGCAGCAATGCGGTCCGCTTGAACCTGGATGCCTGTCACCTCTATACCGGTGAGAGCGGTTACGCCAAGGCGATGGGCAGCATTTATATATCCCATCACCACGCTATTGGGATCGACCACGCCATCCTCGGGATTGAAGGTTCCGCCCAGGACGTCCTCCAGGCGCATCAGCGGTAAGCGGCGGCGAATCTCAGCGCCATCCAGCCATTGTGTCTCGGCTCCCAGGCGGTTTTGCAGCTCCCGGTTGCGCTGAAAGATTGCCACATCCTCGGGGTTAGTCAATAGAAAGATGTACCCGCACTTGCGGAAATCGATTGCCTGACCGATCTCCTGCTCGAAACGCTCCAGCATAGGCAGGCTTACCAGAGACAGGCGGATATTTACTTCTGTAGCAAACTGGTAGCGCACTCCCCCGGCGCAGCGTCCGGTGGCTTCCTGACCGAAGAACTCATTTTTTTCGAGCAGGAGAATATCTTTCACACCCCGGGCAGCCAGGTGGTAAGCGATGCTGGCGCCCATCACCCCGCCGCCAACGATCACGAATTCGGCAGTTTTTGGAATAGACATTGAATTCTCTTTTTTAATTTAGAACCTGTCCGAAAATACGATGGGTTCCGATTTTGTGGTGCACCAAAAATCGGTCTATATTTCGGAAAGATACTAGAACTCGACAGTTTGTCCCAGCCCCATTATTTGCGCGTTGTGCAAAGCCAGCCGGGCAGCCATTGCATCTTGAACGGCTACCCCGACCGATTTGAACAGTGTTATTTGGTCTGGGCTGGTGCGCCCTTCCACCCGTCCGAGGATCAGCTCGCCCAGCTCGGCATGGATGTGGCTTGCTGTAAAGCGCCCTTCCTGGATGGGCACCAGCAGATCACCGGTCTCAGCCAGGCTGGCAGAACGCGAATCGACGATCAGCAGCGCGCGGGCGACGGTCTCAGCCGGCAGCTCCTGCATTTGAGGTGTATAGGAACCGACGGCGTTGATGTGCACACCCGCTTTCAAGGAACGATCTGAAAATACCGGGGTCGTGGATGTCGTCGCCGTGCAGATGATATCCGCATCCTGCGTTGCCTGCTCGGGGCTGGACGCCGCGCGCAAATCCTCCGGTATCGGCGCATGCCCCGCTGATTCGGAAATGAAGCGGCGGACATTTTCAGGATCGACATCGTATACCCAGGCTGTTTCGATCGAGCGGACTGTGCATACCGCCTCGAGCTGTGTGCGTCCTTGCGTCCCGGCGCCGAAAAGTGCAGCTACCTGGCTGTCTGCGCGCGCCAGGACGTCCGTAGCCGCGCCGGAAGCAGCCCCGGTGCGCATGGCTGTAAGTGAGCTGCCCTCCAGCAAGGCAATGGTCCTGCCAGTCTCCGGATCCAGGACTATAACCGAGGCGAAAATTAATGGCAATCCCCGCTGAGGGTTGGCAGAATACACCGAGACCACTTTAACCGCCAGGGCATCTCCGGAAGGGTCCTGGACATAGCTGGGCATGAACAGGCTGAGCCCCGCGTGCGGTGGTATCTCCAGGCGCACGCGCTGCGGCACCTGCGCCTGCCCTGAGGAGAGAGCTGCGTATGCCGCTTTCATAGCTTCCACAGCCTGATCCATCGGCAAAGCCTTGCGCACGTCGGCAGCTGATAATATGAGCATCTCTCTAACCAGGAGTAGGCTCTTGCATTCAATAAATTGGGTGCTTGCAGGAGGCGACTCCCGCAAACACCCAAATCAATCCGTGGATGAATCGATCAGGTAATCCCCAGGTACGCTTTTTGGACGGACTGATCCGAGTGCAGCTGTTCGGCTGTCCCGCTGAGCACGATCTCGCCAGTCTGGAGCACGTAGCCGCGGTTGGCGACCTGCAAAGCCATGCGTGCATTTTGCTCCACCAGCAGGATCGTGGTCCCGGCTTTGTTGAGCTCAACGATGGTCTCGAAGATGCTGTCGACCAGCACAGGCGCCAGACCCATGGAGGGCTCATCCATCAGCAGGATCTTCGGATCAGACATCAATGCCCGCCCGGTGGCCAGCATTTGCTGCTCACCGCCGCGAAAGTGTGCCGCTGAGCTGCTTGCGGCGTTCTTTCAAGCGCGGGAAGAGGGCGAACACACGCTCCATATTTTCAGCGATTCGCGCTTTATCATTCATGGAAAAGGCGCCCATTTCCAGGTTTTCGGTAACGCTCATGCGGTTGAACATGCGCCTGCCTTCCGGAACCTGAACGACCCCTTTAGAAACAATCTGGTGAGGCTTGTAGTGGCTGATATCCTCGCCTTCCAGGCTGATCGTGCCCTGCCTGGGGTGCAGCACACCGCTGATGGTCTTCAGGGTGGTGGATTTGCCTGCACCGTTTCCGCCGATCAGGCTGACGATCTCGGCCTCCTCGACGTGCAGCGAAATCCCTTTCAGCGCATGAATATTGCCGTAGTACGTGTGAATGCTTTCTACATCCAGAAGCGCCATCTATGCTCCTCCCTCAATCCGCCGGGGCCGGCGAAGTCGCTGGTGGGGTCGGGGAAACACTGTCGCTGACGTTGCCCGCGCTGCCTTTGCCCAGGTAGGCTTCAATAACGGTGGGATTGCTTTGGATTTCCGCCGGTAAGCCCTCCGCGATCTTTACCCCGAAATCCAATACGGTGATCAGCTCCGAGATGCCCATGACGACGCGCATCTGGTGCTCGATGAGCAGGATGGTGATTCCCAGCTCGTCGCGCAGGTGGCGGATCAGCTGGGTAGTGGCGGCGGTCTCGCTGGGGTTCATGCCGGCAGTCGGTTCATCCAGCAGAAGTAGCTTAGGCCGGGTTGCCAGGGCGCGGGCGATTTCCAGGCGGCGCTGGTCGCCGTAAGGCAGGTTTTTCGCCATCATATCTCCCTTACCGGTCAGGTTGACAAAACGCAGCAAGCGGTTCGCTTCCTTGGCTGCCTCTGCCTCTTCCTTTTTTGTGCCGCGCGTCCGGAGGATGCTGCGGACGATGCCGCTCTTCAAATGGGAATGCTGACCTACCAGGATGTTCTCCACCGCGGTCATGTTCTTGAACAGGCGGATGTTCTGGTAGGTGCGGGCGATACCCAGATGTGTGACGCGCGTCAGTGGAGTAGCCGACGATCGACTTTCCGTCCAGCAGGATGTCCCCTTCCTCGGGAGTGTAGATGCCCGTCACACAGTTGAAAAAAGTGGTTTTTCCCGCG
Source organism: uncultured Chloroflexia bacterium (assembly GCA_963706515.1). GTDB lineage: Bacteria > Chloroflexota > Anaerolineae > Anaerolineales > UBA4823 > CAVPMW01. Next base: position 155,712 of record CAVPMW010000017.1, read on the forward strand.
CCGTTCGGACCGATGATGCTCTGGATGGCATGTTCCTTCACCTCCAGCTCGATCTGGCTCAAAGCCAGCAGCCCGCCAAAGCGCTTGGATACTTTTTGTGCCTCTAGTATAGCCATCGCTTAATCTCCCGTCTCAGTCCAGGCAGTCTGCTCTGCGACCGTCTCTTCTTCGAGCGTTTCGACCTCGTGCAGCTCCATCTTGCGCCGCGCTTCGGGCCACAGTCCCTCCGGCCTGAGCAGCATCATTGCCACCAGCACAACCCCATAAATTAATAATCGGAACTCGGCAAATTCGCGCAGGATCTCCGGCAAGCCCACCAGCACCAGGGAACCGAGAATCACGCCCGGGATGCTGCCCATGCCGCCGACGATAATGACCGCCAGCACGTTGATCGAGACCAGGAAATTGAACTCGGTCGGGTAAGCGGATTGGAGCTTGGCGGCAAAGAAAGTGCCCGCCAGACCGGCGAAGAGGGCGCCGGAAGCGAAAGCAAGCAGCTTGGTCGAGACTAAATTGATCCCCATCGCTTCAGCCACGTCTTCGTCCTCACGCAAGGCCATCCAGGCTCTACCCTGGCGAGAATCCTTCATCCGCCAGACGATAAACAGGGTGATCACAATCCATACCAGGATGAGGTAGTAGAGCTGCTCTGGCTTGGTAAATGCGATCAGGCCTGAACTGGGAATCTTAATACCCAGCCTTTCCAGGACCAGGCCGAGCTGGGGGACTTGAATGCGTTGGATGCCCTGCGTCCCTCCCAGGTACGCTTTCAGCCAGTCAGAGAGCACCACTCAGGCGCACGATCTCGCCGAATCCGAGGGTCACGATCGCCAGGTAATCGCCGCGCAGGCGCAGGACGGGAAGGCCCAGCAGCACTCCGGCTATCACCGCCATGAACAGGGCAACAGGTAATGCCTGCCAGTAGGTCAGGTGGAAGAAGCCTAATTCCGGCGAGGTTAACACTCCCATCGTGTAAGCGCCGATGGCAAAGAAGGCCACGTAGCCCAGGTCGAGCAGGCCGGCATAGCCGACGACGACGTTCAGCCCTAACCCCATCACGATGTAGTAGCCAACTTTATTGATCGGATCTGTCCAGCGCAAGCCGAGCAGTTGGGGGATGAGCATCAGCAGGATTACCACGCCAATGCTGAAACCCAGGCGGACCCTGGGGTCCTGCGTTCTGGGGGTCGCAGCAGTCCGCACAGGACGACCGCTCCGCCAGTAGGTCAAACCTCCCACGATCAAGGCGGTGAGTATCGCCCCAATAATGGACAACCCGCTATCCCCATACAGCCAGGCAAGCAGGCGGACTTTGGCTACGCTTTTCAACGCCGGGATCGATTTTGCCAGCGTCCCCAGGGCTCCGTCCAGTCCCTTCCAGGCTGGGGTGACGCCGATTTCATTCTTCAACAGACCAAGAAATATAACTCCCAGGGCAGCATAGGCGACAGCCTGGCGCATCCGGGCGGGCAGGAAGAATAAGCCGGCGGCGAGCAGCCCCAGGAGGGGTGAATAGATCAGCGGAACGACTGCGCTAATCAGCGGTGGATAAGGTCCTCCGCCGAGCTGGCTGCTCACCCCAAGGGTGATGATATTGTATAACTCCGGCGAGACCTTCACGAACATCTGGCGGATATCGACAAAATGACCCAAAACAATGAATAACGCGATAACAATCCCGCCGAACAGACCGCAGATCAAGCTGACCAGGATGATCCGTGAAGAGGGCTGGTCGCTCGCTTTGCGGATAGCCAGGTAGGTGAAGACCAGGAATGGGGTAAAAAAGAAGACCTGGCCCATGGTGATGACGCCGCTGATAATATATAGCTTACCGAACGTGGTCACCAACCCGACCAGGCACATGTAAAGCGCGATCCCTCCACCGATCAAGCCATTTTGAATTGCCATTCTAACAAAAGAGCCAGGGGTAGCTTTCATGGGATGCTCCTATGCTTTCGCCTGGGTCAATTTCTCACCCAGGATGCCGGTCGGGCGGAAGATCAGGATGAGCACCAGAATGGCAAAAGCGATTGCATCCTTCAGCTGGTAGGGGGCGGGTATCTTCAAGCCATCCAGGAACAGGTTGGGGCCGATGGCTTCCAGCAAGCCCAGGAGGATGCCCCCAAGAAACGCACCGGGCACGCTGCCGATCCCCCCCAGCACCGCCGCGGTAAATGCTTTCAGACCGGGGATGAACCCCATGAAAGCGTTGACTACCGGAAATATCAGTGTATAGAAAATTCCGGCAATGCCGGCGGATATCCCGCCTAAGGCAAAGGTAAAAACGATCGCCCGGTCCACATCGATGCCCATCAAAGCGGCAGCTTCTTTATCTTCCGAGACCGCGCGCATGGCTTTGCCCATCTTGGTGAACTGGACGACTGCATAGAGCGCGGCCATCATCAGCAAGGCGCCAATGATAACCACTGCCTGGGTATAAAAGATGCGCACATTGCCAATTGTTACACTCTGTTTAAGACTTCGGGGGTTGGGTATGCCTGAAAACCGGCGCCATAAAAGCCAAAGAAGGTGTACACAAGAAAAAATGAAGCGCCGATAGCGGTAATTAATGGCACCAGGCGGGCGGCGCCGCGCAAAGGGCGGTAGGCAACCCGCTCGAGCAGGATGGCGATGCTGGTTGAGACGGCCATGGACAGGAGAGAGATCAAGATCAGATAAATCCCTGGATACTTATTCATAAAGCCAGATTTATCCAGGGCGATCGCCAGAAAGACGGCGGTGTAGGGCCCGCTCATGAATACCTCACTGTGGGCAAAGTTGATCATGCGCAGGACGCCGTAGACCAGGGTATAGCCCATGGCGATCAAAGCGTACACGCCGCCCTGGGCCAGGCCGCGGATGATCAAGTCCGCCCAGGCTGTCCCCGCGTATTTCGCCTCAACCAGGGTTATGATCGATCCATAGATGACCCCGGCTGCGATGGTATAGACCGATACCCCAGACGATGATATCGGTCAGGGTTATGCGCTTAAACCGCCGTTTCCGCATGGTTCTCCTCCTTCTTGTACGGGCGATGAAGTTTAGGAGCCGGATATTGAAGAGAGGTATGTGCCGCTGATGGTGATTACTACAGCAGCACATACCTCTTTATTCATTCATATAATCTGACAATGCACCTGGCTAAGTGGTTTAGGGCCAGATCTTGGTGGGAGGATAGGCATCCTTGTGATACTCGTAGACTGCGATCTTCGGGTCGGCGCAGTCGCCGGTAGCATTGCAGGTCAGGTTACCGGTCAGCCCCTTGAAGTCTTTGGTGGCGTACATGCAGTCGCGCAGCGCCTGGCGACCGATAGACAGAGATCCGTCCGCATTCTTCACCGCGACTTTCTCGACGCAGGCGAAGATCATGTTCATCGCATCGTAGGCGTGGGCGTGGAAGATGCTGATCGGCGCGGTGCCGCCGAACTTGGCCATGTATTCCGGTACGAATTTGGCCTCGTAGTCTGGGCCGAACGCTGAAAAGTCTGGGCTGGAGACCAAGAAGCCTTCCACTGCATCACCGGCAGCCTTCATCACGTCGTTGGAGAACAGGCCATCCGCACCCATCAGCTTGGTGTTTTCCAGACCGGCAGTCTCCTTCGCCTGGCGGGTGATAAAGCCACCAGCGGGGAGGAAGATCGGGTAGTAGATCAAATCGGGCTTGCCGGCTGCGATGCGGGTCAGCACCGGGCCCATGTCGGTCTGCTTGGGATCGACCGCTTCCTGAGCCACGATCGTGCCGCCGCCTGCCTTGAAATTCTCAGCGAATTGATTAGCCAGACTTTCGGCGTAGATCGAGCCGTCGTGGATGGTCGCAGCGTTCTTGATGCCCAACTTCTCCAGGGCAAACTTGGCGGCGGCAGCGCCCTGCACCTTGTCGTTGTGGGCAGTGCGCAGGTAGCCGGGGTAGTTGTTCGGGTTGCCAGCTTCGGTCAGGTCTGGGGCGGTATTGGAAGGTGAAATCGTGACGAAACCTGCCTGAGACCAGAGCGGCTCGGCGACACGCACGGCGCTGGAGCACGAAGTGCCCAGGACCGCCACAATGGTGTTGTCGGCTGCCAGCTTGGTGCCAGCTGCCTGACCGCCTTCGGCAGAGCAGCCTTCGTCTTCGCCGGTGAACTCGATCTTGTGACCGAGCAGGGTGCCGCCTTTATCGTCGACGGCGATTTCAGCGCCGTTGCGCGAGTCGGTGCCCAGGGTGGCATTGGCACCCGAGATGGACGAGGGCATAAGCAATGTGGATGGGGTCGCTTGCGCCGATTTCGACACAGCCAATTTTATCGGTACAGCCAGCTGCAGCAGGCGCTTCGGTCATCACTTCAGTGGCAGCCGGCGCTGCGGTAGTCGGGGCAGCCTGGGGTGTACTGCAAGCGGCGAGGAGCATGCTGACCACAATTAACATCGAAAGGATCACGAACGTTCGTTTCAACATCTTCTTCCTCCTGGATCTGTATGGTTTCGCGTTCTTTGGCGAAATGTTGGAATTTGGTTCCGTTCTCCACACTTACGGATTGTGTCGATCACATTACGCAGATTAGCTCTACGCTCTCCACTCGATAGGCAAGCCCTCCTTTCGTGGCTCGATAAATATACCGCTCTACATAACACATGGATATATAACTGAGTGAATAACGACATGCCGCCGGTATGACCAGCGGGATTTCCATGTGTGCTTAATCTAACGATTTTACCGAACAGAATTGAAAGGGTCAAGACCGAAAATGAATTTTGCATGAGTCAATTGCCATACTAATTTTGATTACAATCATTTACCGGAACGAATGGATCTATTGCCAATATATTCCTCGCACAGCCCTGTAAGATCCTGGCCTCACAGAATTGAAGTGTATATCGATAAAGCTCCGCTGGGAAATGCCGTATGGTAGAATCTTAACGGATGAGCAACCCAGGAAATCTCACCGGCGCTCAGGTATTAAAGCCCAGCCCACCCAGCCTGATCCGATCGATCACGGCTGGTTTTGATGCGACCAGCAACCACCTTGGTCTCATCTTATTTCCGATTCTTCTGGATATTTACATTTGGCTGGGTCCCCGCCTGAACCTGCGGGATCTGATATCACGCTTCTTCGCTGAATCAGCGAAGATCCCAGAACTACAATCGCCTGAGAATGCCGCCTTAATGAAAGCCATGCAAGAGGCATGGCTGGTGATCACTGCGCGGTTCAATTTATTCACTGTGCTGCGCACATATCCGATCGGGATACCCAGCTTGATGTCGGGAGTCTCTCCGCTAAATTCTCCTCTGGGATCGCCGGTTGTGCTGCAGGTAGATTCCTGGGGGGAACTTGCCTTCCTGCTGCTGGGAATCGCTCTATTGGGCTTGATGGTGGGGACCATGTTTTTCCTGCTGGTGTGCCAGGCTTCACTCAAAGGAGAATTAAGTTGGGGCAATGCGTTCCATTCGCTGCCTTGGGCGTATAACCAGGTGCTACAATTAACCCTGATCTTGCTAGGAATCATCCTGGCGGTGAGTATTCCCATGACCTGCCTGCTCACGGTCGTCATGCTGAGCGGGTTTAGCGTCGGGCCTATCCTTATGCTCATTTATGGTGGGCTGATGGCCTGGATCCTCATTCCGCTCGTTTTTTCCCCGCTCGGAATATTCGTTTACCACCGGCGGGTATGGAACTCACTCACCGACGGGATGCGCGTTACACGGCTGACATTACCGAGCACGCTGCTCTTCTTGCTGCTGATCCTGATCCTATCGCGCGGTCTGGATATGTTGTGGAGCATACCGAAAGAAGGCTCGTGGATGGCAATTGTTGGCGTACTGGGGCACGCCTTCGTCTCTACTGCTTTGTTGGCTGCCATCTTTATTTATTATCGCGACGCCAATACCTGGATGTTACAGATGGTAGAGCGTTTGCGCTCGGCATCATCACCGGCGACCTGATAACAGACTAAACCCGCTGGTATTATTGGAGGTATGAGTGAAGAACGCGAACGCCTTCTCTTATGAGGCGAAAGATATCCAGGTTCTAGAAGGGTTGGAAGCCGTGCGCCGCCGCCCAGGCATGTATATCGGCGGCACCGATATCAGAGCTTTACACCATCTCATTTCAGAAGTGGTCGATAATTCAATTGATGAAGCCCTGGCCGGATTCTGCAACCACATCGATATCATCATCCACAAAGACAGCAGTGTGACGGTAAAGGACGATGGCAGGGGTATTCCGGTAGATATTCACCCTCAAATGAAAAAGCCGGCGCTCGAAGTCGTAATGACGGTTTTACATTCAGGCGGCAAGTTTGGAGGGAGGAGCTATAAGGTCTCCGGCGGCTTGCATGGCGTAGGGGTGTCAGCAGTAAACGCCCTCTCTGAGTGGTGCGAAGTTGAAGTCACTCGGGATGGCAAAGTGTACCGGCAGCGCTATGAGCGCGGTTATCCGGTTGGACCGGTGACTGCGGTCGGGAATGCGCATAAAGACCACACAGGTACCAAGACGACCTTCAAGTATGATCCGGAAATCTTTAAAGGGGACATGGAATACCGCTTTGATACCCTGGTGCAGCGCTTTAGGGAGATGGCTTTCGTTACCCGAGGGGTAACCATCTATTTCCTGGACGAGCGGGTTGAGCGTGAAATGACCTTCTATTTCGAAGGCGGGATCAAATCCTTCGTGCGCTACCTGGATCGCAACCGGGCTGTGCTCCACCCGGTGGTGCATGTCGAGAAGGAAATCGACGGGATTACGATCGATGCGGCGATCCAATATACGGACGCTTATGCTGAGTCGGTGTACGCATTTGCCAATACGATTAATACGGTCGATGGGGGCACTCACCTGACCGGCTTGCGCTCGGCAATCACGCGCACGATCAACGATTACGCCCGCAGAACCGCCATGCTCAAAGAGGCCGACCCGAACTTCACCGGTGATGACACGCGTGAAGGATTAACTGCCATCATCAGCGTGAAGATGCCCGAGCCTCAATTCGAGAGCCAGACAAAAGTAAAGTTAATGAATCCAGAGGTGCAAACTCTGACCCAGCAAGTGGTCGGTGAAGCGTTCAGCTCATTCATGGAAGAGAACCCCTCAGCAGGGAAAGTAATCGTCCAAAAATGCCTGACCTCTGCAAGAGCGCGTGACGCAGCCCGGAAGGCGCGCGATCTGGTGATCCGTAAATCGACGTTAGAGAGCCTGACACTGCCAGGGAAGCTGGCGGATTGCTCTCAACGGGATATGGAAAAGACCGAGCTGTATATCGTCGAGGGGGATTCAGCTGGCGGATCTGCCAAACAAGGTCGCGACCGCCATTTCCAGGCGATCTTACCCCTGCGCGGTAAGATCCTCAATACGGAACGTGCCCGGCTGGATAAAATCCTGGCAAACAATGAAGTCAAAGCGCTCATCTCGGCTTTAGGGACTGGCGTTGGCGAGAGCTTTGACCTGACCGGGCTGCGCTACGGGCGAATCATCATCATGACTGACGCGGACGTAGATGGCAGCCATATCCGGACCCTGTTGTTGACTTTCTTCTTCCGCTATATGCAACAGCTGATCGAAGATGGGCATCTTTACATCGCTTTGCCTCCGCTCTACCGCATCGCGTTCAAGAACCAGCTTCGGTTCGCATATACTGAGGCAGAGAAGGATAAGATCCTTAAAGATATGGGCAACGATGCGGCGAGAGCCTCGCTGCAGCGCTACAAAGGACTGGGCGAGATGAATCCTGACCAGCTTTGGGAAACGACGATGGACCCAGCGAACCGCACATTGCTGCAGGTTAACATAGAGGATGCAGCTGAAGCAGATATCACTTTCGATATGTTAATGGGAGAAGCTGTTCCGCCCCGGAAAAAATTTATCCAAACCCACGCCCGAGATGTACGCAACCTGGACGTATGATCCGGCTATAATGGCAACAATCACCTTCCAGTCAGTGTAATAGGCGATCTTCCGCTCAAGCGATTTGAATTCTATGGCACTGGAACGTGGCACCCTTCTAAATAATCGATACCGTATCGTCCAGATCTTGGGTCAGGGCGGGATGGGCTCAGTCTATCGAGCGGTAGATGAAAACCTGGGGGTTGAAGTCGCGGTAAAGGACAATTTCTTCACAACCGAGGAATACGCCCGCCAGTTCTGGCGTGAGGCGACGATCCTGGCCAGCTTGCGCCATCCGAACTTGCCCAGAGTAACCGATCACTTCGTCGTCGAAGGGCAGGGCCAATACCTGGTCATGGATTTCATAGAGGGGGAAGACCTCCGCCAGCGCATGGACCGGATTGGGTTGATCAGCGAGGAGGATGCCATCGTCATCGGCGCGGCGGTCAACGATGCCCTGGCATACCTGGGAGATTGCAATCCGCCGATTGTGCACCGGGATATCAAACCCGGGAACGTCAAGATTACACCCGAAGGAAAAATATACCTGGTGGATTTCGGTCTGGCCAAGGTTTTGGTGGGATCGCAAATGACCACAACCGGCGCGCGGGCTATGACCCCGGGATATTCCCCGCCAGAACAATATGGTACTGCCCGCACCGACCAGCGCTCAGATATTTATTCTTTGGGAGCCACGCTGTATGCCTCTCTGACCGGGGTAATCCCCGAGGACGCTCTGGCACGGGCCATGGACCAATCTGAGCTGACCCCAATCCGGCGGCATAACCCAAAAGTTTCTCGCCGGGTATCGACCGCTATCGAGAAGTCGCTGGCGGTTCGTCCGGATGACCGCTACCAGGACGCGGAAGAATTTAAGTATGCTTTGCTGAATGCCAGCTCCGTCACCAATAAATACGAAGGCGAATTCCTGGTCGCGCCACCCCCAGAAATACCCGAAAGATCACTACCGTTAGAATTTATGGAGGGTGCTGGAGGGGTTGGGAATGGCGGCAACGCGGTAAACGACGGGCTTTCACCTCTGCCGGTGCCGATAAACAGCCCTGCTACCGACAGGAGTAAAAGAAAATCCCGCACGAGGCCTCGCCGTCGCAAATCGAACCGGACGCTGTTATGGCTGGTCTTGATCCTGCTGCTTCTCACGCTCAGCGGAGTGGTTGCCTATACCAATAATCCAAATTTGCCCTACCTTGCTGCAAGCTTGATCAGCGGGAGAGGCAGCGCCCAGGGGATCGTGGTACCACCGGTTGGCACACCGACACCGACCGCAACCGAAGAGCCATCGGCGACTGACCCCATCCAGGCAGAAGAAACCGATGGCGTGGTGGTTGTGGTCGAGCATCCAAGCGAGACGGCGACTGCTACACTTCAGCCGACCGAGACAATGCTGCCGGTTCCTACCAGTACTCCGACCCCTGTACCCACCTTGATGGGAGCCGGTCGAGGTGAGCTGGCTTTTGCATCCGATGCTACCGGTCGCAATCAGATCTACCTGGTCAATATCGACGGCTCCAACCTGCGCAAAATTACCGATATGTCCGATGGCGCCTGCCAACCGGATTGGTCGCCGGACGGTAAAAAGCTGGTATTTATCTCTCCTTGCGTGGGCAACAATGAGCTTTATCCGGGTTCTGCGCTTTTCATCATAGATTTAGCCAGTGGAAATTTGATGCCGCTGCCGACTGTTCCCGGCGGTGACTTCGATCCAGACTGGTCGCCGGATGGACACCGGATCGCCTTCACTTCGCTGCGCAAGGGCGGTCGCCCACAGCTGTATATGGTCGATCTCCAGGATAAAACCGTTGAGCTGGCCTCGGATCCAAAAACGTTCTCCCGGGACATGCAGCCGGATTGGTCGCCAGATGGGCAGCGCATTGCGTTTACCTCAATCCGAAAGGGTTATCCCCAAATCTGGTTCTTAAATCTGAGCGACGGCAAGCAAGAATTGTTCTCCCACAGCGGAAGCAACGTAAATTCTCATCCGCGCTGGTCGCCGGACGGCAAGGTGCTGCTTTATACCCAACGCGAGAATTTATTCGGAACCCCGATGGTCGTATTTTCTTCACTCGATCAAGAGGGAGTGAGCGATAACCGCCTGACGCAGAATAACATCCCAATCAGGGAAGCTACTTATTCGCAGGATGGAATCTGGGTTGCTTTCGAAAGCTGGCCTGAAGGCAGCAACCACGACATCTACATCATGACTTCCAATGGCGCCGGGCGACTCCAGGTAACCAATAACCCTCGCCTGGATTTCGATCCTGTGTGGCGACCAGCAGAACACTAGCCAACGGCTCGCCAGTCATTCTTCAATTGATTTCTATTCCAAAACGAGATATTTTCCGCGGTAGCCAGCCAGGCAAGCCGAGCACAGCTCGGTTTATGCACGCAGGATACACGGGTAAGCGGCTGGTTATCCCTTGCGCTGGCGGATCAGACTGGCAAGCTCGCCTAACGAATCGAAGGTCTGGGCATTCAGCTCGGTATCATCGATATGCACGCCAAAAGTTTCCTCAATAAACAAAGCCAGATCGACGAGGTGAAAGGAATCGATCAATCCACTGGAAATGAGAGCCTCGCCAGCCTCGATGTGGTAGTTGGGACGCTTAAGTATCACTTGCGTGATGTATTGGTTTAGTCTGGGATTGAATATTATCATCCATGCTCTTTTCCTATTACCTGTTATCCCCCAGGGACCGATGGAACGCCGGTTGCAGTGCGCCACACCGCATCCAATGTTTGCAAGGCAGTCAGGTTGCGCACTGCCCACCCGGATTTCATGACACTGGGGTCAGCGAAGCGATTTGGTCCCCAGGTGAGATGAACTCGATCCTCTTGCAAGCCGTGGTCGGGGAGGGTCTGCACCGCCTGCCAGTAATTCCACAAGGGAATATCATACTCATTAGCCAGGCGAGCAATCGTTGCATTAATGCTGCTGTCTTTCTCTACATTATCTGCCTTTGTACTCAGTATGGGGATGACGCCATGATCGATAGAGTATTCGATGATGGCGCGCATCTCCTGCTCGAAGACATCCATGTGGTAAACGTCGTTGCTGCCGAGTGTGATAAAAGCCAGGCTGGGCTTGTTCAAGCGGTATTCGCAAGCCAGTGGAGTCTCATTGGACTGGCATTGCTTTGGATCCGACCAGATCGACGCGAAAACCGAAGAGGCGCTGAAACCAGCACGCGCTGCCAGGCTGGTGCGGCTGAAAGAGCCCTGGAACGCCTGGATCACCGGCGCGAGGGATTGGTACGATCCCAGGTCGTAATAACGGGGACCGCGGTCGAAGTCGCCCAGGAACCAGGCAGGGGTGCTGCCGCAGTCTCCCACCTTCGAGAACGCTCCAGGGTTGTTGCCCAGCGCTAATCCCTTCTGGTATATTTCTTTAACATACGGGCTGACCTGTGGAATGACCGGCAGCGTCTTCCACTCATCAGGCAGCAAGGTGGGGCGCAAAGTTGGGCTGGGTCCGGGTGTGGGAGAATCTGTTGCTGGCTGGCTGTACGCCGTCGGTGGCGGTTGAGTAGAGGTTGCTTTGACCGGTGTGGGGCTTTCAGCGGCAGTTTCTGCAGACAGCGCGGTCGCAGGAGCAGCTTCCGTTTGCTGCTCTCTTAGAGGGGTAATCGGAGCAGAAGCAGCACAGCCGGTGATTCCCAGCAAAGCAAACAAACAGAGGATAGCCACGATTCGCTGCATTGTTTCCCGATTATAACGAATATCCCCGACCAATACTGGCAGGGGATTTCCCCTAAGAGTGATTATCGAAGTATCACCTTTCAATCGTTTCGTGAGTGTACTCAAGGGGTTAACGATTGATTCGCCGTCTCGAGGATTGCCCTTCCAAGCAGCCGGGCAAACATGACAGTACCATTCGGGCTCAGGTGGACGGCGGTGTTGGTGAATTCCGGCGGGGGAACGACATCCCAGAGATCGAGATAATTCCACTGATTTGCCTGGCTTTCCTCTCGGAGCAGCCGGCGGTAACCATCGTATGCCCAGCGGGGATAATAAAAATTATAGCGAACATCACTGTTTTTGCCCTGGCTGATAAACATCGGCTCATTGACCAGCAAAACCGGGGTCGAGCCAGCCATCCGCAACCCGGCATGAAGTATATCGAAAGCCAGGTCATCTTTGCTCAGCTGGGGGGGGTGGAGGTCGTGGAAGCTTGCATCTGCGGGCAGGTCGCTCTGTTTTCCGGGGATCACGGGAGGGATATCCTGGTCTATTCCGGTTGCCGCCCACAGCAAACCATAAACCTGCAAGCGGACGAGATCAGCCAGATTGCGGCGTTCGCCGACCAAGGTCTTCGCGAAGAATGGAGGCTCTTTAAGGGCAGGGTCCTGGGGATTGAGGCGCAAGCCATACTCCTGGATCAGCGTGCGCACCGCTTCCGGGTTATTTTGTAAGAGCGGTGGGAAGAGCTGCTTATCGTAGGGAAAGGATTCCAGGGTGACCGGCCAAATGATCAGGTCCGGATCGTAGCGCATGGCGTATGAGAGGATAAGCAAATCTTTCATCAGGGACATTACCGGGTAGCCCAGGTTATACACCTTGATCTGGCGCTTGTCTGGAAGGGACAAGCCAGCGGAGTTGATTGCCTCTGCCAGAGTCTGATCCGGCTTCAATAGATACCCCCAGGTGGCAGAATCTCCGATGAGGATTACGCGATACTCGCCGGCTGGTTTGGGTTCTCCTGAGAGCTCGTGGGAGGCGAACATCGCATCCAGCTGAAAAAGGCTTAGATTGTAAGATTTCGCTGGATCGTCGCCGTAGGGCAAACGCTCGCGCCCGGGGACCAGGTGATTATATAGGGTGATCCTGCCCAGGAATGGCAGCGGGTTTATCAAGGATGCGAGCAGGTTAGCTGCCAGGAAGAGGAGCACTGTTTTTAGCAGCAACCGGCTCAGACGGATGGATTTACGATCGAAAAAGTGCGTCGGCGCAGAACTGCTATCCATCGGCTTCACCACCCAAACAACCTGGCGTATAGCGTGCCAGCGGCTGCTGGCTCGGGCACCACAAACCACACCCATCCCAGGGTGACGTAAGTAAAGGTAAGGAACCATCCGCCTAGCTGAAGAGTGCGTTTAAAAATATGGTGCATTTCTAATTTCCCCAGGCGGGGGGTGATCCAGGCTGACCAGCGGTTATTGACGAACAGTCCAAACCCATGCCATAAACCCCAGAATAGAAAGTTCCAGGAGAGCCCGTGCCACAAGCCGATCAGGGCCATGGTGCTGACCTGGCTGAGCAGGATGATAATCCAGCTTGCCAGCTTTTTGTAGCGAGTGCGCAGGGCGCGGGTGAAAGGATTGAAATAATAAGATCGAAACCACTGCGCCAGGGTTATGTTCCAGGAATTCCAGAACGCGACCAGGCTGGATTTTTGATATGGACGGTCAAAATTCTCGGGCAGGTGGACGCCGATCAGCCGCCCAAAGCCGATCGCGAGGTCGATATATCCGGAAAAATCCAGGTAGATATACAGGCTGTAGGCTACGAGCATTGCCCACAGCCAGAAGGAGGAGCGAGTCTGGAAGGCGGTGACTTGATTTAAGGCAACCAATGCCAGGGTATCGGCAAGGACGAATTTTTTAAAGATGCCAATCAAAATACGGTACCCCCCCGAGGGAAACTCCTGAGGCGACCAGGCAGGCCAGACTGCTTGCCCGGGGTTGCTCACCTGGCGCAGCTCACCAATAAAACGCTGAGAACGATCGATCGGCCCTGCTGTAAACGCTGGCCAGAACAGGGCGTAAGCCACAAAATCATCCAGGTTGTAAGCGGGCAAGCGTTTTGTTTGAAAATCGCGCAAGACATGCAGCAGGCGGAAGGCCAGGTATGAATAACCCAACCAGCGCAGGTCAAATGCGGTAGCCAGGCTCGCCGTCTGACCGAAGAGCTGGCGCAGCCAACCGCTGGCGGTGCGGGAGAGCAGCTCCGATTTTAAGACGAAGAAGATTAAGACGATCAATATAAAAGCGACGGTCGCCAGACGATCCCGGTGAGTGGATACGCCCAGGGCGATGAGAATCAGGGCTGCTGCGAGCAGGAGGAGTGCAGAAACCTGCCAGACCGGTGGAGGGCGGGTTGGAGTGAGACAGCACAATGGCTGGAAATAGCGCGTGAGGCTGATGATCAAGACCACTGCAGCCAGGAGCAGCAGAGCAATCCAGGAATCCTTTTCAATAGGCTGCCGGATGCCATCTTGAGTTGGATTGGGTTGAGGTGTGCGCGTGATCGCCCAGACCAGGACAGTCAGGCAGATCGTCAGCGTGGGGAGCCAGAAATCCATATTCCTGAGCGGAAGTATGGGTTGAAGCCAATAAATACCGATCGCGCTGGTGACCAGCAAGACTTTAGCCCGCCAGGCATAGGGTGTGAGCCAGGCAATCGTGACCGCTGGCAGCGTAAAAACCAGGATATGGAAAAGATCCATGTTAGAAGCAGGAAGTTCTCGTTAAAAGCCCTGGTAGATCCACTGAGGCGCCTGTCCGGAGGTGAGGACAACGATTGCAATCAGTATCAGGCACAGCAGGAGAGCCAGCAGGTTTTCGTAGGTAAAAATGGATTTAAATATTTTCATGCGAGATTCAATGGTAACCGCACATGCGCCATTCCCCATCCTCGTAGACTGCCCGGTAAACCCGATCTGCCAGGTTAATGGTGAGCACCTCAGCTCCGTAGTTTGCCTTAATCTCCCCGCTGCAGCTCACCAGAGTGGTGTCCCCATCTTTACCTGATTCAGTGCAGCTGGCATTTTCCAAAGTGGTATCTACGGCCCCGAACGAGTTGAGCTCGAGGCGCGCCTGGGGTTCCCAGGCGGCACAGGAGAAATTGACCAGGCGCTCATTATCTTTTTTAACCAGTGCTCCCAGATAACCATCGATCGCCCCTGCAGCTCCACCCGTTGCGTTCTTTTCAGCACAGCTAAATAATCCGCCGAATGCCAGCAGGATGAACAGGGAGCGCAGGAAGGATTTTGTCGCCGATTTCACGATTTTCTCCAGGAAGAGTGTGTTGAGGAGTGCGGCGGTAATTTTACCAAGAATGTCGCGCCGATAATGTGCCGTTTTACATTGCGGGGACGGACAATCGTCCATTGCATTGAAGTGGATATTCGTGGATAATGAGATAAAGGAGAAAAATATGACTGCAAGAATAATCGACGGCAAGGAAATCGCGGAAAGAGTCCGCGCCGGTGTAGCCGCGGACGTAGCGGCGATGGTAGATGCAGGCAAGCCCCGTCCTGGTCTGGCAACGGTGCTGGTTGGGGAAAATCCGGCGTCAAAAGTATACGTGTCTTCCAAGCAAAAAGCCTGCGCTCAGGTAGGGATTGAATCGTTCGGGTTCAATTATCCTGCGGATGTTACTCAAAAAGAGCTGGAGGAGCTGGTTGCCAACCTAAACGCCGACCCACGAGTGAACGGCATACTCGTCCAGCTGCCACTGCCAGCCGGTCTGGACGAAGAAGGGGTTCTCAGCGCGATCAGCATCGAGAAAGACGTCGATGGTTTTCATCCGATTAACATCGGGCGCCTGGCGCAGAAAGGCCGTGACCCGCTCTTCTCTCCTTGCACTCCGGTTGGCGTAATCTATCTGCTCGATGAGGTGGGGGTCAAGCTCGAAGGCGCCAATGCTGTTGTGTTGGGGCGCTCTAATATCGTTGGAATGCCTGTCGCGCTGCTCCTGGTGCGCAGGAATGCCACTGTGACCATCTGTCACTCGCGTTCGAAAGACTTACCGGGAATCTGCAGCGAAGCGGATGTGCTGGTTGCTGCGGTTGGAAGGCCCGAGATGGTCCGGGGAGATTGGATCAAACCCGGGGCTGTAGTCATCGACGTAGGCGTTAACCGCATCGAAGATCCGACCCATCCGAAAGGATCACGCCTGGTTGGAGATGTTTGCTTCGAGGAAGTTAAGGAAGTAGCCGGGGCTATCAGTCCTGTACCGGGCGGGGTCGGGCCGATGACGATAGCAATGCTGCTTAAAAATACCGTACGCTCTGCAAAGCTGGCAAACTGACCAGCAGCACTCAGACCATGCCTGGGGCTCACACGCCGACCCGGTTATCAAGGCCGGCGTGTGTGTATTTGATCCGTGCTGCGCGGAAAACACAGGTTTATACTCGCCTCATTAATCTATGTTAAATAGGCAGCATATAGTTCTTTCAAAAAATTATACCTTACGGTATAATCAGCATTCGCCCAGCGCGGGTGCCTGAAATGCGCGCATATTTTCTGGTCCGCCGGGTTTAGATCGAATATTAATAAGGAAGTAAGATGCCAAAGCGAACATATCAACCAAAAATACGCCGCAGGGTTCGGGTACATGGATTCCGGGCACGTATGGCAGATGCGGATGGACGCAAAGTATTAAAAGCCCGCCGGGCAAGAGGCCGCTATCGCCTGACTGTGCGTATGAATAACCATGTTAAGAAGATCAACTGGAACGTTTAGGGTTATCCAGGATCCAGAGCTGCATTTGTGCAAAGCGCGGATAAAGAAAGCGAAGGACGGCCTGAGAAAAAAGGGTGAAGAGCAGGTTTCGCCTGACCAAGTTAGCCGATTTCCAGCGGGTGCGGCGAGATGGCAAGTCTTATGCCCACCCGCTAATTGTGTTAATCGCTGCCCCCAACTACCAGGAAATAACGCGTTGGGGAGTAGTTGCAGGTCGTTCTGTGGGTAACGCAGTCCAACGCAACCGAGCCAAACGCCGTATTCGTGCAGCAATTCAGGCAGGCATTAATCGGACGGTACTGGGGTGGGATATCATTCTAATCGCCCGCCCGCCAGTCCTAGATGCCAGCTTTGCTGAGATCTGTAAAACGATCGAAGGGCTGCTGTTCAAGGCGCAGCTCACGCACGAGACACTCAATGGCTGATTCAACCTCTTCCAGAAAATATACCGACCACCAGCATGTATCCAGCGCTGTGGATCAGGATCTACCTGCTGAGCCGCGCCTGCGAGATTTGCCGGTTACACTAGCTAATCTGCCCCGTTTCGCATTGCTTGTCCTCATCCGGATCTATCAGGCCACGTTTTCGCGCACCCTGCCAGCGGATACTTGCCGCTTCTATCCAACATGCTCACACTATGGCTACCAGGCGATCTACAAACACGGCGCGATCAAGGGCGGTCTGCTTGCTGTCTGGCGCGTGCTTCGCTGCAATCCGTTCAATAAGGGTGGGTTCGACCCGGTTCCTTAGAAAAGAAAAGATTTCGAAACGAGTATGAAAATAAAAATCGTATTGACATTTATCCTGTTTATCCTGGCAGGCGCTATCATCAGCGGCTGTGCAGGCGGAGCAGGGATTTATAACAGCTGGCCGGGTATGACCGTTGACGATGCGCGCGGCCTGGTTTACCTCGCCCATGGCGTTAATATCTATGCGGTTAACCTGAGTAATGGCACAGAGAAGTGGCGTTACCCGGAACAACCCAACAATAAGGTGGCTTTCTATGTTCCACCGGCGCTTACCAAGGATAACCAACTTATAGTCGGCTCTTACGATCACAAAATCTACAGCATCAACCCAGATAACGGTCAGCAGATCCAGGGTGAATGGCCGTTCACCGAAGCGACCGACCTGTATGTAGCTGGTGCCTTGACCAAGGATAGCTCGGTGTATGTGCCCAATAATGACTACAACCTGTATGGACTCGATACAGATGGCAAGCTTCTTTGGACATTTACCGCAGATCAATCGCTGTGGTCGACTCCAGTGAGCGATGGGAAAGCCCTCTACCAGGCATCGATGGATCATTCAGTCTATGCCATTGATCCGGAGACCGGTAAGCAGCTTTGGCAATCGACCAAGCTGAGCGGATCGATTTCTGGTACGCCGACCCTGGGTGAAGACGGTAAGCTATATTTCGGCACCTATGGGGATGAAATGGTCGCCATGGATACCAGGAATGGAGAGGTTCTCTGGCAAACGCCCGTATCCAGTTGGGTGTGGGGCGGTCCCGCCTTAAATGATGGGAAATTATATTTTGGAGACATGGAAGGCAACCTCTACGCCTTGGACGCTGCAACTGGAGCCATCAAATGGAACAAGGAGAAAGCTGCTCAAGGCTCGATTGTAGGCGCGCCTTTGGTGATCGATCAAACACTTTACTTCACCGCGAAGGATGGTACACTTTATACGGCAGATACCGCGACCGGTACTCCGGGTTGGCACCAACTTATAGGTGGAGCCTTGTATGGTTCGCCTGTCCAGGCAGGTGATAAAATCCTGGTAGCACCGCTCAATACGGAGAATTTGCTTTACGCTTTCGATAAAAATGGGAATCAGGCCTGGTCGCCGTATAAACCAGAGAAAAAATAAGGGTGAAGATGGTATTCTGTCGTAAGGTAAATCTGCATGGCTGAAATCGGTCAAATATTTAACATCATACTCTTCCAGCCGATGGTAAATGCTTTGATGCTGTTGTATAGCATCATTGGGAATTATGGGATCGCGATCATCCTTTTTACAATCCTGATCCGGTTGCTCCTTTACCCGCTTACTGTAAAGCAGATAAAAGGGGCTTCAGCCATGCAAGAATTCCAAAAATCGGAAAAGTGGCAGGATCTGCAGAAGAAATATAAGGACGATAAGCAGAAGCTTCAACAAGAACAAATGAAGCTGTATCAGGAAATGGGGATCAACCCATTATCTTCTTGCTTGCCGACGCTGCTGCAGCTGCCTATATTAATCGGCATCTACCAGGCAATCTCGCGCTGCCTGGCAGTAACGCCGCTGCAGATGACCAACCTTCAAGCCGAGCTCTATCCGTTTATCAATGCGGCCAAGCTGATCCCGGTGAACAATCAATTCCTGTGGTTCAACCTTAGCCAACCGGAAAAATTGTACCTGCCATTCCTGGCATTCGGCATACCCGTCATGGCGATCATCGTGGTCATTACCACCTATATGCAATCCAAACTGATGACCCCTCCTGCGCAACCTGGCGACCAGGGAGCAGGGATGACCCAGGCGATGAACCTGTACATGCCCTTCTTTATGGGGTATCTGGCGCTTACCTTCAACGCAGGCTTATCCTTGTATCTCATCGTAACGAACGTCGTTTCAATTGCCCAGTATGCAGCGATGGGGAAGCTCAACTGGGAAGCGATCGTGCCCTGGCGTAAGCCAGCTAAGCCAGCCCCCAAGATTGCCGCCTCAACCTCGACAAAAAGTAAAAAGCCCACCCAGAAGGCGCTGCCAAAAGCAAAGGGGAAGAATTAAACACCAAAGCTCCCCCGCCTGTCGGGGGATATCTTGCTCGTCTCGTGTAATAAAACCATCCAGAGAGGTAGCTCTGTATGAATGAATCCCGCACAAGCCTGGAAATCATTGCCCCCAGCATCGAGGAAGCGATCGCAAAAGGCCTGGAAGATTTAGGATTGACCGAAGAAGAAGTGGAAGTCGAAGTGCTGGATCCAGGCAGCCGTGGGCTGTTTGGCTTGGGCTCACGCCAGGCGCGCGTGCGGCTTAAGATCCGCTCTGAAGGCGATTCAGATCTCGAGCCGGATTTATTAATTGTCGGAGAAACTGTCGAAGAGGAAGAGTTCGAGGAGATCGACCTTGAGGTCGAATTTGCCGCCCCAGAACCATCCTACGGCAGGGAGCTGGCGGGCGAGCAAGATCTTGAAGCTGAGATTGCCCAGGCAGTGGTTGAGGATTTGCTCACCAAGATGCACGTCAGAGCTTCGGTGAGCGCGCGCATGGGTGAAAAGGATGAAGAACGCGGCAGAGCAGCCTTGTACGTGAACATCAATGGCAACGATCTATCGATTCTAATCGGCCCTCGCGCGGAGACGCTGGACGCGCTCCAATACATCACCGGCTTGATTTTAGCCAAGGAACTGGGACGTTCGGTGCCCGTAGTGCTCGACGTACAGGGATTCCGGGCGCGGCGCGAGCAGCAGCTGCGCCAGCTTGCACGGCGCATGGCGGACCAGGCGATCAGGACCGGGCGCCGCCAGGTGCTCGAGCCGATGCCCGCCAGCGAGCGGCGCTTGATCCATATCGAGCTGCGCGATCACCCCGAGGTGTTCACCGAGAGCGATTGGCGAAGAACCCCGCCGAAAAGTGACGATCGTCCCAAAGCCTTGACTGTACTTAGGGATTGCTTGACCCTGGGGGTACGGGGTGGTAAAATCCCGTCGCTTGCCCCCATCGTCTAGGGGACCAGGACGCAGCCCTTTCAAGGCTAAAACCAGGGTTCGAATCCCTGTGGGGGCACCATAATTGTGAAAGCCGCCTGTCAGTGAGAATAGGCGGTTTTTAAATTCAGGGAACAGAAATCGGGCTAATTCGTCTATTATCAATTGAAGGAGGTGATAGATGAACCAGATCCACAATTTGTTGCAAAAATCCACGATCTTATTGGCGGCATTCAGCATGCTGGTCGCATGTACGCCGCGTGTCACTGAAATCCCACCCTTGCCTACTGCCCGTGTCCAGGTTACCCCGCCGGAAATTACTCCAACCGTGCCTGAGGTAGCAATTACGACTATAAGCCCAATACCCCCGACGCCGACCAGCACTGGAACAGCGAACAGCGCCTGGATAGAAGTTCAAGAAGAAGGTTACGGGTACAGCCTGGCAGTGCCTTGCTGGTGGGTGGTATATAAGCCCAGCCTGGAAGGGTATAACCGGGCGCTTACCCTGCACAGCTACGACGAAGCTTTCTTCAATTCGCATTCCACCAAGGGTCAATGGACCGGCGGAGAGGCACCGGACGGAGCGATTAAGATCGATCTGGCTGGCCTGGAAAACATCGATCCGAGTCTATCCACAGCCGAGGCGGCTAAACAATCTCTGACTGGCGAAGAGCAGGTGGTGGAAAGCACGGAAGAAATGAGACTGGGGCAAAACCAGGTCATACTGGCGCACATCTTTTCCAGGAATGATTTGATGACAGATTTCCCCACGTTTGTTTTTCGTTTAGCTCCGGAAAAATTGCTCGTCGTTAATGTTTATCCACCCAAGGCGACCACATCTGCAGATGCACAGGCAATCCTGGCTTCGCTTGCGCTATCGCCTGCCGAACACGCGAGAATCCCCGCCCAACCGCCTTCGCCAGCCATCATTCCGACACCCGAAAGTTGCCAGGCGCCGTAAGAGGGTTCATAATCAAGTAAAATATTATTCGCAGTGGAATGTAATCGTAGATTCCCGAAGTAAGGTATCGTTCGTAGCGGAGCGGTTGAATGACCAAGATCACGAATAACTCCGGCTTGGCACCTGTCAACAATGCGCTTTTCAATTACGAGGTTGGTGGCATGGGCGAACCATTTGTGATGATCCATGCCGGTGTGGCTGATAGCCGCCAGTGGAACAACGAGTTTTCACATTTTGGGGATCATTACCGGGTTATCCGCTACGATATGCGCGGCTACGGGATGAGTGAACCGGTCCCTGGCGAGTACAGCCACCTCCAGGATTTGATTGCACTGCTGGATTACCTGCAAATCGATCGCCCACTCGTAGTCATGGGATGCTCTATGGGAGGCGGAGTGGCTATGAATCTGGCACTGACCAGGCCATCCATGGTTAAGGCATTGATCCTGGTGGACTCTGGTCCGCCTGGTCTGGAGCTGGATATGCCCGCGCTCCCAAAGTTTGCCGATGCGGAGAAAGCATACGAGACCGGCGACCTCGACTTAGTCGCTGAGATTGAGACGCAAATCTGGTTCGACGGCATGGGTCGCACATCCGCCCAGGTGAATCAAGCTATGCGAGGGCTGGTTTATGAAATGGATCGAAATGCGCTTTCACTTGAAGTGAAACAACTTGGCAAACGCCTCCCTGACACCCCGGTCCCGGCGGTAGAGCGCTTGAACGAGCTACAGATCCCGGTGCTTGTCATCGTCGGGGAATACGACACGCCCTACATGCAGGCTGCAGCGAATTATATG
>CAVPMW010000017.1:182500-430901 GCA_963706515.1 uncultured Chloroflexia bacterium
CCTCTTCGCGTGAAGCTTTTACTAGTGGAGCGTGGGGAGGTCGCAGTGAAATGGCTCTAGTGACTGGTTAACAAAACCACAGGTCTCTGCAAAGCCGTAAGGCGATGTATAGGGGCTGACACCTGCCCAGTGCCGGAAGGTTAAAGGGAGGGGTTAGCGTAAGCGAAGCTCTGAACTGAAGCCCCGGTGAACGGCGGCCGTAACTATAACGGTCCTAAGGTAGCGAAATTCCTTGTCGGGTAAGTTCCGACCCGCACGAACGGTGTAACAACTAGAGCACTGTCTCAACGAAGGACCCGGTGAAATTGAAATAGGCGTGAAGATGCGTCTTACCCGCAGCAGGACAAAAAGACCCCGTGGAGCTTTACTGCAGCTTGGCATTGAGTTTGGACAAAGTCTGTGTAGGATAGGTGGGAGGCTGTGAAACTGGGGCGTCAGCCTCGGTGGAGCCAACAGTGAAATACCACCCTGACCTTGTTTAGACCCTAACCCCATACCGTCATCCGGATGGGGGACCGTGCCAGGTGGGCAGTTTGACTGGGGCGGTCGCCTCCTAAAAGGTAACGGAGGCGCCCAAAGGTTCCCTCAGGCTGAATGGAAACCAGCCATAGAGTGTAAAGGCATAAGGGAGCTTGACTGCAAGACCAACGCGTCGAGCAGAGTCGAAAGACGGGCTTAGTGATCCCACGGTACCGAGTGGAAGGGCCGTGGCTTACCGGACAAAAGCTACCCCGGGGATAACAGGCTGGTGAGGTCCAAGAGTTCATATCGACGACCTCGCTCGGCACCTCGATGTCGGCTCATCGCATCCTGGGGCTGGACAAGGTCCCAAGGGTCGGGCTGTTCGCCCGTTAAAGCGGTACGCGAGCTGGGTTCAGACCGTCGTGAGACAGGTCGGTCTCTATCCGCTGTGGGCGTAAGGGATTTGAGAGGAGCTGCCCCTAGTACGAGAGGACCGGGGTGGACAGACCTCTGGTGTGCCAGTTGTCGTGCCAACGGCATCGCTGGGTAGCCATGTCTGGCAGAGATAACCGCTGAAAGCATCTAAGTGGGAAACTTGCCTCAAGACGAGATCCCTCATCCTGTAAAGGAGTAAGGCCGCAGGAAGACTACCTGCTTGATAGGCAGCGTGTGTAAGCATAGTTAATATGTTCAGCTAAGCTGTACTAATGGCCGAGGGCTTAAAGTGGTGCGGAGAACTCGATACTTTTCGCAATAGCTTATTCAGTTGGAAGATTAACATCGTAGATAAAGTCTCTTGGTGATTGGAGCGACAGGGGTACACCCGGCCACATCCCGAACCCGGTCGTTAAGCCTGCCAGCGCCGATGGTACTTGGGGGGCGACCCCCCGGAAGAGTAGGTCATTGCCAAGAGACTTTTCTTATTTAAATAATTTGACACAATATTCTTAATCCGCTATAATTATTGTGCGTCGCGGGCCTGCTCTACCATATCGCTGCTGAAAAGGAGAGAGCCTATTCTAGGACGATCGTTGTAATCGAGCAAAGTCGCTTGTTTCCGCTCGGCAGCGTCCTCCGCGAATGCATGCCGATTTTTTTATTTTCGGCGAGTTGAAGTGAGTTCGTCTGATTTTATGCGCGTACGGGAAGGAGGTGAACAAGTTGGCATCTGTAACACTGCGTCCGAATGAATCCCAGGATCAGCTACTGCGCCGCTTTCGCAAAAAAGTAGCCAAAAGCGGCATCCTCAGCACCGTACGCCGCAAGCGTTGGTACGTCTCGAAGAGTGAATTGCGCCGCATCCAAAAGAAGAAGGCGATCCGCCGAATGAAACGCCGCCAGCAGGTGGATACGGAGTAGGTTTCTTCATTAGATTAAGGCTGTAGTATGTGTTATTCGCAACCTGTATGTAAGGATGTAAGGCAGCTGGTTTTTTCGTAGAACAATCGTTAACCCGATTATCGATTTGCGGAGGATTTGATGGCAAAAGACGAAGATAAGATTCAGGTCGAAGGAGTTGTTATTGAGGCCCTTCCAGCCACCCAGTTCAAGGTCCGCCTTGAAAATGGGCACGAAGTGCTGGCATATCTTTCGGGAAAAATGCGCAAGTATTACATCCGCATCCTCCTGGGCGACCGGGTGAGGGTGGAGATGTCTCCTTACGATTTGACTCGCGGACGGATCGTTTACCGCCATAGGACGCACGCCGAAATTCCTGAAGGCACAGCCGTCGAGTAAATGGCAGTTGAACTTATCTTCTCTAAGCTAATCCCTGCTTTCTAATAAAGTAAGGGCCTCTGTAGTGACACCAGAGGCCCTTTTGATTCTGTCTAAGCGGTAAGAGCTCAGTAAGAGTTCAATACCTGGATGTAATTGGCTCGCTCGAATGCAGCCGGCTCGGCGACTGCACGCTGGCTCATGCTCCCTTTCATCTGGTCGACAGAGATATATTCGTGCTCTTCCATCCATGTGTTCAATTCAGCCAGCATGCCTGCCGCGCGCTGAGCCCCATTCTGCAGCAGCTCTGAGGCGCTCATGGCAACACTTGCCCCTGCCATCAGCGCTTTGACCATGTCTTCACCGGTATGGATACCGCTCGTCAGGGCAAGGTCTGCCTGGACGCGCCCATACAGGATGGCGATCCAGCGCAGAGGTAAGCGCAGCTCGTTAGAATTGCTCAGTACAAGATTGGGGACGATCTCGAGCTCTTCCAGGTCGAAGTCGGGCTGGTAAAAGCGGTTGAAAAGGACAAGGCCGCGCGCTCCAGCCGAGACCAGGCGTTGAGCGAAATTCGGCAGGGCAGAGAAGAATGGGCTGAGCTTGACTGCCAGCGGGATGTGGACCTGGCGGGCAACATCGTAAACCAGGTTGCTGTACATATCCTCCACCTCGCTGCTGGTCAGCGCCGGGTCGGTAGCCAGATAATACAGGTTCAGCTCCAAACCATCTGCGCCTGCCTCCTCGATTTTGCGGGCGTAGTCCACCCAACCCCCGCTGGTAACCCCGTTCAGGCTGCCCAGGACGGGGATTGACAGTGCTTTCTTCAGCTTTGTTAACTGCTCCAGATAGGTTTCCGGACCGATGCTGTACAAGCCATAATCGGGCAAGAAATTCATGGCTTCGGCAGTAATCTCGGACCCTCGCTCCAGGTCACGGTGCAATTTTAAGCTATCGCTGATAATCTGCTCTTCGAACAGCGAATACATCACCACTGCGGAGACGCCGGCTTCTTCCAGCTTTTGCGCCATGTCCACCTTTTTAGACAACGGGGAAGCGGAGGCCACGAGCGGGTTCTTCAAATTTAAGCCAAGATAGGTAGTTGACAGGTCAACCATATCTGATTCCTCTCATTTATGTTTTGTGGTTCCGTTCACTCATTCGTTTTTTCTTGCCCGTTACTACCGTTCCCGGCGGGCTCGTAATGCATAGCAGCTAACTGCTGGTAGAGTCCCCAGCGACTCTTTACGTCACTGCGGGCTTTCTGCATCAGCTCTTCGGCTCGAGTTTCATCACTCTGCAGAAGCATGCGGTAGCGTGACTCGTTATAGGCATATTCCTCCACCGAGATCGACGGTTCTTTAGAATCGATCGACAGGGGATTTTTTCCCTCTGCGGCCAGAGCAGGGTTGTATCGGTAGAGCGGCCACACGCCGGACTGCACAGCCAGCTTCTGCTGGTCGAGACCTTTGCGTAAATCATATCCATGGTTGATACAGTGGCTGTAGGCTATGATCAGCGACGGTCCATTGTAAGCATCGGCTTCAACGAAAGCGTTCAGCGTCTGCTGGTCGCTGGAGCCCATTGCAATCCGGGCAACATAAACATAGCCGTACGCCATGGCGATCATCCCAAGATCCTTCTTGGGCGTCCCCTTTCCTTGAGCAGCAAATTTTGCCACCGCTGCGCGCGGAGTCGATTTTGACGCCTGACCGCCGGTATTTGAATACAATTCGGTATCCAGAACCAGGATGTTGACGTTGCGTCCGGTAGCCAGCACGTGGTCCAGCCCGCCATATCCGATGTCATATGCCCAGCCGTCGCCGCCGATAATCCACACACTCTTGCGCACGAGCAAATCGGCAATCGAGGCCAGGTCTTGCGCCAGGGGGTCAGGAGAGGTTTGCAGCTGTGCTTTGAGCAAGGCCACACGCTCGCGCTGTGCCTGGATGCCAGCCTCATCGAGCTGCACCGCGTCCAACAATTCGGATACCAGCTGTTCCCCGACCAGCGCAGAAAACCTGGGAAGCAGCTCGCGTGCATACTCGCCTTGCTTATCCAGGGATAGACGCATCCCAAGACCGAACTCGGCATTATCTTCGAACAAGGAGTTGGACCAGGACGGGCCGCGACCTTCTTTATTCTTGGACCAGGGGGTCGTCGGGAGATTTGCGCCGTAGATCGAAGAGCATCCAGTAGCATTGGCGATGATAATCCGATCGCCGAAGAGCTGGCTCAGCAGCTTCAGGTATGGAGTTTCTCCGCACCCGCCGCACGCCCCCGAGAACTCAAAGAGGGGTTGGAGCAGCTGAGAATTCTTCACCACTTTGGGGTTGATTAAGGTTCGATCCAGCTCCGGTAAGGATAGGAAGTAATCCCACTTGACTGCTTCCTGGGCGCGGACCGGCGGCTGTGAAGTCATATTCACTGCTTTGCGACCAACCTGCTGCTTGTCCTTCGCCGGGCAGACCTCCACACACAGCCCACACCCGGTGCAGTCTTCAGGAGCGATTGCCAGGGTATAAGCCATGTCCGGATACTCTTTCCAGCGGGCAGGGCGCGACTCCCAGCCTGCAGGCGCCTGTGCCAGCAGTGAGGGATCGTAAATTTTTTCCCGGATAACCGCATGCGGGCAGACAAAACAGCATTTTCCGCACTGGATGCACAGGTCGGGCTCCCACCTGGGTATCTCGAGGGTAATATTGCGTTTTTCCCATTGGGTCGTCGCGGAGGGGTATGTCCCATCGACAGGCAATGCGCTGACCGGAATGCTATCGCCATCGTAAGCGATAATCGGGGCGAGGACGTCCTTTACAAACGCGGGCGCCTGGTCGGGCACGGGTGAGCGGCGGGCGAGCTTGCTCGAAGCCAGCTCGGGTACCTTCACTTCATGCAGGTTAGCCAGAGTGCTGTCGACTGCATCGTAGTTCTGTTTGACGACGATATCACCGCGTTTCCCATAGGTCTTCTTGATAGCTTTCTTGATCTCGGTGATAGCCTGCTCGCGAGGCAGGATTCCGCTGATCGCAAAAAAGCAGGTCTGCATGATGGTATTGATCCGCCCGCCCATTCCGGTCTTTTGGGCGACTTCGTAAGCATCGATGACATAGAAGCGCAATTTCTTCTCGATAATCGCACGCTGTGTCTCGACAGGCAGTTGATCCCAAACCTCATCCGGACCGAAGAGGGAATTGAGCAGGAAAACCGCCCCGGGTTGAGCGTACTTCAGAATGTCGTAGCGCTCGAGGAAGGAAAAGCTGTGACAGGCGACGAAATTTGCTTTACTGATAGATACGGCGCCCGGATCGGTTTGGGTCCGAAGCGCAGGTGGGAAATCGTCGCCGTTCCGGACTTCTTTGAGTCGTAATAGAAGTATCCCTGGGCGTAGTTATCGGTCTCTTCGCCGATAATTTTGATGGAGTTTTTATTTGCCCCAACAGTGCCATCTGCACCCAGCCCCCAGAAGACACAGCGTACTGTCTCCGGTGTCTCTATGGAAAATTGGGGTCATAGTCGATGCTGGTGTAACGTAACATCGTCATTAATGCCGACTGTAAAGTGGTTCTTTGGCTCCGCTTTATCCATCTCGTCGATAAACACCCTTCACCATTGCAGGGGTGAACTCTTTCGAGGAAAGGCCATAACGTCCACCGATCACCCTGGGCTGTACCCCCTGCCAGCCTTCAACCAAGGCTGTGATCACATCTTCATAAAGTGGCTCACCTGCCGAGCCGGGTTCTTTGCAGCGATCCAAGACAGCAATCGTCTTCGCGTGGTAGCAGGTAATGCCTGGATGAAATGCTTAACCGAGAATGGGCGGAAGAGATGAACCTTGACGACCCCAACTTTCTCGCCTTGATCCGCCAGGTATTTGGCTGTCTCGCCAGCGGTTTCCGCACCGGAACCCATGACCACGATTATTTGTTCTGCATCCGGTGCGCCAATGTAGTCAAACAGGTGGTACTGGCGTCCGACGAGAGCTGCCAGGCTTGTCCATCGCCTTCTGGACGATCTCCGGGGTATGCCAGATAGAAGTTATTGACAGTCTCGCGTCCCTGGAAGTAAACATCCGGGTTTTGCGCAGTGCCCCGGATAACCGGATGATCAGGTGATAGGGCTCGGGCTCGGTGCGCATGGACACAGATCTTCATCTATCATTGCCCGCAGATCCTCATCCGTAGACCCGCTCGATCTTGTTGACTTCATGCGAGGTGCGGAAGCCATCGAAGAAATGCAGGAATGGGATGCGTGCTTCCAGAGTAGACGAATGGGCGATCAAAGCCATGTCTTGGGTCTTCCTGGACCGAGCTGGAAGCCAGCAGAGCAAAGCCGGTAGCGCGGGTCGCCATGACGTCCGATTGATCCCCGAATATTGATAGATGCCTGGGCAGCCAGCGCCCGGGCGGATACATGGAAACACTGTTGAAGTCAGCTCGCCGGCAATCTTGTACATATTCGGGATCATCAGCAGCAGCCCTTGTGAAGCAGTGAAGGTGGTGGTTAGAGCGCCAGCTTGCAGCGCGCCGTGGACTGCACCGGCAGCACCTCCTTCGGATTGCATTTCGATAACGGTCGGTATCGTTCCCCACAAGTTCGGCCGTTTTAGGGCTGACCACTCATCGGCAAATTCGCCCATCGGGGAAGAAGGGGTGATGGGATAAATGGCAATGACTTCGCTCAGTTTATGGGCAACGTACGCAGTCGCCTCGTTGCCATCCAGGGTTACCATCGGTCTGGACATTTTGTCTCTCCGTTCTAATTTGTTTTAGAGCAGGATTTGTTTTGTAGCCTGGCTCTGCAGAGTATTTGTTCAATTTAATAGTTTAGCTTCCCTGAGCCAGATACCATAGTTATATATGGCATGAAATTTCCTGTGAACTGTCATATATCAGATAAATTCAGGTAAGTTTCCTACGAAACTTCTTGACCGTTTGTAATCCCTGCCAATAAATCATTCAGAATTGAAAGCTGAATCCCCGATAAGAATGATTTGTGCTATACTTTACCCATGTTGTTTAACCAGCATATCTGGCGGGATTGGGCAAGGAACTTGCACCAGTGGGGGTTAGACAATTTGACGGCCTCCCTCTTAGAATCGGCAGGTCCCCTGACGATACTGGCTGCGCAGGTGGTTTATATCGGACAGCCATTTCTAAAGCTTGCCGTGCAAGAAAATAAGATCGATGCGTTAGCACAAATGCTAGAAGACACTCAGCAAAAAAGAACGTTCATTTCTATCATCAGGGAGGCAGATTCAGGTGAATCTGACTCACACTCTTGAGCTTGTATTCCTCATTGTTTTTATTGCGCTGATCCTGGTCTTCGCGTTTACTTCACGCAAACGGGCAACAGCAAATCTACGCGAGATACCTGCCTTCGCTCGCCTGGCACGGTCGATCGGCCTGGCGGTGGAGGCTGGCAGGCGGCTCCATTTCTCCCTGGGTCATGGGGGGGTAGAAAACCTTCCGGGAGGCTCGGTATGGATCGGTCTGGTGATGCTATCCAGGATTGCACGAGCGGCTTCGATCAGCGACCGACCACCCGTAGCGACCAGCGGAGATGGTACGGTCGGCATGCTATCCCAGGATACGCTGCGCGGAGCTTACCGGGCAATGCGCTCGGAGCAAGCCTATAACCCAATCTACGGTCAGGTGAGCGGCTTGTCCCCGATGTCTTATGCGGCGGGAACGATTCCGGTCATCTTCGACCAACAGGTTTCGACAACGATGATCTCCGGTCATTTCGATGGCGAAGTGGCGCTGATAGCGGACGCCAATGAGCGCAGCAACAGCCTCACTCTGGGAGGCAGCGACAGCCTGCCTGCTCAGGCAGTGCTCTACGCTTCCGCCCAGGAAGCTCTCATTGGTGAGGAACTATATGCCAGTGGGGCGTATATGAACGCCGGAATTACCCATGTGGCCAGCCTGCGCGCTCAGGATATCCTGCGTTGGGTAATCATTGCTGGCCTCATCGGCGGTTCCATATTGAAGCTGATTGGGGTATGGTGATCAACCGGATAAAAACCCCCATTACCGTTGCGATTGTCGTTGTCGTCGGCGTTATTGTCCTGGCCGGATATTTCTTCAATTTTCCAGTGCTGGTCAATATGCGCCAGGTTATCCTGCAGTGGGCGGTTATCCTGGGAGCTGTCGCATTATTGGTGGGCGTAGCAAACCTGCTCTCAGTCCATTTCCGAAAGATCAGCGGCGGGCATGCGAATAGCTTCTACAGCCTGATCATGGTGCTGGCATTTATTGCCACATTGATTGTGGCTGGCTTGATGGGCCCGACCTCTACCTGGTCGTTATGGATATTCAATTACGTTCAGATTCCCGTTGAAGGCAGTTTAATGGGACTGCTGGCGATTATCCTGGTTTATGCAGCAATCCGCATGCTCGTCCGGCGCCAGGATGCTTTCACCATTATTTTCCTGCTTACTCTGCTGATCTTCTTGCTGGGCACCGTCACCGTGACTTTTTTCCAGGTACCCGGCGTGGCAGAATTTAGAGCCTGGCTGGAGAGAGTACCCGTTACTGCCGGCACACGCGGGATACTGCTCGGGGTTGCCCTGGGTACGATTGCAACTGCTTTGCGTATTCTTATGGGCACCGACCGGCCCTATGGGGGATGACTGTGGCTGAAGTTCGCTGTCCAATGTGTGGTAAACCTAATCCGGCAGAGCTGGAAATATGCCAATTCTGCCAGGCAAGGTTGAAGCCGCTGGTCATCTCGCAGCCTGAATCCCCTACGCAAGAACCCGGAGACGAACCGGCAGAAAATACAGCGCCCGACTGGCTGGTTTCTCTCCGTGCAAAAGATTCCTCGCTAGGCGAGCCCGAGGAAGTGGGCGAGGAAGAGCAAATCAATTTACCCGGGTGGTTAAAATCCAGCACACCCGAGCCAGCCCAGGGCGCGGCAAACCAACCGGAGGGGGAGAGCGCAGACTGGCTGGCAAGCTTTCGCGGAAATGACCTGGAACCCAACGAAACCGTCGCTCCGGAAGGGACGGAGACCGAAGCAGCACACGCCGAACCGACCCCAAAGCCTGGAGAAGAAGGATCTCCTGATTGGTTAGAAGCGATCCGTAAAGATACCGGACCCTTTGAGCCAACAGAGCCGGCTACCTCGGGCACCCCGCAGGCTACTGAGGGTGATCCGAATTGGCTGGAACGGATCCGCGCCCGCAGGTTCCAGGAAGATATCTACCCGCCGCTCCAGCCTGATGAAGAGCAACAGGATGCTGAAAGTCTTGAAGACTGGCTGAGACGTGAAATGGGTGAGGCGGCGAGCGGTGCAGTCCCAAAATCTAATTACGAGCCTCTCGATTATGCCGCTGAAGCTGCCCTGGCTAAAAACATTGCAGAGCCATCACCGGAAATTGAACAACGCCCCCAAACAGAGCGGATCCGATGAGCCTGTCACAGCCGAGCTACCTCAAGAATCAATCGATTGGCTTTCAGGTGCGAACGCACCCCCGGTGACACCGGAAGAGATGCAGCTACCGGCGGGTGAAACTGAAGCCGAGCCGGAAGAACATGGAATGCCATCCTGGATATCCCGAAAGAGTGAAAAACCTGGAGAAGCAGCCATCCTTGCGGCTGGAATAGCTTCAAACGTGGACCAGGGGATCGACCAGACGGGCGATTTACCGGATTGGCTGACCGGAATCGGTCAGGGAAGCGATCTGCCAGAGGCGGCGCTCGGTCAGACGGATGAGCTGCCCCCTGAGAGCCAAGAAGAGCTGCCAGCCGCCAGTATGGCTCAAGAGGGCACTGAAGAAGAGGAAACTCCACCTGCCGAGACTCCTGAAACAACCCCGCCGGGACAGGAAAAGAAGGCAGGTTGGCTGCTCGGTGCTGCAGCCGCTGCGGCAGCTTTGGGGGCGGCTGGCAAGAAAGAGGCTGCCTCTACAGAACCACAAGTAGCTGGAGAGGAAGCTAGTGCGCAAGGTGGCAGCTCGCTGGATGAAGCTGAGCCTGCCTGGATTGCTGGATTGGCGGCAGCCGCACCGGAAACCCCAACCGATGAACCGGCTGCCCCAGAGACAAAGGTTGCCCCATTCTCCGAGGGTTCGGAAGAAGAAATTGAAAGCAGCGCTCTCGAGCCGCAGGAATTACCCGAATGGCTGATTGGCGTTCAGGTTGCTGACGCTATGAATCAAGACGCCAAGCTTCCCCCTCTGCCTGACGCTACCCAGGATGACGTTGGGCTGGCTCAGGCTGACTTGCCTTCCTGGCTGGAGGCCATGCGGCCGGTTGAAACTGTTGCAGTCGCTGCCGGACTGGCCGAAGAACGCGACCAGGGCGTTGAGAGCGCGGGACCGCTGGCTGGATTGCGCGGGGTACTGGCAGCAGAGCCAGAGATCTCGCAGCTGCAGAGGCCGGGTCCTTACGCGATCAAGCTCCAGGTGACCGATATGCAGCAGGCGCGGGCGGAAATGATGGATGACCTGGTGAAGGGGGAGGGTGCTGCACGCTCGGTGCCCCGCAAGCTGCTGATTTCTTCACAGCACTTGCTCCAAATTATCATCGCCCTGTTGATCTTCCTGGCGGTTCTATCACCCTTATTTATTGAGACAACTGCCAGTGTTACCCCGACATTTGCGCCGGAAACGGGCATCGCCTCGCAAATTATCGACCAGCTTTCCGTGTCGCAGCCGGTTCTCGTGGCAATCGACTACCAACCAGCAAATTCAGGAGAAATGGATGCGATTGGCTCGGCTGTGATGGACCACCTCATGCTCAAAGGAGCCTATCTGGCGCTGGTATCGACCGTGCCAAGCGGACCCGTTCAGGCAATACACCTGGTTGAGGCAGTCAACCAGAGCGCCGACCACCAATATTCCAGCGGCGATCAGTTCGTAAACCTGGGATACATCCCAGGTGGGAGGAACGGATTGGCCGCGCTGGTAAATGATCCGCAGCAATTATTACCGTACGATCTTTCCAGCGGGCGCGATCCCTGGACAGCCAGCCCG
Source organism: uncultured Chloroflexia bacterium (assembly GCA_963706515.1). Taxonomy (GTDB): domain Bacteria; phylum Chloroflexota; class Anaerolineae; order Anaerolineales; family UBA4823; genus CAVPMW01. Next base: position 193,656 of record CAVPMW010000017.1, read on the forward strand.
CTGCAATCGATAAACAGCCTGGCCGATTTTGGCTTACTGGTTGTGATGACCGACAGCGCCGAAACCGCCAGAGCCTGGATTGAACAGGTCCAACCGGCACTCGATGGAACGCCCCTGATCATGGTGAATAGTGCACAGATCGATCCCGTAGTCCGCCCGTACTATAACGCGAGCCCCCAGCAAGTGCAGGCGATGGTCACCGGACTGCCGGGAGGCGTAGCTTATGAAAACCTGTTAGGACGCACAGGTGCGGCGCGCTCGTATTGGGCTTCCTTCAACATGGGCTTGTTAGCCGCATTTTTTGCGATCATTATTGGCGGAGTGATCATGCTCATCCCGGTATTGCGAGCAAGGATGAGTAAGAAAAAAGGGGCAGCGAGAGCAGCTTAGGATGAGCATCAGCAACGCACAGCTTCCGGAATTGATCGGCATGATCCTCGGATTCATGCTGACTCTGATGGTTTTCAGCTACCTGATCGGAGATAACCCGCTGTTCCGGATCGCGATCCATATCTTTATCGGCGTCGCGGCGGGTCTGGCAGCCGTAATGGTGTTTTATAACGTATTGTGGCCGCAGCTCATCCAGCCATTGATCTCCGGAGACCGCGCCGAAAGAGTATTTGTGATTGCCCCACTGGTTTTGGGTGGGCTGCTGTTGATGCGTGTCTCGAACAGGATCGGCGGTTGGGGACGCTGGTCGCTTGCCTACCTGGTGGGTGTTGGTGCAGCCACTGCGATCACAGGGGCGTTGCTCGGGACGTTATTCCCGCAAGCGCTGGCGACAATCAACCTTTTCGACCAATCGAGTGCATCGACCAGCGGCGTCGATTTATTTATCTACCTGGGCGAGAGCGGTATCATTTTGATCGGCGTTGTAGCCTCCCTGGCGTATTTCCATTTTGGCTTGCGCACCAGGAATGGGCAGGTGACGAACCGCGGCCCGATTGTCGAAGGTTCAGCCTGGATAGGGCGGATTTTTATAGCGATCGCCCTTGGAGCTTTATTTGCCGGGGTCTATATGGCGGCAATCACAGCATTGATCGAGCGGCTGAGCTTTATCGTCGATTTCTTGCTGCCCATATTTACCCCAAAATAGGCGCTTATGACGACATCTCTCATCGACGCGGATTCCTTGCTGGTGATCGACGTAGGATCAATCTCAACCCGAGCGATCCTGTTCGACGTAGTTGAGGGCCGCTACCGCTTCCTGGCAGCAGGTTCTGCGCCGACGACGGACGGCATGCCGTTCCGGGATATTACTGAAGGCGTCCGTCTGGCAATCGATCAGCTCCAGTCGATCACCGGAAGAATATTAGTCGGCTCAGATGAGAGCCTGATCATTCCCAGCGCCACGGATGGCTCAGGCGTGGATACCTGCGCGGTGACTTTCTCGGCAGGTCCCGCGTTCAAGGTCGTCGCCGTCGGCTTGCTTGAGGATGTATCCTTGGAGAGTATTCTCCGGCTGGCAAACACAACCTACGCCGGAGTTATCGACTCGATCAGCTTGAATGACCGCCGGAAAGGGGAAACCCGCATCGATACGATTATGAAGCTGCGCCCCGACATGGTACTGGTCGCCGGGGGAACAGATGGGGGCGCATCGCATTCGGTGATAAATATCCTCGAGGCAGTCGGATTGGCCTGCTACCTGATGCCTGAGAACCAGCGTCCGGAAGTGCTTTTTGCGGGTAACGAGGACCTTCAAGACGAGATTCTGGCGACGCTTGGGAAAGTAGCCAACGTCCATTTTGCTGCCAACGTCAGACCAAACCTGGAGACCGAGCGGCTGAACTCTGCCCAGATCGAATTAAACAATATCTTCCGCAGGCTGCGCATCCGGCAGATCAATGGAGTAGATGAGCTGGATGCCTGGTCAGGTGGACACATCATCCCTGGCGCATCCGCATTCGGGAGAGTCATTCATTTCCTGAGCAAAGCCTATGCTTCTTCGCGTGGCGTGTTAGGCGTCGACGTGGGAGCTTCAGCCACGATTGTTGCCGCGGCATACGAAGATGATCTGAGTGTAAGCGTATTTCCCCAACTCGGCCTGGGGCGCGGCGCGGCGGATTTGGTCAAGCAAGAGGCTTTGGAGCAGGTCGCTCAATGGCTTCCGCTGGAAATACCTCCCCGGTATTTGCAAGAATACATGATCAATAAGGAGCTGTATCCCAGCTCACTGCCGGTTACTGTGGAGGACATGGCAATCGAGCAGGCAATGGCGCGGGTGGCTTTGCAGATCGCTCTTAAAAAATTTCGCCCCGGTCTACCTCCCGGCTTGAAACCAAGCAGCGGCGGGCTGCTGCCAAATTTCCGCATTACTGTTGCCTCAGGAAGCGTATTAACCAAAGCGCCTTCCTTAGGTCAAAGCCTGCTGATGCTCCTGGACGGCATCCAGCCAACTGGAATGACCACACTGGGCCTGGACATTAACCATTTAGCTGGAGCGCTGGGAGCTGCCGCCGCGCTCAACCCCATCCTGACGGTCCAGGTACTAGATGCAGCCACTTTCCAATATCTGGGCACGGTCATCTCACCGATCGGAGTAGCCGATACAGGTGTGCCCATTCTGCGGGTGAGGATGGTCCGGGATAATAGCGAGGAAGTCACTCTGGATGTCCAACAGGGGAATCTGGAGGTGTTACCCCTGGCAACCGGCAAGACGGCAACCCTGTATCTGCAGCCTTACCACCGCTATGATGTCGGCATGGGTGGACCAGGACGAGGTGGAAAACTGACCGTGTTCGGAGGGGCATTGGGTGTAATTATCGATGCGCGCGGCCGTCCATTGAGAACGTCCGCTGACCCTCAGAAGAGGCAGGAGCTGTACAGGAAGTGGCTATGGGCGTTAGGCGGCTAATGGCATATTTCTTGCAACATATTTCTCGGGAATTTTACCCATGTTAGCTACGGTTACCCACGTTTTACCCCTTACCACAATCCGCCGTGAGCGGATGCTTCCGATCCCCGGTAAAGTGGTCGTCCGCAAGGGCCAAAAGGTCAGCGCCAACGATACTATCGCCGAAGCTGACTTGAATCCGGAACACCTATTAATCGATATCGCGCGCGGCCTGGGCCTTTCTGCACAGGATGCGGACACCAATATCCAGGTGGGTGTGGGAGATTTGTTGGCGGAAGGGGATATTATTGCTGGACCCGTCGGCATAACACGCCGGGTCGTGCGTGCACCCAAACATGGCCGGGTGATGTTAGCCGGTGAAGGTCACGTGCTTATGGCAGTTCAGAACCAGCCGTACGAAATGAAAGCTGGCTTGCCGGGAATGGTGCTGGACCTGTTGGGAGACCGCGGAGTTTTGATCGAGACGACCGGCGCCCTCATCCAGGGCGTGTGGGGAAATGAAAAAATCGATTTTGGATTGATGTTCGTCCTGGCGAAGAAACCGGACCAGGTCCTGCAAGCTGCTGACATCGATGTGAGCATGCGCGGCTCGGTAATCATGGCTGGCTACTGCAACAACCCCGAAGCGCTGAAAATGGCTGCCAGCCTCCCCCTGCGCGGAATGATCCTGGGTGGGATGGACCCCAACCTGATCCCCCTGGCGAGTAAAGTGCCTTTCCCATTGATTGTGATCAGCGGATTCAGTCAAAATGGGATGGACCAGGTTTCATTCAAATTACTCTCGACCAATGAGCGCCGGGAAGTGTCCTTAAACGCCGAAACATGGGATACTTATTCTGGCACCCGTCCGGAAGTGATTATTCAGCTGCCCGCGACGGGTGAACCGCCGCTGCCGCACAAGATCGATTTCTTTAAAGTTGAACAGCAAATCCGGGTAACACGGGCGCCCTATGCAGGTATGGTTGGGATCATAACCAGCTTTGACCCGGGAGTTTACGTGTATCCGAATGGATTGCGGGCAAAATCTGTAGAAATCCGCCTTGAAAATGGTGAAACCGTAATTCTGCCGCTCGCAAACCTCGAGGTAATTGAATAAACAGAATCCGCATCTAGGAGGAGACAATTATGACATTTGAAGATATGGACCTCGATTCTGATCTGGAGCCAACCGAAGAACCACCGCCTCCCGAAGAGTCCGGCAACCGCACTTTCTTGATTGCTGCCGGGATCCTGGGAGGGATCACCGTTCTGGCTCTGATCTGTATGGTTCTGTACGCTCTGGTTCTCCTTCCACGCCAGCGGATAGCCCAGCAGGGGCAGATCGCGACCGTCAATGCACAAAATACCCAGGTAGCCCTGGCGATTACCCAGACTTCGTCTGCACTGAGAAAGCCCACCAACACCCCGGTATCATCGAACGCCGGGGGAGCTGCCTGGTTAGGCATTATCGGACAGACACTGAATTCTGCAATTGCGGAATTAATGAACCTCCTGCAGGATCAAAAAGGCGTTCTGGTCGGTGGATTAGAACCCGGCAGCCCGGCTGAGCAATCCGGCTTAAAGCCGAACGGGCAGAACGTTGCCATAGGCGGCGACGTAATCACTGCAGTAGATGGACAGCCAGTTAGTACCCTTCAGGACATCGAGACCATACATCAGCCAGCATAAGCCAGGGCGATACAGTCAACGTCACTTTCCTGCGGGATGGACAAGAACAGACGGTTCCAATCACCTTGGGAGCAGGGTCAGCAGCCGGGCAGCTTGCCTGGTTGGGTATTGTCGGACAGGCGCTGGATCCTGCCACTGCGGGTGCAATGAACCTGGCGCAGGATCAAAAAGGTGTTCAGGTCGGTGGATTAGAGCCTGGCAGTCCGGCTGAGCAATCCGGCTTGAAGCCAAACAACCAGGTAGCCACTGTGAATGGGCAAAACGTTCCCATAGGCGGCGATGTTGTCACTGCAGTAGATGGAAAGCCAGTTAGTACGCCTCAGGACATCGAGAGCATCATCAGCCAGCATAAGCCGGGCGATTCGGTCAACCTCACTTACCTGCGGGATGGACAGGAACAGACGGTTCCAATCACCTTGGGAGCGCGGTCAGCTGCCGGGGGAACGCCCTGGCTGGGTGTTACTGGACAGGCGCTGGATCCTGCCACTGCGGGTGCAATGAACCTGGCGCAGGATCAAAAAGGCGTTCTGGTCGGTGGATTAGAGCCTGGCAGCCCGGCTCAGCAATCCGGCTTGCAGCCAAACGACCAGGTAGCCACTGTGAATGGGCAAAACGTTCCCATAGGTGGCGACGTTGTCACTGCAGTGGATGGAAAGCCAGTTAGTACGCCTCAAGACATCGAGAGCATAATCAGCCAGCATAAGCCGGGCGATTCGGTCAACGTCACTTACCTGCGGGATGGACAGGAACAGACGGTTCCAATCACCTTGGGAGCACGGTCAGCTGCCGGGGGAACGACCTGGCTGGGCGTTACTGGACAGGCGCTGGATCCTGCCACTGCGGGTGCAATGAACCTGGCGCAGGATCAAAAAGGTGTTCAGGTCGGTGGATTAGAGCCTGGCAGCCCGGCTGAGCAATCCGGCTTGCAGCCAAACGACCAGGAAGCCACTGTGAATGGGCAAAACGTTCCCATAGGCGGCGATGTTGTCACTGCAGTAGATGGAAAGCCAGTTAGTACCCCTCAGGACATCGAGAGCATACATCAGCCAGCATAAGCCGGGCGATACGGTCAACGTCACTTACCTGCGGGATGGACAGGAACAGACTGTTCCAATCACCTTGGGAGCGCAGCAAGCAGCCGGGGGAACGCCCTGGCTGGGCGTTACTGGACAGGCGCTGGATCCTGCCACTGCGGGTGCAATGAACCTGGCGCAGGATCAAAAAGGTGTTCTGGTCGGTGGATTAGAGCCTGGCAGCCCGGCTGAGCAATCCGGCTTGCAGCCAAACGACCAGGTAGCCACTGTGAATGGGCAAAACGTTCCCATAGGCGGCGACGTTGTCACTGCAGTGGATGGAAAGCCAGTTAGTACCCCTCAGGACATCGAGAGCATACATCAGCCAGCATAAGCCGGGCGATTCGGTCAACCTCACTTACCTGCGGGATGGACAGGAACAGACGGTTCCAATCACCTTGGGAGCACGGCCAGCAGCCGGGGGAACGCCCTCGCTGGGCGTTACTGGACAGGCGCTTAGCTCTGCTATTGCCAACCTGATGGGCTTATCTCCGGATCAAAAAGGCGTTCTGGTCGGTGGATTAGAACCCGGCAGCCCGGCTGAGCAATCCGGCTTGAAGCCGAACGGGCAGAATGTTTCCATAGGTGGCGACGTTGTCACTGCAGTAGATGGACAGCCAGTTAATACCCCTCAGGACATCGAGACCATAATCAGCCAGCATAAGCCGGGCGATACAGTCGAAGTCACTCTCCTGCGGAATGGACAAGAACAGACTGTTCCAATTACCTTGGGATCGCAGCAAGTAGCCGGGCGACCAGCATGGCTGGGTATTCTCGGACAGGCGCTGAGCTCTGCTATTGCCAACCTGATGGGCCTATCTCCAGACCAAAAAGGCGTCCTCGTCGGTGGATTAGAGCCGGGCAGCCCGGCTGAAACGGCTGGCATGTTCCCGAACGACCAGGTGGCTACGATCAACGGGCAAGATGTTGCCCTTGGTGGTGATATCGTCACATCTGTCAATGGAACACCGGTCACCATTCCTCAGGATATTCAGACGATCCTTAACCAACTTAAACCAGGCGACACGGTAAACGTACAGTTCATGCGGGACGGGAAGTTACAAACCATTCCCATTGTGCTGGCGCCTCGACCTGCAGGTGCAATCCCGACACCGACGCCGGTAGTTGCAGTAGCGCTTGCCCCAACTGTATCTACAATAGATCCGCGAACAGCCACTGTCGCTGCCTTGCTCACCCAGGCAGCAGTCAATACCCGCACGGTCGTGCCAACAGCAACCGCACTCCCCCAGACAGGATTTGCGGATGAAGTAGGTTTGCCAGCACTGCTGGGTCTGGCAATACTATTGATCGCGGTGATATTTATCGCCCGCCGATTGCGGACTGCCAGTTAGTCCCATCTACACGCGGAAGGAACCAGGGTGAAGCCGGCAGGCTCTTCCTGGTTCCTTCCGCTTTCGATTTAAATCAGGAACAATTATCCCGTGATGGTCTCCGCGACCTGCTTGCCATAATCCATTAATGCACTGACCATCTCCGGGCTGCGCCCTTCAGCATAAACCCTGAGCACGGGCTCGGTCCCGGAAGGTCGGATCAGCAGCCAGGAGTCGTCATTCAGCAGGTATTTGACGCCGTCTTTCGAGAGGGTCTCGCGCACGCCTTCGTTCCCGATCGAGGCAGGGGTTTTTTCGATCAGGTAGTTTGTCATCGTAGCTTTTGCCACAGGATGGCTCAGGCGCAAATCACTGCGCCGGTAAAAAGCGGGACCGTACTCCTGGAGCAAGCCTTCCACAAGCTCAAAAAGGGTGCTCCCTGACCTTGCTACGAGCTCAACCAACAATAAGCCCATGAGGATTCCATCTCCTTCAGGAATGTGACCGCGAAAGGAAATACCACCTGATTCCTCCCCCGATTAAGATCTCCTCACGCAGCATGTACTCGGCAATATGGTTAAATCCCACCGGCGTCTCGTATACGGGCACGCCATATTTCGCTGCCAGGCGGTCGATCATCCGAGTGGTAGAAACCGTCCGCACCACCGGACCTTTCCAGCCGCGCGTTTCGATCAGGTAGCGCATGGCTAATGCCATGATCTTGTGCGGGTCGACAAAATTACAGCGCTCGTCCATGGCGCCTGTCCGGTCTGCATCGCCATCCAGTGCCAGGCCGAGGTTTCCCATATCCGTGCTGATTGCGCCGGCAAGTGCGCTCAGGTAGCGCGCGATTGGCTCGGGATGGACGCCGCCGAAGCCGGGATTCATTTCCCCTCGGATTTCCTGGACCTCACAGCCGGTTCCTTGAAGGATGCCCTTGATCACTCCCCGGCCTGAACCATACATAGAATCTACGACGACCCGTTGAGGATTCTCGGCAATTGTATCGAAATCGATCAAGGTGCGCAGGTGGTCGTAGTATGCCGGGATGGGGTTGAAGCGCTGGATCAAACCCTTGGTGCGCGCCTGGTCATAGTCCATCAGGTTTGGTCCCCGCCCAAGGCTCTCGTTGTCGTTCAAATAGACTTCAACCCGGCGGCATTGCTCATCGGTTGCTGAGCCACCGTAAGCAGCTTTGAGCTTGACGCCATTGTAACGCGGGGCGTTGTGCGAAGCGGTGATCATTACACCGCCGACTGCGCCGGTATTGCACACGGTAAATGAGATCGCAGGAGTAGGCGCATCAGCCTGCGAGAGGATGACTGAATACCCATTTGCTGCCAGCACGCGCGCCACTTCTGTAGCATAGCGATCGGATAAGAAGCGGGTATCGAAACCCACCACCATTTTTTGCGGGTCAAACGTAGAAGAGGCAACCGCCCCATTATTCCAAGATTCAGACTTGACCGCATCTGCGATGGCCTGGGCAACCAGGCGCAGGTTTTGAAATGTAAACGTTTCTGAGATTACTGCGCGCCAGCCATCGGTTCCAAAGTGTATCGGCATTTATCCCTCCATAAGATGAGCGTGGGAGTGATTGTATCATCACCGTATGGTTTCAGAAAGCTAGTGCCTTTCCAGGCTCAAATTGATAACCAGGTTTGCGCCTGGACAAAGCTTAAAGTGTTCCGTTCCTTACCGATTTAAACTTAATAATCAGGTTTGGACGGAACACTAGAATCCCAGGGGCGGGTCACCGGGATGGTGGTGGCATCAATCTTGCAAACGGGTTACCTGGGATACCAGGTGCAATCCGCTGGAGCGGACAAGATATTCACAGCGAGCAATGATTCGATCATGTTAAAATAAATCCTATGGATGAAGAACAGCTGCTGGTCATTAGTTTGCTGCAGCGCGAGCCGCTCTTTGATGGTTTGGATGAAAACCAGCTGGCTGAGATTTCAGGCTATTTCCGGCGAATCGTATACCCGCGCAACACGGTAATCTATTCGGAAAACAGCCCTCCCGATGCTTTCTTTATTGTATTTAATGGGAAGGTACGGATCAGCAAGTCGGCCAAAAAGGGAGAGTACCTGGTCAATATCCTGGGTCCGGGCGATTATTTTGGGGAACAGGCTTTAGTATATAACCGCCTGCATGCCACTACCGCAGCGACCATCGAACGGACGACCCTGCTGCGCATCGAAGCCGGTGCTTTCTTCCAGTCTTGTCAACGAGTATCCCGATATTTATTCCGATCTTTCTATAGTGGCAGAGAGTCATCGCCTGGCCCTGAAGCGGAAATTTAATTTTATTAGACCGGATGAGGTGGTCTATTTCCTATCCAGGAAGCACCCGCTCTTTTTGATTACATCCCTGATTTGGCCGGCTGTTTTATGCCTCGTCTCTGTCCCAGTGCTTCTGCTCGGCTTATACTGGAATATGACCCCTGCCGTAAACAGCTGTTTGTTTACCCTGGGGATGCTGATGTTCCTCTTCTCCATCCTTTGGGCGGTCTGGAATGCGATCGATTGGGGCAATGATTATTATTTTGTAACCAATCTACGCGTGATCTGGCTGGAAAAAATCATCGGCTTGTACGAAAGCCGAACCGAAGCGCCGCTGGATACAATCCTGGCAGTAAATACCTTCACCGAGCTGTTAGGACGCTGGCAGGATTTCGGGAATGTATCGGTGCGTACGTACACCGGCAAGATCGACATGCCTCACATGCGCCATCCTTATGCGTTCGAAGGATTCGTCAAGCGCTACCAGAGAAGATACCTGGTTATCTCGAAGGAAGGGGAAGCGCGCTTGATGGAGGAGGAATTGGACGAAGCCCTGCGGCGGAAGATAGCCAATCCTTACGAAATGCCCACCATCATCTCCCCAATCCGCTCCCCCGCGGCAAATGCAGCTCCCAAAGCCAAACCGGAAGGTTATTGGGGGCAATTGCGACACACGTTTCTCAAAGTGCGGTTTGAACAGGATGGTGTAATCACCTACCGCAAGCACTGGATTTCGCTGATCCGCAAATGCTGGATCCCATTATTCGTCCTGTTCGTCCTTCTAGCAATCTCCTTCGGGTGGGGATGGTTTCAATCCACGCGCAGCTGAAATGATCTTCTCCCCCAGTGCGCTGCTCCTGTGTGGAGGTCTGGTGTATGGCATGGACCTGTTATGGCTGCTCTACTGCTACCTGGATTGGAATAACGATATTTACCAGGTAACCCCAACGCATATCCTGGACATTGAACGGAAACCCCTTGGAGAGGAATTAAAGAAAAGTGCGCCTCTTGAATCGATCTTAAGTGTCGAACACGAGCGGGCAAATATTATCCAAAACCTGTTTAACTACGGTTATGTAACCAGCAATGTTGGCGAAACGAAGTTTGTATTCAGAGACGTCTATAACCCCGGACTTGCTCACCAGGATATCGTCGACACGCGCGAAGCACTCTTTCGCAAGAGAAGAGAAACTGAAGCGGCAGCCGAACGCGAGCTCATGGTTAAATGGTTAGTCACCTATTATTCACAAACAGCCGATCCGGAAGTCTTCGAAAATCCACCCAACCTCCAAAATCCACCAAATCCCCAAGACCCCCAAAATCCTTCAAATCCAGGCGAGATTTCAGGGTAAAATAACGCACTATGGCGATTCGAGAGATCACAACGGTGCCTGACCCTGTCCTGCGGAAAAAAGCCCGCAAGGTAACAGATTTTGGTCCAGAACTGATCAAGCTGCTCGACGATATGGTTGAGATGATGCGCGAGGCGCCGGGCGTTGGCCTGGCAGCCCCCCAGATTGGTGTCTCGCAGCGGGTGATCGTGGTCGAATTTGGGGATGAGGAAGATGAAGAGGTACCCCGCAAGCTGTATATGCTCGTCAACCCAGAGATTACCCGCCTATCGCCAGAAGTATTGCTGGGCACCGAGGGTTGTCTTTCGATCCCGGGATTCGCTGGCGATGTAGAACGGTCAGTAGAAATAACCGTACGCGGTCTAAATCGCTCTGGAAAGCCGGTAAAGATTAAAGCCAAAGGCTGGTTGGCGCGTATCTTCCAACATGAGATCGACCATCTGGACGGAATATTATTTACCGACCGTGCTGAGAAGGTCTGGAAGGTCGAGCAAGCTCCCGCGCAGGTTACTCCCGGTAGATTAATTGCCACAGCTGAAAGCGTTATCTCTATAAACTGCCAACCTGTGCCACGGTGATATCCCTCCGTGGCTTTTATTTGAAAGATGTACCTGACGCATATCTCCCTGACGAATTTCCGCAACTTCACCCGCCTGGATGTAGATGTCCCTGGGGGGGCATTGCTGCTGGTTGGCAGCAACGCTCAGGGAAAGACCAGCCTGCTTGAAGCGATATATTTTCTAGCCGCCTTTGTCTCCTTCCACGCCAGCAGCGACCGGGAGCTGATTAATTTTCTGGCGGCACGCGAGCCGCTGGCTGTCACCCGCATCCTGGCAGATTACCAACAAGGACAGCTCTCTCACCGGCTGGAAGTGCGCGTTATCCAGGAGAATGAGGGCATTAACGGCGCAACACGAGTGCGCAAAGAGGTCCTGCTGGACGGGGTCAAACGGAGAACCGGTGAAGCCCTGGGCGCTTTTAATGCAGTCCTATTTTTACCGCAGATGCTGCGGATCGTGGACGGCTCGCCTGATGAGCGGCGCAGGTTTATGAACCTGGCGATCAGCCAGATCGATCCCCGCTATGCTGCCACTCTATTAGAATTCAACCATGTGCTCAACCAGCGGAATGCCCTGCTCAAACAGCTCAACGAGCGCGGCGGCGACCCGGACGAGATGAGCTTCTGGGACGAACAGCTGGCAGCCAACGGGGCAGTGCTGATCCTGTCACGCGTTAAAGCTCTCCAGGAGCTGGAACGATTGGCGGTGCGCTTTCACCAAGAGCTGACCCGCAGCCAGGAGGTCCTCCGTATTCATTACCAACCGTCTTACGATCCGCTGCAGCCACCCCCAGGCGGGGCTCGCAGCGGAGCCCGCGGGAAGCCCCCCAAGCAAATCCGCCTGCCGATGCAGACCCCTATCGATCGCAGCGGACTGTCCCTGGAGAAAATCCAACAAGGGTACCTGAGCTGCCTGGGCGACCTGAGGAAAGAGGACATCCAACGCGGCATGACCAGCACAGGTCCCCAGCGAGATGAGTTCCGCTTTTTAGCAAATGGGATGGACCTGGGTACCTACGGGTCGCGCGGGCAGGCGCGCACTGCTATCCTGTCGCTGAAACTGGCAGAGGTCGAGTGGATGAAAGGCAAGACTGGTGAGTGGCCGGTGCTGCTCCTCGACGAGGTCCTGGCTGAGCTCGATATTGAACGGCGTGATGACTTGCTCGGCAGGATTTCAAGCAGCGAGCAAGCATTAATGACCACAACCGACCTGGACTTATTCGATAGGAAATTCGTGGATCAGGCGACGATCTGGCACGTCCGGGCAGGTCGCCTGGAAATGGTGAAAGATGGATAACAGCGTTCAAAATGGGCGGATCGTGCAAATCAATATCTCTAAGGGCGGGGTTCCTAAATATGCCATCCAGGAAGTTGAAGTAACCTTTGAAGGGCTGGCTGGGGACCAGCATAACGACCGGGTAAACCATGGCAGCCCAGAACAGGCAGTCTGCCTGTATTCAGTCGAATTGATCCAGGCTTTACAGGCGGAAGGTCACGCGATCTTTCCCGGAGCAGCCGGTGAAAATGTTACCTTGGAAGGAGTACCCTGGGAGGCGATGCAGCCTGGACGGCAGCTCTATCTGGGCAGCGAGGTGCTGCTAGAGATCACCGACTTCACCACACCTTGCACGAAAATGATCCCATACTTCAAGGCAGGTGATTTCAATCGCATCTCCCAGCTCAAAAACCCGGGCTGGTCGCGAGTTTATGCCCGCGTGCTCTCCCCTGGCAGTCTTCGCACAGGTCAGGAAGTGAGCTTGCTCAACTTATAGGTCTTTTGCTGGGGATGCCTGCGCGGCGGGGGTAATTCGGCGGCGTGGCAGCCACCTTATCAATGACGACCAGGTAGCGCTCTTCGACAACGCCCGGTAGTATGACGGGAATGAGCTTGTGCAGACAGCCTCCCAACAAGTGGATGGCGTGTTGGGCTGTGTGAGTCTCAGCCGGTGCTGATTCCCCTTTCATTGCCAGCATCGATCCCCCGATGTGCAGTAAAGGCAACAAATACTCAGCCAGGACGCCCATCCCGGCGACTGCCCGAGCCAAAGCCCAATCGTAATTCTCCCGGTAACGAAGGTCTTGCCCAATGTCTTCGGCGCGTCTTTGCAGGATTTCGACGCCGGTTAATTGGAGCTCAGCGACAACGGTTCTGCAGAACTGAGCTTTCTTGCCGACTGATTCGACAAGAGTCAGGTGCATATCGGGCAGGATGATCTTAAGCGGGATTCCAGGAAAACCCGCTCCGGTGCCGATATCGATGACCTTGCCAGTATTGGAGGATTTCATTACCAGCAGGCAGCTGAGCGAATCCAGGAAATGCTTGGTGCGGATCTGATCGGGATGGTCAATTGTAGTGAGATTGTGGATGGCATTCCATTCGATGAGCAAATCTTCGTAAGTTTGCAGGGCGTTCAGCTGCGCGCTGGATAGCTTCAGATCCAGCAGCAGCCTGGCGGATTGGGCGAATTCCTTCATACTTTCGATTATAACTGCTTGTCAAACTTGCAGACATTGACTAAAATCATGTTATGCGGTCAGGGCGGTTTATCATCCCGTTATTAATCATTTTCATACTTATGCCAACAAACCTCAGCACTGCTGCCAGCTATGCTGCAAACACAGCAGCGCTGCCCTTGGATATCGACGTCAGCCGGGTGACGGGTAGAGCGGTGGTCGGTCACGCGCAGACCTATAATCTCGACTGCGAAGCACGCTCGGCATCCGACCTGGCGGGGTATTGGGGGGTTCAAATCGATGAGAAAGAGTTCTTGCGCCGGCTTCCCCACTCCGATAACCCTGAAGTCGGCTTTGTGGGAGATCCAAATGGAAAGTGGGGGAACATCCCTCCCATGCCGTATGGCGTGCATGCGGGTCCTGTCGCAGCATTGCTGCAAGAGTATGGGCTGCCAGCCCGCGCAGTGCGCGGCATGGACTGGCACGATATGCAGACCGAAATCGCTGCCGGACGCCCGGTAATTGTCTGGATTATCGGCCAAATGTGGGATGGGCACCGGGTGCGCTATTTTACTCGCGACGGTCACCTGGCGAAAGTGGCAAACTACGAACACACCATGATTTTGGTAGGATACAACCGCAGGAGTGTGGAGGCTGTGGATGCGTTTACCGGACGAAAAGAGCGCTTCAAACTGGCGGATTTCCTGCATTCATGGGCGGTATTGGGCAACATGGCGGTAGTATTGAAGCCGGAGGCGCCTGTCCCTGCACCTACACCGACTCCGCAGCCGAATGTTCCACACCGTCCTGTGCCGAAGTATCCTATCAATCTGGCCAACCGACCCCATAAAATCTACCTGACCACTATCATGCAGGGGGCAGCACCTTAGGGAAAAATTCAAAAAATAAAAGATGGAGTGCGGGTATTCTCCCGCACTCCATCTTTTATTTAGACTATTGCAATCTATTCGGGGCTGGCTGGCTCATCCGGAGCTGGAGGCGTCTGCTCTGCTTCAACCACCTCGGTTGGAGGGGCAGCCTGAGATTTTCTGCGGCTGGACCTGCGGCGGAGCAGGACGATCAGGATCCAGATGGGTATGACGAAGATCACGAAGAGCACGATCAAAACTGGCAGGAAGAACACCACCAGCCAGATAACCAGGCTCGCAACTCCCTTGAGTACATTGATGAGCGCCTGGACGGCATTCTTCACCACGCCCACCGGCTGCCAGCCGCCGATTGTAAGCGGCTGAACGGCTGCATTCGCCAACAGCGTCGTCTGGATGGATGAGAGTGCAGCAGATTGTTCGTAATATTTTATCTGCCCTTTGATCACCTCGATCTGTTCGCGTACCTGGGTGAGCTGGCTGTAGACCGAGAGCACATCTTCTGTCCTGTTCGCGTCTTTCATAATCTCAGTGAGCTGGGCTTCGGCGGCTTCCAGGTTGCGCAGGCGGGACTGCAGGTCGGTGTATTCGCTGGTCACATCCTGGCTGGTTATGTTTTTACTGAGGGGCGCTTTGAAGCTCTCTTTCTCGATCTTTGCCAGGGCTTCGGTAAACCTCTCAACCGGAACGCGGACGGTAATCTCACCCTGCGGGACCTCCACGTCACCTTGTGCGACGGTCTTGAACAGGTTGGCTGTGACTACATATCCGCCCAATTCGTCCGCCAGGCGGCTGATCTCATCCATGGCAGTCGCCGGGTCATCGACGACCAGGCTCAAGGTGCCGTTCTTAATTACCAGCCGCTCGATCGCCTGGGATTGGGGTTGGTTGGCAGACTGGTAAGCGTTGGAATCTGCAGCAAATTCACCTGGAGCGGGCTGTTGATTAGGGGGAAGAGCTCCCACGGCGGGCTGTTCTGCACGCTTCACCCCCTCTGTCGACAAAGTTGGTGCGGCGGCTGCGCAGCCAGTCATTAAAAAAACAAAGATGAGGAATAGAACCGGGATAGCATACCGGCTTTTTTGGCGCTTCGTTCTAAAACCGGATTGGCTGTGCTGCAGTGTAGTCATAGAGTCCTCCTGAGGAATTTGATCTGCCTCAAAGACGGCTGACTGGTAATATTTGTTCCCTGGAAAATCTGCTGATCTCGAACCCCCCGGACGATCATGGCGGTTCTTACCAGCCGCCTGCCAAGCGGGCGATATGCCGGTCAGGAAGACCTGCCTCCTGCATGCGCGCCTGGACTGCGCTGACATCGTAGTCTGCCCTTTGGAATTGGATGGTGTGCGTTTCGGTGTCGTACGTGCTGTAAGCTGCGCGCGGATCGCGGTCGCGCGGCTGCCCAACCGACCCCGGGTTGATGATCATGCGCGGATTCAACGTCAGGCTGCTGTTGGATTCCGGCACCATCAGGCGCGCCAGAGAGTTGCCATTCTGCAGGAAATATGTGACCGGCAGGTGAGTATGCCCAACGAGACAATAATCTGTATCGAAGTGACTGAAACTATGGGTGGCTGTCCGGTTATCCAGCAGGTATTCCCATACCGGGTGGCGCGGACTGCCATGCGCCAGGGTAATATCGCCTACAAATACCTTATCGGGGAGAGAATCTAAAAACGCCTGGCTGCTGCCGGTGAGCTCGTTTTGGGTCCACTCGATGGCCGCGCGGGCCTCGGGATTAAAGTTGTCGGTATCGATGCGTCCCAGCACCGCCGCATCATGGTTCCCTAAAATGCAGACCAGCCCTGAAAGCTGGCGAATGCGTTGGATGCATGCGTTGGGATCAGGGCCGTAACCGACCAGATCTCCCAGGCACCAGACTGCCTCGTACTCCCCGGCAGCCGCGAGGACAGCCTCCAGAGCGGTAAGGTTGGCATGAATATCGGAAATGATCAATACACGCATGGGAGTGGGATTGGTTGTTGTGGAGGTAAGTTTTGTCCCCGGCTCATTTCTGTGGCGTCTGGTAATTATACTACGATGGCAAAATGTTTATAAAATAGTAAAGTGATTTTCGTCCATGGATTTCCCCAGAAATAACCTAATCCCAGACTTGATAGAGGCTCAGCCGGCCTCCCTCGCCATCGGAGTAAAAACTCTCATTTACGCAGAATCCGGAAACATCTGCCAGGTCCTGGAGCTCAGCAAGGCTGAAATGGTGAACGTAGCGGAACCCTAAACCGCCTTGCCGCCAGTCCAGCAGGTAGTCGTTTTCATCTACATCCCCAGATTCCAGGCTAATGGTTTCCCAGGGGAGGATGCGCTTTTTCAGCCGCTCGCTGTTCAGGAACTGCCACTCGGAGTGATAGAAGCGACCACCGGGGGACGAGCAGCTTGCGCACAGCCTGCATCACCTGGCGGCGGAGGGAGGTCCCAGGCAGATGGTGCAAGACGTGCAAAAGCCAGGATTACATCAAACGTGCTGCCCACCAGATACAATTCCCAATCGGGAAGGGATAGATCCACCTCGCTAAAAGTCACCTGAAAACCCGCATCTGCAGAGGAACGGCGCGCCTCTTCCAACAGGGCTGGGCTGAAATCCAACCCGAGGTATGTGCCTCGCTGCCCGCGACTTGCTAATGCACGCGCCAGACCGCCATTGCCGCAGCCAAGGTCCAGGATATTCGCTGTTCGCGCAATCGCCTCCAGGGTATGCTTCACGCCCGGTTGGAGGCGCTGGCGCGTGGCGGAAAATTGGAGGGCAAAGGTCTGGTAAAATTGACGGTTGAGCTCAAGCAGCTTTTTTACTGTTTGCGGATCCACGTTACAATTATACAGGTAGGAACCAGGATGTGTGCCCACAGTGACCAGGCGTGGCTGGAAGCCCGCCGATATACTCCCGAAAAAATAAAATTTGCCCGCCTGATCCTCGCCGAAGTCCGCGCGGGAGCTCCGGTGGCGGATGCCGTCCGCCACAACCCACTACCCGAGGGCGGCTACGTCGCTAAAAATGCGCTGGTGTACGTCTACCACCAGCTTGTTGAGAGCGGCGAGTGGCCAGCGGATCCCGACCTTTTGCCGCGCATTCGTATGAAACCGGTGCGCACGCTCTCCGGGGTCACTACTGTCACCGTCTTGACGAAACCCTATCCCTGCCCGGGGAAATGTATATTTTGTCCGACAGACGTGCGCATGCCGAAGAGCTACCTGCCGGATGAGCCAGGCGCCCGCCGGGCTGTTCAGTATGATTTCGATCCCTACGACCAGGTCGCCGGACGGCTGGAGGCGTTACACGCCGTTGGTCACCCCACCGACAAAATTGAGCTGCTGATCCTGGGTGGCACGTGGTCTGCTTACCGCCGGGATTACCAGGAATGGTTCGTCTTGCGCTGTTTCGATGCCCTGAACTCATCTGCCTCTACACGGCTGGATCTTGCACAATCACTGAATGAGTCCGGGGAACACCGCAATGTTGGTCTGGTGATCGAAACCCGGCCCGATCATATCGACCGCGAGGAGGTTGCCTGGCTGCGCTACCTGGGAGTGACAAAAGTTCAGCTCGGGGCGCAAAGCCTGGACGATCACATCCTGGAGCTCAATCAGCGCGGCCATACGGTAGATCAAACGCGCCGGGCAGTCGCACTGCTCCGGGCTGGAGGCTTCAAGATCGTCCTGCACTGGATGCCGAACTTGCTGGGCGCCACCCCCGAATCGGACCGTGAAGATTTTACTCGCCTGTGGGATGATTTCTGCCCGGATGAGATCAAAATCTACCCGAACCAGCTGCTCGCCAACGCCGAGCTTTACGAATACTGGCTGCGCGGGGAGTACCACCCGTACACGACAGCACAGCTGATCGATCTCATCGCCGACGTGAAACCGG
This sequence comes from uncultured Chloroflexia bacterium, assembly GCA_963706515.1. Lineage (GTDB taxonomy): Bacteria > Chloroflexota > Anaerolineae > Anaerolineales > UBA4823 > CAVPMW01. Next base: position 212,008 of record CAVPMW010000017.1, read on the forward strand.
CGATCCCGCGCTACTGCCGGGTGAACCGGGTTATCCGAGACATCCCCTCGACGAATGTGGTCGAAGGGAATAAGCGCACCAGCCTGCGCCAGGACGTCCAGGATGAGCTGAGACGGCGGGGGACTCAATGCCAGTGCATCCGCTGCCGGGAAGTTCGCAGCCAAACCGTTGCATTGGGCAAGCTGGTCCCCGAAGACCTGGTCTACTGCGTTGGAGGATCAGAAGAACACTTCCTTTCATTTAATACATCCAACGATAGACTTGCTGGTTTTCTCCGCCTCTCCCTACCCGGCGGCGACTCAGTGAACAGCGGTCTGACCGATCTGGAGGGGGCTGCAATCATCCGCGAGGTGCATGTATACGGGCAGTCGCTGCCGTTCGGCGCTGAAAATACCGGCGCTGCGCAGCATATCGGCCTGGGAACGCGATTGATCGAGTGGGCAGAGCAGCTTGCACGGGCGGGTAGCTACCGGCGACTGGCAGTCATCTCGGCAGTCGGTACGCGCAGATATTATCTGCAGAGGGGGTTCCAGAGGGGGGATTTATACCTGGTTAAAGATTTGGAATAAAGCTGCGTCATTGCTGGCAGCATCATTGCTGGCAGCAGATGCTGCACTATGAATAATGCAGCATAAAATTCCAGTTTTTCGCTGATTCAAGCTCAATTAGTGACACTTTGCACGAACCTACAGGATATGCGTCCATTGTATTCGCTATTTAATTCTGTCAAAATAGGATAAGTTAATCATCACGCTGCCCTTGGGATTAGCGGGTGGGCAATAATTCTATTTAAACCGATAACCACATTAAAAAATGCTAGGAGAAGATGACATGTGTGCGACAACTGCATTTCCAGGTCTACGAAAATTTACTCCTGTTAAGGTTGAACGGCGCTATCCAGTACCGAGCGACATCGAGATCGCGCAGGCGGCGGAGCTGAAGCCGATCGAGCAGGTAGCGGAGGAAGTGGGGCTGCTGGGGGAGGAGATCGAGCTGCACGGGAGCTACATAGCGAAGGTAAAGCTGAACGTGCTGGAGCGGTTGAAGGAAGTGCCGGACGGGAAGTACATCGATGTGACGGCGATCACGCCGACGCCGTTGGGGGAGGGGAAATCGACGACGATGGTGGGGTTGAGCCAGGCGTTGGGGGCGGTGCTGGGGAAGCGGGTGTTCACGTGCATCCGGCAGCCGTCGCAGGGGCCGACGTTTGGGATCAAGGGGGGAGCGGCAGGGGGTGGGTACAGCCAGGTGGTGCCGATGGAGGACTTCAATTTACACCTGACGGGGGACATCCATGCGATCACGGCGGCGAACAACCTGTTGGCGGCGGCGATCGATGCGCGCTGGTACCATGAGGGGACGCAGAGCGACGAGAAGCTGTTCGAGGCGCTGTGTCCGGCGGACAAGGCAGGGGTGCGGAAGTTCACGGGGTCGATGAAGAGGCGGCTGTTGAAGCTGGGGATAGCGAAGGAAGATCCGAATGAATTGACAGCGGAGGAGCGGAGCCGGTTTGTGCGGCTGAACATCGATCCGGAGGGGATCACGTGGCGGCGGGTGGTGGACACGAACGACCGGTTTCTGCGGGAGATCACGATCGGGCAGGGGGCGGAGGAGAAGGGGTACGAGAGGCGGACGGGGTTTGATATAGCGGTGGCGAGCGAGATCATGGCGATCCTGGCGCTGACGGCGGACCTGGCGGACATGCGGGAGCGGCTGGGGCGGATCGTGATCGGGACGAGCACGGCAGGGGAAGCGATCACGGCGGAGGATTTAGGGGTAGCAGGGGCGATGACGGTGCTGATGAAGGAAGCGATCAAGCCGACGTTGATGCAGACGCTGGAAGGGACGCCGGTGTTCGTGCATGCGGGACCGTTTGCGAACATAGCGCACGGGAACAGCTCGATCATTGCGGACCGGATCGCGTTGAAGCTGGCGGACTACGTGGTGACGGAGAGCGGGTTTGGGGCGGACATCGGGATGGAGAAGTTTTTCGACATCAAGTGCCGCTACAGCGGGCTGATCCCGAATGTGGTGGTGATGGTGGCGACGGTGAGGGCATTGAAGATGCACGGGGGAGGGCCGAAGGTGGTGGCGGGCAAGCCGCTGGACGCAGCCTACACCCAGGAGAACCTGGAGTTATTGAGGGCGGGGTTGGGGAACCTGCGGGTGCACATCCACAATGCGCTGAGGTATGGGGTGCCGGTGGTGGTGGCGGTGAACAGCTTTGCGAGCGACACGGCGGGGGAAGTGGAGCTGGTGAGGCAGGCGGCGGTGGAAGCGGGAGCGGAAGATGCGGTGGTGGCGCGGCACTGGATGGAAGGCGGGGAAGGTGCGCAAGCGCTGGCGGAAGCGGTGGTGAAAGCGGCGGAGAAGCCGAGCAAGTTCCAGTTCCTGTACCCGCTGGAGATGGGGATCAAGGAGAAGATCGAGACGATCTGCCGGGAGATCTACGGGGCGGACGGGGTGGACTACCTGCCGGAAGCGGAAGCGAAGATCGCCTTGTACACGAAGCTGGGGTTTGACAAGCTGCCGATGTGCATGGCGAAGACGCACCTGAGCCTGAGCCACGACCAGGCGCTGAAGGGAGTGCCGAAGGGGTTCCGGGTGCCGGTGCGAGATATCCGGGCATCGGTGGGGGCAGGGTTCCTGTACCCGCTGCTGGGTACGATGCGCACCATGCCGGGTCTGCCCACCCGACCGGTCTTCTACGACGTCGATATCGACCTCGACACCGGACGCGTCATGGGTTTGTTCTAAAAACCTTAGAATTTACGCAGTCCTATAAGGGATTCTGAAGATCAGGCTGCCGGGAGCACCTACCCGGCAGCCTGTCTTCTGACTTTATTTTTAATCAGGTGAGTTCGAAATACGCAGATGGAGAATATTCTGCGTCTGGTCTGTCAGGCGAGCCGAATGAGCTATGGTCAAACCCGGAATCCATACTATTTTTTCTGCAGATACCACCAGGGGCCAGAGCGAACGCGCCCTGCGCGGGATCTTGCGATTGATCATCAGATCGGAGATGAGTGCAGAGCCATCCTGCATGCCGAGCGGTTGGATGCGCTCTCCGGGGCAGCGGGCGCGCAGGTACAGGGGGGTAGAGATCCGCTCCGCGTCCAGCCAGGCCTGGTAGCGGTCGGTATTTTGGCTGGCTAACGCGACGATCTCGCTGGTTGCTTCGCCGACCTCGACTGAGAGGCGCCAGCCCCCGGGTAAGGTAATTGCACCGGGGACAGCCAGCAAATATTCGGCATCCCGTGAGGCTAGTTGAGGCCAGTCTGCGGCAGGCAGCGTGGCGTTCCAGTCTGCCAGCCAGAAACTGCTCTCTTCGATAATCAGGCAGAGACCACCAGACAAATCAACCGGTGAAGATCTCTGGTTGGGGTTTTCCGGCGAGCCAATATATTCCAATGCCAGTTCGATAGCCCGAAAATTGGCCGCGTGGGCATCTCGTCTCAGGCTATTGAACCCTTTATGCAAGATCATGCGTTGGAGGGCGACTGGAAGAGGTCTGAAAGCAGCCAGGTCGAACATAATGTAATCCGGACGTTGGGTTTGACAGCAAGCCTGCCAGGCAGGCTCACCAAGCTGCTCAAGCAGCTCCTGCTCAGCACGGCTGATTTCGGCTGTCTGCCACAGCACTTGCCTGGCATTGGGATTGAAGGTGGTCAAATAGGGGAGCAATTCGTGGCGGATGCGGTTGCGGTAAAACTGCCGGTCCTGGTTGGTCTGATCCATCACGGCATCCAGCGCGTGTTCGCGATCGTACGCCAAAATTTCCTCTCGCCAGGTGGAGAGCAGTGGGCGGATGCAGCGGGATGTGGTCATTCCAGGGGTTTGGCAGGAGGCGATAGGACATCCCGCCCAACCCGGCTGATCCACTCCCTTGGAGCAGGTGCATCAGCAGGGTTTCTACCTGGTCATCGGCAGTGTGACCGACTGCGACTGCCTGAAATCCATGCTGCTCCGCAATCTTAAACAGGTGTGTGTAGCGAACAATTCGTGCGGCAGTTTCGATCGATTCTCCGCGTTTTTCAGCGAAGCTGTGGACGTCTTCTGTCGCAAGAAAAAATTGGACGCCATATTGACCTGCGGTTTCTTGCACGAGTTGGGCATCCTGAGCAGAATCGGGGCGGAGCTGGTGGTCCACGTGGGCGACGGAAACCAGGTATCCTAGCCGCACCAGGATGTCCAGCAGGCAGAGGCTGTCTGGTCCCCCAGAGACGCCAACCAAAATTGCGGAACCTTTGCCAAGACCACATTCCTGTTGTAAAATAAATTGCACCCGGTTGGCAAGCATGGCTTTGATTATAGTCTGTTTCCCTTGACTCTTGCCTATGGGGGGTGTTTATGCTAGACTGAGAAAGCGGCAAGCACTCTAAAGGTGCACGCCAGCCGAGCAGGCGCTCAAGGAGAATATATGGCGGAAAAAATCCTGATTGTTGACGATGATCTCGATACGCTGCGTTTGGTCGGCTTGATGCTGCAGCGGCAAGGGTATGAGATTGTTGCTGCGAGCAATGGAACCCAGGCGCTCAACATGGCTCAAAGCGATCACCCGGATTTGATCCTGCTGGACGTAATGATGCCGGATATGGATGGGGTGGAAGTTACCCGCCAGCTGCGGCAGAACGAGCATACCCGGGATGTCCCGATCATCATGTTTACCGCCAAAACCCAGGTTGAGGATAAAATCCTGGGGTTCGAGGCTGGCGCAGATGACTACCTGACCAAGCCGACCCAGCCGCGTGAGCTGTTCGCGCACGTGAAGGCAGTCCTGGCACGTACCAGCAAGGCAAAAAAACCGGCCGCGCCTGCAGCCCCGGTAATCCAGGCAGCCGCATCGCCGCCCAATGATCAAGGCTATGTTATTGGCGTTCTCGGGGTGCGGGGCGGTCTGGGTGTCTCAACGCTTGCCCTGAACCTGGGGGTTGCCCTGTTCCAGGAGTACCGGAAAGACGTGATCGTAGCAGACTACTGCCCCGGTCATGGAACGATCAGCCTTGAGCTGGGCTACGATCGTCCGGAAGGATTAGGGCAACTGCTCCAGCTGAAACCAGCCGAGATCAGCGAACAGGCGGTCGAGCATCAGCTGACTCCGCATGCATCGGGTGTGCGTGTATTGCTTGCCTCCTCCAAACCGAAAGACGCAAACTTTATCCAGGCGAGCTCGCACTTCGAAGCGATTACCCGCCAGTTGATCCACCTGGGTCGCTATATCGTCCTTGACCTTGGTTGTAGCTTCACCACGATGGTAGAGAAGGTAATCGCCCAATGCAATGAAATCATCGTGGTGGTCGAGCCTGTCCCGCAAACCTTGACCCAAACGAAAGCGTTGATCGCTGATCTGGTCGAAAAAGGGGTCGTCGAGGACTGTATCTCTGTAGTGCTGGTGAACCGTTTGCGCTCTGGGATGCACCTCTCCTGGAGTCAGGTGCAAGACCAGTTAAGCCGGCCCATTGGGGTCATCTTCACACCTGCGCCCGAGCTGGCATACCAGGCTTCGATCAATACGACCCCGATGATTGTCCAACAGCCAGATAGCCTGACCACCCAGCAGTTCGCAAAATTGGCAGAAAAGGTTACCGTTCACAGCCGACCGGTTGGTTCATGAGTGATTTTCCTCCGACTGTTTTAGAAGATATTTGCTTCGCAGCAGATATTATTCGCGAAAGCAGTCGAGGAATTGCCTTAACCGGAGCTGGTATTTCGACTCCTTCGGGTATCCCCGATTTTCGCTCCCCCAACAGCGGATTATGGTCGCGCTTTGATCCTTTCGAAGTGGCGTCGCTGACTGCTTTTCGTTATCACCCCGAGAAATTCTACAACTGGATCCGCCCTCTGGCAACCAATATATTGCGTGCACTCCCCAATCCGGCTCACTACGCCCTGACCAGCCTGGAAAAAGCCAGCCGCCTGCTGACGATTATTACCCAGAATATCGATGGGCTGCAGCAGCGTTCAGGTGCGAGAAATGTTTTAGAGGTCCACGGTTCCATGGAAACGTTAACCTGTGTGGGCTGCTATCAGCATTTTCAATCTGCTGATTTTATCGAACCATTTCTTACTTTCGGAGAAATCCCATCTTGTCCAAATTGTGGTAATATCCTTAAGCCAGACTTGGTTTTATTCGGCGAGCAGATGCCAGCCTGGACGTGGAATAAAGCCCAGGAAGCTTGCCGGAAATGTGAGGTTATGATCGTCGCCGGGTCATCTTTGGAAGTGATGCCTGTTGCAAGCTTGCCATTACAAGTCTTAGAAAAAGGTGCTCACCTGATCGTGATCAACCAGTCGCCCACCTATCTTGATCTGCGTGCCGATGTGGTTATTCATGCTGATGTAGCTGAAATCCTACCCAGGATAGCGAAAGAGGTTATCGGTGAGTGAAACTCAAATTGAAAACCCACTGGATCGTTATAAACGCCTGACAGACATCTCCAGGGAGCTAGCTTCAACGCTGGATCTGGAAAAATTGCTCAATAATATTGTGCAGGCTGCTGCCGATTTAAGTTCATCAGAGGCTGCATCGATTCTTCTATACGATGATGTCAAAGGCGTGCTCTATTTCGATGCTGCCACAAACCTTACTGAGCCATTGATGCGCGGGCTGGTCGTGCCGGTTGATTCGAGCCTGGCAGGTTGGATTGTTACCAACCGCCAGCCGATCATTATTAACGATACCCAGCATGATCCTCGCCATTACGGTGTCATCGGTCAGGTGACGCAGATTACCACGACCTCACTCCTGGGTGTTCCATTAATTGCTAAAGACAAAGTTGTGGGGGCGCTGGAGGCGATCAATAAACGTTCTGGCTCATTCGATAAAGAGGATCAGGACATCCTGATGGTCCTGGGCGCACAGGCGGCTGTGGCGATTGAGAATGCGCGTTTATTCCACCAGTCGGATATCATCAGCGAGCTCGTCCACGAGCTGAGGACTCCGCTGACCTCGCTCAATCTGGCCGCCCGGCTGCTCTCGCGCTCCGATGTCCCGCAGGATGTACACAAACAAGCTGTGGACATCATCATCGCCGAGTCAGATCGCTTATCTGAGATGACGACTGCCTTCCTGGACCTGGCTCGCCTGGAATCCGGAAGGGTCCAATTTCATGCCAGGGTTTTCGATGCAGCCCAGCTCCTGCAGGAATGTATCAATCTCATGCAAGCCAAAGCCGCGGAAGAAAAAGATATCCAGATCTGTCTGGAGCTGCCTTCCGAGGCAGAAGGCAGCCTGCCCCTGGTAAAAGCTGACCGGGATAAGATCAAGCAAGTTCTGCTCAACCTGCTCAACAACGCGATCAAATACAATGTGAACGGCGGGGAAATCATCGTGCATGCCAGCTCCACGGCGGACGAAGTCATTATGGCGGTAAGCGACAACGGCCTGGGGATTCCGGATGAAAGCATCCCACACATGTTCGAGAAATTCTACCGGGTACCGGGTGTGGAGCGTTCAGTGCAGGGAACCGGTCTGGGATTGTATATCTGCAAGCGGATCGTGGACGCTCACCAGGGCAGCATCGAAGTTGATAGCATGATCGGCGGTCGCACGACATTCACACTGCACCTGCCGGTCGGTCAGACGATTTAATCCACTTAGAACTTGCGCAGACCGCTGAGGAATTGCCATTTTCCTTCTACTGCGTAATTCCTAACTCCTATGGCCTGATCAATACTTTGAGCGTGCCAGGCTGAGCGGCGCGCTCAAATGCTTTAATTCCTTCAGCCAGTGAATACTGAGCGTCAATTAATATACCCGGGTCTGCTTGCCCGGTCTCCAGCAGCCTCAAGGCCGGCTGGAAAGGTCCGCAGCGCGATCCAACCAGGGTGATTTCGTCGACGACGACAGCCGATAGATTTAACTGGATATTTCCATGGTAAGTGCTCTTCAGAACGATGGTTCCGCGTGGGCGCACTGCCTGGCGCGCCAGATCGAATCCGTCGGGTGAGCCTGTGGCTTCAACGACGATATCCATCGTGTGCATGGGCAGCTCATCGGCAGAGATCGCGGCTATCTTCCTGCCGTTGAGCAGTCCGCGCTGGTTAGCATGGCGGACCAAAACGCGCAAGTCGCAGCCGGTCAGGTTGAGTGACTGGGCGACCAGCTGCCCTAACCTGCCTGCTCCGACAACCAGGACCCGGTCGTCAGGGCGCACCTGGACTTGCTCGAGAATTTCAAGAGCAGCAGCAAGCGGCTCCGTGAAAACCGCCTGCTCGTCGGGAATAGTATCTGGCACAATGTGCAGGTTCTTCAGCGGCAAGCTGAAGTAGTTCGCAAAGACTCCGTCCCGCTGGACGATCCCCAGGACAGTGCGTCGCTCACAATGAGTCGGGCGGCACGCCAGGCAGGCCGCGCAAGACCCACACGCCGCATTGATCTCCCCGACTACGCGCTTCCCTGTCCAGGGGAAGGCATCCCGAGCGGGATCGTTTACTGCCACCACTTCCCCGACAAACTCGTGCCCCGGTACTCCCCGGTATGGATAATAACCTTTCACCAGCTCCAGGTCGGTTGCGCAGATCCCGGCAAGCCGCACTCGGATCAGCGCTTCTCCACCCGGGATCTGCGGGTACGGCAAATCGGAACGGTAAGATAGCTGCTGGTTTTCCAGCCATATGCCTTCCATGGTGTGGTCCTTCCCTCGCAGGTGGGCAGCTTATTCACGCTCCACCCACGGAAAATGATTGTGAGAAAGTAATTTATCGAGCGCCTCTGCGACCGAACTGCCGCTCGAGGAGATCGACTGAGAGATGGATCATCGTCGGTCTACCGTGGGGGCAGGTACGCGGCGATTCACAGGCTTCCAGGCTTTCCAGCAGGCTGCGCTGCTCGTCCACAGAAAGGACTTGCCCACCCTTGACTGCGGCGCGCTTGCACACGCGGGCAATGAGTTTTGCCTCGATCTGGGACGCCAGAGGAGTCTCATCCTCTTCGAGATCCTCCACAACCGAGCGCACTACAGCTGCGGGATCACTGCCAGCCAGCAGGGCAGGGAGCGACCGTACCAGGAAGGTATTCGGGCCGAATGCCTCGATCTGGAATCCCAATCTCGACAGGAATGGAAGCTGCTCACCAAGCATGCGGGCACTTCCCGGAGCCAATTCGACCGTCACCGGCTGGAGCAGTGCCTGTGAAGCCACCTCTTGCCCTTGCTGGGCGATGAATTTTTCAAACAAGACTCGCTCGTGGGCCGCGTGCTGGTCGATCAAGTACAGCCCATCCGGACCCTCCGCCACCAGGTAGGTGGCCGCGATCTGTCCGATCAGTCTGAGCAGCGGCACCCGGGGGATCCCCAAGCCAGGTACGCTCGCCGGAGTCCCCGAAACCGCCTGGCGATCCCCGGTGTACGTCTCAGGTGGAGCAGCCTGCGCAAAAGCGCCCGGAGGGGTACTGTCCGGCTGGAGGCTCTCCCCTGACCAGCGCAGCTGGGTGTGGGGAGCAAAATCGGGAGCGGTTAAACCGGAAATCGGCGTGTAGGCGAGCAACGCGCGGCGGACCGCGCGTTGGACCGCGCTGAATATCTGATCGGGCTGGCGGAAGCGCACCTCAGCTTTGGTGGGATGAACATTTACGTCGACCATGTCGGTCGGCAAATCCAGGAAGAGCGTGGCTAAAGGGAAGCGTCCAACCATTATCAAGGTATGGTACGCTTTGAGCAGCGCAGTCGTGAGGGCGATATCCTGTATCGGCCTGCCGTTGACATAGAAATGGAGCTCACGCCGGTTAGAGCGGGTTATGCTGGTCGGGCTGATAAAGCCATAGATCGCCACTTCTTCCTCACTCAAGGTGACTTCCAACAGCTGCTGGGCGATCTCCAATCCATATAAAGCGGCTAAAGCTTCGCGGCGGTTGCCGCTGCCGGAAGTCTGCAGGGCAGGGCGACCTTCCTGGCGCAGGGAAAACCGGACGCGAGGGTATGCCAGGGCATAGCGGGTGACCAGGCTGTCGATATACTGCCGCTCGCTGGCTTCGCTTTTCAAGAATTTCAGCCGGGCTGGCACATTGTAGAATAATTCTTCCACCCGGATGACCGTCCCCACCGGGGCGCCGACTTCTTGGGGCGCCCCTGCCGCTCCGCCTTCGACGCGCAAACGGAAGCCGGTCCCCTGGTTAGCTGCCCGTGAGGTAATCGTCAGGCGCGCTACCGACCCGATGGATGCCAGAGCCTCGCCGCGGAAGCCGAGGGTGTGGATGTTGAATAAATCGGCGGCGCGCTCGAGCTTGCTGGTAGCATGCCGCTCGACTGCCAGGGAAATCTCCGAGCCGGGGATCCCGCTGCCGTCATCGGCAACTTCAACCAGCCTTCTCCCACCGCCTTCTATGCTGACCTGGATCGAAGTGCTTTCAGCATCCAATGAGTTTTCAAGCAGCTCCTTAACCACGGATGCCGGGCGCTCAATCACCTCGCCGGCAGCAATCTGAGAGGCAACTTCGGGGGGCAGTAAATGAATTGGCATGAGAGTATTATAAAGTCTCGGGAGGTTTGGGGGCAGGGTTCGAAGTACAGTTACAAAAATATTGCCTGGTCGCAAACAGGTTTTTGAGCTTGAAACGTGATCGACTACCTGACAGATGACTTCGTATCTATCCATTTTCGGACAGGTACTTGAGTTTTCCCGCGGTGAAGGCTTAACTTATAATAGCCGGGTGATGATCACTACCTTGTTTTTTGACCTGGATGATACTTTGTATAACAGCGGTTCCGGATTGTGGCCTGCCATCGGTGAGCGGATGAGCAAGTATATGCACGAGCGAGTAGGCTTATCCTGGGAGGTAATCCCCGCCTTGCGCGAGGAATACTACCACACTTATGGCACAACCCTGCGCGGGCTCCAGCGCCATTATGGGGTGGATGCAGATGACTACCTGGAATTTGTGCATGACCTGCCAGTTGACCAATATATCCAGCCGTCGCCAGAATTACGGGCTTTACTGCTCAGCCTGCCCCAGAAGCGCTGGATCTTTACGAATGCGGATGACATGCATGCCCGCCGGGTGACAGCTGCACTGGGGGTTGCGGACTGCTTTTCAGGCATTATAGACGTACGTGCGATCGATTTTGCCTGTAAACCTGAAGAGCAGGCTTACTTGCGCGCATTAGCCTGCGCTGGCGAGAATGCGGCGCAGAATTGTGTGGTTTTGGACGACTCGCCCGTGAACCTGTACACTGCCAGCCAGCTAGGGTTTCACACCGTCCTGGTGGGGTCGGATGAGCCTCCGGATGGAATCACGCATGCAATCCCCCACCTCCTGGATTTGCCTGGCAGGATGCCGGAATTGTGGTTAGAATCTGCTCGTCCTGGCAGCAATCCGGAGCGATAATGGATTACGGGCGCCTGTCCCTGGTCATTTGTGCGACAATTTTCGTAGTGATCCTGATTAACCTGGTGATCTATTACGCTATTGCTGGAAATAAAGGTGAAGAAGCCAAAATCTACTCACGATTGCTGGCAAAGGGGCGGAATCCATTGAAGCAAAATTTTTCGGATATGGAAGAGCTTTCTCGCAGAGTGGGTGAATTGAAAAAGCGGGAACCCTCGGAGCAGGAAATTGCGCCCTATCAGGAGAAGGATGAACATGGCAGATAAAATTATGACGATGGCAGAAGCTGTAGAGCTTATAAAGCCAGATAGCATGCTGGCGCTCGGAGGTATGACCATCTACCGTCGCCCGATGGCCTATGTGCTGGCTTTGTATAAGCGATTTCTGGAAAGCGGCACGCCGCATGGACTTGACCTTACTGGCATTCACCGCGGGCATTGAATCAGATATCCTGGTAGGCGCCAGGATGGTATCTACTGTCCGGACCTGCTATTTTGGGCTGGAGATCTTTGGCCTGGCGCCCATGTATACTTACTTCGCCAACCGGGGTGAGATCGAAATCCTCGAAGAGACCGAAGCGAGCCTCGCCTTCGGCCTGCGTGCACAGATGGCTGGCGTCGGTTTTATGCCCGGACGGGGCTGGATAGGGACGGATTTACCCCGGTTGCGCCCAGACGTTCACACAGTGCAGGATCCTTACAGCGGGGAGGAGTACATGGCTTTCCCGGCGATCCGTCCGGATGTGGCTGTCATCCATACCCTGCAAGCAGATCCGGAAGGGAATGCTACCTTGGGCGGGAACTGGGCAGTCGATAAGGAGCTTGCTCTGGTTTCTGGAAAAGTGATCCTCACTGCCGAAGAGATCGTTCCGGAGCTTGCCAAGGCGGACCTGGTAGCTCCGCTGGTAGATGCGATTATCCCGGCTCCGGGAGGCGCCAGGCCAACCTCGTGCCATCCGCTTTACCCGATCGATGGTAAAGTCCTATTGGAATATACTGAGGCAGTTGCGGACCCTGAGTCATTCGCAGCATATATGGCGCGTTGGATGGCAAGTTGACTCGCTTATTTTATCGTTCCTCACTCAGCATTAATCCATCATCGGTCAATATTGGTTAAAATTCCACGATACACCGGTGGATACCTAGGAATTCCCGTAAAATCTCCAATTTACCCTGAAAATTCCTGGTGGACCGTAACGAATGGATTTCTTGTGCCGGCTGTTTCCCGGTAGAGAAAAGCTACTGAGCTGGATTAGAAGGAAGAGAGATGGAAAATAATCAATCGAAGGGTCCCCCCAGGATCCTTCTGGGGATCGTCGTGGTGCTTTTTGCCTGCATGGTGATTGCGGGCGCATTTACTGCTGGTCTCGCGGCCTCGGCGTGGATAAAACCCGGATCAGCCAATACTGCTCCGGCAAATAACGTAAATTTAACCCCGCTCCTGGGAAACTTATTCTCCAATTCCGGTCAGGAGGCTGGGACGCCTGCAGATATGCAGGGACTGTTCAGCGCGTTTTGGCAGGCATGGGATTTGGTACATAAGGAATATGTAGATCAACCTGTCAACGATGAGACCCTGATGCGCGGCGCAATACGGGGAATGTTGGCTGCACTGGGAGATGAGCATAGCTCCTACCTGGACCCGAAAGAGTTCGAGCAATCTAACTCTTACCTTCAGGGGAGCGACTATGAAGGAATTGGCGCCTGGGTTGATATCAGCGGCGACTTTCTGACGATTATCGGTCCAATGCCGAACTCCCCGGCTGAAGAAGCCGGCTTGCAGACGGGCGACAAAGTGATCGGGGTAGATGGCCAGGACATGACCGGGGTAGATGGCGAGCTGGTGCGCCAGAAGATCGTCGGCCCTAATGGCACGAAAGTGACATTGAAGATCCTGCGCGAGGGAAAAGACCCCTTCGATGTTGTCGTCGAGCGGGCCAGCATCCAGACTCCTTCTGTCGAAGGTAGAATGCTGGATAATAATATTGCATACGTCCGCCTGTTCACTTTTGGGGACAGCACTCAGAAAGAGCTGCATACTGCACTGCAGGGTTTGCTGGAAAAAAATCCGCAGGGGCTGGTGCTCGACTTGCGCAATAATGGAGGCGGTTACCTGGACGCGGCTATCGGGGTGGTCTCTGAGTTCATCGGAAAAGATCTGGTAATGATAGAAGAATTCGGTGATGGGACGCGCAAGACCTACGAAGCGCAGCCTGGCGGGATTGCACCCGAAATCCCGATGGTTGTGTTAATTAATGGCGCCAGTGCCTCAGCCTCCGAGATCGTTGCTGGAGCCATCCAGGATCGCGGCAGGGGCAAGCTGGTCGGTGAGACTTCCTACGGTAAAGGCTCAGTCCAAGATTATCGTCCATTAGTTGATAATGAAGGAGCCGTACGGGTAACAATCGCGCGCTGGCTGACTCCGAATGGTCGTCAAATCCACAAGATTGGGCTCGAGCCGGATGTAAAAGTGGTGCCCACTGAGGAGCAAATTGCCAGCCACCAGGACGTCCAGTTAGACAAGGCAACCGAGCTGCTGCTCCAGGTAGGAAAATAACGAGCGCAGCATAAATGCTAAAAACTGTCCGGAAATAGGAAGGGTTCCGATATTGCGGTGTGTGCGGCGAAGCCGCACACACCGCAATATCGGGCCTCCTATCCATTTTCGGATAGATACTAAATCAATTGCCATCCCGGCCGGTTAATCAACCGGCCGTTCGTTTTGTAATGAGGGGAAATAAATCCGTTATAATATTTTTCGTGCGCAAGGTCATATTGATCGTTGTATTGATCCTTGGCGGGTTGTTCATTTATTCCCGCATTGCGGAAGTAAAGGAGACCGCCGAAACCTTTCGCAACGCTCATATGCGCTATATTTTATTAGCGGTTGCCGTGCAAGGCATCTGGCTGCTGAACGTCGCCCTCTCTTTTTGGATAATCTATCGAGGTATGGGGATGGATATCCGCTTCGAGCGGATGGTGATGGGCGTGGCAGCAGCCAATTTCGTCAACGTAGTCACTTCAACAGGCGGAATGGGAGGCGTGGCCCTGCTTGCCTCGGATGCGAAGGCGCATGGATTCGCTTCGGGGCGGGTGACCATGGCAGGGGTGGTGTATTTAATTTTCGATTATGTTGGATTTATTGTCTTATTAGTGATGGGGTTGATCGTCCTTGCCCGCAGGAACAACCTGACCACGACCGAGATCGCAGCCTCCGCTATATTATTGCTGCTAACCCTGGTCTTCATCTTCCTGGTTACCCTGGGGATGCGTTCTGGCACCTCCTTAGGAAACGTTTTAAGCTGGATGGCAAAGCGGGTGAACCGGATTCTGTTCCCATTTATCCGGCGGGACTACCTGGTAGCAGACAATGCCCAATATTTCGCCCATGAAGGGGCCGAAGGTCTCAAGCTGCTGCGCCTGCACCCTAAAAATGTTATCTTTCCGGCGATCCTAGGGCTCAGCAGCAAAATCCTGCTGATGACTAACTTGCTACTGATGTTCCTGGCATTCGATGTGCCCTTCAGCGCGGGTACGATCATCGGCGGATTCGCTATCGGCTACCTGTTCTTTATCGTATCACCGACCCCAGCGGGGATCGGTGTGGTAGAGGGTGCGATGACCATCGGGCTGCGCACTCTAAACGTGCCGATTGGCGCCTCGGCGGTCATCGCCCTGGCGTACCGCGGGATCACCTTCTGGCTGCCGCTGCTCGTGGGAATGTTTGCCTTCCGCTGGCTGACCGCGAAGAGGAAAGAAGCCGAGGGCAGTGAGATTTAAACCAAAGACCTCATAACATTGATTGGTTATGAGGCCCTCAGCCGGCGTGGTGGGCGCGAGAGGGCTCGAACCTCCGAACCTCACGGATGTGAACCGTGCGCTCTGACCAACTGAGCTACGCGCCCTAATAATTTTGAGGCAACTTCCTCATTTCATTCAGACATTACCCCCTGCTTTATCCTATCGGAAGTTGTAACTTTGATAGATTGGGATTTTACCGTAGTGGATTCGTATTGTCAATCGCAATTCAAGCTCATTATCAATTTCAGCCCTTCTGAATAAACTCGGCGGTTTCATTAAATTATGATGTTAAAATTTTCCTTTTGTTATCGACGCTCGCTATGCAGGGAGCACAATCGCCAGGCGATTAAGGTTTAGCGCTCCGATTTCCATAGATTGTGATGCCTTTAGCAGTACATATTTACCCAAAAAGTCAAACCAATAACAAGCATATAGTTACTTTGGATGCTAATTTATTAGAGAAACAATATTGGATGTATCGCGAATAGTAGTCCTATTTTGGATGAAACATATACCAAATATGGCAGCCCAGATTAGAGGTATCCAGAAATAATAAACTTCACTGGTATTTACAATGCGCTAAGTCCAATTGATCAGGAGCATGCCCACCATTGTTGCGATGATCGCTTTGTGTATCCATTTGTTCGATGAACTCAACAACCAGGAGAATATACATGCCAATGGAATTAGGAGAATACTCTGGTCATAACTCCAACCGTAAAATGTAGTTGGGACAGTAAGGATGATCAGCAGAGCTACCGAAGTTTCAAACCTAATAGTGGTCTGAGGACGTGCTAGGATCCAAGCCAGAGGAATCAGTAGAAGAATGATATAACGGGTAGCTTCAGTAAGATGTATAAAGCTCAGGAGACCACCTATGGTCGGTGTAGCCCAATTTACCGGTGCAATGGCAAATAAACCCAGGAAATCGGTTAGCCAAGGTAGGCGAAAAATGAACAAAACGAGCATACATAAAACACATGCTGAAATAAATCCTAACAACCCTTGCCACTTTCGCCGATAAGCCATATATAACAAAAGATAGGGGACAACCAGTATCACCATATGTGGCTTAACCGTGGTCAGGATTAAGGCTGCTCCAGCCCAAAACCACCCCCTACGACCGCTCACAGGGATGTGAACCGTGAATTTAACCAAAGACCTCATAAATCATCGATTGGTTATGAGGCCCCAGCGGCGTGGTGGGCGCGAGAGGGCCGAACCTCCGAACCTCACGGATGTGAACCGTGCGCTCTGACCAACTGAGCTACGTGCCCGAAACAGCGGATGGAATTATGAGCTACGAGGTCCTCAGCTCGGCGTGATGGGCGGAGAGCTCGGACCTCCGAACCTCACGGATGTGAACCGTGCGCTCTGACCAACTGAGCTACGACCGAAACAGCGGGTGGAATTATACACGATCCACTCTGCGGTGGCAAGCGGTCCACCTGAACTTCTAATGTGATCAGTTTCGGCTTCGCAATGTTTGTATAAGGACGGTAAAATACCCACGGTAAAATACCCACGGTAGAATACCAACAAAGGACAGCTAAAAGGCAGCGCATGGATCTAAAACGGATGGCAGCCAGCCGGGCTCTCGAGCTGGTCCAGGATGGGATGTGCCTGGGACTGGGCTCGGGTACGACCACCTCGATTTTTATCGACCTGCTCGGTGAGAGCTACCAGAGCGGCATGCTCCGGAACATCAGTGGGGTACCAACCTCCCTTGCTTCCAGTGAGAAAGCGCGCCGCTATGGAATCCCCCTGGTCTCCCTTGAGGAGCATCCCGCGTTAGACCTGGCAGTGGATGGCGCTGACGAGGTCGATCCGCAGCTCAACCTGATCAAAGGTCTGGGAAAAGCGCTGCTGCGTGAGAAGATCGTCGAGATCCATGCTCGCCGGCTGGTGATCGTCGTGGATGAGTCCAAGCTGGTGCCGCGCCTGGGCAGCCTGGGTCCGCTGCCCGTGGAAGTGGCACCGTTCGAAGTCCAGGTTCAGGTGCGCTGGCTGCAGACCCTGGGCAGCCGGGCAGAACTGTGGCTGGATGAAGCCGGCGATCCACTGGTCACAGAGAATCACAATAACCTGATACGCTGCTGGTTCGAGGGGGGTATCCCTGATCCGTATGCATTGGACCGTCTGCTGGCAGATCGCCCAGGGGTGGTGGAGAATGGGCTGTTCCTGGACATGGCAGACCTGGTGATTGTAGGAGGACAAGCTGGTCTGCGCGAGCTGAAACGCCCTGCATGAGCATCCGTAAGTTATCTCAAGAAGGTTGACCGGCATTGGAACGCGGGATATAATTCGGATCAGCATATAAACCTTCGGGGCAGGGTGAGAGCCGGCAGCTAGTGATCTGGCTGGCTCAATTCCCGATCGGTGGTAAAGCCCACGAGCACCCGGGTTGCAAAACCCGAGGGCAGATCCGGTGAAATTCCGGGGCCGACGGTATAGTCCGGATGGAAGAAGGTTGCCTGATTACACAGGATATCTCCGCGGACGCTGCCAGGAATATTATTTATCCTGACAGGTCTGGCGAGGACCGGTGTGATTTGTGAACGCTTCCTGCCCCGAAACCAGTGTTTTGGGGCAGTTGTCATTTATGGGAGTTGTTCAGGAAAGCAGAGGTAGCCCCTTCAACCGGGCGCTGAAGAAGCATCCGGCTGTGATCTGGGTTTGCCTGTCCTTGTTCATTGCCTTCGCGGCCTGGGTGGCTGCCACAACTTTAGGCAATTTCAAGCCATATTTCCTGCCATCTCCCTGGCTGGTCGCCCAGCGTTTTATGCAGGTGCTCACGGATGGCAGCCTGATCCACCACATGCTGGTGACTCTCAGCGAAGTCCTGGTTGGCCTGGCCATCGGGGTCAGCCTGGCCACGCTGCTGGGCTACTTTCTGGCGAAGTCGAAGACATTCGAAAGGCTTCTTTCGCCTTATATCGTTGCCAGCCAGGCAGTCCCCATAGTAGCGATCGCCCCGTTATTGATCATCTGGTTCGGGTCGGGGCTCACCTCCAAGGTGCTGATCTGCGCCCTGATCGTGTTCTTCCCGGTGCTGATCAATACCGTGGTCGGCATACGCTCTGTGCCCGAGGAGCTGCACGACTTAATGCGCGCCCTCCAGGCGTCGCGCTGGCAGACGTTTAAATACCTGGAGTCGCCGGCTGCCTTGCCGGTGTTCCTGGGCGGGTTGCGCATTGGCGCTACTCTAGCAGTAATCGGCGCGGTGGTAGGTGAGTTCGTAGGTGCAGATGCAGGGCTTGGATTCCTGATCAATTTTGGTCGCGGCCAATACGACACCGCCCTGGTCTTCGTGGCGGTCATCACCCTGGTGATTATGGCGCTGCTCCTGTATGGCCTGGTGGTCTGGATCGAATCTCGTCTGCTCACCTGGTATCGTTAGATAGAAAGATTACGTATATGCATTGTTTAGATCGCAAAGGAACTGCCCAAAAATGGAGCAACAAATGAAACGACCAATCTACAGAGTATTTCTGATTCCCCTAATTATCCTGTCGCTGTTTGCCTGCAGCGGCGGTAAGCCGGCTACCGATACCCCGACTTCACCGCCGAACACAAACACCCCGGTCCCGCTGACCAAAATCCGCCTGCCGATGGGCTATATACCAAGCATCCAATACGCCCCGTTCTATGTAGCAGATAAAAAAGGCTACTTCCGAGATGCCGGGCTCGAAATGGATTTCGATTACAGCACCGAAACCGATGGCGTTACCCTGGTCGGCAGCGAAAATCTGCAGTTCTCCTTAGCCTCCGGTGAGCAGGTCTTGCTGGCTCGCAATCAGGGTCTTCCGGTGGTCTATGTTATGAACTGGTGGCGGAATTACCCAGTCGAGGTGGCGGCTAAAGCGGGGACTGGTTTGAAGACTCCCCAGGATCTCAAAGGCAAGAAAATCGGCCTTCCCGGTTTGTACGGAGCCAGCTACATCGGCTTGCGTGCCTTATTGAATGCTGCCGGCCTGCAAGAGAAGGATGTGACCCTGGATTCGATCGGCTATAACCAGGTTCCAGCCCTGATTGCCGGCCAGGACCAGGCTATTGTGGTCTATGCTAATAATGAGCCCATCCAGTTGCGCGCTCAGGGTATAAACCTGGAGGAAATCCGCGTGGCGGATTACGTCGAGCTGGCATCCAACGGTTTGATCACGAACGAGAAGACCATTGCTGAAAATCCTGCCCTGGTCCAGGGGATGGTCAAAGCAATTACCCAAGGCGTAAGAGATACGATCGCGAACCCCGGCGAAGCATTCGAGATCAGCAAGGACTATATCGAAGGACTTGGGAAAAATGATAAAGAAGTGCAGGACCAGATCCTGGCAACTTCGATCGAGTTCTGGATTGGCGATCACCTGGGCGAATCGGACCCGGGTGCCTGGGAGAATATGCAAAAAGTGCTGCTGGAAATGGGGCTGCTGAAAAAGCCGCTCCAGCTGGATCAGGCTTATTCAAACGCGTTCGTCGCTCCATAAGGATTCGATGCGGAATGGATAGCAGGCTGCCCAAGGTCACACCGCTGTTGTGCGTCGAAGCTCTCAGCGCGGTATTCCCGAATGGGAACGGTGGTTTATTAGCCCTGGATGATATATCATTCAGCGTGAGCCCGCGCGAGTTCGTATGCCTGTTAGGACCTTCGGGGAGCGGTAAAAGCACTTTGATCCGCATCCTGGCTGGCTTGCTCCCAATTTCCGGCGGGGAGGCGATGTATAAAGGAGCCAGCATAACCGCTCCCACCCGGGAGGTGGGTGTGGTCTTTCAAAAGCCAAGCCTGATGCCGTGGCGCTCGGTGCTGGATAATATTTTACTGCCGCTCGAGATCGGCAATCAGTCTAGAGGAGAAGCGCAGCAGAAAGCGCAGGAAATGGTCGAGCTCGTCGGTCTGCAAGGTTTTGAGGGGACGCTCCCGCGCGATCTGTCAGGCGGGATGGCGCAGCGCGTCGCGATTGCCCGGGCATTGATCACGGATCCCGAAATGCTCCTGCTGGACGAGCCTTTTGGCTCACTGGATGCCCTCACCCGTGAAAAAATGGGCAAGGAGCTCCTGCGCATCTGGCAGGTACGGCAAAAAACGGTTATCATGGTAACCCACAGCATATCGGAATCGCTTTTACTGGCGGACCGGGTGCTGGTATTCACCCCGCGTCCGGGCCATATCTGCCTGGACCTCCCGGTAGATTTACCCAGACCCCGCGATGAAGGTGTGATCTATACCGAGCGCTTCAGTGAGCTGTCGAAATATCTAAGAGCCTCTATCGGAGCAACTTAAAATGATGCGTAGTTTGCTTTCAATGTGGAAAACAGTCTGGGTAATACCTTTCGTGCTCATGCTGTTCCCCGGCGCGGTTGCTGCACAGAGCAACGACCCGACGCTGACCAGCGCCCAGGTATCGCTTTGGCCAGAATATGATAAACCAACCATGCTGGTGATCTACAGGTTAACGCTTCCCCCTCAAGTATCGCTTCCAGCCAACCTGACCGTGCGCATTCCGAGCCGGGTTGGAAAACCGAACGCGGTCGCCTCCCGCCAGGCGAATGGCACCTTGCTCAATGCACAATACGACGCTGGTCAATCGCGGCGATTGGGTGGATATAAATGTGACTGCCACGACCCCCGAGCTGCAGGTAGAGTATTACGACCCAGGTATGCAAATCGACGGAAATTCTCGGCATTACCAGTATCAATGGCCCGGGGATTATGCAGTCAGCTCGCTTGCCATGGAGGTCCAACAGCCTACCGGGACTACCGAGATGAACATCTCTCCAAACCTGGGAGACGGAACTGTGCGCAATGACGGTCTGACGTACTACTCAGGGGAAGTGGGCTCTCTGGCAAAGGACCAGACGTTTTCGCTTAATTTGGATTATAAAAAATCAGACCAGTCGCTGAGCGCTTCCTCGCTCAAAATCGAGCCAAGTGAGCCGATCAACGAATCCACCCTGGGACGGATTGCTCCGATGCAAGCGCTTCCGTGGGTATTGGGCATCCTTGGCCTCGTGTTAATACTGGGAGGCGGGATCTGGTACTGGCAGTCGGGACGCAAGCCGAGCACATCCAATAAACGGCGTGGCCGGCGGAAGGCTGCTGAACCAACCCCGCCAGCCAGCGCAGCCGTTGAGGCGGGCTATATCTACTGCCACCAGTGTGGGAGGCGGGCAGGACCCAACGATCGCTTCTGCCGCACCTGCGGTGCACGCTTACGCACAGAATAAGGCGAAGGGAAATCAAAAGCCGGGTCTATGAAAGCACCCGGCTTTTTTGTTCGATATCTATTTCTATCTCTGCTATTGTGCAGGTGGGGGTGTAAGAGCTGCACGGGTCATGCCGCTGACAGCGCTCGAACCACCAACGTCTTTCAAGCTATCATACAGAACCTGCAGGATGTAGTTGCCGTTATGGGCGAATACACCGGGGTCCTTGGTAACCCATTGGTAGTTGTAGGCTGCGCGCAGCAAGCGCGGCGTCCAGTTCTTATAGGCATTATCAGAGCTAGCCTCTTCAGGCTCGATAGTGCCATTGCCGTTGGTGTCTGCAAAGAAGTAAGGATAAGAGGCCGGGTTGTAGGCGATTGCCGCGCCCGATTTATCCTTGGCATAAGCCTGGATGGCTGCCAGTAAAGCATCTTTCATGGTCGCTACTTCCTCGCCGATGCCTTCGGTGGTATTGCCGTCACCGTCATAATCTACCGGCGCGGCGCCCACATCCATGCGGATCTTGGGGAGGTCCTCAAGAGTTTTGACGTTGGTATGGCAGGCCGCGCATTTATCGATTTGAACTTCGAGGCTGTGCGTGCCGTGGCAGTTCACACAGGTGTTCATATCGGGGACATGCATGTTGCGACCGTCATACTTCTGCCCGGTATACTCGTAGGCTCCCTTGACTTCGGTGCCGAACAGGGTTGCACCGGCAGCGAAGTAGTGGGGGTTGCGGAATGCCAGCTTATCTGAGACCTCGTCATCCGTGGCGCCATTCGCCTTGATTGCGTTATTCATGCTGTTGGTTGATTCACGCCCCTGGTGGCAGTTCAGACACAGGTTAGCATCATTCCCTTCACCGAAGGTAACCGTCTCTCCGCTGGGGAACTTGACGCTGTCGGTTTGGTAGCGGGTGAATGCAGACAGGTCATCGTGGCAGGTGGCGCAGTTCAGACCGTTAGCGGTATGGGCTGAAACGTTCACACCCTCTTTGATGAAGGTGGGCAGACCGGTGGCGGAGTGGCATTTAGCGCAGGTGCCCGGAACTTCGCCTTCGGTGTCCCAGTGGCGGAACGCTTCTTCAGAGCCAGCGAAGTGACCCGCATCGATGCGGGTAGCCTTGGATAGGTCGACCGGAGTGGCGAGCTTGGTATTGAGATCCTCGGTCGAGTCGTAAAGCAGCTCGATGATGTACTTGCCGCCGTGTGCGAATGCTCCAGGATCCTTGACCGACAGCTGGTAGTTGTAAGCTGCCTTGAGCAAGCGTCCGGTCCAGGCTTTGAAGGCATTATCGGAGTTCGCCTCGTCCGTATCTACCTGACCGTTGCCGTTCGTATCGATGAAGAAGTACGGGTAGGCATCCGGTGTGTAAGCGATCGCGGTACCGGCTACTTCCTTGGCATAACCCTGGATAGCCTGGTAGAGCAGATCGCGTACGCCTTCCAGCTCGAAGGAGATGCCTTCTTGAACGTTGCCGTCGCCATCGTAATCCACCGCTGAGCCGTTCATGCGCACATTCTTGAGGTCATCCGTGCTGGTTACGCCCTGGTGGCACTGGGCGCATGATTCGACCCTGACCTCCAGGCTGTGCTGGTCATGGCAGCCGATGCAGGTGTCAAAGCCGGCGACGTGGTCATTCTTCGCATCGTAAGCCTTGCCCTCGTACTCGTACCCACCTTTGACCACGGTTCCATATAAGGTGGCTGCGGCGGGGAAGTAGTGGATGTTGATAAAGCCCAGCCCGTCTTTAGGGGTGTCCAGGT
Source organism: uncultured Chloroflexia bacterium (assembly GCA_963706515.1). GTDB lineage: Bacteria > Chloroflexota > Anaerolineae > Anaerolineales > UBA4823 > CAVPMW01. The sequence goes on from CAVPMW010000017.1 coordinate 235,098, forward strand.
CGGTGGTTGCGCCAACTTTGTCCAGAGCTTCATTCACCTGAACAGAAGAAGCGCGTCCCTGGTGGCACTCCATGCAAACCTGGGCTTGAGTAAGGCCCTTAACTTCCGCACCAGAGGGGAAGGTTACCGAGGTCATAGCAGCCGTCCCTGAGTTGTGGCAGGCAACACATTCGACGGTCTCACCGATTGGAGCGGCTTTTTCTACGGTTCCTACCGGACTGCCATCTGCACCCATAAAGTCTTGCATGCCGGTTGTGGAGTGGCACCTGGCGCAATCCGTCGGGACTTCAGCCGGGTCCGCTTCATTCCAGTGGTTGAACGCCTCAGCATCCTTCTGGTTGTGCGGAGAGGCTACCCAGGCGGCTTCGTTCGGGACATCTTTTACAACCGGTGTGGGGCAGGCAGGAGCTTCTGGACAGGTCGGGCAGGCAGCAGCGGTGGGGCAGGCAGGAACTGCAAGAGTCGCTGCTGCAACAGGCGCTGCAGTGGGCGCAGGCTGCGGGCTCGAACAGGCAACCAGGACCAGGCTCAAAAGCAGTAAAATTGCCCCGATGAAAAGATGTTTATATTTCATCCAATTCATTCTCCTCTCTGTCTTAATTTCTGTTTAATGGGTTCGCTCTTTGGTTTATTCGGGATCTGGATATGGCAGATCTCCTTTCTACTGGTTTTCTCACCAGCCTATCCAAATTCGTAATGAATTTACCCTGTCAAATTAGTGATACGTTAATGGGTATTATACCCCATAATGAGCAGAGCATTAGTGGTAATTTTCCCAATCTTTTTATGACATTTGTTCATTGGGTAAGCAGCTGATTGCACCTCGATGACATCGGATATTGGAACACCCGGCTTGCCTGAGACGATGTAAAATTCCCCCGTGGCTAATCCTGCGCATTACCAAGCGGTTTATTCCTTGAGACGCGTACGCACATCCATAGTTTGGGACCAACAGGAGGGGTATGCAAGCTGGAGAGATTGATTACAGCCGGAAATGGTACGTACTGGCTGCCGTAGGCATGGGCACTTTCCTGGCGACAATTGATTCCAGCATTGTCAATATTGCTTTGCCGACCCTGGAAAAACAGCTATCTACCAGTTTTGCGCTCGTCCAATGGGTTGTGTTGGCTTATCTGCTGACAGCGACGACCCTCATGCTGAGCGTAGGTCGCCTGGCAGATATCCTGGGAAAGAAAAACATTTATTTGTATGGTTTTATTGTTTTTACGCTTGGGTCGTTGTTGTGCGGGCTCTCCACGAGTATCGGGATGCTCATTGCATTCAGGGTATTGCAAGCTTTGGGGGCGGTCATGGTAGTTGCGTTGGGCACTGCAATACTCACGGAGGCCTTTCCTGCTTCAGAGCTGGGGAGAGTAATGGGCATCAGCGGCACGATCGTCTCGATCGGGATTGTGATCGGTCCTACCCTGGGGGGGCTAATCTTGCAGTATCTAAGCTGGCATTGGATATTCTTCGTCAACCTGCCTGTCGGGATCCTCGGCATTTATCTTGTCTTGCAATTCATCCCGAATATCCGTCCGACCGGGAAACAGCGCTTCGATTATCTGGGAGCATTTTCTCTTTTTTGTGGCTTACTGGCATTCCTGCTGGCTCTAACCATTGGACAGGAAACTGGCTTTCTAAACATAACCGTGGCTGTGCTGTTTATCTTAGCTGTACTTGGAACGGTTTCTTTTCTATTTATCGAGAGGCACACCATCGAGCCGATGATCGACCTGCGCTTGTTCCGTGACCTATTCTTTAGCGCCAGCTTATTCGCAGCATTTATTACCTTTTTTGCAATCGGTGGGGCGCTCATCTTGATGCCCTTTTATTTACAAAACGTACTCGGTTACGATACCAGCCAGGCTGGTTTGCTCCTGGCAGTCCTGCCTCTCGGCTTGGGGATCGCTTCGCCCGCTCTCCGGGATTCTTTCGGATAGGTTTGGCACCCGCAGCATCACGATCATCGGTTTGGGATTGTTGTCGATGGGTTACGCATTCATGCGGGGTTTAGGTGTGGATACCAGCGCTGTGGGATATGCCATTCGTTATCTATTCGTTGGTTTGGGAATGGGCATCTTTCAATCCCCAAACCTAAGCGCGGTCATGGGCGCGGCGCCGCGCAGGCAGCTCGGTATTGTATCCGGGATGTATTCAATGTCGCGCAGCCTGGGGCAGGTGACCGGAATAGCGGTGCTTAGCTCAATTTGGGCTGCAACGGTGATTAGAAATAGTGTGGTGACTCAACAAGGAGAAGCGACCTCTGCTCCCCTGCCAGCTCAGGTAGCAGGGTTGCAGGCAGCCTTTACGGTTTTAGTCATTTTTATGCTTGGGGCACTGACTCTGACCGCCTGGGCCTGGTGGCGCGAGCGCCAGCAGGCTCAGGCGGAAGTTGTAAGCTAGGTTGAGCGATTACTCAGCGCGCTCGCCTAATTGGTGGTTCAGCAGGAAGATTAAATTAGGTGAATCCCCTGCCATTTTTAACATCTCCAGGATTTGGGTCGCGTTCTTTTCTTCCTCGACCTGCTCATCCACGAACCACTTGAGAAATGACTGGCTGGCATGATCATTATCCTGGATTGCCAGATCATAAATCAGATCGATGCGGGCAGTCACTTTCTTCTCATGCTCCAACGCGGCTGCAAAAATATCCTTGGGAGATTTGAATTCAGTGGGTGGTTGGTCGATCGCTTGCAGGGTCACTTTTCCGCCGCGATCGTAAATAAAGTCGTAGAACTTCATGGCATGCTCCTGCTCCTCGCCTGCCTGGACGCGCATCCAGTGTGCAAAGCCGGTCAGGTTATTGGCATCGAAGTAAGCCGACATGGAGAGGTACAGGTAAGCAGAATAGAGCTCGTGCATGATCTGGTTATTCATCTCTTGCAATACTTTGGGGCTGAACATGAGCTGGTCTCCTTCTTTATTTGAACTTTATTAGATTACCGGTCAGGCATTTCGCTGGCAGTCGGGACAGATGCCAAAGAAATCCAGCCGGGGCATAATCCGATCAAAGCCTGAGGATCGTTCCAGTTGTTCGGTGAGGCCGGTAAGATCGGCGATCTCGACGTCGAGGATGCGGTTGCACTTGCGGCAAACCAGGTGTGGATGTGGAGAAGCCTGTCTGCCATCATAGCGGTTGCTGTCATCCTTGAAGCGCAGCTCGGAAATTTCTCCGATGTCTTTCAGCAAGGCTATCGTTTTATAGATGGTTGCCAGGCTGGTCGTCGGGAAACCAATGCGCACCTGGGTATACACTTCCTCCGCGGTTGGATGCTGAGTGCTCTCAGATAGGACCTTGATCACTGCCAGGCGTTGAGGAGTCATACGATAGCCCAGGTCTTTAAGGCGAGAGGTCACTTCCGTGAGGCGTTCTATAGGATGCTCCGTTGCATTCAGACGGGTTTCCGGTCAGTTTTCATCGCTGCAGAAACGATATCAGCTAAATTTGTTATTTAGCACTTCCGCAGACTGCAGAAGAATTGGCTATTATTCCTTCAAGTTTGAAACACCTATAATAGTTATTATCGGATAATAGTTATCAATAAAATTATAATCTACGCCCTATGGATTGTACAGGTGATTGGCAGTTGACTCCGGAATTAACCTGCTCATTATTTTACTTATCCGGGCAAAGTGGTAAGATTCGGTCGTTATGTTCGAACCAATCCCGCTGCGCAATAAAGTGTTGGGTTATGTGGCCCTGGTAGGATTGCTGCTCCTGCCGTTATTTTTTTGGCCTCTTCATCCGGTATCTGCTGCACCCGGCGCCACCTGTACAGGTCAGTTCTTATCTGTCAGCCAGCCGCTGAATGACCTGGGTAACCAGGTATACATGCGAATGGATGGTCAGAACACTGGTGAGATCGGCGGTTTGTATCCGGGCGGCACAAATCTTCGCCCGCCGGCGCATACGGCTGCCGGGGTAGCCTTAGCTCACCAAATTACTCCGCTGGGCACGAATGGACAGCCGGATAATATCAATGGACGCATCGTCATGATCTCGGTCGGAATGTCCAACACCTATTCCGAATTCCAGACATTCATCGATCTGGCGCGCAATGACCCGCAGCGCAGCCACCGGGTCGCCATTGTCAACGGCGCACAACCTGGGATGACTGCTCCCGACTGGGTAGCGCCCACAGCGACCACCTGGCAGGTTCTTAACCAGCGCCTGGCTTCGGGTGGGCTATCGCCCGCCCAGGTGGAAGTTGCCTGGGTCAAGCTGACCCTGGTTGGGACTGGTCCCTTCCCTGCCTGGCCTCAATCCTTGCAGAATGACCTGGAAGCCGTGGCGCGTGACCTGAAAACGCTCTATCCGAACATCAAGCTGGCGTATTTCTCCAGCCGGACGCGTTCATATACCTATTGGGCAGGTCTCAACCCGGAGCCTTCCGCATTCGAGACAGGGTTCGCAGTACGCTGGTTAATCGAGAAGCAACTGAATGGCGACCCTTCACTCAATTTTCTCCCCGCGAACGGTCCGGTGGTCGCGCCTTTCCTCTCCTGGGGTCCATACCTGTGGATCGATGGGACCAACCCGCGTTCCGATGGAAGAGTCTGGCTGCCGGAAGACATGGTCGCCGATTGTACCCACCCTTCAGACACTGGCAACGCAAAAGTGGCTGAGATGCTTCTCGAATTCTTCAAAAACGACGCGACGAGTGTACCCTGGTTTTTGACCAGTCCGCTGATTCAGCCCAATCATGTATACCTGCCCGCAATCCCTACACACTAAGAAACAGTCCACAAAGAGTTTCCTCGAATAACTTAACCCTTCCAATAGTGGGGAGAGAAATTGAATCCCCCTGTTTTTCCTTCAACGCCGATTCATTCTAAATAAACAGGTTTAACGGGACACCAGTTTTTTGGGATATCAGCTCCTGGTTGTTTAGACTGGTTACATCTGGCACTTGATTCTCGCGCAGGATCTTGCTAAGATGGACTCAACCAGTTTAGCCAGCCCAGGTTTCATAATTAAACGGAGCTCTCCATGAAACCCAAAGATCAGACAGGACCCGCCTGCTGGAAGTGGTTGTGTACGATCGTGCTGCTCTTCGCAGCCGGAGCTGCGTGTTCAGTAAGCGGACCGCCTGCAACTGTTCCCACTCCGAGCTCTACCGCCACATCCATTCCAGCGACCAATACTGCGACCAGCACCAGCACGCCTGTCCCGACCGAAACTACGACTCCCACAGAAACCCGAGCTCCCACAAAGACACCTACTGCAACACCAAACCGGACGGCGACTGCTGAGGTGCGGGCTACCCAGGCTGCCGAAGATATTCTGGTAGAGATCCAGAAAGTATTAGAGCAGATAAAGGTACCAACGGAAAATGGCAATCTCGCCTGGTTCCAGGAGGAACCGATCGAAGTCAGCATCGACCAATACCGGAATGGCAGCATAGTCGATCCGGAACTGACATTTGGAGATTTTGTGCTCAAAACCGATGTCACCTGGGACAGCACCGGCGGACTGGCAGGCTGTGGAATCGTCTTCCGTTCCGAACCCAATTTCGAGATGGGGGAACAATATGGATTTTTAATGCAGCGCCTGTCGGGTCTGCCCCTGTGGGATATTGAGAGATACCGCTATGGTCAGCTGGAATCTGTACTTACTGGCAGAGCGAAAGCCAACCAGGCGATCCATGAGGAGCAAGGCAGCACAAATGAGATTATCCTGGTGGCGCAGGGGAACCTGATCACAGTCTACGCCAACAAGATTCGCTTGAGCCGGGTTAACGACAGCCGTCTCTCGGATGGAGCGCTGGCGTTCGTTGCCTTTCAGGATTCAGGTGAGACGACCTGCCAGTTTGATAATACCTGGGTTTGGGAAATCCAGTAAATAAATCAATTTGGCACACTGGGAAACATATTAGAGAGCCTGGTTTTCTCTTTTAGCCAGGCTCTTTTCTTTCTTCTCCACCCTAAACGCGGACAGACGGCTTGACAGGCGCCGGCGCGCCGCGTTAACCGAGCGGCGAACCCCAGGCAAACGCATTACCAGCAAAAAGGACAAGGTCAATGCAGCGAGGAATGGCAGAAGCACTTCCCCTTGCAAGTGGAACAGATCTCCTTTTTTCGCCCAGGTGTAATGGATGACGACCAGTACACCTGCCAGATAAACCAGGCGGTGCAGACGTTTCCAGTTTTTGCCCAATCGTTTCATCCAGCTCTTGAAAGAGGTCACAGCCAGTAAAGACAGGATCAGTAGAGCAGTTATACCCAGGAAAATATATTTTTTCTGCAGGAATTCAGGCTGGAGCAGCGGAAAGTTAAACTGGAAATCAATCCCGGTAAAAGTCAGGAAATGTAAGGTCCCATATAAAAATGCGTAGATACCTAACGGTCGGCTCAACTTTATGAGCTGGCGGGAACCGGTCAGGGTGGTTAGCGGAGTGCAGGCTAATGAGAGCAGGAGCAAAACCAGCGCAGTATCGCCGGTCCTGCGTTCAAGTATCTGGATTGGGTCGACGCCGAGTGCACCCTGCCAGTAACTGATTGCCAGCCAAAGGACTGGCAGGACCGCGCCAACGTGCACGGCTAACTGTAGTTTGGGATATGAACGTAATCTTTCCACTGCTAAGAAATACTTTCCGATTAATAATTCTGCTTCAGGTCCATGCCTTTGTACAAATCAGCGACCTGCTCCGCATAGCCGTTGAACATCAAGGTGGGTCGCCGCCCGCTCTCTCCGATGCGCCGCTCACTCGCCTGTGACCAGCGTGGGTGAGACACCTGTGGGTTAACATTCGCATAAAATCCGTACTCATTCGGGGCAATCGTTGCCCACTCTGTCGAGGGCTGGTCTTTTACAAGCTCGATCTTAACAATTGATTTCAACCCTTTGAACCCGTACTTCCACGGCATTGTCAGTCGTAATGGCATGCCGTCCGGCGCAGGCAGCTCTTTCCCATAAAGACCGGTGACCAGGAAGGTCAGATCGTGCATCGCCTCGTCCATGCGCAGCCCCTCCTGGTAAGGCCATGGATAGAATGGAGAATGCTGTCCGGGCATTTGGTCTGGGTCATAAACCGACTCAAAGCGGACGTACTTAGCCTCTGACTGCGGTTCGACCATAGCCAGCAATTTTGACAGAGGAAAACCGGTCCAGGGGATGACCATGGACCAGGCTTCGACGCAACGCAGACGGTAAATGCGCTCTTCCTGGGGGAATTTGTTCAAGATGTCTTCCAGGCTGAAGGTCATCGGTTTATTTACCAGACCGTATACTTCCAGATCCCATGGACCCAACCCCTTGCCTTTCGTGGGCTTGAAGTTCTTGGAAAGCACAGCCACTCCCCCTTTGTCTTCAGTAAATTCGTAGTAGTTGTTGTAATGCGTAATCTCATCGAAGGTGTTCGCTGGATCGCCCAGCTCATCCACTGGATTCGATGAAGTTGGGCTGCTCGTCCTTGTGGGGCTTGGCGAAGATTGGCTGCCCGAGCTTGCGGGGCTTGGCGATGATTGGTTTCCCGACGACGTGGAGGCGACCCCGCAGGCGGTGAGCAAAACCCCGCTGCCAACGATCCCCATTGTTTTCAAAAAATCCCTGCGGGAATAATAAATATGCTCTGAAGTAATTTCCGAGGCTTTAACTGGTACGGATTTATAACTATTTTTATCCATGACGTGCTCCTTGCAACCATTAACTCAGTCAACTCATAGATTCTGATTTGCGTGTAATATTTGCGATTTAGATCAGCAGCCTACAGCATGATTAAGACCATCTCAATCTGATTATACAGGGAAATGTTACGCATTTATTACAAGGAAATAAGGATCGAATTAAGCAATTCGCCGAAATATATTTAATGTTCGTCCTGACAGCATACGGCTATTGTTATAGTACTGTCCGGTATTTTATGCGCCAAAGCGTTCAAATACGGGCGCGTCATCCTTTCACGCCGGTCAAGCCCGGTTGCCAAAAAAGAAGGGCACGGCTACAATTGAAGGGCAGCAACTGCTCGCAACCTGGCAAACAAGGACTGATGCATGGCGCAAGCGACGTTATATTTTCCGCGGGGGTTTCTTTGGGGAACGGCAACTGCCGCTCACCAGGTAGAAGGGAATAATAACAACAATTCCTGGTCTGCCTGGGAAAAAGAGCCAAGGCGAATTATGAACGGTGATAAAGCCGGGCTGGCATGCGACTGGTGGGGTGGGCGCTGGAAGGAGGATTTCGACCGCGCGGCTGAAGCCGGTCAAAATGCTCACCGCATGTCGGTCGAATGGAGCCGTATCCAGCCAGCGCCAGATCGCTGGGATGAATCGGCCCTGGAATACTACCGCGAAATGGTGCGCGGCCTGCTCGAGCGGGATATGCTTCCCCTGGTCACCTTGCACCACTTCAGCGAGCCGCTCTGGCTGGCCGAGAAAGGATATTGGGAATCAGCGGATATCGTTGAGGCATTTACGCGCTACGTAACCAAAGTCGTCGAAGCGCTGGGCGATTATGTCACCTATTGGGTTACCATCAACGAGCCAAATGTCTTCATGACGTTAGGCTATTTACTAGGAATTTTTCCCCCAGGTAAAAAAAGCCTCGGCGCGATGGTGCGGACAGCAGAAAATATCGCCAGATCGCACGCCGCCGCTTACGATGCCATCCATAAGCTCCAACCCCAATCACGGGTGGGCTATGCCATCTTTTACCGGGGATTTTCTCCCCGGCGGAACTGGTCGCCGCTGGATCGCGTGCTGACGAGCGCTGTTTCCAAAACGTTCAACGACCTCTTCCCGACAGCTGCCGCGACGGGGAGATTGCGTTTTCCCTTATTTACGCGGCGGATCCAGCAGCCCAGGGAAACCCAGGATTTCCTGGGACTTAATTATTATACCTGCGAGCAAATCGCCTTTGCCCCGACCAAACCGGGCAGCCTTTTCATGAAAAATTCGTTTCCACCTGGCAGTGAGCTGAGCGATCAAAATTTCATTGCCAACTACCCTCTAGGGATGAGCGAAGCCATCCATTGGGCGCTGCGCTTCAATAAACCGATCCTGATCACAGAGAACGGGATTGAGAATCGCGAGGACAGCCTGCGCCGGCGTTACATCGTGCAGCACCTGCACCGGGTCTGGCGTGAAGTAAATTCGAACACGCCGATCAAAGGATATTTTCACTGGACCCTGGTAGATAACTTCGAATGGGATAGAGGTTGGACCCAGCGGTTTGGCTTATGGGAATTGGACGAAGAATCGCAGGCTCGACGTAAACGCCCGAGCGTGGATCTCTACGCAGAGATCTGCAAGAGCAACAGCCTCTCCTCAGAGATTGTCGCCCGCTACACGCCAGAGCTCTTTGAAACCATGTTCCCGAATTGAGTGGCTATGGATGATTGGCAGCGGATCGGAATTTCGTTCCCGGTGACTTGCCGGACAGCCCTGGGACGCGATACCCGGGATGTCCTGGAGCTTACCCGCAACATTTGGGAGGGTCACGACTACATCCCTTATGTCTGGCGCGATTGGCTGCTCGACCCGGAAGGTCGCCTGTTGGTGGCAGAACAGCGGGGTAAGGTGGTTGGGCTGGGTAAATTGAGCCACCCCGGACCGGATGAATGGTGGATAGAAGGATTGCGCGTCCATCCGGATTTCCAGGGACAAAAAATCGCCCGCAAGCTGCACATGGCTTTAATTGCGGCCTGGGAAGAGCTTGGCGGAGGCGTGTTGCGGTTATCTACCTCCAGCAGCCGTTTTGCCGTCCATCATCTATGCCAGAGCACCGGTTTCAGCAAAATAGCTGAATTCAGCTTATTAGCGGCTCGTTCGCTAGCGGAGGCGCCGGGTAAGCATCGCCGCATAAAACCTGATGAGCTTGAGCTGGCGTTTGCCTGCGCACAGCAGAGTCCTGCGCTGAGCCGCATGGCTGGGCTGGTAAATGTGGACTGGCGCTGGACCTCACTCAGCAGAGAGATCGTTATGCAGGCGATCCAGGAGGGCAAAGCATGGTGGCTGGGCGATCAAAAGGGGTTGATCCTCGCCTGGGAGGATATCGACGATGATAATACACCGAAGCTGGTGAACCGGGTCATCGCCTGTGAGCTAAGCGACCTGGCGGAATTCATGCTGGAATTCCGCCGCATCGCCGCCGCTGAAGGATACCCGACTGCTATCTGGGTGGCTTCCTTCGAGGCGGATATCCTGACAGCCCTCAACCTGGCAGGCTACCAGAGCCAGTGGGACGGGTCGGCGTGGATCTTCGCTAAAGCGGCTGAAAGCTAGAAAAAGGGCGTATGGTATAATTTTTCACGCCTGCGGGAGAAAACCGCCGGTGTTCGTTTAGTGGAGAGGTTGCGTAGTCTGGCCTAACGCGCACGCCTGGAGAGCGTGTGAGCCGATGAGGCTCCGCGGGTTCGAATCCCGCCCTCTCCGCTGTTATTTATACTGCCGTTAGCATTATCCAGTAACCACCGAGCGTAATAGGGTACCCACCAAAAATACCTGCGCTACCCCGTAGATCAACATCGTGCGGCGGGAGTCGTCGCCGCGTGTGAAAGCAAAGATTCCAGGCAGGAGAAGCGCATTGAAGGCTCCGTACAAAACGTGCAGGTATCCGCTTAATACTCCCGCCCCTGAAACCCATAAATAAACGCCTAATAAGCCTTGCAGCAAAATTAAAACTTCGAGGATGACCAGCGCACCCCAATAGGAGCTGTTGACCCCTTCTCGGCGGAAGTAGCGCCACAAACCCCAGATCGCCATCAGGAGCGTGTAAAGCAGTAAGGTTGTCGAAAGGCGAGCATGCACATCGATCAAAGACATAGACCCTCCTCAGTTTTTTCCATCCAGTGCTTTGTCCAGGCTCAAAGTTGAATTTGAAGTCCGAAATTCAAAGCCTGGACAAAGCTTAAAGTGTTCCGGTTCCGCCTATTCAATTTCAATTATCAGGTTTGACGGAACACTAAATCTATTATATCCAGGCAGACTCGATCTGAAGGGCTCACAATCCTAAGAGATTGTGAAATTTATCTTGTATAGCGGAAATGGGCTGTGCTATAATATCGCCCGTCTAAAAAGTGGATAAAACCCCTCATCTAAGGAGGAAAAGGGATGACCAGTGAGTCTGCTTCAAACCCGGGGGAGAAACCGCGCATAAACCGGAGAGAATTTTTAAATATCGCCTGGCTGGCGTCGTTGGGATTCCTGACGGTGAGCGTCGCTGGCGTCACCTACCTTTTCGCGATGCCTCGCTTCGAAGCCGGGGAGTTTGGCGGGGTATACTCCTACGGGCCGGTTTCTACCCTGCCCGCTTCGGATGCACCCCCGGCAAACGAGCCTCAGATCAAATTATGGATTTCCAATACCGAAATGGGGGTAATGGCGCTTTACAAAGTGTGTACCCACCTCGGGTGCCTGTATAACTGGAATGAACAAGAAGTAAAATTTATCTGTCCCTGCCATGGCTCGCAGTTCCATAAAGATGGCCAATATATCCAGGGACCAGCGCCGCGCTCGCTGGATCGCTTCCCACTCTGGGCGGAGGACCCGGCTAACGGCCAGGTAGTTGCCAAATCGGACGATGGCAGCCCAATGCCGGTGCCTCAAGATCCCAACGCCATAATTAAGGTAGATACTGGCAAGCGTATAAAAGGTCTGCCTCACGGATAAGACCTGCTCCGGCTGGCGTGCGAGATTAGCTGCCAGCCCTGTCTCGAGAGAAATACCTCAGAATGGAAAATGACAATCGATCGTTCTTGCGGAGATCAAGGCAATGATTAAGAACGTCAACATTCAGGATATGCGTAAGAAGTTCAGCGTAGCGGCAGACCAGCGTATGCGGGCAATCACGGCTGGCTTGAGCTTCAAAGAAATTGGGGCGCTGCTGCGCGGCGAGCCGCCGACAGAAAAGCCGAATCCGCGCTATAAAGCACAGACAACCAGCTTTATCTTGCACATACGGCCGCGCTATTATGAAAAAGGCAGCACGATCCTGACCCACACCTTCCGGTTAGGATTTTTCACTGCCTTTTTCTTTTTCGTCGAGACAATCACTGGCTTAATCTTAATGATCTACTACGTCCCCTCTCCTGAGGGTGCGTACGGTTCGATCCTGAAGCTGCTCACCAACGTACCGTTCGGGCAAATGCTGCGCGATATTCACCGCCTGGGTGCGGAAGGAATGGTTATTTTTACCGCGCTGCATATGCTGCGCACGTTTTTCACCGGGTCGTACAAAAAGGAACGCTCGTTTACCTGGTTCACCGGGGTAATCCTGCTGGGGATTACTCTATTTCTTTCTTTCAGCGGCTATCTGCTCCCCTGGGACCAGCTATCGTACTGGGCTGTGACGATCGGCACCAGTATGGCAGAAGCAGCGCCTGTGTTCGGCAACCAGGTGAACCTGCTCTTGCGCGGCGCTCCGGATATCGGGGCGAATGGCTTGCTGCGCTTTTACCTCGCTCATGTAGTCTTACTCCCTCTGGCAGCAATCCTGCTGATCAGCATTCATTACTACAAAGTTGCTCGCGAGCACGGGATTTCTTTGCCCGCCAGGTTTGAGGAAGGGGATGCTCCTGTTGAAAAGAAGAAGAGGCTCGCACCAGAGTCGATTTCATTCCGGATTTGCTCACCGGTGAGGTATTTTGGACAATCTTAGGGCTGTTTGCATTGATCATTGGGGTGTCGTGGCTGGGTTACCATGCACCGTTGGAAAGCCACGCCAACCCGCAAGTGACGCCTTTGGATACCAAAGCGCCCTGGTATTTCTGGTGGCTGCAAGGGATGCTCAAACTGGGCGACAAATCGCTGATGGGGATTGTCATCCCCACGATTTTAGTTGTGCTGCTCATCGGACTGCCTTACATCGACCGGAACCCGTACCGCAGCATGTATAAACGCCCCGTCGCTGTGGCAATTGGACTGCTGGGTGTGGCAGCCATCCTGGCATTAAGTTATATGGGTACGCCCGACTACGGGATTGAAAAGCCGCCTGCCCAGGCAATTATCCAAAAGCTGGCGCCCCAAGAAGGGGAAGGCCCGGTGCAGATGATACCATTCGACCAGCTTGTGCCCGGCTCGTACGAGGTGAATGTCTCGCCGACTCGCGATCTCTGCCCAACCCTGGACTACGGTTGTCCAGCTTTGGAACAGGTATTCTCTGATTTTACCAAGATGGTCAACAACGAAATAAAGAGCGGCAAGCTGCCTGACGCGAAAGGTGCGATGGTGATCGAGGACTGGCAGAAAGACCTGAAAAAGGCAACCATGCGGATCACCTGGACAGAAAACAACAAGCCACAGAGCTACGATCATGCAGTATTTCTCCACCGGGACCGTGGGGAGGAGTAGGGTCCGCTGCAGACGCCAACCACTGACCCCTGCAACCGATACCTTTGCGTACAGACTGCCATGATGGGAGGGAAATAACCAGATGTCGCGGACGAATTTGGAAATTACTCTTGGGATAATCCTGGTGATCATTTCAAGCATTGCAGTTCTGGTATATGGACTGAATGAGAATCAGCGCATGGAAACCGAGAAGCTGGCTGCCACCGCGCGCTCGATCGAGCACGGGGCAGAATTGTTCGATAGCCAGTGCAGCCGCTGCCATGGGAAACAGGGGCTCGGCATCCAGGGACTTTGCCCGCCCTTGAACGACCGCTACTTCTTCGACCAGCGTCTCAAAGATGTTGGCTGGAGCGGGAGCCAGGAGGATTACATCATCGCCACCGCCTCCAGCGGTCGCATGGCGTCTACCCGCCCGCAGCAGTATCCGGGGAATGGCACTCCCGCAATGCCTTCTTTCTCTGAGCGTTACAGCGGACCCTTACGCGATGATCAGATCAGCGATATTGCCGCGTTCATCATGAACTGGAAATCGACTGCCCAGCTCGTCCAAACGACCACTGCCCCGGCAGGGCAAGAGGTTGGAACCAATATACAGGCGGTGCTCCCGAAAGGTGATCCGACCAGCGGCGAGAAACTTGCGGTCGAGAAAGGCTGTACAGCCTGCCATATCGATAATCCCACCGGACCTCCCTGGAAACCAACTGCAGACCAGCCGGGGATCGGTGATCGCGCCGCCACCCGAATTAACCAGGCGGGTTACACCGGCAAAGCCAGCACTGCAGACCAATACCTGTTTGAATCCATCGTAAATTCAAGCGCGTATCTTGTCCCGCCCTTCACAGATATCATGCCGAAGACCTTTGGGACGCAATTAACTGCGCAGCAAACCGCTGATCTCATTGCATACTTGCTGACCATTAAATAGGCTGGAACATGGTCACATCTGGAAAGCTTCGCTCTCTCGGATACGCTGTCCTGGGATTTTTCATAATCGTTCTTTTGTGGATCGGCGTCAAACAGGCAAGCGCGCAATCGCAAGACCAACTGCAGCAGGGGGCACAATTATATTCTGAGAATTGCGCGGTCTGTCATGGAGCGAATGGGGAAGGGCGAGTCGGCGCCACCTTGGCGAAGAACTGGCCCTCCATCCGCCCTGAGCTGACCGTGCGGACGATTATCGAGCAGGGAGTACCCGGCTCGCCGATGCCGGCCTGGGGGAAGATTTTTGGCGGACCGCTGACAGAAGACCAGATCAATGCGCTTTTGGTTTACATCCTGAGCTGGCAGACCGGAGGTGTGCCAAACCTGACGCCACTCCCGACCGCAACCCTGCATCCTCCGATTACCCCAGTCCCCAATGTGACCGGGAATCCCAACCAGGGTGCAGTCGTGTTCGCGCAGAACTGCGTCATGTGCCACGGCGCATCCGGGGAGGGGAGGTCGGGTGCAGTGCTGGCCAAAGATTGGCCTTCCGTGCGCCCTGACCTGACGATCAAAACGACCATTGAGAATGGGATTCCAGGGTCGCGGATGCCCGCGTGGGGACAGGCGAACGGTGGTCCGCTTAGCGAGCAAGAAATCGATGATACAGTCGCTTACGTAATGGCGCTTCCGCCGGTAAACGTCGTTCAGCCGACCGAACCGCCCTCGACCCTTGTCGATATTCCCTGGATGCGCGGTTGGGGCGGCGTGCTGTTATTCGTGGTGCTGTTCTTGGTGATCGTACTCGCGGCAATACTATTGCAGCGCAAGAAAGAAACCTGATTCTGAAAGCAATTCCTCGCTAAATATGATTTATTGACATCCTTACCTGGATGAGGTATCCTACTGCGCGTGTCCGGGTGGGTCCGGCGCGGCAGAAACCTGCGAACCCCGTCAGGTCCGAGAGGAAGCAGCGGTAAGGAGGTCACTCTGGGTGCCGCCGGGTTGCCTGCCCGGACATATTCTTAACACCTCACCTTACCCTCTCTTTTTCAAACTCCGCGGCGGCTTATTCTGATAGAATTGATTTCCTATGAAGGTCTGGTTGTTCCGCCTGGCTGGGGTGGTATGTGTGCTTATCGGGATTCTCCTCGTTTTTTCCGGCACAGCGAAAACGATCACCCTGCTGAAGAATGGGGATCCAGAAATCCTGCACACCCATTCCCTCCGTGTAATAGATCTCCTTTCTGGGCAGGCTATCCAGCTCGCAATCGATGATCGCCTGCGACCTGGAAACGACCATTTCTTGATCGACGGTGAGACCATCCAGCTCGACCAGTCTGCCTGGTACCTCATCTCCGCAGATGGCAAAATCTCCAGGCAACGTTCGTCCGAACGGATACCGGGAAATGTGCTGGCGCAGGCAGGGCTGCAGCTATTCCCCGGGGACCGCATCCTGGTGGATGGCAAGCCGGCGCCTGCGGGGGAAATGATCCATTATGCTCCAACTCACAGCCTCCAGCTGATACGCGGTGTTTCATTCTATATGGATAGCCCGACCGGGGAAAAACCGGTGACCTCGTCCAGGTCGACGATTGGGCAGGCGCTGGCGGATAACGGGATTTATCTTACTCGCCTCCGACTATATCTCGCCTACCCTCGAACGCTCACCGGTCGCAGAAAGCAAGATTGAATGGCGCCCGGCGCAGACACTAGAGGTGGAGGATTCCGGGGAGCGACAGCAGATCAGGACGCCAGCCAGGACGGTAGGCGAAGCTCTGGCTCAGGCTGGGATCCCTTTACAGGGGTTGGATTACAGCGTGCCGGCGCCCAACGAGCCTGTCTCGCAGGATCAAGTGATCCATGTCGTGCGCGTGAAAGAGGAGCTGGCGTTCGAGCAAACTCCTCTACCCTTTGAGTCGGAATTGCAGCCGGCGCCTGAAGTCGAGCTCGACCAGACAGCTGTATTGCAGCCAGGTCAGCCAGGAGTGACGACCCGGCGGGTTCGCATCCGTTACGAGGATGGTAAGGAAGTTACCCGCAGTGTCGAGGCAGAATGGATCAGCAGCAAGCCGGTCAAACAGGTCGTTGGGTATGGGACGAAAGTGGTCGTGCGCAAGCTGAATACTCCAGGCGGCACAATCGAATATTGGCGTGCGGTTCCCATGTATGCCACCTCCTATTCTCCTTGCCGGATCTTTAAAGACCATTGCGACTCGTATACTGCCAGCGGTGCGGAGCTGAAGAGAGGCATCGTTGCCATGCGCGGATATTGGTACACATATTACGGCGGCACTCAGGTTTACGTGCCCGGATACGGAAATGGGACCGTGGCCGACGTCGGTGGGGGTATCCCCGGGAGGTTTTGGCTCGATTTAGGGTACAGCGATTCTGATTATGTATCCTGGCATCAAACCGTAACGGTATATTTTCTCACACCTGTCCCCAGTGACATCATGTGGATATTGAAATAGTTCATGAACGTTCCGGAGCCACCTGGCGATAGTGATCTCGCCCCTGCTGCAGCTGAATCTACAGGTGAAGAAAAAAAACATCCGTCCGGTAGCGGCTTGCTCCAGCTAAAATTAAATAATTTTTTCAGGCTGCTCGTCGGACCCGGCGCCAGGGAAGGCTACCTGGCTTCTGTTGACCAGGCGCTCATCAGCCTTAGCAATTTTATTGCCACAATCATCATCGCCAGAAATGTATCCCCTACCGAGCTGGGTGTTTATGGAGTAGGCTTTACCACCCTGCGCCTCATTCGCTCCGTTCAGGAAGGACTCACCATTCAACCCCTGAATTCATTCGGGGCCGGTGAAGACGCCTTACAATTTAAGCGCTACGCTACCAGCACCAGCATTATCCAGCTGGGTTTTGCGGTAGGGACGGCGGCGATATTTTTTCTCAGCGGGGTTGTTTTGACCCGCCTGGGAAATGACCTGGCAGGCCCAACCATGGCTTCGCTGTGGTTTCCGGTTTTTTTCTGGCAGCTGCAGGAATATATACGGCGCATGCTCTATGCGCGCGGTCAGATCAGCAGCGCAGTTGCCAATACGGTTCTGGCAAATGTCCCGCGGCTGATCTTATTAGCCTGGTGGGCGCGCATGGGAGATTTGAGCGGCGTGAAAGGCCTGGATGCGATTGCCTGGGGAGCGCTGATTGCCCTCTTCCAGGGATTAATCGCTACACGGCACTATTGGACGAGAAAGTTCGATAACCTGCGCACAACGTGGCTGCGAAATTGGGATTTTGGTCGCTGGGTAATCGGGGGAAATGTAGCCAACTGGATTTCGGTTGAATTCTATCCCGTACTGACTGCCGGGTTGATCAGCTTTGCTGCGGCAGGCGCTTACCGGGCTTTACAAAATGTGGTGGCGCCCATCCAGCTCCTCTTGCGCGCCGTAGATACATTTTTACTGCCGCGGGCTGCCCGGATTTTCAAGCAGTCCGGCTGGCCGGAGCTGATGCGCACCTTACGCCTGATCTATATTTTTTCGGGCATACCGATTTTTCTTTCACTGGCATTTATCGTAATATTTCGCACACAAATCCTGTTCTTGCTCTACGGCACCACTTATCTGGAGTACAGCAACGGCGTAATCCTGTTGGCGATTTTTTACGCCTTCTGGTTTGCTTCGACGCCCATCCAGACTACCCTTGAAGCTATCCGCCTCAGCCGGCCCATCTTCATTGCAAACCTGTTCGCTATATTGGCGATGTTTACTGTGGGGATATGGATGATCGACCAGTGGGGCGTTTACGGGACAATGACCGGTCAGATACTGAACGCTATGATCGTGTGCTTGATCCTCGGCTGGGCGTGGCGAGTGGTGAGGCACAGTCCGGCGATAGTGAGCGCTTCAGAGCCGGGATTCAGGAGTGGAGCCGGGAGCGTGGCAGCCGCCCGTTCCAACCCGGCTGCCAGCGGTACCAGAAAGTAATCAAGATCGCCAGAAAGAATAATTTAAGGTTAAACCTCAGGGAGCGGTGGGCAATATACAGGCGATCGAAGCGCAGCTTTTGGCGGGGGGAGAGAAAATAATCGCCAGCCACCTGGGCAAGCCCAGCCAGTCCCTGGAGAAACGCGATGGCGGTCGGCATATTCAGGCATGGACTGCAGGTAATCATAAACCAGGACAGTCCGCTGCGGGCGCGGTCCGACGAAACTCATTTCGCCTTTTATGATATTGATGAGCTGGGGGAGCTCGTCCAGGGCGCTTTTACGCAATAAGCGGCCGAAGCGCAGCACGCGTTCGTCTCCCAGCTTAGCCAGCACCGGACCCGTAGCCTCCTCCGCGCCAGCGACCATGGTACGGAACTTGAGCTGGCGGAAATTGCAGCCGCCTCTTCCCACCGAGTTTTTGATAAATACAACCGGACCCGGATCTTCGAGCCAGATTAAAAATGCGGCAAAGAGCCAAAAGGGGGAGGTCAGCACGATAGCAAATAAGCTCAGCAGCAGGTCAAACGAGCGGATCGCCGCCGTTTCAGGTGAAGGATTGCCAATCCGCTGGTGGTGCAGTCGGAGGACCTGCTGGCGGCAGACCTCGGGCGGAGGCGCGTTATTCTCCCACCAGCCGATCTCCAGCCCGGTCAGGATTAAGCCTCCCAGAAATGCACCTATCGAGGCAGCTATGGGAAGGACGAACAGGATTGCTGTGCTGCCAGCCAGGCTGCCTGGGGTTGGCGGGACGCTCCTGACTGCCAGGGAGAATAAAACGATGGCCAGACTCGTGAGCAGACCGGCGAGGAATGCGCTGCGGTAGCGCCAGGCAAGGGAGATCCGCAGTGCTGACAGGGCGCGCCCAAGGAGCAGGGTGAGGAAGGCGGCGACCAGGAAAATCCCGAGGGGAAAAATTATGGTCGTTGGCGGAAGAAGGAGATGGAGACGGTAGTAAAAATACCAGGCGAATCCGGTCAGAAGAATAAAGAGACCCCAATAAAGTATGATTTTCCCATCGCGGGCGAGCAGGGTGAGATGCAGGGGCCGGGTAACAGGCTCGGTCGGTTTGCCGTTCACAGAGTAATTATACCTGCCTGTTATTTTCTCCAGCTTGCGGAGTAATAAAACTAGTGTTCCGTCAAACCTGATTTTTTAGAAGGAATTGGCAGAAACGGAACACTTTAAGCTTTGTCCAGGCTTTGAAGTTCGGAATTCAAATTCTATTTTGAGCCTGGACAAAGCACTCGGATGAGATAATTTGATATGGGACCAGGGCTGAAGACCGCCTGGAGAAACTGATATAATCCGGTGTTTGGAGGCAGACAAGGAGATAACGAATGAGTTCAAGTGAGACGCCAGGTACACCTGCTCCAGCGCACAAACGAAGGAATTGATGGTTCCTGCTGGCAGGCGTGTTTCTGGTGATATTGATTTTCGGCGGGTTTGGGTACCTACAATTGCAGAGGCGCCTGACACAGCCCCTGGGACCCGCACTTAATTTACCGACGAAAGAGCCGACGGCGGTCCCGGTGGCATTAATTTTACCGACTGTCACCCATCCGGTCGATCTCTCAATAACACCGTCTGCCTCTCTGGTGACTGAAATTCCGGCTTCACCAACGAGCATACCAACGGCGACCCCTAAGCCCCTTTGCGGGGGTCCTGCGGTTATGTACGTACTGGGCATAGGAGCAGACGCCGATATTCAATACCGCTACGGCCTGGCGGACGCCATTCGCATAGCCAGGGTTGATTTTGTTACCCCCAAGATTACGGTGCTCTCCATGCCGCGTGATTTGTGGGTTAAGATCCCGGATATTGCCACCCATTATGGGATTACCGAAGGGAAGCTCAACCAGGCTTACTTCTACGGCTCTCCAGGCATGGGCTACTACCAGGGTCCCGGAGGGGCTCCAGGTCTCCTGGCGCGCGCGCTGGACTTGAACTTTGGATTGACGGTCGAGCATTATGGCGCGGTAAATATGGAAACGTTCAAGAAGATCGTCGATGCGGTTGGGGGGATCGATATCTACCTGCCGAATGACGTCGACGGACGACCGATCGATGCCAAAACGGAAGATATGGGTTATTTTACGGCGGGACAGAAACATTTTAATGGAGACCAGGCGCTGCGCTTCTCGCGGATCCGAAAAAAATACAATGATTTCACGCGCATGGACAACCAGACCATGGTGCTGTGCGCCTTGCGCAAAAAAATCACCTCAGCAGCAGTGCTCCCCAAAATCCCGCAGATCATCAATTCTTTCGTCGGCTCTGTCCAAACTGATTTGAGCCTGGAACAGATCGGCCAGCTTGCCTGTTTGCTGCCCAGCCTGAAGCGGGAGAATATCCTGTTTACCGGCCTGCCGCCAGAAATCTTTTCCCCTGCCCGGGAGTACAGTGATGCCTTGAAAAATGAGACCTTCGTGCTGGACGTGGATAATAAGGTGGTTCGAGATTATATCGACCAGTTCATTGCGGGTACGTGGCCTACAGTCCCCGACGAACCGACCTGCCCATGATCCCTGAAAAATCGAGTGCGCCAGCCCTCTTGCGAAAATATGGGGTGGTCCCGGATAAGAGACTCGGTCAAAATTTCCTGGTAGATATAAACGCACTAATGCGGGTGGTCGACAGTGCGGAAATCTTGCCGGCGGATACAGTCCTTGAAATCGGAGCGGGCCTGGGCAGCCTGACCCAGCTGCTGGCGCAGTCTGCCAGGCGAGTCATTGCAGTGGAGGTCTCTCCAAAGCTGGTCGAGATCCTGCGCAGAGAGCTGATCCACTTTGATAATGTTGCGATCATCCAGGGTGATATTCTCCGCATCGACCTGGCTGACTTGTTCGATGCACCTGTGCATGCACCTGCGGATGCGTCCAATGTAAGCCAGGGTTACCTGGTGGTGGCAAACATCCCCTACTATATTACCTCGGCTCTGTTCAAGCATTTATTGGAAAATGCCCGCCGCCCGCGGCGGATGGTACTGACTGTCCAACGCGAAGTGGGGGAGCGCATCTGTGCGCAGCCGGATGAGATGAGCCTCCTGGCGTTGAGCGTTCAGGTTTATGGATCACCGCAGATTGCCGCTCGCATCCCTGCGGCTGCGTTTTATCCTGTTCCGAAGGTGGATTCGGCAGTGGTAAGGGTAGACATGTACGCCTCACCAGTTATACCCAGCCAGGATTTGGTCGAATTTTTCCGGCTGGCGAAAGCTGGTTTCAGCCAAAAACGGAAAATGCTGCGCAATGCTCTCTCCGCCGGGATGCACTGCTCTCCACAGAATGCGCAAGAGCGCCTGCAGGCTGCGGGAATCGAGCCATCCCGCCGGGCAGAGACACTCAGCCTGGAAGAATGGCGCGGGCTGGTCAGCCTTTGGAAGGCGTATCCAGATTCTTGATGTTATCTAATAAAGGGGGCTGCCGCCTTTCCGGGTTAATATGGCGATAACGATACATCATTTGCC
Organism: uncultured Chloroflexia bacterium; assembly: GCA_963706515.1. GTDB lineage: Bacteria > Chloroflexota > Anaerolineae > Anaerolineales > UBA4823 > CAVPMW01. The sequence continues at coordinate 256,715 of CAVPMW010000017.1, forward strand.
AAACCCGGATGGCTGCTTCGATTTGGATGCGCAGGGACATTTTTGATTTCCCCCAGCGCCTGTCCGCAAAATAAATAGGGATCTCCTTAAAAGTGAAACCCATTTTGTGGGCTAAACACGCAATCTCAACCTGGAACGAATAACCGTTCGAGCGCACCTGGTCCCAAGGTATTCCTTCAATTATATTGGCCCGATACAGGCGAAATCCACCGGTCACATCCCGGATTGGCAGGTTGAGCAGCGTGCGCGCGTAGAAGTTGCCAAACGCGGACAAAGACTTCCTCCAAATGGGCCAGCGCTCGTCCACCGATCCGCCGGGAATATAGCGGGAGCCAATTACGATATCGCAGGTTTTCAGGGCGGCTGCCATCTCAACCAGCTTCTCCGGTGGGTGGGAAAAATCGGCGTCCATCTGGGTCACCGCCGATGTTCCGGAGGCAATTGCCTGGTGAAATCCCGCGATGTAAGCCGGCCCCAGCCCGAGCTTCTTCTCTCTGTGTATGACTGAGAGCCGCCCGGGGTAAGATTGGGCGAGGGCATCAGCTAAATCGCCGGTCCCATCGGGGCTGTTATCATCGACAATCAGCATGCTCAGCTGAGGCAGCGGCAGAGAGAGAACAGAAGAAACCAACTTGGGCAGGTTTTCTGCTTCATTAAAAGTAGGAATGATTACTGTAATTTCAGATGGGCTCATGGTCCGCGCTACAGCAGATGGTTCTTAAGTTCGTCTACGCTGGTGAATGAACCGGCGCTGGCGTCCGTACTGCGTAAGGTGACTCTCAACCGCTTGCCTGGGTGGTTTGTGGGAGTACGGTCTTTTAACGGGTAGAAATAGTCCATCGATTGGGTCAGCCGCTGCTGAATTTGCTCACTCAAGGCATCCTGGTGGCTGGTGCGGGTAAAAATGATCAAGTGATGCGAACCCAATTGCCCGACAAAATCGCTTACCTGGCTGGATTCGCGGACGATGTTGCGCACCATCAGGCTGATCGCCCGCATAACGTCATCTGAGGCGACAAACCCGTACGCTTCATGAAATGCGTCCAGGTTATCAAGGCGCACGATCAGGATCGCCCAATCCGGATTCACCAGGCATTCACGCAGGCGTTCGTCAACCAGCGCGCCCTCGGGCAATCCGGTAACCGGATTCGTCAGGGAGCCTTCCGCTACGCGGCGCAGGGCATTGCGCACCCGCAGGCGCAGCTCCTGGATATCGAACGGCTTGGTGATGTAATCGTCTGCTCCCAACTCGAGTCCCTGCAGCCGGTCGGAGCGGTTTCGTTTTTCGGTCAGGAACAGGATCGGCAGCTCTTTTGTGCGCCGGTTGGAGCGCAAACGCCGGGCGACTTCATATCCATCGAAATCGGGCAGGCGAATGTCCAATATTACCAGGTTTGGCAGGCAAGATTGCGCCAGCTGAATAGCTTGCTCGCCGCCATACGCATTGAATACTTCATAGCCTTGAACGCGGAAATAAGCCTCCAGCATATCCGCGACATCAACGTCGTCTTCAACGATCAGCAGGGATGGCTTCTCTTCCGCCACGAATTGTACCTAACTAATGGGAACCTTGGGGATCACGAAGTCGCAGGTGGGGTTGGACATAGCGACGCAGCGGATCTCGGTCACGCGAAACTCATTTCCACCTGAGAGCCATTTTAAGCCCCCCTGAAGCAATCCAACAGCTATGAAGCATACCGGCTTATCCGAATCGTTGCGCCCCCAGCATACCGGGCAGCGATGGATGGTGTACAGGAAATCCGTTTCCCGCTCTTCGACGGTTGAGTACTGGTCGCTGATTTGGCTGAAGATGCGCGCCATCGCCGGGATGCCGATGCGCATTTTCGCTGAAAGGGGCAGGACTTTAAATGCCAGGTCGCCTGCACCAGCCAACGCCCCGAAATTGCGCAGCGAATCGGCGAACGCGGCGCGGCCGGCACGCAGAGCCAGCCCTCGCCCGCCGCGTGGACCATACATCTCTTCGAGAGCGAGGTTGATCGCAGAAAAATCGGCAAAGTTAAATTGCCTTTCAAGATTATCGGGAGGGTAGTGGTCGATCATCTGGGGAAGATGAGCCAGATTTAAAATTGCATTCAGGCCGTTCTTACCCATCACCTCTTCGAGTGATTTTATGGCAATTAAAGCGATTTTGTTTGCGTAGTTATAGGGGGATTGAGGAATGGGATCCATGATCGTTGCTCGTTACAGGAGTTTCGCCAACGCTTCGGTAGCCCGGCGCATATCCAGTAAAATAAGACCCAGTTTTGCCTGCTCGCGGGCCAGGGCTGTGAGGACTGCTTCATCGCCAACGGACATCAGAATTACGTAGCCTTCTTCACCCTTGATGTATACCTGACTTAATACACCCCGTCCCAGCTCGCTCGCGATCCGGTCGCCAAGGGAAAGCATGGCAGCCGACATCGCCGAAACCCGGTCCTCTTCAACGCCTTGCGGCAGAGCAGAGGCGATGCTCAAGCCATCGACGCTCACCACTGCGGAAGCCTCGATATCCGGGGATGAAGCTTGCAAGTCGCGCAACCTGTCTACCATCAATTGAGCTCGTGACTTGGTTAAGGGGGTGTCTCTCTCACGGAGGATCATCGTTTATCAGCTTTATGCATCAAAAAATGGCAAATTTTTTTCGTTTATCAATAGATTAAGCGTTTTATATTGCAGCCTAACTGTAGCACAGCGACCAGAAAGTGTCAAGAAGTACAGTCAACAAAATCTTAAGCGATCACTTATCGGAATAGTTAGGGCCATGCTATAATTTTCACACGATAAAAGGGTACTCCCTAAGTTGTCCGACGCATGCAAACCGCTGAAAACAATATTGATTAATCGGTGCTCTAACTGGCGGTTTGCTCAGTTGCAAGAAAGACGCCAAAAACTCAAATAACCGGTTCCAGGCGCGAGGAGCTCTTAATGAATAAAAGCAGCTTTAAAATAAGTGCGATTATATTAATACTGTCACTCCTGATACTCTTCCTCTCGGGTTGTTCATCTTTAAATAAGCCAACCTCTGCACCAACCCAGGAGGCAGCAACCTTGAAGATCGCCATCCTGCCGATATTGGACAGCTTCCCAATCCGCGTAGCCCAAAAAGAAGGCTTGTTTGAAAAAAATGGCGTCAAGGTCGAGCTGATTCCCGTCCAGTCTGCCCCGGAACGCGACCAGGTGGTTTCAGCCGGTCAGGCTGACGGGATGATCAATGAGGTGCTTTCGACGATGTTCTACAACAAGGATAAGCCGCGCGTAGAGATCGTTCGTTTCGCCCGGGCAGCCAGTCCAGAAGCATCCTTGTTCAGCATCGTGGCCTCGGCGAAGAGCGGTATCAGCGATGCAAACGGCCTGAAAGGGGAAGAGATTGGCATCTCGGAAGGAACGGTCATCGAATACCTAACTGACCGCTTACTGGAAAAAGAAGGATTCAAACCAGAAGAGATAAAAACAATTGCAATTCCCAAGATTCCCGACCGGCTGGCATTGATCATCAATGGCGATGTGGCTGCGGGGATGCTTCCTGAGCCGCTGCCGGCTCAGGCGGTTGCGCAGGGAGCCAAGGTAGTAGTTTCGGATACCAGCCATCCGGATTTAAGCTACAGCACGATTGCATTCCGCAATGAAGTAATCGAACAGCATCCAGAAGCCGTCCGAGCCTTCCTGGCAGCTCTCGAGCAGGCAGTGCAGAAGATTAATGCGAATCCGGATAGTTATAAGCAGCTGCTCGCTGACGAACAGCTCATCCCGCCGCCCTTGCTGGCAAGTTACAAAATCCCGCAGATGACTACTGCTGGCGTTCCCAGCAAGGACCAGTGGAATGATGTGTTAGACTGGGCTAAGGGGAAGGGATTGCTGGATAAAGATGTCAGCTATGACTCATCCGTGAATCCATCCTTCTTGCCTTAGGCAAATTTCAAATGAAGCGATGATCGAGCTGAAGTCCCTGACCTTCGGCTACAAGGATCACCCACCTATCTTCCTCGATTTCAACTGGTTGATTAGATCGGGTGAAGCCTGGGCAGTTCTAGGACCTTCTGGCGGTGGAAAGACGACTCTGCTCTATATCCTGGCAGGGCTACTGCTCCCATCACGCGGAGAGGTCCGGGTAGATGAGCAGCTCATCAAGCGACCACGACCCCAGACCGGGTTGATTTTACAAGAGTACGGCTTGCTCCCCTGGGCGACCGTTCAGCAGAACGCAGGACTGGGTATGACGGTCCGTTCCTTCTACGGACCGGATGGTAAACATGCGCCGGCTGATTTCAAGCCAGGGACGGACGTAGACGCCTGGCTGGAACGGCTGGGGATTGCTGAGATCAAAGATAAATACCCCAGCCAAATATCGGGTGGTCAGCGCCAACGGACGGCGATCGCCCGTACCCTGACGCTGCGCCCCGATATCCTGCTGATGGACGAGCCATTCTCCTCGCTGGATGCCCCCACCCGTGAAGGGCTGCAAGACCTGGTTCTTGAGCTGAAAGAAGAGCAGAATTTTACCCTGGTACTGGTCACTCACACCATCGAAGAAGCTGCCTATATCGGTAAGAAGATCTTGATGCTGGGAAAGGCGCCCATCAGCGAAGCGCATATCATCGAAAATACCGGCTCTGGAACCCCCGGATTTCGGGCGAGCGAAGAGTACAGTGAGCTGATCCACGAGCTGCGCAATCGTATGGAGGCATGATGAAAAAACGCCAGCTGTTGTGGGCAACACTCGTATTATTGCTGATTTGGGAGATCGCTGCCTTGCTCCTGGACGAGCCTATCCTGCCCACACCGGTCCAGGTAGCGCAGGTATTCGTTCAAGAGCTCTTGTACGGGCAGCTGCTGGGTCATTTCTTGATCAGCTTCTGGCGGGTGATTGCCAGCATCTTCCTGGCGATCCTGGCGGCGGTGCCGCTGGGGTTAGTTTTAGGCCAATCGAAGCGGCTCAATTCGCTCTCGGCTCCATTTATATACATCCTCTACCCGATCCCGAAGATTGTATTGGTGCCGATCATCCTGCTCCTGTTTGGGATTGGGGACCTGGCTAAGATCATGATCATATTCCTTATCCTTTTCTTCCAGATCCTCGTACTGGTACGCGACCAGGCAGCGACGATCCGGGGTGAGCTGGTCCAGAGTGTGCGCAGCCTGGGAGCTGGAAGGAGGGCGCTGTTCCGCTACGTTTACTGGCCGGCAAGCCTTCCAGCTATCCTGACCGCAATCCGCCAGTCCGTCGGTTCAGCGATCGCTGTGCTGTACATCGCGGAGCTGATTGCGACCCGCAAGGGGCTGGGCTACTATATCTATCTGAATGGCAGCACATTATTCAATTACGCGGCGATGTACGCGGGTATTGTGGCGGTCAGCCTGATGGGGATGTTTCTATATTATTTTGTGGATTGGCTGGAAAGGCGTGCCTGCCGCTGGGAATTCCTCGACTGATTAGATAATCGCGGTGATGCCCAGTCCCAGAGCGTACAAAACGCTGAAAAGCAGCGCCAGGCGCCCGGTTCCCGCCAGGACAGGATTCAGCTGGCGACCGGTATCGCGCCATATCTTGCGTATGAGAGCGACAGCCAGGGGCAGTGAGAGCAGAGACAGGCAGGCCCACCAGGGCGAGACGCCTGCCAGGCTCAATAGCGGCGGTAAGAGATACGCAATAATCAAGCAGGACAGGTACTCGATCCGGGTCCCTTTTACTCCCAGGCGGACTGCCAGAGTGTGCTTTCCGGCAGCCCGGTCGGTGTGGATATCGCGCAGATTGTTGACGACCAGGATGGCGGTGATCAGCAGACCGACTGAGATCGAAGACCAGGCAGCCAGCGGAGCGAGCTGCAGCGCCTGCACGTAATACGTCCCACAGACTGCCACCGGTCCGAAAAATAGGAAGACGAAGACTTCACCCAGACCATAATAGCCTAAAGGAAATGGTCCACCGGTGTAAGCAATCGCTGCCAGGATCGCACAGATACCAACCACAACAATCGCCCAACCGGAAACCCAGGTGAGGTAAAGCCCGAGCAGGGCAGCCAGGCTGAAAACCAGCCAGGTGCCTGCAATGACTTCACCTGGCGGCAACAGACCGGCCTGGGTAACCCGGGTTGGGCCGAGACGATCTGGGTTATCTGCCCCTTTGCGAAAATCAAAGACGTCATTGGAGAGGTTCGCCCCAATCTGCAGGAGAATGGCAGCCAGCAGCGCTGCCAGAGCGGGCATTGGCTGGAATTTTCCATCCAGAAAGGCTACGCCCGTCCCCAGGATGACCGGGGAGGCCGCTGCCGGAAGGGTTTTCGGTCGTATCGCCAGAATCCAGGCGTCTTTCTTCGAGATGGGGTGGATAGCTGAGGCAGGCTGAGTCACACTGCTCTCCAAATAATAATGATATGAGAAATATGCCTGCTTACAGCAGGCTGAAGGTTTGTACTAGTATAATCGGTGTTGATGCCCTGGTAAAATATAAAAAAGCGGCGACCGCAATTTCATCATCCAGCGCATTCGAAATACTTCTGGGGAGATGTAAGGCATACACAAATCTAAATGATCAAGCTTATTAAATATTGTTACATCCTGATTATATTGGCTGCATTCATCAGTATTAATCCGGTGAAGGCGTCCGCGGGGACGTCACCCATCCCGGATGATCCAGCTGTCCTGTGCTTACCCGGAATTTACCTGATCAACCCGGGAAATTGTAATCCGGACGGGCCATCCTCTTACCTGACGCGCATGGCGCAAGAAGGCATCACCTTACCTTTGAAAGGATTGCCTGCGAGCAAACCGGATAAAGCGCTGACCCAGGTAGATTTACATTACGGGATCGTGCGCACCAAGAGCGCGCCCGTGTATTCCAGCGTCGAAGATGCGCTGAATGCCGCCAAGCGCAATGCTGTCCGCCATATCGAAGCGCCATTCAGCTATATATCTTACACGGATGAAGTAATGGTCGATGGCAAACGTTTTTACCAGATCGAGCCGGGCAGCTGGATGACTGCGAATGATATCTCTCGCATTGGCTCATTTTCACAATTCCAGGGAGTAACTTTCAGTCGTACCCCGGACAATGGCTTCGGCTGGGTTTTATCTTACCTGAGCGCAACCCCGGTAGAGAGTAAGCAGACCCCGGGATATGCAAAGTCAGATTACACCGGGCATGTTTTCCAGCCTCTCGAACTGGTCCAGATCTATGAAACTAAGAAAGTAAATGACGCGGATTGGGTAATGATCGCTCCGGATGAATGGCTGCCGAAACGGGTGGTAGCCGGCGTCACTCCCAATACCTACTCCGCCGGCAGGGGTCACCGGAGATCGCTGGATCGAAGTCAACCTTTACCAGCAGACGATCTCTGTCTACGACCACCGCCAGCTTGTGTATGCCACGATCATGGCCAGCGGTCTGGAGCCGCTGTGGACAAAGCCGGGCGTATTTCAAATTTACGAGAAATATCAATCAGCTATGATGCGCGGCGCGTTTGATAATGGCTCAGATGCCTATTACCTGGAAGACGTACCCTGGACCATGTATTTTGATGGCGCCCGGGCATTGCACGGGGCTTACTGGCGGGCTAACCTGGGCTTTCCACAATCGCATGGCTGCGTGAACATGACTGTCGGAGATGCTCATTGGCTGTTTGATTGGGCAAAAGAGGGGGACTGGGTTTATGTCTGGGATCCATCAGGGAAAACACCCACCGATCCGAGCGTTTACGGTGAAGGCGGGGCTTAGCTCCCCTTATCACCCTAACGAGCACTGCGCTCCGGGAAAAATTTATAGATTATCCGAGAGATGTCGATGCGGATTCGCCTCGCACTAATCCTCAGCTTGCTTATTCTCCTGGCATGCAAGACGGTCACATCTTCTTGGACGGTCCCGCCCAGCGCGACCCCAACCCCAGAGCCGCCCACGCTCACCTCGACGCTGACGCCAACTCGGACTGCCACGCTGCAGGCACCAACTGCGACGCCGACCTTACGAAAACCCACCCCGACCGAGGTAGTACCTACATCGACCCTCACGCCGACGCCTGGCACGCGAGAAGTGCGGCTCTCGACTTCAGGTCAACTGCAGGTATTTGAGGCATTATGGAATATCGTCAATAAAGAATATTTATATCCAGATTTCAATGGGCTGGATTGGGCGTCGCTTCACGCTGAGCTCCACAAGAAAATTCAAGCGGGGATGTCCACCGAGGATTTTTACCGGGGCATGTACGAGCTGATCCGCAGCCTGGGGGATGACCACTCAACATTTTTTTCTCCAAAGCAAGCTGAGTCAGAGGCTGAGCAATTCAAAGGGAGCTATGATTATACGGGAATAGGGATCTTCCACGTGCTTATCCCCGAACGAAGTCTGGTCTCCATCGTTGCTGTTTTCCCAGGCAGCCCGGCGGAGCAAGCCGGGTTGCACATCCACGATAATGTCCTTGAAGTGAACGGCAAACCGATCCTCGACGCCAACAACCTCCGAACAGGCGATATCCTCGGTCCGCCGGGAACCTCACTTACCCTGACAGTACAGACGGCTGGCGGACAGCCCCGTCAAATCGTACTGGAAAGAGAGAAAATAACCGCAGAGCTGCCTCTGCCAAATTGGACGTTGCTATCGCCGCAAGGCAAACGTATTGGCTACATTCTCCTGCCGACGTTCAATGACGAGACGATCGGGGAGCAGTTCAAATCGGTGCTGAGGGCGATGGAATTTGAGCAAAAATTGGATGGCTTAATCCTCGACAACCGCGTTAATTCGGGGGGAGCGGATCGCGTGGCTTACAATGTCCTGTCTAATTTTACGAATGGCACCGTGGGGGCTTTCGTCGGGCGGAACAAGGAGAAACCGGTCAGAATCGTGGCGAACGATCTGCTGGGATCCCAGAAGATCCCGCTGGTTGTGCTGGTAGGCGACCAAACGGTGAGCTTCGGGGAGATTTTCACTGGAATTCTGCAGGACGCTCAACGCGCCTACGTCATCGGTGACACGACAGGTGGGAATGTAGAGCTGCTTGCGGTATATTCATTCCGGGATGGTTCAGTCTTGTGGATTGCCCAGGACAAATTCCGTCCAGCCCATCATCCGGATTGGGATTGGGAGAAAACCGGCATCCTCCCCGACCTCCAGGTGCATACAGAGTGGGATCAAATCTCAGTGGATAACGACCCGGCAGTTGACGCAGCGCTGCAACATTTCGACCAGCAGTAGGGGCAATTTTTTATCTTCCGGCTTATGGTAAACTTTAGTCAGAACCCGCTTTAGGAGCATTTGATTCCTGGCATGCAGCGCACATTGATTCTCACGGCAGGAGGGGAACATGTTAACGCCCGTTGAAAAAGTCATCTTAATCCTGGGAATCATCGCATCCGGCTACGCAGCATTTCGGGCGGGTTCGCGCATCTACCGTACTATCCGCCACGGCCACGGGAGGGTGGATTGGAAAACGGCGCGGGGACGCTTCCTATCTGCGATCGGAAAATTCCTGACCCAGCAACCGACGTTCCGCCTGCGCCTGGGTCCGAGCGTATTCCATGCTTTTATTGCCTGGGGATTTATCTATTACCTCCTGGTCAACCTTGGTGATGTGCTCCAGGGTTATATCCCGGGTTTTCAGTTCCCCGGCGCAGGTGCAGCCCATAACCTGTACAGCCTGATCGGCGACCTGCTCAGCGTCGCCGCCCTGACGGGAATAACCGTGCTGTTGGTCCGGCGGTATGTTTTTCGACCGGAAAACCTGACTGCCCGGCGGGATGTGCTGCTCCAGCCTAAGGCGCGCGCTGGCATCCGCCGCGACTCGGCTATTGTAGGTGCGTTCATCATCGTTCATGTTGGTTCACGGTTTCTGGGGCAGTCTGTACTGATCGCTGCAGAAGGCTCTGACCCATGGGAGCCTTTTGCCAATGCGGTATCGAACGTTTGGAGCGGATTAAGCGCTTCAGCATTGGCAGCTCTCGCTCACCTCTTCTTCTGGCTGGCTATTGGCACGATCTTGCTTTTCATCCCTTATTTCTTATACTCGAAGCATCTTCACCTGATCATGACCCCGATCAATTTCTGGCTGAAACCTGAGCGTAAATCGATCGGCGAGCTGGAGCGCTTAGATTTCGAAGATGAGAGCATCGAGCAGTTCGGCGCCAGCCGCCTGGAGGACCTGGGGTTTGAGCAAATCCTGGATGCTTATGCCTGTATCATGTGCTACCGCTGCCAGGAGGTCTGTCCGGCATATAACACCGGCAAAGTGCTCTCGCCCGCGGCTCTGGAAATCAATAAACGCTATTTTTTGAACCAGGAAGGCGCCCGTTTACCGCGCGGCGAGCCAAGCTCGCAGACTTTGCTGGAATTTGCAATAACCGAGGAGGCAGTGTGGGCTTGCACTGCTTGCGGGGCGTGCATCGACATCTGCCCGGTCGGCAATGAGCCCATGCGCGATATCCTGGATATCCGCCGCTCATTGGTGTTGATGGAGAACAGCTTCCCTGACCAGCTCCAGACCGCATTCAGGGGGATGGAACGCAACCTGAACCCATGGAATATCCCCCCGACTGAACGGATGAAATGGGCAGAGGGATTGGAAGTTGCCACTGTAGCGGAAAATCCGCAGCCAGATATCCTCTGGTGGGTGGGCTGCGCTCCGGCGACCGATGCCCGCGCCCAGAAGACAGCCCGCGCCTTTGCCCAGCTGCTCAAGCTGACCGAGACGAGCTTCGCGGTACTGGGTAACCAGGAGCAGTGTACCGGCGATTCAGCCCGCAGGGCGGGCAATGAATTCTTGTTCAATGAGCTGGCAACCGCGAACGTAGAGATGCTCAACGAGGTGGCGCCTAAGCGCATCGTCACCACCTGTCCACATTGCTTGCATGTGCTAAAAAATGAGTATCCTGCATTCGGTGGAAACTATCAGGTCGTCCACCATACCCAGCTGATTAATGAATGGCTGGCAGCCGGTAAATTGAAAATAAACCGCGATGGGGCAGGTAAGCTGACTTTCCACGATCCATGCTACTTAGGCAGGCAAAACGGGATCCTCGCTGAACCCCGCGAAATATTGCAGAACGTATCTGGTAATTATATCGAGCTGGCTCACTCGGGTCGCAAATCATTATGCTGCGGTGCGGGCGGCGCACAAATGTGGAAGGAAGAGGAGCAGGGTACTAACCGGGTCAACGCGCAGCGTATGGCAGAGGCGATTGCCAGCGGCGCCGACACTCTGGCGGTTGGCTGCCCATTCTGCATGACGATGCTGACCGATGCTAAAAACGCCGCCGGCAGCGCGCTGGAGGTCGCCGATATAGCTGAGATCGTTCTGAGCTCTCTGACAAGTCCTGCCAATTCGCTGCAACCAACCTCTTAGCCCAGGCTTCCGGCACCAGGCGAGTTAAGACCTTAGGAGTTACGCAGTTGAAGAAAAAAAGTCCGGAAATAGGTGTGTAGGGCGGGCGGACGCCCGCCCTACACACCTATTTCCGGCAATTCCTCAGCGAACTGCGTAAGTCCTAGACCTGTAACCTGTAGATCGTCTAATTGCGATGGAGCACCGGGTTTTTATTGCCTTAGGCACAAATCTGGGGGATAGAAAAGAAAATCTGCGCAAAGCGCTGACTTCTCTGGAAAGCTTTGCCCATCTCCTGGCTTGTTCTGGGGTGTACGAGACGCCCCCCTGGGGATTTACTGATCAGCCCTGGTTTTTGAACATGACCGTCGAAGGCGATACCTTCCTATCCCCCTACGACCTGCTCACCCGGCTCAAGCAGCTCGAAAGGGACCTGGGACGTGAGCCAGGCTTTCGCTACGGGCCGCGACTGATCGATCTGGATATTTTATTCTACGATGAGCTTATACTGGAAACACCCGAGCTGGAAATACCCCATCCGCGCCTCGAAGAGCGCAGCTTCGTTTTAGCGCCTCTGGCAGATCTGGCACCCGATTTCCAGCACCCGGTCACTGGCAGGACGGTGCTGCAGATGCTCAATGAGGTGGATACCTCAGCTATCCGCTATTTTGGCAGCCTCGATTGTATTGGTGAGATTGCGAGCGGCTGATCATCTAAAGATAGAATAGTGTTGTCCCAATAATCGGGTAGAATCATAGCCTGAATTAATCGTGTTTCCGCAGAGCTGGAGGTCAGTCATGTCGGAATTAGAAGTCAAGCCACTCAATTGGGAGCCAACCCCCGGGATCGGTTATACCGTCACGCGCCGCCCGGATGGCGGGATGCATTATGTGTTTACCGATGTATCCACCCCGACCCTCAAGCACTGGCGCGCCTTTGCTTTGGACCATTTGCTCAATGCGGACCGCATGACCCGCAACCTGTACGACGTCCGCCTGGTACCGGAGATTTCAGAGGAAGCTATAAAATACGCAGTAGAAGTAAATTCTGACCCCTCGACACGCAGCATCCGCCTGGCAGTCGTCGTAGCGAACGAGCAGGTGCTGCAGGCGTTGATGGAGATCGAAGCCTTGACCACGCCAGGAGGTGTGGAATTAGGTATTTTTACCGATATGACCGAAGCTGAAGATTGGCTGGACCGCCCGCTGACCCTGATCGTTTAGAACCAATGTGATAGCCAAGCAACTGGTAGTACAAGACAAGACCCTCAAGTGGGGAGAGCGCACCTACGTGATGGGGATTTTGAATATTACTCCGGACAGCTTTTCCGGGGACGGTGTATTGGTGTCGAGTGGAGAAGTAAATGATGATATCTTGGAGGTCGTGCTCTCCCAGGCGCGGCTTCACTCAGCATGCGGTGTGGATATTCTGGATATCGGGGGTGAAAGTACTCGACCGGGATCCTCACCGATAACCGAACAAGAAGAGCTGAAGCGGGTAATTCCGGTAATAAGCGCTGTGGCGAATGAGCTGGATGTGTTGATCTCGGTCGATACCTACCGGGCCAGTGTGGCGGAAGCGGCTATTCTGTGTGGGGCAGACATCGTGAATGACGTCTGGGGGTTGCGCGCCGACCCAGACCTGGCGTCAGTTGCTGCTCGCCATGGGGTTCCGGTCATCTTGATGCACAACCGAAGCTCATGGGCACATGCCGAGATCCGCGAGCGCCTGGGTGGGAGATTTGTTTCAGCGCCTTACGCTAACCTGTTGGAGGATATCTCCCGTGAGCTTCTCGAAAGCGTCGCGATCGCGGCACAGGCAGGCGTGCCTCCTGAACGGATTATCCTCGACCCCGGGATTGGGTTCGGTAAGACCGTAGAGCAAAATTTGGAGCTGATCAATCGCCTGGACGTTATTCGCTCATTGGGCTATCCGGTATTGGTTGGACCGTCGCGCAAATCGTTCATCGGGTATACCCTGGATCTGCCCCCGGACCAGCGGTTAGAAGGAACTGCTGCGGCAGTCGCGGTGAGCATAACCCGCGGGGCAGATATTGTCCGGGTGCACGACGTCGAGCCGCTGATGCGGGTAGTGCGCATGACGGATGCGATTGTTCGTCCCCGGGTAGCCACGGAATAGGAGTTAGAAATGCTAAAGGATTCATTCGGCGCTAGAGCGCTGCTCCACACCAATTCTGGCGATTATATGTATTACCGCCTGACCAGGCTCGAAGAGGCGGGTTTGACCGACCTGAAGCGCCTGCCGTACTCGATCCGCATCTTACTGGAAGCGCTGCTGCGCAGCGGCAACGATTCCGAGGTGAGCCGCCAGGATGTGATCAACCTGGCGAGCTGGAATCCACACGCTGCTAACCGCCCCGCAGTGCCTTTCATGCCGGGCAGGGTGCTCATGCAGGATTTTACTGGGGTGCCGGCGGTGGTGGACCTGGCGGCTATGCGGGCAGCGGCAGCTCGCCTGGGAGTAGATCCGCACCTCATCGATCCAAAAATTCCCATCGATCTGGTCATCGATCATTCCGTTCAGGTAGATTTTTTTGCCAGCCCGGATGCTTTGACGCGCAATGCTGACCTGGAATTTCAGCGCAATAACGAGCGGTACGAATTTTTACATTGGGCGCAGCAGGCGTTCAAAGATTTCCGGGTTGTACCTCCAGCGACGGGAATTGTGCACCAGGTAAACCTGGAGTATCTGGCCCAAGTGGTCTCGACCCGGGACGTGGAGGGAATGAAGCTGGCTTTCCCCGATACGCTCGTCGGCACCGACTCGCATACGACAATGATCAACGGCCTGGGTGTGCTCGGCTGGGGTGTGGGCGGCATCGAAGCCGAGGCAGCCATGCTGGGCGAGCCGGTGGACCTGGTCATTCCGGATGTGGTCGGCTTCAAGCTCTTCGGGCGTCTCTCGGAGGGGGTGACGGCTACTGACCTGACCCTGACCGTAACCCAGATGCTGCGCAGCAAAGGCGTGGTGGAGAAATTTGTGGAATTTTACGGCCCCGGCTTGGATGCGATGTCGCTCCCGGACCGGGCAACGATCGCCAACATGGCGCCTGAATACGGCGCAACAACCGGATTTTTCCCTGTAGACGCAGAGACCTTACGCTATTTGCGGCTAACCGGTCGCCCGGCTGAGCTCATCGAGCGGGTCGAGCGCTACTGTAAGGCGCAGGAATTATTCCATACCTCCGATTCTCCCGAACCTGAGTTCAGCGATCATTTGCAGCTGGATCTGGCAGCGGTGGAACCCAGCCTGGCTGGACCGAAACGCCCGCAAGACCGGGTTAACCTGCAGACTGTGAAAAGCGTCTTCCGCCACGCGCTCGTGGCGCCTAAAAGCGAGCGCGGCTTCGAGCTGAGCGAGGCGGATTTGGAGAAAACCGCCACCCTCAATTTCAACGGCGGCTCGCGTGAAATTGTTGCCATGCACCAGGGCGCGGTGGTCATCGCCGCGATCACCTCCTGCACCAACACCTCCAACCCTTCCGTGATGCTGGCTGCCGGTCTGCTTGCCAGGAATGCGCTGAGGCGCGGTTTGAAGGTTAAACCGTACGTCAAGACGAGCCTGGCGCCAGGCTCGCGGGTGGTAACGGATTATCTAGAGCGAGCGGGCTTGCTGGAGCCGCTTTCTCAGTTGGGGTTCAACGTTGTAGGCTACGGCTGCACCACCTGCATCGGCAACTCCGGCCCGCTGCCCGGCGAGGTGAGCAAAGCACTGGCCGAGCAAGACCTGGTGGTTGCCAGCGTTCTTTCGGGCAACCGCAATTTCGAGGGACGGATACACCCGGTTGTGAAAGCAAATTTCCTGGCATCCCCGCCGCTGGTGATCGCTTTCGCCCTGGCAGGCAGCGTAGATGTCGACCTGGTTAACGAGCCCATCGGGTACGATCCGCAGGGGAAACCTGTATTCTTGAAGGAGATCTGGCCTGGGATTAACGAAATCCAGGAGGAGATCTCGCGAGTTGTCCTGCCGGAGATGTTCCAGGAAAAATATTCAGACGTTTTCTCGGGGAACGAGACCTGGAACAGCATCGAAGCCAAAGAAAGCGTCCTGTATCCGTGGGACCCTGAATTCGACTTATATCCAGGAGCCGCCTTATTTCCTCGACCTGACTCCGGAGCTGCCTGAGATCGCGGATATTCACGCAGCGCGCGCCCTGGCTGTTTTGGGAGACTCGATCACAACGGACCACATTTCGCCTGCCGGATCCATCGCTGCAGATACCCCGGCGGGGCGCTATCTAATCGAACATGGAGTTGCCACCCGTAATTTCAACACGTACGGCTCGCGGCGCGGCAACGACCGGGTGATGACCCGCGGCACTCTGGCAAATATCCGTTTGAAGAATGGACTGGTGCCTGACGTCGAGGGTGGCTATACCGTTTACCTGGAGGTAGGCGAAGATTACGGTAAGCAAATGAGCATCTACGATGCCGCGATGCGCTACGGCACGGCCGGGATCCCGCTGGTGATCCTGGCAGGGAAAGAATACGGCAGCGGGTCCAGCCGGGACTGGGCGGCAAAAGGGACGCTGCTCCTCGGGGTCAAAGCGGTCCTGGCAGAATCTTTCGAGCGCATCCATCGCTCCAACCTGGTTGGCATGGGAGTGCTGCCGCTGCAATTCAGAAGCGGTGAGAACAGCGCTACGCTGGGATTGACCGGTCACGAAATATTTGATATTGAGGGTCTGAAGGATGATCTCGAGCCCGGCAGCCTGCTCACGGTACGGGCAAAACAAGATGGGAGAGAGCTCGTATTCAAGATGATCCTGCGCATCGATACCCCGGTCGAGAGCAATTACTTCCGCAACGGCGGTATTTTGCACACGATCTTGCGCAGGATGCTGCACGAGAATTAATTAAATTTGGAGGGAAAATTTCCGAAAACGAGGTTCAGGTGGCGCTAAAGCGCCACCTGTCAACCTCGTTTTCGGAATTACTCCTCCTTCCGCGGGAAGGGGGTCAGATAAATATAATTTTTACTGCAGGCGGAGCAGCACCTTACCCGTACTCCACAGCTCTTCAAGACGGTAGTAGGCGCGCCGGTCGGGGGAGAAGATATGCACGATTATCTCCCCGAAATCGTTCAGCAGCCAACCATCTTGCGGCTCTCCCTCTATGCGGCCGCGCAGGTCGTAACGAGAGCGCATTTCATCCCGGACGGCATCGGACAGGGCAGCGAGCATGCGGTCGCTGGTGCCGGTGGTAATGACGAAGTAGTCGGTAAAATCTGAGATCTCGTGAATATCGATCAGGATGATATCTTCCCCCTTCTTCTCTTCTAAAACATGAACGATCGAGCGGGCAATTTCTTGCGTTTCCAGAGGTCACCTCATTAATTCTTGGCTTGCCGGTATATTTCCGTTTACGAGCCCACAGGCTGCAGCGACGCAGAGAACAAACGCGAATAGACTGCACCTTCCGGTTTCAAGTCGCTGCGGAACAGACAAATACTGTGTACTTGATCCACGCCCAGGAATCCTACCGGATGCTCGCTCAGCACCTGACCGATGCGCTGCTGATCGCTCGAGCTGACATTCCGTCCGACCCGACCCAAAGTCAGGTGGGGTGAGAATGGTCTCTCTTCGGGAGGATAACCCAGGTGGGCGGCTTCCGCTTCCAGGCGATGCTGCAACTGGCCAAGCTCTGGCGGCGCGCTGACCCCGATCCAGACTACGCGTGGGCGTTTGGAGGAGGGAAATGCTCCGACTTCGCCGATGCTGACTGCGAACTGCGGGTGCGAGCCGGCCTCAGCCAGGAGCATTTTTTTGATGACTTCCACATTTTCTTCGGATACGTCGCCGAGGAATTTTAACGTGAGATGGATGTTCTTCCCGGGTACCCAGCGGACAGGCACACCCAACAGGTGGTTCTGTAATTCCTGGCTTACCTGGTCGATCTGTTGATGGATTTGGGGAGAAAGCTCAATAGCGATAAACGCCCGGATCACGGACATGAATTCTACCTTAATTATTCCTATCAGCCGAGGGGGGCAGCTTTGACTTCCAGGGCGCGGGTAATTGCCGCGATCAGCTCAGCGTAGGCAACTGGCTTGGTCAGGTAGTTCACAGCCCCGGCGGAAAGACCAGCGCGCAAGTCGGCGAGCATGCTCCGGGCAGAGACGATGATCACCGGGATCCGCTTCAGGCTGGGGTCACGCTGCATTTGCTGGATAACGTCCAGGCCGGGGACGTCGGGGATCATTAAATCCATGACGACCAGGTCGGGCTTATTGCTGGCGATCTGGCTGATGGCCTGAGCGCCGGAATAAGCAGTAATCACCTGGAAGCCGTTTAAACGGATCATCTCCGCAAACATCTCGGCTGTGTCCTTTTCATCTTCAACGATCACGATTGTTTTACGCCGGAAAGGCATGTGCCTGCAATCTCCACCACATTGGCTAGATATCTATCCGAAAATGGATGGGAGAACCGATTTTGTGTGTGTGCGGCTTCGCCGCACACACACAAAATCGGTTCTCCCATCTATTTTCGGATCGTTTCTTAATCATACAGCATTTTCAGGGGATGGACTAGGGCGATCGTGCGCATAATCAGCGGGAGTATCGATATCGGCGACGACCGAGCTCGAGCTCACCGGCAGGTAGTGGATCTGGCTCGAATGGTCGACGATGAAATCGCGCAGGGTCTGCGGCGGGTGCCAGGTGAAAAGCTCAGGCCAGAACGAGCGCGGCAGCAGCCATGGATGACCGCGATGGTTCTGATAGCTGGGGATAATTAGCTTTTCCCGAAAGCTACAAGAGCACAGCAATATTGCACGGACGATCTCTGGCTCGATCTGGGGCTGGTCGCCGAGCACGATCAGAGCTGATCCTGCAGTCTCTGGCAGCGCATTCAACCCGGTTTGGAGTGATATGAGCATGTGATCGGTCAGGTAATTGGGATTATAAACACAGCGCACCGGGCGATCTTGCAGCACTGCCTCGATGAGAGCGGGTTGGCTGCCGGTCACGACTACGGTCTCAGTGATGCCCGCCTGCTGTAGTACCTGGACGACCCGCCCGATGATCGTGGTATCTCCCCAGGGCAGTACCAGCTTGGGCTGGCCCATCCGCCGGGACTGCCCGGCAGCCAGGACGACTGCGGCGATCGTGCTGTCTTGATCGTGCAGGTCAGCCGGCGTCAAATGGCTTGCCTCCGGAGTGTTCCTGATCGATCAGGCGCTGGTAATCTTCGGGGGTATCGATATCCTGGAGCAGGCTGCGGTCGTGCCATTCCACCCAGCGCACCGGGAAGCGGGAGAAGAGTGCCCTCCCGCCAGCTTCACCCGCCAGCTCCGCCAGGGCGGGGAAGGTCTGCCGGTCGAACAATGCTGGGTTCGCCCTTTGCCCGTCTACCAGGGGGGCGAGGACCGGTTCCAGACCGAGGCGGTGCAGCTCTACCAGTGCGGCAACGATTTGGGGATTGATATAGGGCTGGTCTGCCAGTAAGAAGACTGCCGCGCCGGTGGCGGAAGGCAGCGCACGCACCCCGGCAGCCACCGAGCTGCCCTGCCCAAGCTCCCATGCCGGGTTGTGCTGCACCAGGACGGGGAGGCCGGCGACCGCCGCCTCAATCTCCAGCGGCATAAGCGCCGCTGACTACAATCACCGGTCGCAAGCCAGCCTGCAAAGCGACTCGGGCAGCGCGCCGGACGAGAGGCTCACCGTGCCACTCGATGAGCTGTTTGGGTCGACCGAAGCGGCGCGCTTCGCCAGCCGCCAGCAAGATCCCCGCAACCGGCTCGTAGACGGCGTAGACCTCGGGGCGCCCAGCCGGCGGATTCAGGGCTGAGATCAGCACAGAATCATAGGTATCGCTGAGCTGCTCGGCGATCGTCCGAGCCACTGACTGTAAGGATTCGTTATCTGCCTGGTTGAGGAGCGCAATGCGCCGGGCAGCCGGAGGGATATTCTTCAAGCCTCCCTGCGGGTGAGCCAGGACCCTGGCGACGGCTTCAGCTGAGATCGGATCCCCTGGCTCGACTCCGGCGAGGAAAGCGAACTGCTCCGGGCGGTGGACGAATGAGGCGCTCAATGGCTGACCCACTCGCAGATAGCCCGGCAAGCACCACGACCGCCTCCACCCAGGTGGGGATGGGCGGCTCGTGCCCCGCAGGCGCTTTTAGCGGGCGCTGCCGCGAGCCGTCGGCTTCGACCAGCAGGCTCCAACCGTTGGCACGCGCCGCCCCGTGTAGAGCGTCCAGGCCGAGCGGATCGAGGCCCGCCAGGCGCTCATCTTCGACAGGCTGGCCCGTGAACAGCAGCACCCCGGGAGGTGGGTCTGCAAGGAGTAGCGGGATGTCTTCTGGCGAAGCAATCGAAAAATGCCGGTCTGCCAGCTGGCACTGGCTGACCCCCAGGTGCGTGGATGCGCTGACAAGGACTCTCTCCACCGGCGGCTGGCAGAGCTGGCGCGCCAGCTGGAACATGGCGGTTGTCTTACCGCCTGCGCCGCTGAACGCCATGAGAACGGGCGCCTCCAGGCGCAGCGCCTTACTCAGCTCCATGGTTCTGCCACAGGCGGAGGCGGATCTCGGGCCGGGTCAGGATAGCCTCCAGCACGCCGCCGCCGACTGCCAGCGATTTATCGGAGAGATAGTTGACGTAGCGGGGGTCGGCACGCGGGTCGAGATCGCCGATTTTAAGACCGCGGCGGACCTCTAACCCCGGGTGGATCAGGCCGCGCAGGACGCCGCGGAAGGGGGCGAGGATGACCTGCCCCGAGATTTCAGCCACAGGCTGCCCGGGCTCGAGCAAATCACCAATTTGAGCTTTTCCATTTAGTATGCCATTCACAGGAGCGCGCAGGACCCTTTCTTTCTGGCGGTCTTTCACCTCATCGGGGAGGCCGGTGTCGGGTTGGGGGCTGCCGTCCCAAATAACGCGGCCGAGGTAGTGCCCCCGGTTGGTTTCGATCACTGCATGGCAGTTATGACCGGCGACGAAGCCGGGTCCCAGGCCGATGACCAGGTCGGCGGCGTCCAGGCCAAGGTCCGGCTCCTGCTTGGTCATGCGCGCGTCGACCAGAATTGCGGGATGGAGCATGTTTATTATTGAAGCATCTGGGTCGACCAGGACGGGGATCTCGCCAGCAGAAAGGGCGGCTTCCAGCGCAGGACTGCCAGCGACCAGGCGGGCGGTAATCCCCTCTACGACCGTCGCGCCGCGGTAGACCGCCTCGCCGAAGGAGACGGTGCGCCTGACCATCAGCGGCTGGGCGATCTCGGTGATCACCACCGATAAGCCAGCCCGGTGCAGCCGGTAAGCAACCCCCGAGGCCAGGTCGCCACCCCCACGCAGCAGGACGATCATGGAGAGCGCAAGGCTTGTAGCCCTTCCCAGCCCGCGCAGCACGCGCTCGGGGATCAGCGGGAACTCGTGGAACCAGACGCCGGTGGCGTCGTGCACGGCGGCGATCACCGCCGGCGCCACGGGCAGGAAGGGCATCTCCGCCATGCCACGCGCCCCCAAGGGCCGATCGGGTCGGGATATTCCAGGATCAGCGGATTGCACCTGCTCGGGCACATCCAGCACGGTGGGGATCAGGTAGGTGGAGAGGTGCTGGGTCTGCACGTAACCGTCTTTCTGGACGAAATTCTCCAGGATGGCATAACCCGCTGCCTGGACCACCGCGCCTTCGATCTGGCCCTGCACCTGCTGCGGGTTGATCGCCTTGCCCGACATCGTTGGCGGAGATCACGTCCAGGATGCGCACATGCCCGGTCTCGGTATCCACTTCGACCGTGACGGCCTGGGCCACGTAGCCATAGGCGAAATTCGGCTCGGATTTGCCCGTCTGCGGGTCGAAGGAGTGGTGCTCGGCGGGCGGTACTGGTAGGTGGCGATGGCCGGGCGCTCTTCGGCGTCGCCATTCTCCAGCGCCGGCTCGCAGGCGCCTTTGATCGAGTTGCCAGCCATGAAGGTCATGCGCGAGGCGGAGGCGCTGCCGGAGTTGCCGGTGTAAGCCGTATCGGAGACGATCAGCTGCGACTTTCTCGAGCGGCACGCCCAACGGCTTCAGCCGCCATCTGGGCGATGACGGTGTGCGCTCCCTGCCGCACATCGGCGCCGGCATGGCGCACGACCACGCGCTCGATCTCCGCTGCCGCCGTGCAGCTCGACCGTCGCCGAGCACTGCTCCGGTGCGCCGAAGGAAAAGCCGACGTTCTTGAAGGCGCAGGCAAAGCCGACGCCGCGCTTCAGATGAGGCTGGCGGTTTCAGCTGAGCATGCCCCGGCTTGCTCTTCCAGCCTCGGCGCTTCCAGCCTTTGCGGAGCATGCTCCCAGCCGCCTCGCGTGCGCAGTCTGCGACCACCTGCGGCAGTGCTGACGCCCTTGGGCAGCGGCGTGCCCACCGAGAGCAGCGAGCCTTCGCGCAGGACATTGCGCATGCGGATCTCCACCGGGTCCATGCCCAGGGCTTCCGCCAGGCGGTTCATCTGCGTCTCGGCGGCAAAGGCTCCCTGCGGACCGCCAAAGCCGCGGAAGGCGCCGGTGGGCATGTTGTTGGTGTAGACCGCATACGAATCGACCTTGACATTGGGGATCTCATACGGACCGGTGCACATCAGGGTGGCGTTGCCCAGCACTTTGGTGGAGGTATAGGCATAGGCGCCGCCATCGGCGATCACCTCCACCTCGCGCGGCGATCAGCTTTCCCTCCCGGGTCGCTCCCCAGCGGGTGCGGATGAGGTAAGGGTGGCGCTTGTGGTGCCCGATGATCGACTCCTCCCGGCTCCAGATGATCTTGACCGGGCGGTCGATGCCGCGCTGGCTGCAGGCGCCAGGCTGCCAGCGCCAGGACGATCTGCACCGACATATCCTCACGCCCGCCGAAAGCGCCGCCGATCGCCGGGTAGATCACCCGCACCTGCTCGAGCGGCAGCCCCAGGGCATGGGCGATCTGCTCCTGGTCTTCGTGCGTCCACTGCCCGGCGACCTGCACGGTGACCCGACCTTCCTCGTCGATGTAAGCCAAGCCCGGCTTCCGGCTGCAGGTAGGCATGCTCCTGGGCCGGGGTGCGGTATTCGCCTTCGATGATCACATCCGCCTGGGCAAAAGCGGCCTCGACATCCCCCTTGCGGATGCGGTAATGGCAGAAGACGTTCGAATCGCGGTCGGGGTGGATGCAGGGTAGCGCCCGGCTGCATGCGCCTGCGCGGATCGGTGACGACCGGCAGGTCCTCGTAATCCACCTCGATCAGGTCGACGCGCCTGGGCGGCGATCTGCTTCGCTCTCGGCGACCACCAGCGCCACCTGGTCGCCGACGAAGCGCACACGGTCGGCGTAAGGCTTGCTCGAGCCAGGACCGCACAGCACCGGCTGGTCGGGCATGATCAGGCCGTATTCGTTGACCGGCACATCTTTCGCGGTGAAGACCGCCAGGACGCCCGCCAGCGCTTCGCCTGGCGAGGTATCGATGGCGCCGGATCCGGGCATGCGGGCGCCCGGCGAAACAGGATCTTCATGTAGGCCTGGTCAGGCAGGTTGATATCTCCGGGGTAGAGGGTTGTCCCGGTAACTTTACCCAGGGCGTCTATGCGGCGGATGGATTGGCCTACGACGGACATGAGCGCACTCCTGTGTTGTTAATGGAGGATGTATTTGTGACTGGCTTAGCCATTATACCCTGCCTCGGGCGATTAGATTCCAAAGAGGAAAGCACAAGCCATTATTTTTGGCGTCGAAAACCTGCTTTGCGCGTCTGCGGTTTTTGGGGTATATTCTGGCTGTTTGCCTGAAATTATCCTGTAGGTCAAGGCGCCAGTATGCAAATTTTCTTTATCCGCCACGCACAGTCCGAGAACAATGCCCTGTACGATCTAACCGGGACGAGTGATGGACGCAACATCGACCCCAAGCTGACGCATTTGGGCGACAAGCAAGCCAAGCTGCTAGCGGGCTACCTGCGGCAGCACCGCTCTGAATTTCCAATAACCCATCTGTACTGCAGCCTGATGGTGCGGGCAGCGGCGACCGCTGTAGTCGTCGCACGGGAGCTAAATTTACCGCTGGTTGCCTGGGTGGACCTCCACGAGGAGGGGGGCATCTATTTACGGGATGACGAAACCGGCGAGCTGATCGGTCAGCCCGGTAATGGGCGGAGTTTCTTCGGCGAGCACTACCCGGAGGTGATCTTGCCGGAGACACTCGATGAGTCCGGCTGGTGGAACCGCCCCTTCGAAGCCATGGCGGAGCGCGAGCTGCGCGCCCAGCGCTTCATGGAGGAGCTGCGGAGACGCCATGGCGGAAGGCACGACAATGTTGCAATAATCAGCCATGGCGGGTTTTACAACCTGGTTATGGCAGAGATGCTCAAACCGGAGAAGAAGGGGAATATCTGGTTCTCGCTTAACAATACCGCCATCTCACGGCTGGAAATTACCGAGAACCAGACGAATATCCGCTATCAAAACCGGGTCAGCTGGCTACCAGAAGAGATGATTACTTAGGGAGCGATAAACCCGATCTCAGCGCAGCCAGGGGAACACCGGGCGACCCCAGGGCATTCCCAGCATCAGCAGTAAAAGGGATAACGTATAGAATATCGCTCCCCGGCGGTGCTTGTCCAGCGGTTTCTCTGCCTTGCCGCGAGAACACGCTGCCCAGATGTCCCAAAACGATCGCCAGGACCATATACAGGACGTGCTCGAAGCCGAAGAAGCGGAAATCAGCCTGCTGCATCACGTAGCCAGCCCCGAATTTCAGGTAGGCTTGCAAGCCGAACGGGCTCAAGAAGAGGAATAAGATCAAGCCGAGCAGGAACTGGATGTCCAGGGCGATGGTGTAATACGAGCCGATCTTCTTGTCGGCAGGGATCCAGGGCAGCTTGCGGAACCAGCCGATATACATGCGGACGACCGCCAGAATTCCCAAGATCAGCGCCACCCAGCGCACCAGGTTGTGGATGCTCAGGACGATCGAGTAAGCAGTCATACAGCCTCCTAAAGATGAATATTACTGAAAAAATACGATTTGCTCCTCTCCACCCCAGAAACCCGCCCGCGGAGAGACGCAGGCATCATATCAGAAGAAAAGTAGGGTGTCAACGCGAGATGAATCCATATATTTCGTGATAGGATTATTTGAAGAATCTCGAATCCAGGATAAGACAATGTCAAAAGATCCGATATCAGCCATCTCAGACGATGAAATCCTGCCGCTTTCCCTGGAACACAGCTTCTGGACCTGGTCGGCCCAGGGCAAAGTCGCTCCCATCCCGGTGACACGCGCCAAAGGCGTCTATTTCTGGGACGTGGACGGCAAGCGCTACCTGGATTTCAACTCGATGACCATGTGCGTCAACATCGGTCACGGCGAATCGAGCGGGTGATCGAGGCCATCATCGCGCAGGCGCGCGAGCTGCCCTACGCCGGACCGCCGATGGCGACCAGACCGCGCGCCGCCCTGGGCAAGCTGCTGGCGGAGATCACCCCGGGGAACCTGAATAAGTTCCTGTTCACCCTGGGCGGGGCGGATGCCAACGAGAATGCCGTCAAGCTGGCGCGCGCCTACACCGGACGGCATAAGATCCTGGCCCGCTACCGCTCCTACCACGGCGCGACTGCCGGCGCGATGGCGCTGACCGGCGACCCGCGCCGCGTGGCCTGGGAGCCGCTGCTGATGCCCGGCGTGGTGCATTTCCTCGACCCCTACCGCTACCGCTCCACCTTCCACCGCACCAACCCGGATATCTCCGAGGCAGAGTTCTGCCAGGATTACCTCAACCACCTGGAAGAGATCATCCAGTACGAAGGACCGGAGACGATCGCCGCCATCCTGCTGGAAACCGTCACCGGCACGAACGGCGTCATCATCCCGCCGGAAGGCTACCTGCACGGCGTGCGCGAGCTGTGCGACCGCTACGGCATCCTGCTGATCGCCGACGAGGTGATGAGCGGTTTTGGGCGCACCGGCAAATGGTTCGCCGTCGACCACTGGGACGTGGTCCCCGACCTGATGACCATGGCGAAGGGGCTGACCTCCGCCTACGCACCGCTGGGGGCGGTGGCGATGCGGCCGGAGATTGCCGAATTTTTTACCGAGCGGGTCTACCAGTCCGGGCTGACCTACAACGCCCACCCGATCTCGCTGGCGGCCGCGATCGCCAATATCCAGGTCATGCAGGAGGACAACCTGGTCGAGCACGCGGCGCAGATGGGACCGGTGCTGCAGCGCCTGCTGACCGACCTGGGCGAGCAGCACCCTTCGGTCGGCGAGGTGCGTTCGATCGGTTTGTTTGGGGTCATCGAGCTGGTGAGAGACCGGCACACGAAAGAGCCGCTGGCGCCCTACAACGGGAGCAGCCCGGAGATGGCGGCGCTGCGCAAAAAGGTCCTGGACCACGGCGTGTACCTGTACACCCACTGGCATACCATCTTGGTCATCCCACCGTTGATTATTACTGAAGAGCAGCTGAAGGAAGGGTTTGCAGCGATAGATCAGGCGCTCGCCATCAGCGACCGCGCGGCGCAAGGATAAGGATTTCCTTTTTTATATAATATAGGACTTACGCAGTTCGCTGAGGAATTGCGAAAATAGGGGTGTAGGGCGGGCGGCGCCCGCCCTACACCCCTATTTTCGGACTATTTTTCCTTCAATTGAGTAACTATAATATTCTTTTGTTGGGTTTAGAATTTCCGTGTGGCTTTCATCTGGCTGCTGCGGATCGGCTCTGCATCGAGGGGACCAAGGCGAGGCGGCCCGGCGAATTTGTAGAACAGCGTATAGAAGAAAACCACAACCGCATACCCCAACAGACATAACAAAACAGCAACGATCAGGTTGGCGTACAGGTGGGGGACCGGGCCGATCACCGGCAGAGTGACCGTCTGGTAGAGCGCCTGTGTAGGCGGAACCCATTTATTCTCAAGGTTCTGGTCCACCAGCTTGATGGCGCCGGCATAAGCCATGATCGGAATGATGATCATGAAGATACAGCCGATCCCTCGCCAGATAGCATGGACTTCCGTGGGATCCCTATCGGGTTCGTGCGGGCGAAGGTGCTGTGAGTATTTAGCCATGTCCTGCCTCCATCGAGCTGGCACGCTCGATCGCCTGAACGATCGTGTAATACCCGGTACATCTACACAGGTTTCCTGTGATCGCCTGCTGGATTTCGTCCAGAGTTGGGTGCGGCCGCTCTTCGAGCAGTTTAGCAGCAGACATCAGAAAGCCGGGAGTACAGTACCCGCATTGCACCGCACCTGACTCTATAAACGAAGATTGTACCGGGTGAAGCTCGCCTGGAGACCCCAAACTTTCAATAGTGTCGATTTGAGCACGGTGGGCGCGCCCTGCCGGCACCAGGCAGCTCATGACCGCCATGCCATCCAGGAAGACGGTACACGCTCCGCACTCGCCTTCGGCGCAGCCTTCCTTCGTGCCGATCAGACCTGCGTCTTCGCGCAAGAGCCGCAGGAGGGTCTTATCCTGGCCTGAATGGAAAGTGTACGGCTGCCCATTGATCGTCGTCTCGATCGCGTCTGACTCAGGGTGCTGGCTGGATTGCTCGAGCCGGGGAGCCCTGCCGGTGTACTGGCTGCCCCATAAGAGCACAGGCTGAGCAGGGAAGGCGCTTCCTTTCCTCTCCCGCAGCGATCCCGCGCAGGGCGCGGAGCGTGCACACCCGCACCATCTCCCGGCGATAATCTGCCGAGCTGCGCACGTCGTCGATAGGATGGCAGTCTTGCATGGCCAGGCTGGCAGCGTGCTCGATAACTGGCGCGCTGAGCTCGCGCCCTTCCAGGTAAATTTCTGCGTTCCGGGAATGGATGATCGTCGGGGCTACCGAGCCCAAGGTGACCGCCGCCGCGCGAACCCTGGGGTAACCGTTGCCATTGGAACCTTCTCCTTGCAGGGTGAGCACGGCAGCCACGTTGACCACGGCAACAGCCTGCGCCCGGCGCAGACCAAGCTTGATGAACGCGCCGCGCTGGCTGGCTGACAGCGCCGGGAAGGAGATATCGACCAGCATCTCGTCCGGCTGCATGACTGTGCGCCGCACACCGAGATAGAACTCGTTCAGCGGAACTACCCTCTCAGAGGTCGCCGAGCGCAGGGTCACCTGGGCTGAAAGCGCCATGAGGGGGGTGATGGTATCGTTGGCTGGCGAGGCAGTGATCAGGTTGCCGGCAACGGTGCCGCGGCTGCGGATTTGCGGAGCGCCAACCTCCCAGGCTGCCATTGCCAGCGGAAAAGCGCGTTCCTGGATGAGCTTGGAGGCAACGCAGTGGCTGTGGGTGACCAGCGGCCCGAGATGGATGATTTCATCCTCATCCAAATGGACGCAGTCCAGCTCGGGAATGCGGGAGATATCGATCAATGTCTGGATGCCTTTGCGGACACCGCGCTCGATCTCCAGGATCAGGTCCGTCGCACCGGCGACGATCCGGGCGCGCTCGCCTCGCTCAGCCAGGAGGGACAAGACTTGCTCGATGGAGGTTGCATTGATGTATTCTTGCCACATATCGAATTCTCTCACTTTTGGGATGACATCACGCTGCCGCTCCCACCGTTGCGGAGCATGATGATTTCTGCCAGGATGCTGACGGCAATCTCTTCGGGGGTTTCGGCGTTCAGCTCCAGACCGATCGGGGAACGGACGCGAGCCAGCGCCTCTGGAGATATGCCGTTTTCGCTTAATTGGGTACGGGTGGTCGTCCACCTGCGCTGAGAGCCAATCACCCCGATATATGCGGCAGGCGTGTCGAGCAGAGGGGGCAATCCCTCGACATCCAGGTTCACGCCGCGCGTGGTCAGCACCAGGTACGTCCAGGGGTTGATATCCAACTGGGCGGGCAGCTCCGCCATGGGGACCGGCAGATACAGGTCTGCGCCCGGAACGCTCGTGGGGCTGCAGAATTCCGGGCGGTCGTCGCTCACCACAACCCGAAATCCCAGCCAGTGGGCCAGCTGGACGACCGCCTTGCCCACGTGCCCGGCGCCGATGACGACCACCGTCGGATTGGGTTGAATAGGTTCCACGAACACCTCCACCTGACCACCGCACACGCCTGGGTCGCCGCGCTGCGGGTCTGCCAATGTATACTCCACCACCTGCGATTTGCCGTCCTGGATCGCCTGCAGCGCAGCCTGGATGACCCGGCTTTCCAGCTCGCCGCCGCCGACCGTGCCGACGATAGTGCCATCCGGATAGACGAGCATCTTGCTGCCAGTATGGCGCGGGGTGGAACCCTGGCTGCGGATCAGGACGCACAGCGCGCCTGCCCCGTTTTTATCTTCCAGCTCTGCCAGGGCGCGGTAAACCGACATGTTCAGCCTTCTAACAGACCCAGGACAACCGGCAGAAGCTGTTTCTTGCGAGAGACGACC
Source organism: uncultured Chloroflexia bacterium (assembly GCA_963706515.1). Lineage (GTDB taxonomy): Bacteria > Chloroflexota > Anaerolineae > Anaerolineales > UBA4823 > CAVPMW01. Next base: position 285,372 of record CAVPMW010000017.1, read on the forward strand.
CCTTCTGCCAGGCGCGTGCCGTCGCTCTGCCGCGGGTAAGGCAGATCGCCAAGACGCGGCGGATCATCCGTCAGCAGCAGGCTGCTTGACCCGCTGACGACATCGGTGACCATCAGCATGGCAAAATCCAGGGCATTGCGGTCGCGCAGATCGCACAAGGCTGCGGACAACCCATCCAGATGTTCCGCGAGCTGCAACAGGTCGGTGACCTCGACCTGAGCGATGGCAAAACGCAGCCCGCCGGCTTCGTAGCGTTTCAGATCGGTGCTTACAATCTCCTGCGGGTCACGCCGGGTCAGACCGGTGCCGGCGCGCAGGACCTGCTCGCCGTAGCTCTGCAGGCTCTCGCCGCTTAAGGCGCTGTTGCGGACGAAAGCCCAACGAGCAAGCCGCTCGGCGGCGTGACGGTCGCGGTCGGTCGTGGTGGGCGAGGTCAGGATCAGGGTATCGGAGAGCAAGCCGGCGAGGAGCAATCCTGCCAGGGCAGGCGGGGCGCTCAACCCGGCTTCTTCCGCGCGTTCCGACACCAGGGTGCTGGTGCTGCCGACCACATCCACCGAGAAGCGGATGGGCATGTGCGTGGAGGGGTTGCCCAGCCGGTGGTGGTCGAGGATCTCCAGCAGCTCGGCCTCTTCCAGCGCACTGATCGCCTGGCGAGGCTCGTTATGGTCTACCAGGATCAGGCGCATGCGGGGCGGGTTGAGCACATCGCGCTGCCGGCAAACCCCCATATACAGCCCGTCTTCGTCCACGACCAGGAAATCGTCGCATTCCTCGCGCAAGATGCGGTTGAGCGAATCCCGGATGCGGTTGCCCGACTGGAAGCGCGGCACCTGGGTGTTGCACGCCTGCTCGATAGGGAGGTCCAGGATCTCGGCGATGCGCATCTCCTGGCGGCGCGGGTAAGGTCCCACCAGGTTGCTCAGGAATGAAAACAGGCTGGTGCCGTTAACCAGCCCGTAAGGTCGCCCATCCGGCAGGACCACCGGCGCGACGCCCCAGGTGCGGCTGGCAATTGCCCAGGCTTCGCGCAAAGGCTGGTCCGGGGTGGTCGTATCCAGGCGGCGGGTAACCGACTCGAAACGCGGGCGAGGCATCGTTGAGCAGCAGCGGGGCTCCAGCTCCAGCCGTTTCAACACCCAGGCAGTTTGTGGATTCAATGGACCCGCCCGGGCAGCCACGGTATCTGCGCCATCGCGCTCACGCAGCAGCCAGGCGTAGCCCAACGCGGCCGCAATCGAATCGGTATCCGGGTTGACGTGACCAATGACGTAAATCGGGCTCATAGCATGCGTTAGTAAAGAGGCATAATCGCTAATATTTGGGATTCAGGCTTAACCGCGCAGCGCTCTCCAGACTTTCTCTGGGGTGATCGGGTTCTCATCGATGTCAACCCCTACCGCATCCAGGACGGCATTCCCTACCGCAGGCGCCACTCCATCCATCGGGATCTCAGCCACTGCTTTCACTCCGAAGGGATGGGACGGCTCGAATGTCTCGACAAAGATGGTCTCCAGCTCGGGCATCTCGTGCGCCGCGAAAGATGTGATAATCGGTCAGATCGACGCTCGATGGCGCGTCCCGTTTCATCATACCGCATTTCTTCACAGACCGCATAACCCAGCGCCTGGGTCATGCCGCCTTCGATCTGACCCGAGGCCGTGAGCGGGTTGACGATGATGCCCGAATCGACCGCCATGACCAGCCGGTCGACGCGCACCTGCCCGGTCTGCATATCGACGGTTACTTCGGCAAACTGGGCGGCAAACGGCGGGGGCGAGATCGGCGAGACGTAAGAGGCAACCCCCATAATCTGCTCCTGGTCGGTCCTGGTGCAGGGCGTTTCGAGCGATTTCAGCCAGGGTTACGGACCGCCCATCCGGTGCGAACGCACGGCGCTCTGCCAGGCGGATATCGGCGGGCTGCAGCGGCCTGCCTACCGGGAGGCTCGCCCTCGCCCAACATCCACACCGCCCGCTGGCGGATGCGCTCCGCCACCAGCTCGGCTGCCCGCGCGACGGCTGTCCCCGAAATGATAGGTGGTGCTGGAGGCATAAGCGCCTTTATCGAAGGGGGTGAAATCGGTATCCGAGGAATAAACGATCATATCTTCGAGCGGCACTCCCAAAACTTCCGCAGCCATCTGCGCCAGCACGGTATCCGAGCCGGTGCCCAGGTCGGTAGCGCCGACCAGCAGATTGAACGATCCATCATCATTCATCTTGATACTGGCGCCGCCCATATCCAGGTATGGGATGGCTGTGCCTTGCATGACCAGCGCAACACCGATCCCCCTGCGCAGGTAGGGATGCGGCTCTCCATCCGCTCCCGCCAGAGTGCGCCAGCTGCGATTGCCAAACTTCTGATCCCAGCCGATGACAGCTTTGCCCTGCCGCACGCATTCTTCCAGCCCGCAAGATTCGATGGTCTCGGGAACGGGCTCTCTGCCCTCGCTCCAGGCAGTGCTGAAGGGGTGCAGCTCGCCCGCCCGCAGGGCATTCTTCAGGCGAAATTCGAGCGGATCCAGCCCCAGGCTGCGGGCGATCTTCTCCATGTGGCGCTCGACCGCCCAGTACCCCTGCGGTACACCGTATCCCCGGAAAGCCCCGGCGGGCGGATGGTTGGTGTAGACGATATCGGCATAGAAGCGGATATTGGGCGCTTGCCGGTAGGGTCCATCGCCGACATACAGCGCCATCGCTTTGTGACCGGTATTGCCGGTGACGGTGAGGGCATGGCAGCCATAGGCGCCGGTATCGCGTCAGCACCTCCATCGCATTGGCGGTGATCGTGCCATCCTGCTTTACGCCGGTTTTCATGCGCAGGCGCATGGGGTGGCGCGAGCGGGCGGCGATGAATTCTTCCTCGCGGGTGTACTCGTAAATCACCGGTCGACCGGTGGCAATCGTCAGGTGAGCAGCCACGTCTTCGATCAGTACTTCCTGTTTTCCGCCAAAGCCGCCGCCAATGCGCGGTTTGATGACCCGGATGCGCTTGATCGGCAGCCCGAGCACCGGGGCGAGGCTGGCGGCGCACGTGAAATGGCACCTGCGTGCTGGTGCGGATCACCAGGCGGTCATCTTCGTCCCAATAGGTAATGACGACGTGCGGCTCGATGTGCGCTTGCTGCACTTTGGGCACGTCGTATTCGCCAGTAAAGATCTGATCCGCTTCGGCGAACCCTTTTTCAACATCGCCGATATCGATACGGATGTGGGCTGCCAGGTTGATCGAGGGGTCTGAATCCGCAAAATTCACATATTCAGGCTCGTCGTGCAGGCGCGGAGCAGCTGGCTGCATGGCTGTCTCGGGGTCGAGCAGAGCCGGCAGCAGCTCGTACTCGACCTCGATCAGCTTGAGAGCCTGCTCGGCGATCTCCATACTTTCGGCGGCGACGAATGCCACCCGGTCGCCGACAAAGCGCACTTTGCGATCCAGCGAGAAGGCATCCAACGGACCGGGGATGGGGTCAGACTGCCCGGCGGTGGAGTAAACCACGCGCGGGATATCCTGCCAGGTCAGCACGGCAGCCACACCCGGCAGAGCCAGCGCCTGGCTGGCATCGATGTTCTTAATGCGCGCATGGGCATGCGGGCTGTGCAGGACTTTGGCGTACAGCATGCCGCGCGGCTCGATGTCGGCGGTAAAGGCAGGTTTGCCTTGCACGAGCTTTACGGCATCCACTTTCTTCTCGGGCCGTCCAACCGTGTGCCAGGCTTGAGTCTCCGGTGAAACCTGGACACGCGGCATGACTTGCGTGCGGGGGAGCACCTGCGGGACCATCCCAGGCAGTCCGGGAAGGACCTCTCCGGTAGAGATATCCCCCCCTTTTTCCGGGAACCAGTCAGGAGGAAAGACGATCGGCTCGGGCGCACCCAGCCCGGTGATCGGCTCGGTAGCTTCGCCGCGCAGCACCGCCGCGGCGCGCAAGACAGCCTGGACCGGCTTGAGATAACCCGTGCAGCGGCAAAGCACGCCGGATAGGGCGGTGCGCACCTCGGCTTCGCTGGGATTGGGATTGCGATCGAGGAGCTGTTTAGCCGCCAGGACCTGCGCCGGAGTGCAGTAGCCGCACTGGATGGCGCCGGTCTCGACGAACGCCTGCTGGAGCGGGTGCAAACCGGCAGTGGTCTTCCAGCCTTGCTCCGGGTGCTCGCCGATCCCTTCAATCGTCTCGAGGGTGTGCCCTTCAGCTTGAGCGGCGAGCATCACGCACGAGTTTACCGGCTTCCCGTCCAGGAGCACCGTGCAGGCGCCGCATTCCCCGGTCTCACAGCCGTGCTTGACTCCAAAAAAGCCGGCAGACCTTAATGCAGCTAATAAGCTTGCGCCGGCTGGAACTTCGAGGTCCAGATCAAGACCATTTACGCGTAATGTCAATTCCATAAATACCGTCCTGAAGATTTGCTAAGTACGGTCACAAAACTTTGAACCATAGCGCTTCGATTGTCAGGCTTGGAAAACACCTGAACATGCAGCAGAATTTCTGTGACCGTGCTTAGATTACCCTGCCACTGAAAGCATGCGTTCCACCAGGATTGCGGCGGTTTCCTGGCGGTATTCAGCGCTGGCCCAATCGTCGCCTGAATGAGCCAGGGCGCTGCGGACCGCCGCCTGCGCGCCGCCTGGCTCGGGTCCATCCAGGGCAAGCACCACGGAAGGACCAAAGCCTCCCAGGGAAATGCGGGTGCGCCCTGAGGGCCACTGCGCCAGGCTGGCGCACAAGAGCGGTTTATCCTCCGGGGTGCGCGCCACACTCTCGTAAGCCAGACGGACGTTGAGAGGAATCGATACCTCCAAAATCAGCCCGGGGAAGGCATTGAAAGACCGTCTTGGTAAAAATTCACCGAGGGTCAAGCTGCGTGCCGCCTCACCTCCGCCTGATTCCGCAACTTTCAGGTCTGCATCGAGGGCGAGCATAGCGCAGGCGAAGGGTGAGAGACCATCCGAGGCAACCAGGCTGCCAGCCACCGTAGCTACCTGGCGCAGGTTATAAGTGGCTTCATGGTTTACTGCCTGGATCAGCGCCGGAGGCATATCTGATGTATCCGCCAGCTTTTGCAGGGTGAGCGTCGCTCCCAGGTGGACCTGGTTGCCGCGCATTTCGACCCCGTCCAAGCCCAACGACTGCAGGTCCACTGCCGCCAGCCTGGTCTCGCTGGGGCGGTTGAGCGCCGTCCCGCCGCCCATCGGCACGGTGAGCGGATCCTGTCTCTGGAGCAGGACGAGCGCTTCTTGCAGGGTTGCCGGGCGGAAATACTCAACAATCATCTTAACCTTCCATATTCAGGCGGCTTTGATTTCATCAACTTCCCCCCTGGATTTTCCGTCGCCTGGGAATTCTTCGTGCAGCTCAGGGTAGACTTTCCAGCCTAATGCCTCGAGGTCCACCGAACCGACAATATCCTGAGGGACGTTGACCAGGATCGCCTCCGCCTCCGCCAGCAGCTCACCCTCCTGGTTATAAATTGCAGACGTGGCAAGCGCGGAGCGGTTTTTGCTCGCGCCGGCTCGACCGACTAAATGGACCGGCACGCCGGTAGGGACGTTTTTCCGGTATTGGACTTCGATGCGGGCGGTGAACATGAAGCGCGGCGGGTTTCCCTGGATGTGACTGCGCCCGGCTATTTCATCCAGCAGCGCCGCCACGATTCCGCCGTGGACGACGCCGGGATATCCCTGGAAATGGTCCGGAATGGTGATGTCGGCGTAGATCTCACCGGGCTGCGATTGGTAAAACAGTAAATGGAGGCCAATTGGATTTGCGACACCGCAGACAAAGCAGCTGCGCGAGTTGGGTTGGGGGATGGACAAATCGGGATCTCCTGTTGCCTGGGGGATGTATTTTGATGCCTTACTGACAGGTCGTTTTGCAATTTTTTACGTGCTAAATACCGAACCAAGCACTGCAATTATACTATCTGCTTCTCAGATCGTTGGGCTGCGCCGTTTATGAACCATAATTGCCAACGTATGTCGTGGCAAAGCTGCCCCCCTTCATTTCCACCCGGCTGCCGCTAGGTTTATTAAGTGAAACGAGATAAGCGATCGGTCATGATTACTATGTCATTTCGAGGAGCGCGCTGTTTAGCGTCAAGACGAGAAATCCCTAAATAGCCATTTTTAGATATCAGTAACAGGATCTCGCCCCTGCGGGGCTGGAAGACGCCTCTTGGAAGTGATATGTTATCCCGAATTGACGTTTATCAGTATTTAGAGAATTAATAAGCTCGTTTGTATTCGACGCAGTATTAAATTTATTGCAGTTTTATATTTAGAATATCCCACCCAGGGTACCCCCTTTGTTTGAAATCTGCAGCGTCAGCTGGAAATGTGGCGAAAAATCCATCCTCACCTGGGGGAAAAAACCGGATTCTGCGTGATCTCTGAATCCGGAGATACTTTCAAATAGCCTCCCCAATCCGGTCCTTGAAGGATAAGCTGTATCATCATTCCAGCCGACAAATAGATTAGTTCAACACCACACAAACCGACATGACAACCAAGGGATGTATACAAGACTTGGATCGCCATATTTATCTATTACTTCCTTCAACTTTCGTGGACAGAGCTCCACCAAACCCCAGCATGAGGTCGTGAGATCCTTTTGATCATCAGAACATGCAATATCCTGAACCAGACGGAGGCGCAACTGCTTTCCAGGTCAATGTAAGGCCGGAATCCCTGGGAAGCAGCTTTCCAGGTCCAAAATCAATCTTCAACCAGGGGAGTTCACTTAATATTTTTTGGGTATCGGTTAAGGTTGTCTTACCAGGCGTAATTCCTTCCCAGCACGGGGGTTGGCACACTGGATCAGTAAGCCATTCTGTGAACCAGGCAGGAGGGTTTGGTGTTGGCGTGGAAGGGTTTTTAGGGGAGAAAAGAGATTGGCAGGCTGTTATTTCGAATATGAGAATAATGCCGGCTATAAGATTGGATAAATATTTTCTATAATGGATTATTTTGGTTAGCAGATTCGTTCCAGAAGCAGCAGAGTGCATCTCTAGAACTCCTTAATCCCGCCTGACCAGCTGTCAAACCTCTTCCGCACCGACTATTTTCCCAACCCCTCTTATATTACTCCCACTCTGGCATATCTGGGAGAATTCAGCCACAATCAGCTGTGGAATGCCCAGTACGGCTTATGTATTTCCTAAAAAAGAGATTATGACTTTCCAACCCTTAAAAGGTGATAGTTATCAGCTTGAATCCGTGCATTCTTGGTTGTATGATGAAAATCAGCAAGTATTTCGAAAGGAGTAAACCTGATGAGCTTTCCTAAAGAACAGATCAACGAATTCTGGTCCTTGAAGCGGGTGGCGATCGTCGGCGTGTCGCGCACACAGACGGATTTCACCCGCGGTGTATTTCGCGAGCTGAAGCAGCGCGGTTATGACGTCATCCCGGTGAACCCGCAAGCGGAGGAGATCGAAGGTCAAAAGTGCTATGCCACGGTGAAAGAAATCCAGCCGCCGCCGCAGGGCGTGATCATTATGACGCAGCCGCAGGTAACCGATAAGGTGGTGCAGGACTGCTCCGCCGCCGGCGTCGAAAAAGTTTGGATGCATAAGGGCGGGGGGCTTGGGGCGGTCAGCGACAGCGCAGTTAAATACTGCCAGGATAATGGGATCAGCGTCATCGCCGGCTACTGCCCGTACATGTACCTGCCGCAAACCCAATTCTTCCACAAGGCTCACGGCTTCGTAAGGAAGCTGCAAAGCTGACCCGAGCGCGACGCTGCGGTATAATTGCGCAAACCTGGAGCCTGGCTGGAAGCAGTGTCTTATTTTCAGCCAGGCGTACCGGTTCAGATCTGTATCTCAGGGATGGGGAGGTGAGCGACCCAAAATCCAAGGGAAGACAGCGCATGGCCCCGCCAGCTGGCGGGGTGACGAGGCTGAGGGTTCCAGCCTGCACGGGCTGGTTAACCGGCGAATCAGGAGGCCTGGCACAGCCAGGTCAGCTACTATTCAGCCGGGAAAATCGAAAGATCAGCGGAAGCCCTCCGGGTAGGCTACTCCCCGATGTCTTACCCTCCAATCATAATGCTGTGACAAAGCTTGCCGGGCGACTGGCAGGACAAAAGCACGGCAGGTAGCATGTTAAGGCTGCTGCGGAAGTCGAGGCTCTGGTATAAGCCTGGCTCTCAGGCGCAGCTCTGAGCCTATTAATCGATGATCGATCGAAATGGAGGGATCTCCTGATGTGTGGAATCGTCGGTTACATCGGCCCGCAAGATGCGACGCCGATTATTTTGAACGGCTTGCACCGGCTGGAATACCGCGGCTATGACTCGGCCGGGCTGGCAGTCTTAGAAAACGGGCGCATCGAAGTGCGCCGGGATGTCGGCAAGCTCTCGCGGCTGGCTATCGCTGGTAGAAGCTGCTCCGGTCCACGGGCAGGTCGGCATCGGGCATACGCGCTGGGCGACGCACGGCGAGCCCAACGCGCGCAACGCCCACCCTCACATGGGCATGACCGGCAAGGTGGTGGTCGTCCATAATGGCATTGTGGAGAATTACTCCGAGCTGCGCGATGAGCTGCTTGCCGAAGGGGCGATGTTCAAGTCCGAGACGGATACCGAGGTCATCGTCCACTTGATCGAGCGCTACCTGGAAGCCGGTCAGGACCTGACCGGGGCGACGCAGCAAGCCTTGCAGCACCTGAAAGGCGCGCACGGGATCGTCGTCCTTTCCTCGCATGGAGCCGGATAAGATCGTGGCGGCGCGCATCGGCAATGCGGGCGGGGTCGTCCTGGGGCTAGGGAAAGGTGAGATGTTCATCGCCTCGGACCTGCCGGCGATCCTGGAGCATACCCGCCAGGTGGTTTTCCTCGAATCGCGCCAGCTGGCGGTGATCACCCGCGAGGGAATCACGGTAATGGAGCTGGGCGGGGGAGAGGTGCCGTACGAAGTGCACAGCGTCGCCTGGGACCCCGTCTCGGCGGAGAAGGGGGAATACCACCACTTCATGGAGAAAGAGATCCACGAGCAGGTGCGCTCCCTGACCGACACCATCGGCAGCCGGGTGGATTTCGAAGGGGGCAGGATCCTTCTGCCGGAGCTGAACATGGGACCCGAAGGGATGCGCCGGATCAAGAAGATCTTCATCACGGCCTGCGGGACCGCGGCGCACGCGGGCATGGTGGGCAAGATCCTGATCGAGCGCATCGCCCAAATTCCGGTCGAGGTGAGCATCGCCTCGGAGTTCCGCTACAGCGACCCGCTGGTGGAAGAAGGGACGGTTGTGCTGGCGATCAGCCAGTCCGGTGAGACCGCCGATACACTGGCAGCCATGGAAGAGGCCCGCCAGAAAGGCGCAACCGTGTGGTCGATCGTCAATGCGATCGGCTCGCAGGCGATGCGCATGGCGGATGGGTTGATCACCATGCAGAGCGGTCCGGAGATCGGGGTGGCTTCCACCAAAGCTTACACCGCGCCGCTGGTCGACCTGTATATGCTGGCGATCCTGCTGGGAGACTGCGCGGCGTGCTGGATGCACGCACCGCGCATGAAGCTGGTCCAGGACCTGCGCCTGGTCCCCGACCTGGCAGGGCGCTGCCTGGACCGGGTGAGTGAAGTCGAAAAAGTCGCCAGGACCTTGCTGCACGTCAACCACTGCCTTTACCTGGGGCGCGGGATCAACATGCCAACCGCCTACGAAGGGGCGCTCAAGCTCAAAGAGATCTCCTATATCCATGCGGAGGGCTACCCGGCAGGGGAGATGAAGCACGGACCGATTGCCCTGATCGACCGGAGCATGCCGGTGGTCGTGATCGCGCCGCAGGACCCGTGGTATGAGAAGATGCTCAGCCAGGTGGAGCAGGCCAAGGCGCGCGGCGGGGTGGTGATCGCCCTGGCGACCGATGGCGACGAGCGCAGCGCAAGCCTGGCGGACCACGTGCTGTGGGTGCCCGAAACTCCCTGGATGCTGAGCCCGGTTACGACGATCATCCCGCTGCAGCTGCTGGCTTATCACATTGCCGCGCTGCGCGGGTTGGATGTGGACCAGCCGCGGAACCTGGCGAAATCGGTCACAGTGGAGTAAGACCAATTTTTTATGGCGGAATCCTTGCAGAATTGTCAGGTAATTTATTGAAATTTTGGGCGTATTATCACGGTCTTATAACGCAGGACAGTTATAGTAGTGGATGTAAGCGGAGGTTTGCTCTTATGAGCAGCTGGAGCCGAAGGGGGATCGAAGCGGGGAACTAGGGACCAGTAAACCAAACCGTTTACGGAATAATCATTCGGGGGGATTTCATCATAACAAAAACCTGGAGAATTCTCCAGGTTTTTGTTTCCGTGGAGGAAGCGGTCCACTGGATATTCTACGGTGCTCAGGCAATTTATTGGTAGGCATGGCGCATGCGGGAGATGGCTAAGAAGATGAGACCTGCCAGCGGCAGCATCATCGCCGGAACGAGGACCACATCGTTCAAATTAATGCCTTCAGCCGGCTGCTCCTGGATGCTTGCAAGCCCGCGACCTGCAGCTTGCGGACCTGAAGGTATCAGCGCAAACTCCAGCGGTCGAGCCTGCTGATCCAGGCTGACCGCGGCAAGCGAGGCGCCCGGGAAAGGCTGAGCGGGCAGAGACTGCTGGACTAATTTAGGTAAATCGGGCTCCACACCGGCGATCACCCCCAGCGCCTGGGGGATGAGCCGGTCAGAATTGATATAGCCTTTCCCCTGGCAGATCAGCTGGGTCGAGCCGCCGCCATCTAACATCATTACCTTATCCGCACCGAAGCTGCGCAGGACCTTGGCAGCATCGACCTGGCGCGCAGAGGAGGTGCTGTAGATGAGGAGGGTTTCGTAACGCCGGTCATTATTGCGGTCTTCGACCCCAACAAATGTCCGGGCGACGTAGCGATCGGCGTGTTTGTTCGCATCCTCGGCTAATCCGGCGATAATGGTCGGAGCGTTGGAAAAAGCGAACGATAACCTGTTCATCTCGCTGATGTTCACCCGGTCCTTCCAAACTTCTAACATGAGTTTTTTCCCGGGGAATTCTTTCTCGGCATAACCATCGGTAAGGTAAGCACCGTCCGATTTCAAGGGGAAAGGAAGACGGGTCGGATATTCACCCATTAAAAAGAATTGGCCATTCGTGACACAATAAGCTTGATCAGCATGCTCGCTGAGCTGCTTCCAGTACTGCTCGAGCGAGCGCTCGCGGAAGCGGGCATCGTTCCCGCCGAACATCCCCTTACCGCTGCCCGAGTCCTGGATATCACCATGCAGGGCGACGACTGAAGCGCCTTTGCTCAAGTCGATTACCTGGACGTAATCCGGGGCGCCTCCTCGATAATTCTTCTTGTACAGGCGGGTTCCATAATTTGAGCTGACCGACATGAAACCTTCTGGTACCAGCGGTTCCGGCGGGCTGGCCCAGACGGGAGCTGCATTCCAAACGAGCACCAGGCAGAAAAAGACCAGCAGACCAGCTGAAAAGATAGGGCTTTTGTGTCTGCGAGCGCCTCGCCTGACCGGTGGGATGGATCGCCGTAAGATTTCCATGGGACTACCATTCACTACTATTTCAGTAATTCATTTCGAACCGATCTAAATTTGATTATACCGATTCATTTTACTTTTACAATGAGCGATTGCACCAACATTGCGAGAATGAAAGATCCATCATTTCCCGGGAGTATTCGTCCCGCGAAAAACGAAGAGGAACGAATGCAGTAACACCCGGTTCGAGAATTGTGGATTGATTTGAGGCAGGTAATTCATGGCAGGACTTCCTGGGATGATTATAGTACATATGTTCTAATTATGCAGCATAGTCTGCATGCAGCAAAAATTTTGCGAGTACTTGCGGACTTGAGTTCACCGTAAAGCAATCCATCATTTCTATGCCGAAAAGATGAGATTGCTTCGTCGGTCGCCACAGAACGGCGCCCTCCTCGCAAAGACATTGGGCAAAAGGGTCTTTGCGAGGCTCGTTCACAGCCAAGCAATCTCATCACTAATGATTCAGAAAAGATGAGATTGCTTGACGGTGAAGTACACCGTGGTCGCTTGACGCGAAAAACAGCGTCGCTCCTCGCAAAGACATGCGGCGAATATTTTCCTCTGATTTATTATTTGGAGGTCAGATTTCTCGGCTTGACGCACCCCTGCATCTCTTATATACTGTTTTCAAGGGCCTCTACTCAAACTCAATAAAGCTAAAAAATAGGGAACATATGGCAATCTTCAAAGATAGTGAACAATTTTATGCAACCGTCGGAGAATTGATGGACCGGGCAAAGAAAGACCCGCAGGTCGGTCCAAAAATCGCCAAGTCTGGGATCGTGATCCAGTTTCGCTACAGCGAGCCTGAAGCACAGACCACGATCAACGCCAAAGATAAACCAACCCAGCCGGGATCGTTTTGCGATGTGACCCATGGAAAATCGGATCTGAAACCGGACGTTGTCATGACCATGAAAGCCGATATTGCGCACGCTTTCTGGCTGGGAAAGGTTAACCTGATGGCTGCCCTGGCGAAGAAAGATATTGTTGCCAAGGGTCCGATTGCCAAGGTAATCAAGCTCGTGCCGGCAATTACGCCGCTATTTAAAGTCTATCCGCAGGTATTAAAAGAAAAAGGCTACGAGCGAGCTCGTTACTAAATAGCCTTGAGATACCGATGTGCAGCAGCCGGACGACCCAGCGCGCCCCTGACCTGGATGGACAGGCCGATATTCGCTCGAACGATGCGGAGCATCTCCGGATGCATCCCAGATCAATAAGTTTGCCTTCGTAATCCATCCGCTAGACATCAGCTACATCCACGATCACCCTCGCTTTGGCTGGACGCGCTGGTTTCCGGATGCGCTGATCGAAGAGATCGCCGCGCGCGTGCCGCCGGTCTATCTCGGGCGGATCAGCGGGCTGCAATCCCCGACCAGCGGGCAAAAAGTGGAGGGGTACCTGTTCTCCCTCGGCGCGACACCCCGCCAGATGCTCCGTAAAAGCGAGCGCCTTACCTATGCGCGTCTCCAACACACCGCCAGGATGGCTGAGAGGCGCGGAGCGCGCATCCTGGGATTAGGAGCATTCACGAGCGTCGTGGGGGATGCGGGAATCACGGTGGCGCGCGAAGCGAAGATAGCGGTCACCAGCGGCAACAGCCTCACCGCGCTGACCGCGCTGGATACGATCAGGGCAGCGGCTACCAGGATGGGCATCTCAAACCTGGCGGACTGCAGGGCAATGGTGATTGGGGCGACGGGCTCGATTGGCTCGATCTGCGCCCGCCTCCTGGCAAGGGAGGTCCAGGAAATATGCCTCGTTTCCCTCGAGCCGGCGAAGCTGGTCGAGCTGCAGAAGAGCATCCAGGCTTCAACCCCAGGCGTAAACGTCACCATTGCGGACAGCTGCAGATGACGGCTTGAGTAATTATGACCTGATCCTCACCGCGACCTCTGCCTTCGGCCAGCGGATCCTGAATATTACGCGCTGCAAACCGGGCGCCGTCATTTGCGACGTAGCCCGACCGCCCGATATCAGCCAGGCTGAAGCAGCGCTGCGACCGGACGTGCTGGTGGTCGAGAGCGGCGAGGTGACCCTGCCGGGAAGTGTCCGGTGCAGCTACGATATTGGGCTGGAGCCAGGGACAGCGTATGCCTGCCTGGCGGAAACAGCCTTGCTGGCTATGGAGGGCCGCTTCGAAGATTTCACGATTGGGCGAGAGATTACTACCGGGCAGGTTGAAGAAATATCGCGTTTATTCCATAAACACGATTTTAAGCTGGCTGAGCTGCGTTCCTTCGGCAGGGTGCTCAGCGAGGAAGATTTCTATCACCGGCGATCTTTGGCCGAGCAATTTCGAGGAGACCCGGCAGGGTTTGCTCACTTCCAGCAGCGAGCTTCGATTCAGCTGGCGCAGATGCCTGTAATTTCAAAAGGCGTCTCGTCCAAGCCGACCAGGTATGGCAAATTTGCCTGGACCGGTCTGGCGGCGGGCGCAGGGTTGGGGATTCTCACAGCTTTTGGGTTTTACCGAGGACGAAAAAAGAAAAAAGGGTAAAATTTATAAACGCCGACTGGATGCAGGAATACAGGAGGAATTGCACATGGCCGATCAAATGGTAATCCTGGTCACGGGTGTATCTGAATATTGGGGCAGCCGGGTGGCAGCACGCCTGGTCGACCTGGCTGGCTCAAAAGACGAAGAACAGCGGGCAGATACTTCTTACCACGTCATCGGCCTGGATATCAACCCGCCTCAAGAAAAAATCAAGGGGTTGGACTTCATCCAGGCGGATATCCGGAACCCATTGCTGGTAGATTTGCTGAAGTCCGAGCAGGTGCATACCGTTTGCCACCTGGCATTCCTGGAAAGCACCCGCCCCGCGGAGACGCCTTTCGACTACAACGTGATGGGGACGATGAAAGTATTCGGAGCCTGTTCAGAGGCTGGCGTGCGCAAGATTGTTTACAAGAGCTCCACGGCGGTCTATGGAGCTTTGCCGGGCAATCCCGCATTTCTCAGCGAACGAAGCCCGCTCCAGGGGAGCCGGTCTTTCGGGATCACGCGTGACCTGGTGGAGATCGAGGCGTTCTTGAACGGGTTCCGCCGCCAGGTGCCGGAGATGATCCAGACGACGCTGCGCTTCCCCAGCGTGGTTGGACCGAGCGCTGAGACGCCGATGACGCGTTATCTCAAGCAGCCGTGGCATCCAACCCTGATGGGTTTTGATCCCTTGATGCAAATTATCCATGAAGAGGATGTGGTCGGGGCTCTGGTTTATGCGGCGCTCAATGACGTGCCAGGGGTATTTAACGTCGCAGCGGAAGGGGTAATCCCCCTGACCATGCTGCTGTCGCTGGCCGGGAAGATGCACGTTCCCGTATTCCACCCATTTGCCTACTGGGGACGCGCAATTTTGGGCCGGCGTGGATTACGATTTACGGACGCCGTTCCATACGAACTGGATTACCTGCGCTACCCCTGGGTCGCAGACCTGGGGTTGATGCGCTCAGAGCTGGGCTTCGTTCCGCACTATACTGCCGAAGAGACCCTGCGCGAATTCGCTGGAGCGCAGCGCTTGCAGAAGTACATGCCTGAAACACTGGCGATGACCTACGACGAGGAGCGGCTGCGCGATACGATCGACCGGCGCCAGCGAGCACGCTCACGCCAGGAGATGGATATGGCAAAGACCGGGGATGGCGCAGAGGAGGGCAATCTCGATGAGTAATGGCAATTATGACGAAGAGTCTGCCAAGGACCAGCCCATCGTGGAAGAATTGGCTGGCGATACGACGGCTGAAGCTGAAATGGGCGTCGAAGCGACTGGCGTTGGCTCAGGCGAGGCGACCGGCGAAGCCGGCGGCAAAGCCGTCGGCGAGGCCGATGGGGAGGATGAAACCAGGGATGCAGCCGAGCTCCAGGAGGAGCTGGCTGAAGAGCTGGATGCGCTGATCGAGCCGCGTCCAGCAAGCTGCGCCGGATTACACACCACCGCCTTATTCTCCGCAGGGATTAATGGCGCTGCTCAGTGAAAACCTGGGGAAGCTTGCCCCCATTCGAGACCCTGGAAAAGCTGCGCTCAACGGTCCAGGATGACCTGCTCGACCCGGATACCTGGCGCGGAGTATGGTATGTAGTCAATTACATGGTCGACTCTCAAGCTGGTTTCATGAAGCGGCGCATGCGCGGGGATTACGAGGTCGACGAATGGGGCTATGACGAGGAATGGGTAAATGAAATCAAGCCTTTCTTCGATTTCTTGTACTTCCGCTACTGGCGAGTGCAGGTCAGCGGGCTGGAAAACATCCCGGAGGAAGGCAGGGCGCTCCTGGCTGCCAACCATTCGGGACAGATTCCCTGGGATGGCGCCATGGTTGCGGCAGCGGTAATGAACGAGCACCCGGCACAACGCCTGGTGCGCACGCTGTATGCCAGCTGGTTCCCGACTGCGCCGTTCCTCTCAACATTGATGGTCAAGATGGGGAATACGCTGGCTAACGAAGAGAATGGGATCCGCCTGCTCGAGCAAGAACAGCTCGTTGCGGTCTATCCCGAAGGGGTCAAAGGGGTGAGCAAGCTCTATAAAGACCGCTACCGGCTGGCGCGTTTCGGGCGTGGCGGTTTCGTGCAAATGGCGATACGCACCCAGTCGCCGATTATCCCGGTCTCCGTCGTCGGAGCGGAGGAAACCTACATCTCCTTATATAATTCCGAGACCATTGCAAAGCTTTTCGGTTTGCCCATCTTCCCGATCACGCTCACCTGGCCGTGGCTGGGTTTGCTCGGATTCGTCCCCTGCCCACCCGCTGGTCGATCGATTTCGGTGCACCGATCCCAATGGATGAATACCAGCCGGAAGACGCCGATAATTTTATGGTCGTCTCGCAGATCAGCGACCAGGTGCGCAATATCATCCAACAGATGGTGTATAAACGCCTGATCATGCGCAACTCGGTATTTTCCGGATGAGGAATTTATTCCCAAATCGTCTTCGTTAAAGAGCAGTTCGTAGGTGCGGTCGGCCTTGACCGCACCATTTTTCATTCTCTTATAAAATCTTCATAGATGGCTGAATATCGCCGGTCATTTGTCGAAGGTGGTACCTACTTCTTCACCGTCGTTACCGACAACCGCCTTCCCATCCTGATAACGGTTGAACCCGGAAAGGATTGGTGCAGTCAAGGAGTGAGTGCACCCTACGATTGGCCAAAAAGGATGATTGGAAAACAATAGAATGCCAAAATATATTTCCGCAGAGGAATTTGAACTGCTGGTCAGAGAGCAAAGCAAATTCCTCCTCATCGACTACGATTGCTCACTCGTAAAGGTAAATGATTGGAAATATTTCATCGAAAACGGCACCACACGTGTTATGTATCTTATCGAGGGTGATGCTTTGGCACTTGGTATTGAACCAATTGGTGATGGTGCAAACCAATTGCTGAAACAAAATATCATTCCATCAAGTATTGATGTCTTCGTGATCAGTGAATGTCTTGATCCAACCTTGCGATATAGCGTCATAACAATTGGTGAAAATTGGTACATACATAATATTCAAGTCGAAATCAAGAATCGCACAAATTTATTAAAGAAATATTGCCAGAAGATGCTTCAAGGTGATTATTCACAATGGCCTGATATAAAGAAATGTCTCTCTGAACAAAGGAGTAGATTATATAAAAAACAGCCAACGCGTAGGTTGGGTTGAGGGGCATTTTGACAGGCAATCTGACCTGCCCAAGACTTGCCCCGAAACCCAACAACACATCGAACGTTGGGTTTCGCTTTAGATCGTATGGGATAATAGTGTAGGTAAACCGCTCAACCCAACCTACCGACTGATGCCGGAAAAGATTGGTGCGGTCAAAGTCGACCGCACCTTACGACTACATTTTCCGATCCTTGGCCTGACCGTTACGATTTTTTGCTTATTAGTTCGAGCCAGTCACCTTATAAATTTTCACCTGCCCCTCAACGCCTTTGAGTTCAATCAGAATAGATTCAATTTTGCAATCATGTTTTTGGAGCAAGTCCAGCACCCCGGGTGAACTGTATATTTCTTCGGTCAGATAAATCTCATCCCCTCCGGCACTGCCTTGCACCCGTGAAGCGATATTCACGCGTCTGGCCAAAATAATCAATGCGATTGTTGAGCGTCACCGCAATCGCTGCCCCTCGGTGAATACCAATTTTTAGACTCAAGCTTCCATGATGTGAAGATTGATTCAATTGCTCGAAGCCCTCCCAGCATCTCAAGCGCCGCGCCAACTGCTTCCACGGGATGATTAAAGTTCGCCATAATCGCATCGCCGATGGTTTTGACAATGGCCCCGTGCTGATTCAAAATGGCCGTGTTCAAAATGCCGTAATGTTCCCGCACCAGCGCATACGCATTCAAATCTCCGATCTGTTGATAGAGTTGGGTGGAGCTTTTCAGGTCGGTGAACAAAATCGTCACGTCCTTTATGCCAAAACCTTCCGCGTCTTGAAAGACTTCAGCGCGAAACAAATCATGAAAGGTTTGACTGGCAAACAACCGCTTGGCAGTCAGGCGCGGCGATGAATACGTATGGTCGGGCAAGCCTTGCATCGTAACGCTGGCATCTATCATTGTCTCGATCAGGTTGACCATCTCAGCAGTGAGTCCAGCGGCGGGTATTTCCATAGCCTGGATCCCCTCTAGAGGGATGGGGAAAAAGGCTACCAGGAGCGCTGCCCTGACGCTGGCGCTCTGTTCGAATTCGATAACGACCTTGCCCGGACGGATTGGATAAAAAGTTCCCGCGTAAGCGTAGAGGGCCTACGCTGAATTCACCCGGTTGCATTTCAGGCAGGGGCACCGCAAAGCCACCGTCGGTTAATTTGACCGCTATTTTTTGCGCCTCCGGCCTGGGTGTGCCGCTCGCGACCAGGCCAAAACTCTGTTGGCCGAATAAGTCATAACAAGAGAGTGCCCCTACGCCAACTTCTGTTTCGACAGTGATTTTTTCGCCGGGTGAAAACACTGAAAAATGTCTTTGGACGTAATGAAAAGCATCCTTGACCGGCATCATCCCGTTGATAATGGTGCTGGGTTCAAATAGATACTTGAAACAATACTCTTCCAGCGTCAGAGTTTCGGGATGATGAAATCGAAGCGACCGAACAGAAGGCGAGAGCGTGAAAGTAACTTGAACTGAGTCGTCCAGGTTCGGCATATCTTTACGGAAGCATAACTTGCAGGTGCTGTTGCGACTCAAGACTATGCAGGTCCCGCAGGCTCTGGCTGATCCTGCCGCAGCAGCCGCAGATGACGTCCCATTCCATATAGAATAGTCCGGCTTTCGCTCCATGCAGGAATAAGTCCACGGCTTCATACTCGTCCACACTTTTCTGTAAAGCCCATTGCAGTGGGCTGACGCGGAAGAGGTCTTCATCATTCGCAGTGCGGATGAATTTTTCCAATTTGGAAATCACTCGGGGACCCCAATTTCGCACGCGTTCAATCTTCGCCAAAGCTTCTTCAAGATAATCGTCGTTGATTGTGAAATCCATTTCTGCCTCTAAAAGGATTGGTGAAAACTATACAAGAACGATGTGGGTGCGGCCCAACGGTTTGCGTTACTGGCGCTGGGGCGGGGACGGTGAAGCCGTCCATGTGCAGTTTTAAGCCAAAGAACCAGCCGGTGGAGGTTTTGCCTCGATTGGTTCCATCATTCCTATTGTCGCTGGTTTTTCTGTTTTTGGCAATGAATATGTTCTTCAGGCTGATGGCTGAGCAGTTACCACAAATTATAGTATAAGCTGAAAAAAGTAAGATATTGAGAACAGTCAAAAAATGAATTGATTAGATTCTTCATGCTCTCCCTGTTCGCCGCCAGCGTCGGGCGTCGCCAGGGCGGACCGGGACGGCTGGATCGAACTGACCACGGATGCGAAGCAGCTGTGGGTGGAGGTGGAGAGGAAGTGACAGGACCTATAATGGTTGTTTTTGCGGGTTAATCGTTATAATGTCAATAACCCGCACGCCAGTATTTACTGAAAGAGATTGCACCCAAAGCTTTACCTCTAGAATTGTCCACCGAGCCAAAATTGTATGGATAAATTACACTCTGAAACTGTAGATCCCGCCTGGAAGGGGCTGTATAAAGTTGGCGGGGCGGCTTCTTTAGTCATAGCATTGATTTATCTGCTCACAACAGCCGTCTATGTATCTGCAATGCGCCGGGCGCCGGCGCCGGGCACTGTCACCGAATGGTTTACGCTCCTGGAAAATAATCCGGTAGTCGGGCTCTTTTACCTGGGCATTGCCGATATTATCATCGTAATCCTTTTTGGTCCTGTGTCCCTGGCCCTTCGTGTTGCCCTTGAACAAGTAAGCAGAACATGGACAACAATCGCTACACCCCTCGCCTTTGTAGGGATGGCAATCTACCTGGCTACAAACACAGCTTTTTCCATGCTTTCGCTCAGTTCTGAATATGCGGCCGCAGCCACCGAAGCACAGCGCTCTGCTGTCCTGGCCGCCGGGCAGGCCATCATCAGCATCAGCCGAGGAACGGGCAGTGCGGCAGGGTTAAGTCTTGTATGGCTCACCAGCCTGATATTTTCGATCCTTATGCTACGCAGCAGGATGTTCGGAAAAACTGTCGCCTGGGTTGGAAATCTTAGCTTTTACGCTTCTTGTACCAAGCTTTCTGTTTGCCGGATACACATATGGGGCATCAACAGGCATCAAGGCCATACTGGCTATTGTCACAAGCCTCGGCGGTGGATTGCTTTCTCTGGTGTGGTACATCCTGGTTGGCTTCGGACTGCTAAAAAGCGGTCATTCTTAAGGCAAGATGATTTTCGATCAATAACTGAGATGCCGGCTGCTGGCCGTCGCCCTGAGCCATTGGGTGGGCAAGCGCTGCCGCTTCCTGGCTGCCGGGCTGAGCGCCCTGATCCTGATCGCTTATGCCCTGCTCGACTCGCCGGGCTGCATCGCGCCCCTCAAGCCAAGCCTGATCTTGCTTGGTGTAGCAACAGTCAATCCCGACGGGCTGCCCTCCGCCGAGATCCTGCAGGCTGTGCATGGCTATAACCTGCTGCACACCGACCGCAACGGATGGATCGAGCTGACCACGGATGGGGAGCAGCTGTTGGTTGAGGTGGAGCGACAATACTCTCGATGGAAATGTGAATATAAACACTAATTTGTATTTAATGAGGATGGGGTTTACAATTCGATTGAGCGATTCTCCATTTTTGGCTGGCAGATCTTGACCGGTGATTATGGATGACGGCTCAATAAAATACCGGTGGAGAAACCGCTTACGGCAAATCGGTGGTTCATATTCTCCCTAAGTTCCAGAAAATTTGCGTTTCTAAAATCGGAGGACAGATCATGAAAAGCTATAAATTCCTGCTCGCGCTTGTATTGGTGCTGGTGGTGGCGGCAGCTTTGACTTTTAATCCAGGCAATGGTTTGGCGAACGCTAACCCGCAAGGGCTTCCAAAGGGATTTGACAATGCTCCCAGGATTGCCATCGTCTCGGCTTTCGGAGCGGAACTGGACGCCTTCAAAGCCCAGGCAACCATCCAAAAAACGGTCGTCCTGAACGGCAGGAGCGTTTACATCGGGGTGCTTGGCAGGCATAAAGTTGTGATGACCCTCTCAGGTGAATCCATGGTCAATGCTGCCATGGCGGCTCAGGCGCTGATCGACCACTTTAACATCAAGCAGATCGTCTTCTCCGGTATCGCCGGCGGGGTAAATCCATCTTTAAGCATCGGAGATGTTGTCATCCCAGCCCAGTGGGCCGAGTATCAGGAGAATCTCTTCGCCCGTGAAACCGC
This sequence comes from uncultured Chloroflexia bacterium, assembly GCA_963706515.1. Lineage (GTDB taxonomy): Bacteria > Chloroflexota > Anaerolineae > Anaerolineales > UBA4823 > CAVPMW01. The sequence goes on from CAVPMW010000017.1 coordinate 306,665, forward strand.
TCCTGGTGTGTTCACACCGCCATTCTGGTTCCAGACCACCCTACCCAATTATGGCATGATGTATCCGGAGCAAGTGGGCGTCACGAATGTGAACGGGCAGCCCGATCAGGAAACAGAAACCCTCTGGTTTCCAGTCGACCCGAGCATGCTGTCAGTCGCCCAACAGGCCGCCGGAAATGTGGTATTGGACCAGTGCACGCCGCAGGGGGTCTGCTTGAGCGAAGTCCCCATTATCAAAGTTGGCGGCAATGGCGTCTCTGGCCCCACTTTTGTGGACAACGCTGAATATCGCGAGTACGCCTGGTCGACCTGGAGTGCGGATGCCCTGGATATGGAGAGCTCCGCTGTCGCCCATGTCGCCACCGTTAATGGCGTCCCATTCATTGTGTTCCGCTCGCTATCGGACCTGGCTGGCGGTGGCCCGGGCGAAAATGAGGTGGGGATTTTCTTCCAGCTCGCTGCGAACAACAGCGCCAAGGTCATGCTGGCGTTCCTAAACGCCCTGCCCAAAAAGTAGAAGATCTCTGTCGCGAGCCGGTTGGGTAAATTAACAGTCGCCCATTTCTGGGCGACTGTTCTGGTTGTTAATATTCCAGCATGTGGGAGGCATAAGGAGTAGCCCCAACAGCATTGCCCCGAATAGATAAGAACCTATTCGAAAAGTGCGGTTTACAGGGGGCTAAGGAGGATTTAGGGATGTCCTCAAATTCCTTGCCAGTCGCTGACGAAGTGCTGTCCGTCATCAGCCAGCTAGGTCAACAAAATCTCCCATGGAATTGACAAAATCATACAGAGGGATCCTGCTCCAGCAGGACGTCAACATTCTTGAGGTAAAACCGGAGGATGCAACCTTTCGGGTTAAGGACATCGAGATGTGTACTGCTCTGCAGGGGAGGTCTACCTGCATAACCGGTTATTTCCCAAACCGGTGATGGCACACTTCAAGAGCCTGGATATCAGCAAAGGCAGGCTCGTTCTCTCTGGCTTCGCCTATAAAGATATCGAATGGAAAAAACGCCAGCATGAGCGGGTCCAACCCAAAGGACCCAATTATGCTACCCTGCATTGGAGAGGGAAAGCAGCTCGCGCTTGCATCGATAATATTTCGGTCGATGGGATCGGGGTATTCGCTCATAACCTTTCCGAAAGGGGGCTGAAATTACAGCCCGGTTCGAACATCCATCTGGATTTCCAGCTCTCTCCTGACCACAAATATTCAGGACTAAAAGGTATCATCGTCTACTTGAATACGACCGGTCGATTCTCAGCAATAATGGGTGTCCGGCTCTTCCCGAAGGTAAAGGAAGCTCGTTTATTGGAGAGATATATTGCTCGGCGTAAGCAGGAGATTTTGGGGGAGCTCAACCAGGCATATTGGGAAATGAGTACCCAAAGGGGAGTAGAGAGCCTTTACTTCTAGACTCAATCGAAGGGCAGGCACAGGCAGGAGTCGCCTGGCGCTTAACCTACCGAAGTGAATCGAATACCTTAAGCCAGGCCAGGTCCTGCTCAGCGTGTCCGCGGGGAATCCAGATGGATTAACATCCTGCTCAGGGGGGTATAAATCCAGATATAATGTATAGATATTATCCGGTGTTTACGAAAGATGGGCATAAACCTCCCTACCGGCACGGTCACCTTTTTGTTCACCGATATCGAAGGCAGCACGCGCCTGTGGCAGGACCAGCCCCAGGCGATGGCCATTTCGCATGAGCGCCATAATGCCATCTTGCGCCAGGCCATTGAATCGCAGCATGGTTATGTTGTAGATATCGTGGGGGATGCCTTTGCTGCAGCCTTCCATAACGCCCTCGATGGCTTGCAGGCGGCCTTATCTGCACAGCGCAGCTTGCAGGCTGAGGCATGGGGCGAGACAGGCGCAATCCGCGTGCGCATGGGACTGCATACCGGCGCAGCCGAAATTTCCACCGATGGATCGAATAAGTATCATGAAGGCTATACCACCCTGGCCTCCACCCAGCGCGTGATGTCCGCCGCGTATGGCGGTCAGGTATTACTTTCACAAACCACCCGCGATCTGCTCCAGAACGTTCTGCCTGCAGAGGTGAGCTTGCGCGATATGGGCGAACACCGCTTGAAAGACTTGCGCTCTCCTTTGCGCCTCTACCAGCTGGTTGCTCCCGGCTTGCTCCAAGACTTCCCCGCCCTCAAATCGCTGAATAATCTCCCCAACAATCTCCCCATTCAGCTCACCCGGTTTGTCGGTAGAGGACAGGAATTATCCGAAGTCGAACGCCTGCTGACCGGGACACGCCTGCTGACCCTCACCGGGCCTGGCGGCACCGGCAAGACCCGCCTGGCGCTGCAAGGCGCGGCGGCCGTGCTGGAGCAGTTCCCCCAGGGAGCCTGGCTGGTAGAGCTGGCGCCTGTGACCGACCCCCAAATCGTTGTGCAGGCTATCGCCAACGTTTTGACCGTGCGCGAGACCCCCGGACGCAGCTTGCTAGAGGCTTTGATCGATTATTTGCGCTATAAGTCCTTGCTGTTGGTGCTGGATAATTGTGAGCACCTGATCGAGACTTGCGCCCAATTGGCAGACAATCTGCTGCATGCCTGCCCCAATCTAAAGATCCTGGCCAGCAGCCGGGAGGCGCTGGGCATCGCCGGGGAGGTAACCTTCCGAGTCCCCTCCCTATCCCTCCCCCCGGCATCTTTCAAGGACGGCAGCCATTCTTTGGCAGACCTGGAGCAATCGGAAGCGGTGCGCTTGTTTGTGGAGCGGGCCCAGGCCGTTTCGCCGGCCTTCTGCCTGGAGCAGGAAAATGCCCTGGCTGTGGCGCAGATCTGCCGCCGGCTGGATGGGATCCCACTGGCGCTCGAGCTGGCTGCGGCGCGGGTCAAGGTGCTGACCCCAACCCAAATCGCATCCCGCCTGGATGACCGTTTCCGCTTGCTGACCGGCGGGAGCCGGACCGCATTGCCCCGCCAGCAGACGCTCAAAGCGCTGATCGACTGGTCGTGGACCTTGCTTTCAGACTCTGAAAAGACCTTGCTCAGGCGCCTGGCGGTTTTCACTGGAGGCTTCACCCTGGAAGCGGTTGAAATGATCTGCACTGATCCCGATCCCGCTTCAGCCAGCCAGACGTCGCTGTCAGAATATGAAATTCTCGATTTGCTGGAAGGGTTGGTGAATAAATCGCTCATCCAGGTCGGGGAGGAAGGCAGTCAAGCCCGCTACCGGCTGTTGGAGACCATCCGCCAGTATGCCCTCGACCAGCTGCTGCTTTCAGAAGAAGCTCCTCAATTACGCGATCGTCACCTGGAGTATTTCTCCCACCTGGTGGAACAAGCAGAGCCGCATTTACAGGCAGCCGAGATGCTGGAATGGATGGATCGCCTGGAGACGCGACGCGGACAACCTGCGCGCCGCCCTGGAATGGGGCCTGAGAACCTGCAGTCCGGCAGCTTTGATCCTGGCCAAGGGCCTGATATTTTATTGGATGGGAAGCGGACTGGGTACGGAAGGCCTGCGCTGGCTGGGAACGGCGGTAACCTGCCTGCCTGACACCCCGCCTGCAGAAAGCGGAGCCAGCCTGGACCAGGCCGCCAGGCAGCGCCAGGCGATCCAGGCTTACCTCTTCAGCGGGGCGGCGATGCTGGCCGTCAACCTGGGACAAAGCCTCCCGGCCATCCAATTCAGTAATGAGGCGGAATTTTGGGCATGCGCTTCCGGCAGACCAACACGCTCTTTGCCTGGCTCTAGCCATAAAAGTGCTGTCGAAGGCGAACTTTGAGGCAAACACTCCTCAGCTTCAGGCTGCCGCTGAAGAAGATTTCACCCTGGCACGCCAGCTCGGAGATGTGTGGCTGCAGTGTATTATCCTGGGAGCGCTTGCCAGGATCGCTTTCAACCTGGGCGACCTGGCTGCACTCTCCGGCTACATGCAGGAGCATGCCCGGCTGGCGCGCCAGATCAACAATCCGTGGCAAATCGCCTCAAATGTATATTTCTCCTTGATGACCGGTCAGGTTAAGGGAGATCTTCCTGCTATCCGCCGGGAAGTGGAGGAGGGCATCCGCCTGTGCGCCCGGTTGAAAAACAATGTATTCACCACCGGTCTGCGCAGCGAGCTGGCCCACATCCTGCGCCGCCGGGGGGAATTGGACGAGGCCCAGGCTATTTACATCGAGACCATCCCCCTCTGGTTGGAGCTGGGTCACCAATCGGCCGTCGCCCACGAGTTCGAATGCCTGGCAGCCCTGGCCGTGGCGCGCCGCCAGCCTGAGCGCGCCGCCTGCCTGTTGGGTGCCGCACAGGCTTTGCGCACTCGCCTGCATTCCGAAATGGAGCCCATCCGAACGCCCTGATTACGAGGCCACTATGGCCGGCATACGCCTCCAACTGGATCAAGCTGCCCTGCAATCCGCCTGGAGCACAGGGGAGGCCATGGGTCTGGAACAGGCGGTGGCCTACGCGCTGGGGGAAGTTTAAACAGGTCCGATAGTCCAGAGCAGATTTGATATGGTGATTCTCAAATACCTGCTGGCAGCCGTACTGGGCCGCTGGCTGGGTAATCGCCGATTCTTGCATCTCGCGGCGCTGACCATTAATGGAGTAGCGTGCTGGCAGAGGCAAGGTGCAAATTAAACACCCGCCGCTGCCGGTCTGGGTGGCTCGATGACCAGCGCCATCCCGGCCGCGATAATGGCGCTGATCACGATCATGGATGGGAAGCTGACCATGCGAATAGCCAGCATATTCAGCAAGTACCACAAGAAGGCGAAGTTATAGCGCAAACCCACGAAACCAAAGTAGTAGATCAATGCGTACAGCATCAGCCCGCCCAACAAAAAGAACACTACATCCAGGATTTTGCCAGCGCCATGCCGTCCCTTGATCAAAAACCAGAACAGAAGGGGGACGAAGAACAGCAGAGAGAACGGGTTTAGCGCCAAAACGTACACCGCTCCCAAACCGATGATGAAAAAGGCAAAGCTTTTGATCGTCCCAAACAGCGGGTCTGGAGGTGGGCTGCCGAAACGGCGAGCAATGAAACGCCCCAAGATCAAAAAGACCACCAACCCCGCCAGCGCAAGCGCAAAGACCGGCCAGTTTGGCTGGGTCAGGTATGGGTCTTTGGTAATCGCGGGGTAGCGGTAGAAAGAAAGCATTAATCCAGATGCCACGAATAAGTAGAGCAGCAGAACGAATGCCAGCAGGGGAAGCCACAGGCCCAGGAAATGCGGGATGACCTGGCGCCAGGCGCGCCATTTATCCGCCAGGGATGTCCCCTCGGTCACGACGCTGCCCAGGAAGAAGATGGCGACGAAACCGATGAAGATCAGCCAGAGCGGCAGACCGCGCAGCACCTGATTGCTGGACTCAAAGAACAGGTATGGCCCAGATTCCTGGGGGAAATCCCGCATCGATTGCAGCTGGCGGATGAACGCTTCGGAGACGCGGCCGATGTGCCCGAGCGTTGCCGCCGATTGGGCCTCCAGGTTGTCTCCCGGCATATGCCACCGGTCGAAATCCTCATCGTGACGTTCCGGGGGTACGTGAGCGGCGATACCCAACAGCCGGGATGCCCGCCGCAACCAGCGGTCCCTCGTCCATGAAGGAGATGGGCGCCATCTGCCCGGTGATCTGGTCCAGCAGGGCGGTGATATTCACCTTCCATTCATTGCCGGTGTGGAGGGCAGCCTCGCGGACCGTTAGCGCCAGCCAAAGCGGGCCGAATTTCCGGTACTGTCCGGTTAATTCCATGGTGACCCCATCGTAATACGGGCGCCCAACGTTATCCAGGGAGAATCCGGCAATGATATTGCTCGGGTTGGGGTGAGTTTGGACGTATCGCCCGCTCCCGACCATCCCCAACTCTTCTGCGTCGGTGGAGACGAAGACCAGGGTGTAAGGCTGCCGGACCTTCTGCCGCGAAGATCTCAGCCAAATGGAGCTGGATTGCCATACCGGAGCCATCGTTATCTGCCCCCTGAATTGTGGTCGGCGCCATGTCGCGATGGGCGATGACCAGAATCTCGCGGTTGGAGTCGCCTTGTAAGCGACAGACGACGTTCGTGAGAGGCGTCGGATGGCTGTAATTGATAATCTCCCATTCGTCCAGGTAACATTGCCATCCCAGGCTGCTCATACGCTCATTGATCCACTCAGCTGCCAGGCGGTTGTTTGGAAAACCAGCGGCACGATCCGGGAAGCGGGTGACCAGCTCGGTCTCAGTCGCGAGGGCTCGGTCCCCATCGAATTTCAGGGCCCCCGGATCATAGCTGGCCTGGATCTCCGGGGCAGCGCTGCACGCACTCAGCAGGATGATGAACATGGTAAGCGGAATCAAGACCTTGATACTCATGCGTCCCTCCGTTAATGACCCACCACAGCTGCCCAGATAATGAATGAAGTTTCTCTCTGTTACTGGTAATACCCATCATTATGCATGAAATTTACTGCCAAAGTCTTTCATTTCTGCGGGTGAAAGAAGAAATTTATTCACGAAGCGCGGCAATTGAGGCGAAGCTATGCAAGGAGAGGACTGTGTGTCAGTCCACCTGCAAATTCACAATATAAGCTAAAATTTGCAGATGATGAATAAACAAGACGTTGCCCTCATCCGGAATTTAGCCGCTCAAGTGGCGGAAATCGCCGCCCTGCCGGTGCAAGCGCAGAAACGCAGCCTCTGGCGGCAGCTCAACGGCCTCCAGCCAACCCGCCCGCTGGTGATGATCGACCAGGTTTGCTGGAATGAGATGAACATCGGCGATGAGCTAATTCTGCGCTGTACTGACCCCGAATGCCGCAGTTATGAGGAATTCCTCCGGCGGACTCTTTACCAGTGGAGGCATTTTCCGGTGGATAGGGTGGTGGAATCGTTCATCCGCGTCCCCAAGGCGATCTGCAACACCGGATTCGGGATCGAGGTCGAGGAAAATATCGCCGTAACCGACCCGAACAATGAGGTGGTAGCGCATAAGTATAAGAACCAATTCCAAACATTGGATGATCTGCAGAAGGTTCATATTCCCCAGATCAGCCATGACCCCGCTGAAACCGACCGGCGACTGGCAGTCGCCCATGAGCTGTTCGATGGGCTGCTGGAAGTGCGCCCCTGGGGCATGGATCCCTATCTGTCCCTGTGGGATCCGATTGCTACCTGGATGGGCGTTGAGAACGCCCTGTATGCCCTGATCGACCAGCCAGACCTGATGCACGGGCTGGTCAGGCGCATGACAGACGGATACCTGAGCCTGCTGGATCAGCTGGAGGAGCAGGGGCTGCTCTGCGAGCCGCAGAGCCTGATCCACTGCACCGGCGCATACACGGACGAGCTGCCAGCCCCGGGTTACAACCCGCAGAAACCGCGCACGAAGGACATCTGGATGTTCGGTCTGGCGCAGATGTTCTCCGTGGTCTCGCCGCGCATGTTCAAAGAGTACGAGGTGGATTATATCCAGCCAATTTGCGAGCGTTTTGGCCTGGTCTATTACGGCTGCTGCGACCCGCTGGACCGGAAGATGGAGCAGGTGCGCATGATCCCGCACGTCCGCAAGGTATCGATGAGCCCGTGGGCTAACCAGAGGCGCGGCGCGGAAGCGATTGGGCGGGAATTTGTCTTCTCGCGCAAGCCCAGCCCGGCGCTGCTGGCCTACGATACCTTCGATCCCGAGGCGGTGCGGGCGGACCTGCTGGCAACCCGTAAAATTTGCGAGGAGTATAACTGCCCGCTGGAGATTATCCTGAAAGACATCAGCACCGTGCGCTACCAGCCCGAGCGGCTCTTCCAGTGGGCACAAGTCGCCATGCAAGTGGCCGGCGGGTAGCGGTCTAAGGGGTCCAATCCCAAAATTTTATTGTCCCGTCCTCGCCTGCGCTGACGATGCTCTGACCATCCGAGCTGAATTCTACGTTGCCTACTAACCCTTGGTGACCGACCAGGCTCCAGAGCTGTTCTCCTGAAGAGGCGTCCCAGATGCGAGCGGTGCCGTCTTCGCCAGCGGTGGCAATAAACTTGCCATCTGGGCTGAATTCCACATCGTAAATATCGCCTGTGTGACCGTTCAGCTCGAACAATAAGTCACCGGTTGCAGCATCCCACACTCCACCCTTCGAATTCCTGCGAACAGTGACGATCCGTTTTCCGTCCGGGCTGAATCTTCCCGAAAATGTATGTGCTAGACCGGATCGCTTAGAAAGTCAGCAATTCCTCACCTGTGGCAACGTTCCAGACATTTGCCGTGGCATCAGCGCTTGAAGTAACTAGGCGCTTGCCATCCGGGCTAAAATCAACGCCATCGACTACATCCGAATGTCCTTCCAAGCTATGGACGATTTGACCGGTCTGCAAATCCCACAAACGGGCAGTTCCGTCGTAGTAACCGACCGCCAGGAGCTTGCCATCCGGACTGAAGGTGACGCAAGTTGCGTACTTATTGTAGGGCAGGCTGAGCAGCTCCTTGCCAGTCTTGGTATCCCACAGCTTGGTTAGGCCAAACTCGTAAGATACTGCCAGAGTAGCCTCATCCGGGCTTAAGGCGACATCATCCGCATTTCCGTCCATACCATTGAGAACCTGGACTGCTTGGTTGGTGGATAGATCCCATATCTTTGCAATTCCATCCCAACCGCCTGTTGCCAGGAGCTTCCCATCCGCGCTGAAATCCAAACCTAAGATCATGCGAGTGTGGGCAGCCAGACTCCTCCGCGGCGAAATTTCTACGCCTGCCGATGGCGTTTGAGTTGCAGTGGGTGGCCGATTGGTTTCAGTAGGCGGCACCTGGGTCGCAGTGGGGGGCACGCCTTCCAGCAAAGGATGATCGGAAGCAGCCCCGGACCGTAGAAAATCAATAAGAGAACGGCAGCTATGCCAACCACTACGGCAATGAGCTTTACAGTTTGTCGTTTCATTTTTTTCTCCTTCCAGCGTCGCTGGACTGCTTGGCTGGCTGCCGGTGATGGATGCCAGTAATCCCAGCGGGCATCCATAGCCCGCACAAGGACTCGCTGGAGGCTCCGCAGGTCAGCGGCATACGCCTGGCACTCAGGGCAGCCAGCCAGGTGGTTTGCCAGCTCAGCCTGCTGGTTCGCGGAAAGATCTTCTTCCGGGATATTCAGCAAGCGGCGGGCGCGATTGTGCGAGAGCACTTTCATCTAACGCTATCCTCTTCTTAAGCAGGCTGCGCAGGCGTTCGTGCGCAGATCTCAGGCGATTATGTACGGTGCGCTCACTGACGCCTGTCACTTTCGAGATGTTGGCGATCGACAGGTCGTGATAGTAGCGCAGGACGATGACTTCACGCTCCAAATCAGCCAGCCGCCCGATGGCGCTCCACAGGGCGGCGTCTTCCTCGACCTTTTGAACCATGGCCTCGGGGTGCCAGGCCTCATCATGCAGGTGGAATACATCCTGCAGAGTCGCGCGCCAGGCGTTCGTGAGAACGGCGCTTGCGCAAGCGCCCCCGGCAGAGGTTGAGAGTGACTGCATACAGCCAGGTGGTGAACGCCGCTTCACCCCGATAGGTGTCCAGGTGGTCGAGGGCGGTTACCAGGGCGTCCTCCGCGGCTTCGTGCCGCCTCGTCCGGATCGTCCAGTATGGAGATAGCCAGACGATAGGCAGTAGGCTGGTAGGTGTACACAAACTCTTCGATTGCGTCAGCCTCGCCAGCTTCGCAGCGCCGGATCAGTAAAAGCGGGTTCACACTACTCATTCTAACCAATTAGATACATTTTGTCCGTGAAACCTGAAGAGGAATTTGGTGATATTAAGTAGAATTAGTGAGGATTATAGAGAATTAGAGACAATATCAGCAGCCGCTAAATAAACTACAAGGAGAACCTATGATCCGCCCTGCCTTACCGGCTGATGCCGAGGCCATCGCGCAGATTTACAATTATTTTATTCTCAATTCGGTGGCTACATTTGAGGAGCAGACTGTAACCGCTCAGGCCATGGCCGAGCGCATGGATAAGATTATTTCTGCTTCTCTACCCTGGCTGGTGGCAGAGGCCGCCAGTGGGGTCGTCGGATACGCCTACGCCTCCAGGTGGAAAGACCGCTCCGCTTACAGGTACTCAGTCGAGAGCACGGTTTACGTCGATCATGCTGAGCTGGGGGTTGGCTACGGCTCGCAGCTGTACGAGAGCCTGCTGGCTGGTCTGCGCCAACAGGGGTTTCACGTGGTGAACGGCGGCATTACCTTACCCAACGAAGCCAGCACCCGGCTGCATGAGAAGTTCGGGTTTCAGAAAGTCGCCCACTTTAAAGAGGTGGGGTACAAATTTGGCAAATGGCTGGATGTCGGCTATTGGCAGCTGATATTCTAAGCTACGGGACCCCGTATCATTTTTTGCCGGATTTATTGTAGGCTATACCCGCGCGCACCAGGTCCTGAAGAGCCGGCTCATTAATGCTGTCGCCTTCAACGAAGTCAATGGAGCGCATGGCCTTAGCATCGAGGCCGCTGTTGAACAGACCGGATGGATCAGGGAGGGAAGATCCTTTAAAAAAGTTAACCTTAACGTGGCCTTTGAAAGCCGCAACAGCACAAACCAGACCCTTGTTCGTCCACACTGCCGTGCCCCATTTCCACTCCTCGGTTAGATTGGGGTCAGCTGCGCCGATGACCTGGCGCAGCCGTGTATACATCTGACCGCGCCAGTCGGGAAGGTCGGCAATCTGTTGGTCGATGAGCTCAGAAGGTTTCATAAGATTTTTCAGCTCCTACATCAAAATCCAGAATTGGATCAGCGGACAACTTCCAGCTGGACAGGCGCTTCCAGCCACATGATCAGGCCAAGCCCGAAAAGACCCAGGGCAAACAGTGTGCGGAACACGAGGAAGACAGCCGTTATCTCCTCGCCGCTGAACAGGAAAAAGCCAATAAACCCCATCAGTCCAGTTGCCAAAGGCAGCCACTGCCAGCGCGTTAAGATCGGCTTACGCAAGTTTGCTACGCCAAACAGGATCAACCCAATGACATCGCGGCTGCAACCCCAAGGATAACGAGTACAAACAAATCAGAGGGGATTACAGGCATGAATGCAACGTGACCGACTGCCAGCAGAATCCCGCCGCCGCAGAACAGGAGCAGCCCGATCTTGCCAAAGCGCCCGGCTCGATTGGCATAGAGCAAGTAATAAGCAGTAAACCCGGCGATCAAGGCCACCTGCCCAAAGAGTATGAGCAGCATATTCTGCCCTGAAATCACATCTGGCATCCATCTTGAAAAAAAGAGGCGGCTCATTTCGTTGATCTTGTTCACAAAAAACAGCAAGCTACCGAGCATGAGGGCTGCGCCGCCCCAATAAGAGAGTTTATTCCTGGCGAACATGTTTGAAGACATTCTCCTTCGGATTTATCCTCTTATTTTCGATTTCACTTTTCTTCAGGCCGAAACGATAGCCCCTTCTCGCTAAGGGCGAGCCGCAGCGTCTTAATCGCATTCGGCCCGATGCCGTGCAGCCGGGCAAGCTCCGCTTCGCTCATCCTGGTCAGCTGGACAAGCTGCGTGATCCCCGCCGCGGCGAGCGCCCGTTGAGCCGGGCTGGCCAATTTCGGCAGGTCGCTCTCTGCTTGTGCCATGCTTACACCTCAATCCAACCCGAACCAGCGCTTCCGGCGGCTGGCGCCAAAGTGCTGCTTCTCAGCGGATAGAGCGGTGGAGGCCTCGCTGTAGCTCCCCGTGGGGGAAGGCCCGGAGAGGAAGTTCACGTCCACGCGCCCGACGCGCTCGCCCCCAAACTCGATATAGCAGGACCCCGCCCCATCGTACGCCGCGGGTCGCTTCGCCGCCCAGCACTTCCGCGATTATCTCTGCGGCGACGACGCGTGCGGCTCCTTCGGAAAACACACCCGCCTTCGGCGTCCCGACGCTGGTCACGTCTCCGATCGCATACACGCCGGGAAAGCGCGTCCGCAGGTTCTGCGGATTGACGGGGATCCAGCCGTCCACGGTCATGCCGCTGGCTGCGACCACGTCTGGGACGCGGTGCTTCGGGATGCCGAGGAACAAGTCGTAGGGCAGCTCGCTGCCATCGTCAAGGATTGCAACCCGCCGCGCCGGGTCGAGCGCGCGCACGAGCCGGTCCGGGATGAAGCTGATCCCCCGCTCGGCGAAGGCGGCGATCAGCGCCTTGGAAGTATCAGGCGATGGAGGGATCGGGATGCCGAACGGCATGACGAGGCTGATCTCGCAGAGCGTCGCGCGCCCCGCTCTGGGTGAGATAATCGTGCAGCAGCAGCGCCGCTTCGCTCGGCGCCGGCGGGCACTTGAACGGGGTCGAGGTCACGCCGACGATTGCCCGGCCTTGGGTGAATGCCGGAATCACTTCCCGCAAGCGCTCGGCGCCGGCGACGGAGTAGAACTCGTTACCGCCAGCGAGGAGCCCCGGGGTGGCGTCCGGGTCGTAATCGGCGCCGAGCGCAACGACCAGCACGTCGGCCTCGTACGTCCCATTTTGGGTGGTGACGCGACGCCGTTCCGGGTCGATCGCGGTGATGGTTTCCTGGCGGAAGCGTACACCGGGCCTGGCGATGCTGCGGTAAGCCAGGCGCACGGCGTCGGTCGTCTTTTTGCCGAACATCACGTCGAGCTTCGAATAGCCGAAGATAAACGAGTCATTCTTGTCGATCAGGGTGAGATCGAGGCGCTCCCCGAGCGCCTCAGAGAGCAGCGTGCTGAGCTCGAGTCCGCCGAACCCCGCACCCAGGACGAGCACGCGCAGATTCATGGCTTGCTCCTATTCCCAGATTCCTGGAAACAATCGATTTGCGAATTTCCAGGTCGTGTCCATTATAACCAGTAAAGGTATAAGGACCTGTCCGAAAATACGAAGGGGTCCGCATCCATTTTCGAATAGATACTAAATCATTTGCCAGACCTCGTTTCGTAATACTTTGTTCATAAATATTTAAGAGAAATTTGATAATTTTAGATAAAATATCTACTGTACCCCAAAGAGAGAAAGGAACAGAACATGAATGCAAACGGGAACATTTCGCCTGACAAGACCGGTAGAGAACTGGCTACGTTAGCCGGGGGCTGCTTCTGGTGCCTGGAAGCGGTTTATCAGCAGTTAAAGGGCGTGCTGAAGGTTGAATCGGGCTATGCAGGCGGGTCGGTTGTGGATCCCTCCTACCAGCTCGTCTGCAGCGGCTCAACCGGGCATGCCGAGGTCGTGCAAATCACTTTCGATCCCGCGCTGGTTTCTTACCGCGAATTACTGCAGGTGTTCTTCACCATCCACGACCCGACCACGCTCAACCGCCAGGGAGCAGACGTAGGGACGCAGTACCGCTCAGCAATTTTCTACCATTCCGCGGAGCAGAAAGAGGTCGCCGAGCAGGTTATGGCAGAAATCGCCGCGGCGCGGGTCTGGGATAAGCCGATCGTGACCGAGCTGAAGCCATTCCAGGTCTTCTATAAGGCAGAGGCTTACCATCAAAATTATTTCCAGGAGCATACGTACCAGCCCTACTGCCAGGTAGTCATTGCTCCGAAGGTCGCCAAGTTCCGCAAACAGTATTTTGAGAAGCTGCAAGCCCCGGTTTGAAAGGGAAATTAGGATCCGGGAAGATTGAGGAGCAGGAAATCCAGAAGTCAGTCGAAATCGGTCAATAGATGACCGATTTCTATTTTCGCACCGGAAGATCCTCATCAACTGGTAGGTTGGGTTGAGCGGTTTATTCACAGCGTAAATCTGTAGTATCCAAAGCGAAACCCAACGTTGAGGCATGTTGTTGGGCGCCCAGCGCCGGCGGAGTGCAGTCCTTGGGTGGAACGGTGAGGAGACCGCATTCCGGTTGTGGCTTTTATTAGAAAATTCCAGCTTGACACTACACGATAACCTGTGTACACTATTTCTAGTGTAGAAACTGATAACGGAGGCGGCAAATGTTAAAGAATACTTACCTTCAGTGCTGAGGAAGACCTGATCCGCAGGGCACGTGAGCGAGCAGCAACCGAGCGGACCACGTTGAATGACGAGTTCCGCCGGTGGCTGGAAAAGTATGTAGAACGCCCCGAGACCGCGGAAGCATTTGAAGTCCTGATGGATCAGTTCGACTATGTCCAGCCCGGGCGCTCATTTCGACGAGATGAAATGAATGAGCGCTAAATTTTTTATCGATACCAATGTTTTTGTTTATTCATTTGACAGCCGCCAGCCATTAAAGCAAGAACGTGCGCTGGCGCTGATCCAGGATGCATTAAATAAAGGGCTGGGGATCATCAGCACTCAGGTGATACAGGAATTTCTGAACGTAGCAACGCTGAAATTTGCTACCCCGATGAGGATTGAGGACGCCAAGGCATACCTGCGGCTGGTGCTGAACCCCCTCTGCCAGATTTACCCGGACCTGGCTCTGTATGAGAGCTGCCTCGAGCTTCAAGCCGAAACCAAATACTGATTCTATGATTCATTGATACTCGCTGCGGCACTTCGAGGAGGGTGTGAGGTGCTGTACTCAGAAGATTTTCAAGATGACCAGCAGGTGCGTGGCCTAAAAATAATCAACCCTTACCGGTGAATAAGAACTCGTCGAGGGGAGTGTGCCGAGTTCGAGTTCACGGAACCCCACCAGGCTGGTAGGTTGGGTTGAGCGGTTTATTCACAGCGTAAATCTTTAGCATCCAAAGCGAAACCCAACATCAGGATATTTTGTTGGGTTTCGGGGTGAAGTTTAACAGGTCAAATTGCTCGCAGCATACCCTCACCCAACCTATGCATTTGCTATAAGATTTATCAAAGGCGTAATATCAAAAGAACTCCACTTGATTTCCATGTTTAGCGCTGGCTGAGAACCGGGTTGCGTCAGCCAACCGCATAAAGCCGGCATGGTACAATCGCCGCCGTGCATTCCCTCCGTACATTCAAGCGAACCTCGGGCATCCTGGCAGTATTGCTGCTGGTGGCAGCGGTTCTGGGGAGCAGCGCCCTCCCCCCCGGGGACGTGGGCGAGCGCGCCCGGGCCTTTACCCGCCAGGTGGAGTTCGACTACGTCGGCTGGATGCTGACCGCGCTGAAGAACAAGCTGAGCCAGGGCGCGCTGAGCAGCGATGCCTACCTGCCGGATACCGGGCGCAAAAGTGTGGTGCTCGATTACCTGGACCTGGTGACCCACATCCAGCAGGGGGAGGGCGAGCTGGAAACCCTCTACACCGACCCTGGCGTCAAGGACCCGCTGGAGGCTTCAGACAGGGGTGCGCCAGAAGCTGAGCGGGCTGTACGCCCAGCGCAGCCAGCTCGGCCCGCTGGCTGAAGCCATCCTCCAGGGGCAGATCGCCGAGGTGGTCAAAGGCGCCGGCCTCACTTTAGGCGGGCAGGCCCTGCCGCCGATCCTGTACCACAGCACCCCCCTGCCGATGGCGCTGATCATCTCACCGCGCAACGTGATCCGCCAGGACGCCGATATCTCCCTGCTGCCCGATCTGAGCGTAGACCAGCAGGAAGCCCTGGAAGCGAAAGTGGACAAGACGCTGGGCGTCTCCTCCCTGGTGGTCCCGATCGGTGGGGTGGGAGTGTACCCGACCATGGTTTACCAGACCAGCGACCTGAGCTGGCTGCTGGAGGTCGTCTCGCACGAGTGGACGCACAATTTCCTCACCCTGCGACCGTTGGGGATAAATTATTTCGGATCGCCCGAGCTCAGAACGATGAACGAGACCGTCGCCAATATTTCCGGCAAGGAAATCGGACGAGAGGTGCTGAAGCGCTATTACCCGGAGCTCGTGCCGCCCGAGGCCCCCGCCCAGCCGCCGGCTGCTCCCCAGCCGGGAGCTGCGCCTGCGCCTATAGAATTTGATTTCAATGAAGAGATGCGTATCACCCGCGAAACCGCCGATCAGATGCTGGCAGCCGGGAAAATCGACGAGGCGGAAGCCTACATGGAGCAGCGCAGGCAGCTCTTCTGGGACCACGGGTACCAGATCCGCAAGCTCAACCAGGCTTATTTTGCTTTCCACGGCGCATACGCCGACCAGCCCGGCGGCGCGGCGGGTGAGGACCCGGTCGGCGCAGCCGTGAGAAAGCTGCGCGCCCAGAGTCCTTCACTGACAGTGTTTCTCAAGCGGGTCGCCTGGATGTGGTCGGTGGACCAGCTGTACCGGGCAGTGCAATCCCAAAATTAACGGAAGGGATTGACTGGTAAAATTAGCTCAGGCTTTAGAGGAGACAAATTACAGGGATGATCAAACGCGGTGTGTACCTTCTGGTTGGTGTGGCAATGCTGCTCGCCGCCTGCCAGCCGAGCAGGCCGAGCCAGGTCAGCTCATTCGCGGCGACCGGGGCGCCTCCGACCCAGGCGGCACCCCTCGGCTCAACCCCGCGCCTAACGGCAGCCCTTCGCCTGACCGCGACCCCGAGCGGCTCACCGGTGCCGCCAGGGTGCACGGTGGTCAGCCGCAACCCCGCTCCCGGGCCTACCCAGGAATCGCGCTTCCCAGCGGTCAACGCAAAAGATTGGCAAATAGGACCCGAGGACGCCAGGGTGACCATCGTCGAGTACAGCGACTTCATGTGCCCAGGCTGCGCGGGCCTGGAGCCGGTGATGGCGCTGCTCGAGCAAAATTTTCCCGCGGACCTGCGCGTCGTTTACCGCCACTTCCCCCTGACCTCGATCCACGACAAAGCTGCGCTCAGCGCCCAGGCTGCCGAAGCCGCCGGGCTGCAGGGCAAATTCTGGGAGATGCATGACCAGCTCTTCAGCCGCCAGAAAGAATGGGAGCAGATGGACCCGCAGCAGTTCGAGACCTGGCTGGCGGAGCGCGCCGGGGAGCTGAAGCTGGACGTCGAGCGTTTCAAGAGCGACCTGAACAGCCCGGCGCTGGTCAAACAGGCGCAAGATGCCTGGGACCAGGGGGTTGCCTCGGGCATGCCGGGCACGCCCTTCCTGCTGGTCGACGGTGAAATATACAGCGGTCCGCTCAGCTATGCAAACCTGGAAGCCATCATCCAATTGAAGCTGCTTGCGGATAAGCAGTTCGATACCTGCCCGCCGATGCAGATCGATTCCAGCAAACAGTACCAGGCGACCATTAAGACGGAAAAAGGGGATATCGTCCTCGAGCTGCTCGCCGAGGATGCGCCCATGGCGGTGAACAACTTCATCTTCCTGGCCCAACACGGCTGGTTCGACGGGACGACCTTCCACCGGGTGGTGCCCGGGTTTGTCGCCCAGGCCGGCGATCCTACCGGAACCAGCTTCGGCTCGCCGGGCTATGCCTTCGACAATGAAATTGTCCCGGGGCTGAAATTCGACAAGCCGGGTATGGTGGGCATGGCTAACGCCGGGCCGGGAACGAACGGCAGCCAGTTTTTCATCACGATGGCGCCTACGCCCGACCTGGATGGAAAGTATACGATCTTCGGGCGGGTCATCGCGGGCATGGACGTGGTAGAAAAACTGAAAGAACGCAATCCGTCCCAATCCCTGGTAGCTGAGACCGGGGATAAGATTTTCAGCGTGGTGATTACCGAAAAATAGCGCTGCCGGCTTTACCGGTTGCGCTTACAGACCTGCCTACCCCACTGCCATGAATATTGCCGGCACAGCCAATTCACAACTACCGAGCGAGCCTTCAGTATCTGAGCCCGCAAGCCCAAACCCTGCAGGCTCAGATACGCCGGGCGTAGAGCCCGCAATCCATTGGCCGAGCATCTTGCAGTTCACCCTGTGCCTGCTGGCCGCGCTGGGACTGCTTCTGCTGGCTTTTGGATTCCTCGTCTTTGGCATAACCCAGGGCGGCGAAACCCGGCTGCCAATGTTGGTCTTTTCCGCGGCGATGGCTGGCAGCGCGGTCCTGCTGCTGCCCTCGATCTGGTTCTCCCTGCGCGCCTCAACGGGCGCATCCCGCAGCCGTCGCGCCTGCCCCTGCTCCCTCTGCGAGTTGGCGGGCTGGTGATCATTGCCGCGCCGTTTATCTTGCTCCTGGGTGAATGGATCATCCAGCGCGGCAGCCTGGCTGACCTTTTCCTGCCAGCCTTGCAGCTGCTGGCAGTTGGTCTCCCCGTGCTTTGGCTGGTTTACCTGGTAACACGCCGCCTCCCGCTGGGCACGCAGCAGAGAGCCTGGGGAGTATTCGATAGCGGATTGGTATTGGGTCCTGCGCTTATAGCAACCCTCGAGACATTGGCCCTGGTCGGCTGCGTCGTCCTGGTAATTGCCGCCGTCAGCAGCCAGCCGCTGCTGCTGGAGAAGCTCAATACCTTTGCCCGGGAGCTGGCGGCAGGGCGGAGCTCCCCGGACAAGGCGATGGAGACGCTGGCTCCTTACCTCACCCGCCCGGGAGTAATCCTGGGGATACTGGGCTTCGCTTCGATCATTGTCCCCCTGATCGAGGAAGCGATCAAGCCAATCGGCGTCTGGCTAATGGCGGGGCGGACGCTGCGGCCCGCAGCCGGATTCGCCTTGGGAGCGCTCAGCGGGGCCGGGTACGCGCTGTTCGAAAACCTTCTGCTGACCACGCCGACCACCGATTGGCTGGTTGTCACCACTGCCCGCATCGGCACCGCCTCCATTCACATATTCACCGCTTCGCTGATGGGCTGGGCGCTCGTGCTGGCGTGGAATCAGAACCGGTATCTGCGCTTGGGCGCGGTTTATTTGCTGGCAGTGCTCATCCATGGCTCGTGGAATGCCTTCAGCCTGATCTCCTCGATCACGGAAGTGCTCAAATCCCAGCCGGGCGCGAATCCTGCCTCCGCATGGTTAACCATTGGGACGCTGGCTCCGTATGTTTTGATCTTCCTGGCGGGCGGCTCATTTGCAGTATTGTTATGGCTCAACGCCTATCACCGCCGGAAAAGCATGCTATAATGCGCCGTTGCTGCCGCTAGTGCTCCGTTTCTTACTTATTCAAGCTAAATAATCAGGTTAGACGGAACACTAGTGCCGCTCAGTTAAAGTTATTTCATCGATCGCGCGGATATGGATTTTCTAAGAGAACTGTTCAACCTGTTTTTACACCTGGATGAGTACCTGAGCGTGGTCATCCAGACCTACGGGACATTGACCTACGTTCTGCTGTTCCTGGTCATCTTCATGGAAACTGGCCTGGTGATCACGCCATTCCTGCCGGGCGACTCGCTGTTGTTTGCTGCGGGCACTTTCGCTTCCCCGGCGCTCGGCTCTCCGCTGAGTATCGGCGTGCTCTGGGTGATCCTGTGCGCGGCGGCAATCCTGGGCGATACTGTCAACTACTGGATCGGGCACTTCGTGGGGCCGCGCGCTTTCAGCGGCGAGGTGCGCTTCCTGAAAAAAGAATACCTCGACCGCACCCACGAATTCTTCGAGCGCTATGGCGGTAAAACGATCATCCTGGCGCGCTTCGTACCGATCGTGCGCACATTCGCACCGTTTGTGGCTGGCGTGGGGGAGATGACGTACGGTCGCTTTATCAGCTACAACTTCATCGGCGGGATCGCCTGGGTGACATTGTTTCTCTTTGCCGGTTATTTCTTCGGAAATCTGCCCTTCGTGAAGAATAATTTCGAGCTCGTGATCATCGCTATCGTTGCGCTTTCAGTCTCGCCCGCCGTCTATGAATGGGTGAAGAACAAAACCCGCAAGCCAAAACCATCCGAGTCTGAGCTGAAAGTCTAGCGGAATCCATAGAAGAAACCATATATTCCTTTACCCGCTGAGGGCGACGACGGAAGCCACCGCCACGCTGTGGGTATGGCTGAGGCTGAGCGACCAGAGGGTCAGCCCCTGCTCGTCCGCCAGCCGCCGGGCAGCGCCGTGCAGGTGCAGCATCGGCTGGCGCGCCGGGCCGCGCAGGATCTCGATCTCGCGCCAGCTCACCGGGCCGATGCCGGTGCCCAGCGCCTTCGCCACCGCTTCTTTGGCGGCAAAACGGGCTGCCAGCGAAGAGGAGTTCCCCGCCACCTCGGAAAGCTCGCCGGGGGTGAAGACGCGCTGCAGAAAGCGCTC
Source organism: uncultured Chloroflexia bacterium (assembly GCA_963706515.1). GTDB lineage: Bacteria > Chloroflexota > Anaerolineae > Anaerolineales > UBA4823 > CAVPMW01. The sequence continues at coordinate 326,567 of CAVPMW010000017.1, forward strand.
GCCGTAGCGCCGGATGGTCTCCTGCAAGCGCTCGATCTCGATCAGGTCTATACCGGTAGCCAGGGTAGGCATCTTAACTCTCCATCCGCGGCGGCTGCCTGCCCGGACCTAAGGGCCAGCGCTGGCGACCGCCAGGCGCTGTGGGTCGAAATAGCGGCGTGCAGTTTCCAGGACGTCTTCCACGGTAACGGATAGCACATCGTCCTTGTAGTGCAGATAGTAATCCAGGTCGAGGCCGAAGCGCTCCAGGGAGACCAGCGCCGCCGCCACACCCGAGTTCGATTCCAGGGTGAGCGGCAGCCTCCCGATAAAGTTGGCCTGGCTGTCAGCCAGCTCTTCGGTACTGACCGGCTCGCTGGTGAAGCGCACGATTTCCTGCTGGATCAGGTCGACTGCCCGCTCGACGTTGCCCGGGGCCACCCCGGCAGAAACGTTCCAGGGACCCGGTCCAACGCCTAAGGTAAGGCTGCTGCTGGCATAATAAGCCAGCCCGGCCTGCTCGCGCACAACTTTGCCGATACGACCCATCATCCCGAACTGGCCGAGCACGCTGTTTCCCAGCGAGGCTGCCATGAAGTCCGGAGACAGCCGCGGCGGCCCGGCAACGCCGAGCACGATATCCGCTTGGGATTTACCCGGGATCTCCCAATGGCGGGTGGTGGTCGCTTTCAAAGGCACCAGCCCCGGAAGCCCTAGAGGATCGGGCTGCTGCGGGTTTTCCCAATCTCCCAGCACTGCACTTACCCGCTGGAACGCGTACTCGGGGTCGACCGCGCCAACGACGCCAACGACCATGCCGCGCGGGCCGTAATTCCTGGCGTGGAAGTCGATCAGGTCCTGGCGGGTGATGGCTGCGATGGTTTCCGGATAGCCGTCGCTGGGGCGGCGGTACGGGTGGTTTACGTAGACGATCTCATCGAAGAGCATCGAAGCCATCTCGCCGGTATCCTGGGCGCGGATGGCCAGGCCAGTCAGCAGCTGAGCCCGCAAGCGCTCCACCTGGTCTGTGGGAAATGTGGGATAACGCAGGCTGTCGTTCAGTATATCCAGGAGCAGGTCCAGGTCTTCAGCCAGGGCTTTTCCACTGAAGCTGGTGACATGGATGCCGCCGTTGATCCCCAGGCGGGCGCCTGCCGATTCGAGAGCGTCGTAAGTTTGCTGGAAATCACGTCTGGTATTCCCGCGCATCAGCGCGGAAGAAGCAAAATCTGCCAGGCCGAGCTTCTCGTCCGGGTCGGAAAGGCTGCCAGACAGTATGTAACCACTCAACACAACCGATGGGCTGTCAAAGTTGGGGCGCGCCAGAAAGATAATTCCATTGGGCAGTTTCTGCCGGGTGACATTTTCGGGTCCGGGAAGCGCGTAATGCCAGTCTTGGGTGGAAGAAGGAGCGGCGAATTTCAAAAGGATCTCCGTTGTATCAGGGGTTTAGCCGTTAAGCGTGTCATCTGGACCAGCGTCATCGAGGGGGGCGCCGTCATGCGTGGGCAGGTACACGCCCAGGATGCGGTTTTGCGGGCGTAAATAGGTCTGGGCAACCCGCAGGACATCTTCGGGCGTCACTGCTGCCAGCTGATCCAGATAGGTGGTGAACCAGTCATAGGAAGCGAACATTTCGGCGAAGCCCAGCCAAAAGGCTTGGTTTGAGACGGATTCGCTGCCGTAGGCAAACAACGCCCGCGCTTGTTTGACCGCTCGGGCGAGCTCGCTGGCACTCGGAGCGGAGCTCTGCGCCTTCTCGATCTCTTCATCGATTGCGCGGATCACATCTTCGGCGGATTTCTGCGGGTGGACGATAGCTGTGATCGTATACATGTACGGGTCGATGGTGGCTGGCAGGCTGCCATCCACGCTGACCGCCAGCTCTTTTTCAACCAGGGTACGGTAAAGGCGCGAAGTCTTGTTCGAGAGGCTGCCGCCGAATACGTTCAGGCTGCTCGCACCACTGAACAGGCTGTCCAGGACAGTCAACGGGAAGAAATCCGGATGGGTAGCGACCGGGACGTGGTAGGCAGCCTGGATATAGATGGTTTCACCGGGTCCTTCGACGGTGACCCGGCGCTCACCGTGCTGAGCCGGCTCGGGGCGGGTGGCTGCTGCTGGGGGTTGGCCGGCGGGGATGGGCTCGTAAATTCGCTGGACCTGGTCGAGCATGGCCCCGGTCTCGAAATCACCCGCGATCGCCAGAATTGCATTGCTGGGAACGTAATAGCGGCGGTAATGCCCGTACAGATCGTCGCGCTGGATCGTCTCCAGGTCTGCCAGGTCTCCGATAATCTCGTGGTGGTAGGAATGCACCATAAAAGACATGGCTTGCATCTGCTCGCCCAAGCGGAATAAGGGCTCATTTTCGTTCCCCTGGCGCTCAGATATGATGACGGTGCGCTCCGCTGCGACTTCCTCCTGGTCAAATAATGAATTGACCATACGGTCGGCTTCCAGCTGCATGGCCAGCTCGATGGTCTCAGCCGGCATGGTCTCGAAGAACGTGGTCCAATCCAGGTAGGTGAAGGCGTTCCAGATGCCGCCTTCACGCGAGATCACGCGGTCAATGAGCTGGCTGGGGTAGGCAGGCGTCCCTTTGAAGAGCATATGTTCGACCCAATGGGATATGCCGGTCGTTCCGGGGCGCTCATTGCGCGAGCCTACCCGGTACCAGACCCAATGGCTGATCAGCGGGGAGGTATGGATTTCTTTTAATGAAACCAGGAGGCCATTCGACAGCCTGGTATGGGTGACTGTCTCGGACATACCCTCTCCTGAGCATGGATTATGGGAAAGATTTACGCCGCACGCCAGGGAATGGATTTTCCCCGTTCGCCCGCGTAATTCCCGGCTTATTTTATCGCATTCTCGCCAATCGGCTGAAAGTCGCTAAGAAATTGATCGATGTAGATAGCGATTGAATTTCGTTAATCAGGCTTAAATAACCAGGCACACAGTTTGTAGGTTGCTGGTTTGCATAGAGGGGTATCCTTCCAGGAAGCCGGCACCTGGGCGAGCAGCGCCCGGTAGGGTGTGAGCACCTCCTGCAAGCCCACAAACGGCTCGTGCAGCTCGGTCTGGTCGAGGGCGATGTTAACCGGCACGGAAAGCTCGATCGGTATCGTCGTGCTGACCGGGACCACCATATCCAGGGCGATGGGCAGGTTGGTTCCCGCAGGCAGGGTGATATTGGCGGAAGAATTTGATATCGAAAGCCCGCCTGTGCGGACATTGACTACTGCATTCTTGATCCGCGTTGGCCGAGTTAGCCTGACGGTCGTTTCAGTTTTAGTGTGCAGATCGAACACGACCGGAATCGTATCTTTCACCTTCACGGTAGTGGAGATGCTGGCCTGATCCATCTTGACAAAATTCTGATATAGACCGTCCACCAGCTGAACGGAAACCAAATCTTTGACAGCGAGGATGTGGCGCGCCAGGATGATTACGGCCACGATCAGCGCGACGTTAAGGGTCAAAGATAGCAGGCTGGCGATCGTCCAGAAAGCCGGACCGACTTTTCCTTGCCAGATATAGCGAGGTACGCCAGGCTGCGCGCTGGAGGCGGCCGGCTGGGGATCAGCAGACTTCTGTTCTGTTGGCCTCACTCTGCTGGCCTCAGCTCTGTTGAGGCAGTTTCCGGGAAGGCGGGAAAGCCTGAGTTGGGTAATTCTTGGGGAGTTTCAGCGGATTGGTCCACGAGCAGTCTCCTCGATAGAGTATTGGTCAGGTTTGAGGTACTCACGTAAGTACAGTCACATAAATTCTGTTAGATGTTCAGGTATTATCCAAGGTGATAATCGAAGCGCCACCCTTCAAAAGTTTTGTGACTGTACTTAGTGTTCCGTCAAACCTGATAATTCGGATTGATCAAGCTGGAAACGGAACACTTTAAGCTTTGTCCAGGCTGATGAGTCTCAATTTCAAATTCTGCTTTGAGCCTTGACAAAGCACTAGTTGCAACTTTAGTTCCACAATATAGCACAGTCTGCAATACAAGGAATTTTATATAACAGAAGAGCAAGCCACGCAGGAGCGAAGCCCGCCTCAGCCGATATGGGCACTTGTAGAATGCTCTGGAACTATATATAATGAAATCGATCCAATGAGCAAACCACCGTAAGTATTTTGTATTCACAGGAGCATGAAGTGGCGGTTTGTCTCAGTGATGGCATCGCAGTGACGATTCCAAAATCAGCGGAGTGGAGGATGGTGGCGTGAACAGCCAGGCTAAGAGATACCAGGTGGCGGTAATTGGGGCAGGACCGGCAGGTATCTTCGCAGCGCGCCTGCTGGCTTCCCAGGGGATGCATGTCGTTCTGCTCAATCGCGATATAAAGCCGGGAGGATTGGCTGAATATGGGATTTATCCTGATAAGCACAAAATGAAAGAGGGTTTACGCAAACAATTCAACCAGATCCTGTCACTGCCAGAGATTGATTACTATGGATTTGTAAAGATAGGGAATGACTCGGGGCTCAGCCTGGCAGATATGCGTGGAATGGGCTTCCAGGCAATCCTGGCAACCATCGGGGCGCAGGGCACCAAGTGGCTCGGGTTGCCAGGCGAGGACCTGGAGGGCGTTTTCCACGCCAAGGACCTGGTGTACCACTATAACAAGCTGCCGCCATTCAGCTCCCAAAAATACCCGATCGGGCAAAAGGTTGCCCTGGTAGGGGCAGGGAATGTGATGATGGACGTCGCCCACTGGCTGATCCGCGATCTAAAAGTTGCCGAAGCCATTGCAGTGGTCAGGCGCGGCCCGGCTGAGGTGAAATTCTCTAAGAAGGAAATGGAGCTGATTGCCCGCAACCTGGACCTGGCGCGTTTGTTTCAAGAGATCGAGCGGGCTGCGCCGGTGATGCAGACAGTAGATCAGGATGTGGCTGCAGCCAGAGATTTTATTCTTTCGGGGATGGCTAAAGCGCTCGAGCCAGTCTCGGATACGCGCTTCTATTTTGATTTCCTGGCCTCTCCTACTCGAATCAGCGGCGATTCATCCGGGCGGGTGTGCGAGCTGGAAGTCGAAGATAATACTCTTGTACCTCGCGACGGGGATACCCAGGCACGCGGGCTGGGCACCTGCCACACCCTGTCCGTAGATACCGTGATCTACTGCATCGGTGATAGGGTCGACGAGAAGTTCGGTCTCCCGACGAAGGGGAACGAATATATCAAGAATCCCAAACCCCTTTACCCGGTTGACGACCTATCTTACGAAGCCTTCGATCCAAAAGCGGGTCGCCCGGTTGAGGGAATATTCGTGGCAGGCTGGGCGCGCGAAGCCAGCAGCGGGCTGGTCGGTGTGGCGCGCAAAGACGGCGAGAACGGCGCCAGCGCAGTCCTGCAATACCTGCAAGGCAAAAAACCGGATATCGACGAAGCTGGGTTAATGGCCAGGCTGGAGTCAGCGATCCAAAAGCAGGGGCGTCCAATCGTCCGCTACAGTGACATTCAAAGGTTGGAGGTCATGGAACAGGCGGAAGCAGAGCAGCTGGGGGTAGAAGAATTTAAAATGAGCACCAACGAGGAAATGCTGGCGGCTATGGGCATGGCGTGAGCCCAACCTATCCTGCGTCTTCTAATTTTCGTCCGGGGAAAGGGATCAGGAGCAGGAACCCAATGGCGATAAAGATCTCTCCGATAATGACCCCGACGGCTTGCAGGGGACCGAAATATGGAATGTTAGGCAGTGTATGGGTGCCGAAGCCGAATACGTCTGCCATTCCGGAGGCAACGGCAATCACGTAGCCGGTAGCGACCAGGCGTAAGCCAACGTCTGCCGCAATCGTTTTTTGCCGCCCATTCCACAGCGCGTTCAGCGTAATAAATCCACCGATACAGATCAATGCCAGCCCGATCAGGAATACGGCGATCTGGACAAAACCGAGCACCGGGCTGCGATCGAGGTTGAATAACCCAGGCTGAGCCCCGATAACGAAGATCAGCAGTCCAAGGATGACCGCCACGAGCCCGAAACGGATGCGGAATGGACTGACCTGGTTCATAGTCCCGCGGGTAAATGCTGCTCCAAACGATCCAGCCAGTTCTGACCCAGGATGGCAGCGATGTCCAACGACGAGTAGCCTTTTGCGGCAAGCAGCGGGGCGAGCTGCTGCAGGTCGGCGATCGTATCAATTCCCGCCGGAACGGATTGGACGCCGAAACCACCATCGAAATCTGTGCCCAGTCCAGCGTGGCGGGCATCTCCGGCAAGCTGGCAAATCCAATCGATCTGCGCCACCACACGTTCGAGCGAAATTGCCTGGCGCGGGTCGCCTTTGCGCCAACCTGCTTGCAAGAAGGCGTTATAAGGGACAACGCCGACCACACCGTCGCGTTCGATGAGGCCCTGAATCAGCCGGTCGGTGAGGTGGCGGTTGCTATCTGTCCCCGGGAGCAGGGATTTAGCGTTTGCATGTGTGGCAACGATCGCTCCGGGATAAGCATCTAAGGCTTGCAAGGCAGCCTGCTCGTCCATGTGGCTCAAGTCTAATATGAATCCTATATCTGCCATACCTTCCAGGAGAGCGAATCCCGCACGAGTCAGCGGGCCGGGCTCGCGGGTTCCGCCGCAGAAACGATTTCCAGCCCAGGCTAGCCCAATCAGGCGGACGCCCTGCTGCCACCAGTCTTCGAGCTCACCCGGGCTCTGTACCCCTTCGGCGCCTTCCATGAGCACGACGATCCCGACCGGTTTGTCCTGGGAATCTTGCTCATTATCCGTCTTCCAGGGTGCGAGCACACCCTGCAAGCTATCCCGGCCCAGCACCAGGCGAAATTGGTCGGGATGTTCCTCCACAAGCCGCTGATACGCTCCAAGCTGGCTGCGGTAGAGGCGGTTCGCCTGAGCCACATCGGTGTAAACCTGGGTGTCCCAGGAATCTTCGGTCAAGCGCTGCGGAGCTGCAAAGAGTGTTCCGAAGACGAGCGCCACCTGGCCGCGCTGGTATTCCGCGTAGCCCAGCAGAGTATCACCGTTATAGTCGCCTGTCCCTGCCGCGGCCTCCAGGCGGCGGGTCTCGGCGGCAGAGCGAGTGTAATCCCGGCCGAGGGCGAGCATATTCCAGGCCAAATCTTCGTGAGCGTCGACGATCAGCATTGTGCGGCTACCCTCCTGGAAAATCCTGCTGGCTGCGCAGCAGCTCTATGGCGATTTGCCGGTCGACTTTGCCCATCGGGTACTGTGCCAGGCTGGAAGTCTCTTCCCAGCGCAGGTCGCTGACCTGTAAAGCTTGCGGCTGGCGGCCATTCGCCAGGGTGCACAGGAAGGCGTGCACCGTGACGCGGAAATGCGTGTACGCATGCCGGTAAACCCCGAAGGGGGAGCCGACCTGTACCTGTACGCCCAGCTCTTCGCCCAGCTCTCGCTGCAGGCAGCCGTCAAGACCAGTGTCGCTCTCCTCGAGCTTTCCGCCAGGGAACTCCCACAGGCCGCCTAACAGGCCGCCGGTCGGGCGCTGGGTGATCAGCACCCGCCCGTCCGCCCGGCGAACGATGGCAGCTGTCACAGTGAAATGGGGTGTCTGGCGCTTCGGCAGCTTTACCGGGCGCTGCTCCTGTAAACCCAGGAGGCGCGCCTGGCACAAATCGGCCAGGGGACAGTGGGTACAATCCGGTGAGCGCGGGGTGCAGATAGTAGCGCCCAGGTCCATCAAGGCCTGGTTGTAATCTCCCGCTCGTCCAGGCGGCAGGTGCGCCGCAGCCAATCGCCATAAGGCGGCCTCGCCAGCGGGAGAACGCGCCGGCTCGCTGACATTAAAGAGGCGAGCCAGCACCCTGCGGATGTTTCCATCCAGGGCTGGCTCGTCGGCGCCGAATGCAATGGAAGCAATCGCGCCGGCGGTATAGCGTCCTATCCCGGGCAGCTTCTGCAGCTGGTCCACCCGGCTGGGGAGCTCGCCGCCCTGGCTGACCAGGATTTGAGCGGCGCGGTGCAGGTTCCGGGCGCGGCTGTAATAGCCCAGGCCTTCCCAAACGCTCAGGACATCCTGCTGCGCGGCGGCTGCCAGGGAGGCGATCGTTGGGAAACGTGCCATCCATCGCCGGTAGTATGGCAGTACGGTTTCAACGCGCGTCTGCTGAAGCATGATCTCGGCGACCCAGACAGAGTAAGGGTCTGGCTGGCTGCGCCAGGGGAGATCGCGAGCGTTCTGATGGTACCAGGAGAGCAATTTTTCAGTCAGGGCGGGAGAAATCACATTTGGAATCCGCTGCGAGCCTGCACCACTTTAAAGTCAAAATTCTCAACGTAATCCAGCAAGCGCTGGGTGAGGCTCTCCCAATCGGAGGAATCCAGGACCTTTTGTAATGAACTGATATTGTTGGTCTGGATGGCTGCCAGGATTTGAGGCTGGTTGCCATACATGGTGAACCAGGCATCGCTAGGCTCCAGTCCCAGGCGCTGTATACCTGGGATCCAATCACGAACAACGAATTCGAAATAATCCTGCTCGCGTCCAGGTAAGATATCCCACGTCATCAACAGTTTGACGGCCATGTCAGCTCCTGCATCAGGATTTTTCGTAGGATAAGATGACGACCCGAGTTTCGTCAGGGATTGCCCCATGACCGAGCTTCAAAGCCGGCTGGGGTTCGATATCACCCAATCCCATCTCTTTAAGGAACTTGCTCACCGGGGCAAGCTTGAGATTGCACTGTGAAGTGCCGTAATGCATTGGGATGACGATGCCCGGTTCGAGCAGGCTGATCACTTCGACCGCTTTGGCCGGAGTGAGCCCGCCTCCTCCGCCGACCGGCACCAGGGCGATGTGAATGCTGCCCAAGGCTTCGATTTCAGTCTGGCTGGGTACGTGAGAAAGATCACCCAAATGGGCGATGGTAATACCTTCGTAGTCGAATACGTATAGCGTGTTGCGGGGTTCTTCACTCGTGCGTTTTTTATTGCCATTGGTCTGCACACCGGTGATGAAGACTCCCCCAATCTCGTATTCCCCGGGTCCAGTGAGGACGTGCTCGCGCCCCTTCACCGCGGAGACGAAATTATGCCCGGGAGCATCGTGACTGACGGTAACAACGTCGCCGCGCAGTTTCAAAGGTTCATAACCGGCGACATGGTGGTCGAATGGGTCGGTGACCACGGTCGCCATATTCCGTTCGGTCAGGCGGAAACAAGAAAGACCATACCAGGTGATTTCCATACTGCTCCTGAAAAAGGATTCTACCGGCGCCGGTGCGATTAAAACGCACTCGCCTCCCGAGGTGCACAATACGTTAGCTTGGCTCCGGCGAATGGTTTCAGCCCCGATTATACATCATCCCTTCTCAATTCCTCCGTTGGCAAGTTTCGTGAGGATAGGAGAAGCGGCGTGATTAAGCCGGATCGATTGACATTCCCCTAAGTACAGCCCGTTGCTAAAGCTGCGCGTGGTAAGATGGATCGATGTTGACCGTCCAAAAGACCATCGGGGCGCGGGCAGAGCTGCTCGGGGATGGGGGCGTGCGCCTGGGGATCCCGGCCGGGCCCGCGGGGAGCTACCGGCTGGCACAGCTGGATGACTACCAGATGCTGCCGCGCCGGGCGCTGCTGTGGCAGCCGCCAGTCAGATTGCAGAGTGCGGGCGCGCGCTTCGGCAAGCGATATCCCTGGAACATGGGGTTTTGGCCTGTGGAACAACCCGTTCGGGATTGGGCTGTTTAAAGGGGCTGACCGCCTGCGCCTGCCAGCATTACCGCAGGCAGCCTGGTTTTTCTTTGCTGCTCCTGAGAACTACCTCTCCCTTCACGATGAGCTCCCCGGGAGCGGCTTCCTGGCAGCCACGTTTTCTTCGAGGCGTCCGAGCGTCGCCCAGGCATTGGGCGGCTCGGCATTGCTGCCGTTCGTGATGTTCCGGGGCGCGGCGCGACGTTTGCGCCAGAAGGCGAAACAGCTCGTGCGGCAAGACAGCCTGCAGCTAGAGGTGGACTGCACCGGGTGGCACAGCTACCAAATCACTTGGACGGCAGAGCTGGTCAGCTTTTCCGTAGACGGCGGGCAGGAGTTGGAGACACAGATCGTTCCTGGTGGACCGCTGGGACTTGTGCTGTGGGTGGATAACCAGTATGCTGCCTGGACTCCAAGCGGACGGCTGAGCTATGGCTCGCTGGCGAATCCTCAACCGGCCTGGCTCGAGCTGGCAGAGTTGAGGGTCAATGGGGATGAAGTGGGGCTGGCAAATCCGGATAGAATCGGCAATGCTTGACAAGGCCAATAAGAGTAGGTTAAAATACTTGCGCCTTCTTGGAAAGGTCAGAACGTTAAGGCCGAGATAGCTCAGTTGGTAGAGCACGCGACTGAAAATCGCGGTGTCGCCAGTTCGATTCTGGCTCTCGGCACTCTCGGCCTGACGCAAGGCCGGTTAGGCGGGCATAGTTCAGCTGGTAGAACACCTCCTTGCCAAGGAGAAGGTCACGGGTTCGAGTCCCGTTGCCCGCTCTGCTGATGAGCGATCATGGATTGCGGATTGCTGGATGAACAGCGTATAATCCGCAATCTTCGTCTCAAGTGACCGGTATATGGCGACGTGGCCAAGTGTTGAGTCTGCGCAGCAGACCGGCACGGGTCTGAGGACCTTGGCAAAGCACGTTGCCGCGAAAACAGTTTATGTATGGCGACGTGGCCAAGTGGTAAGGCAAGGGTCTGCAAAACCCTGATCACGGGTTCAAATCCCGTCGTCGCCTCTGGAAGAAGAAAGTTACTTGATCTGCAAGTAAGGCAAGGGCGGCGTAAAGAACACGCCTCGGCAAAACCCCGGACACGGGTTCAAATCCCGTCGTCGCCTCTGGAAGAAGAAAGTTGCTTGATCTGCAAGTAAGGCAAGGGCGGCGTAAAGAACACGCCTCGGCAAAACCCTGATCACGAGAAGTGCGTATTTTGCACTGCAAATCCCGTCGTCGCCTCTTAGGGAAGCGAGCGAAACAGCTCGCTCTTTCTCTTTAAAAAGCTATTGAAGCTTCGTTTACCTTGAAGAACTACTCGTATATGCCAATTTTTTAACTTGACTCCCTCCCGCAAATTGCTATAATGTAACCGGTTACATTGAGACATAGGTATGCCCCCACGAAAATTACCTAGCTCAGTTACTATTCGGGACGTTGCTCAGCTGGCCGGGGTTTCTGTCGCTACCGTCAGCCGTGTGATTAATCAAACTGCGCAGGTCAGCCCCGATACGGACGCACGCGTCCAGGCTGCCATCCGTGAGCTCCAGTACGTGCCCCAGGCAGCTGCTCAAAACCTCTCTAACCGAAAGACCAATTCTATCGGCCTGCTGCTGCCTGAGATCACCTGGGATAATTTCTTTCCCCCGATGCTCAGAGGAATAGAAAATGCGTGCTTCGAGGCTGGGTTTGACCTGCTCATCCACTCCTCGCATCATGCCAGGCCCCGACCTCGGGCCGATCTGCACATTCCAGTCGGGGAACATAACACTGACGGATTGATCATTTTTACCAATGCAATTACGGATGAAGATATTTCTCGCCTATATCAGAAAGGTTTTCCCCTGGTGCTTCTGCACCGCTCCCCCCTGGGCAGCTAGAAATCCCACACGTTGTCTTCGAGAACAAAGCCGGCGCACGGAAGATCACCGACCATTTGATCGAGACGCATGGCTACCGGCGGATCGCTTTCCTGGCTGGCCCGCAAGATAACGAAGATGCCGATTGGCGCGAGCTGGGTTACCGAGAATCCTTGATTGCGCATGGCCTCCCGGTAGATCCCGGCTTGGTTCGGCTGGGTAGTTTCGATGAAGAGATTGCCCGGCAAACCATAGAGCGCTGGTTGGAAGATGGTTTTGCTGCACAAGCCGTCTTCGCCGCCGATGATGACTCGGCGATCGGCGCCTTGCGCGCCCTGCAGGGCGCTGGCAAACGCATACCTCAGGATGTCGCTCTGGTCGGCTTCGACGATCCACCCACTTCCCGGTTGCTCAACCCGCCGTTGACTACCGTGCGTGCTCCTATTGAAGGAGCAGGATATCTGGCGGTGCGAACGCTGATTCAAATCATCCATTCACGGAGGACAGATTATAAAACTCTGCTCCCAACGGAGCTGGTGATCCGCTGCTCGTGCGGATGCCTGACCTGACAGCCAAAATATTTTGTGAGAAAAACAAGGAGAGATAAAAGATGAAACCCCGCCCGTTATTTACCCTCTTAACCTCGCTGATCCTGATGAGCCTGGTCCTAGCGGCCTGCAGCAGCGCCCCGAGCCCCACCACCGCCCCAGTTACTACTCCCTGGCGAGTCGCCAGCCGAAGTGCACTGCTGCCTCAACCCGCAGAACCCACCGCAGTCACATACCGAAGTCCCCACCGCTGCTCCTACCTCCCTGCGGAGGCAAAACCGGTATTCATGACCGTCAACCTGGAACAAGTCTCGACCTGGCTGAGGAATTTCAACCCGTTCTCGCCAGATGTCCGCTACCCGGCCCAGGCCGGGATGTACGAGCCATTGCTGGTCTACAATAAAGCGACTGGCGAGCTCGTGCCCTGGCTGGCTACGGAATATACATGGAACGAAGACAACACTATCCTGACCTTTAAGATCCGCCAGGGCGTCAAATGGTCGGATGGGCAGCCTTTCAGCGCCAAAGACGTCATCTTTACCTTCGACCTGCTTGAAGAACAATCCTGCACTGGCGACTGTAGCGACCAATATTGACTGATTACGTGGACAGTTATCGATGCCCGGATGACTTTACGGTTGAAGTCAAGTTCAAGAAAGTCTATACACCTTCTCTGTACGACCTGAGCAACCAATATATCGTCCCGGAGCACATCTGGAAGGACATCAAGGACCCCGTAACCTTCACCAACGAGAACCCGGTCGGCACCGGTCCCTTCACCGAGGTGACCCGCTTCGAAGACCAGATCTACATCGTGGAGAAGAATCCCCACTACTGGCAGGCGGGCAAGCCGTATTTCCAGGGCTTGCGCTACCCGGCTTATCCCGGCAACGACCAGGCCAACCTGGCCTTGGTCAATGGCGACCTGGATTGGGCGGGCAACTTCGTCCCCGACATTGATAAGACTTACGTCTCCAAGGATCCAGAGAACTTCCATTACTACTTTCCTGGCGGCGACGAGATGATGCTGTACGTCAACCCGGCGCTCAAACCTTTCGATAATCCCGAAGTGCGCAAGGCGATCAGCATGGGGATCGACCGCAAGATGGTGGTCAGCGTCGCTGAGTTCGATTACATCTCCCCCTCCGATGCCACGGGCCTGTCGCGAGCAGTACAAGAACTGGAAAAACCCGCAGGCCGTCGAAGCAGGCACCTGGACCAACTACGACCCCAAGAACGCGAACGATATGCTCGACAGCCTGGGCTTGAAGAAAGGTTCCGACGGCATCCGCCGCGACCAGTCTGGCAACCCGATGAGCTACAAGCTGATCGCTGTCGCCGGCTGGACGGATTGGGTATCGGCCTGCCAGATCATCGCTCAAAACATGAAAGACCTGGGGATCGAGGTCAGCTGTCGAAACTCCGGAATATAATGCCTGGATCGATGAGCTCGGCAAGGGCCAGCACCAATGGGCCATCGGCTGGTCTTCGGGCGGACCTACCCCTTACAACTTCTACCGCGGCCAGTTGAGCGAGCAGACCGTGCTACCCGTGGGCGAATCCGCGGACGAGAACTGGAATCGCTACGTTGACCCCGAAGCCGATAAACTTATGAACGAGTTCATTAAGACGTCTGATCCTGCACAGCAGAAGCAGATTATGGACCAGATCCAGACCCTGTTTGTTAACGATGTTCCGGCTTTGCCGCTATTCCCAGGCCCGGATTGGTACGAGTACAATACGACCCGCTTCACGGATTGGCCGACCAAAGATAATCCCTACGTGCCGGGGCCGCCCTGGAACACGCCGAACGGCTATATCAGCCCGCTGTTCATCCTAACCACGGTTAAGCCGAAATAAGTTGAGATAATTCCCCGACCTGGTGGAGTGTGTAAGAGGGCGAGCCCGCCAAACACTCCACCAAATCGGGGACCACTCTTCTTCAAGCTAAACGTACTGAGTAATCCTTGCCATTCCGCTCCTTCGTGGGACGGCTTTATTCGTATCAATGGGATAGTTGGTGCCGGAGAGTTTACATGAAATATTTGCTCAGACAGATCAGCCTTTACCTGCTTGCCTTGTGGGTAGCGATGACCCTCAACTTCATCCTGCCGCGCATGATGCCTGGAGATCCAGTGACCGCCCTGTTCGCTCGCATGCGCGGCAGACTTAATCCGGCAGAGATCGAAGCCATCCGGGCTGCTTATGGTTTTACCAATGCCCCGCTGATTGAGCAGTATTTCCAATATATGTCTCACACACTGCGGGGCGATTTCGGCTTATCCATTTCTGCCTACCCAGTAAAGTCAGCACGGTAATTGGCACTGCCTTGGGGTGGACGATCCTGCTGGGCGTAACCACATTGTTGCTCGGCTTTGTAATCGGAACGATCCTGGGAGTGATTGTCGCCTGGCGGCGCGGGTGGCTTTTTAGATACACTTCTGCCTGGCGTCTTCAGCTTTATCGGCTCGTTCCCTTATTTCTTCCTGGCGATGCTGGCGGTCTATTTCCTGGGATATCCTGCTGAAATGGTTCCCGATGGCCCACTCATACTCCGACAGTGTATCACCCGGCTGGACCTGGGGTTTCATCGGAAGTGTCTCATTCCACTTGATCCTGCCGGCTTTCACGGTGATCCTGATCTCGATCGGCGGGTGGCTGATCGGGATGCGCAGCACGATGGTCGCTGTGCTCGCCGAGGATTACATCGTGATGGCGGAAGCCAAAGGGCTGCCTCAGTGGCAGGTGATGTACAACTATGCGATGCGGAATGCCATCTTGCCCAACTTTACGCAGTTTGGGATGTCATCGGCTTTATCCTGGGTGGACTGATTTTGACAGAGATTGTCTTTTCTTATCCGGGCTTGGGCTTTCAGCTGGTGCGCTCGGTAAGCACCCACGACTATCCGCTCATGCAGGCTTTGTTCCTGCTGATCACCGTGGCTGTCCTGGGCGCCAACCTGATCGTGGATCTGCTCTACGTGCGCTTGGATCCGAAAGTGCGGGTTAGCTGAGCCATGGAGAGGCCTAGCATGAACGTCAATGCACGTCATTGCCGCATCTCAGACGGCTGAGGGATTGGAAGAAGCCTGGCGTGAACGAAAATTTCTCCACGCAGTTCATGTTCCTGCGCAGGCTGTTATCCCAACCCAAGGCTGTCATCGGCATTGGGATCCTCGTCCATCTTCATTCTGATGGCGATCTTTGCTCCACTGATCGCGCCCGGCGACCCGAACCGGTTCGATCGCCCGCCCGCACCAACCGCCGTCGTCCGTACACTGGCTGGGGACGACCGGTCAGGGGCAAGATGTCTTCCACCAGCTCGCCTGGGGTGCAAGGGTTTCGCTGTTCATCGGCTTCACGGTCGGTTTCTTGACCACATTGATCGGGTTGGTGATGGGGATGACTGCCGCCTACCTGGGCGGCATCGCCGATGGCTTGATCAACATGTTTACCAACGTGTTCCTGATCATTCCCGGCAGTGCCTTTGCTGATCACACTCTCTTCCTATCTTACCCCCAGGTACCGATCACGATCATCTTCGTCTTGACGATAACCGGCTGGGCCTGGTCCGCGCGGGTGTTTCGTTCGCAAACACTCAGCCTGCGCGAAAAGGACTTCGTTTCGGCGGCCGAGGTGACCGGAGAACGGACTCCCTACATCATCTTTGCCGAAATATTGCCCAATATGACCTCCCTGGTCGTGTCCTCCTTCTTCGGCAATGTGATCTACGCCATCGTGGCAGACGCTGGGCTGGCTTTCTTGGGCTTTGAAAATGTGAACACTGCTAGCTGGGGGTCGATGCTTTTCTGGGCGCAGAACAATTCGGCGCTGCTACAGAACGCCTGGTGGACTTTCGTTCCGCCAGGATTGTGCATCGCCCTGGTTGCTTTTGCTACCACGATGATGATCTACGCGATGGATGAAATCACCAACCCGCGGCTGCGAAGCGAAAAGGAAACTGCGAGTGTCCTCAAGAAGTACCATATTACCGCGCAACGCGCGACGCCAGTGGTCAGAAAGTAATTCACCCGACCAACCTGTGCTGCTGGATGTCCGCCATCTTAAAGGTGGAGTATCTGACGCCGCGCGGTCCTGTCCACGCCGTCGATGATGTTTCATTCACGATTAAGCCTGGCGAGGTGGTCGGCCTGGCAGGTGAATCTGGCAGCGGAAAATCCACCATCGCTCACGCTATCCTGCGTATCCTGCATCCCCCTGCGTTGATCACAGGTGGGGAAATCCTTTTTGCTGACTGGGATGTGCTGGAGATGAATATCGACTTGCTGGAGCGATTTCCGCTGGAAGGCGGTATCGATTGTCTTCCAAAGCGCGATGAATGCTCTGAATCCGGTGATGCGCATCCGCGAGCAGCTCCTGGATGTGATGCAGCACCAGGATATCCCCGCTGAAGAGGCAGAACGAGCGCGCCGATCCATCTCTTCGATCTGGTAGGAATTGACCCGCAACGCCTGGATGCCTATCCTCACCAGCTTTCAGGCGGCATGCGCCA
Source organism: uncultured Chloroflexia bacterium (assembly GCA_963706515.1). Classification (GTDB taxonomy): domain Bacteria; phylum Chloroflexota; class Anaerolineae; order Anaerolineales; family UBA4823; genus CAVPMW01. The sequence continues at coordinate 343,130 of CAVPMW010000017.1, forward strand.
GCGTGCGGTGATTGCCATTGCCCTGGCACTCGACCCGCCGCTGCTCATTATGGACGAACCCACCACTGCCCTGGATGTCGTGGTCCAGAAGGACATCCTGCAACAGATTGCCAGCCTGAGGGAGAAGCTGGGTTTTTCGATCCTTTTCATCACGCATGACTTATCGTTGTTGGTCGAGTTTTCCAACCACATCGCTATCATGTACGCTGGGGAGATTGTCGAAAAAGCTCCAGCGCGCGAGCTGTTTGAACGACCACTGCATCCCTACACCTTGGGACTGATGAACTCCTTTCCCTCGATCAGCGGCGAGAAGAAAAAACTGACCGGCATACCTGGGGCGCCGCCAGACCTGGTTACCCCTCCTCCGGGCTGCCGCTTCCACCCTCGCTGTCCTATGGCAATGCCTGTCTGCTCTGAGATCGCTCCGGCTATGAAGTCGATCTCAGCTAATCACACAGTGGCCTGCCACCTCTATGACGAGTAACCGATGAGCGAGTCGCATTTACCAGGGATTGATATAACTCCCGTAAACACGGATACACCCATCCTGGAGGCGCGCCACCTGACCAAGCATTTCCCTATTGGCAATTATGTTAAAATCCCAACATGTCCATGCAGTCGAAGACGTTTCTTTCACTGTGGAGAGCGGCCAGGTTGTTGCGCTCGTCGGGGAATCGGGAAGCGGTAAAAGCACAACGATCCGCATGATTGCCCGGCTTATCCCGGCTACCAGCGGCGAGATTTTCTTTCAAGGAAGGGATGTGCTTAAAACGGAGCCGAAGCAGGCCTCTCTGGCATACCGCCGCCAGGTGCAGATGATCTTTCAGGACCCTTTTTCATCCCTGAATGCTGTACATTCGATCGAACATCATATCGCCCGACCGCTCATCATCCATAAGATTGCTCAGAACCGCAAGCAACTGAAAGAGCTGGTTTATGAGCTGCTCTCAACAGTTGGCCTGGACCCCGCGCCGGAGATCGCCCGGCGTTACCCCCACCAGTTATCCGGCGGGCAGCGCCAGCGGGTTGCCATTGCGCGTGCTCTGGCAGTCAGTCCCAGGCTGATCCTGGCCGATGAGCCGATCTCGATGTTGGACGTTTCGATCCGGATGGGGATCCTCAACCTGATTGAACAGCTTAAGGAAGAGCGCGGCATTGCCTACCTGTACATCACCCACGACCTGGCAAGTGCCCGCTACATTGGCAACAAGATCATGGTCATGTATGCCGGGCGGATGGTGGAAGGCGGCGATTGCGAAGAAATTATGGGCAAACCAGCCCATCCATACACGCAGCTGCTGCTCTCAGCAGTCCCGGATCCGCATGCTGGGCTGCGCACTCAAAAAGATATCGGACGCGCGCGGCGAGGTCCCGTCCTTGATCGATCCGCCGTCCGGGCTGCCTGTTCGCCGCGCGTTGCCCAAATGTCATGGATATCTGCCGCCAGGTAATGCCGGGGCCAATCTATATTCAGGACAATCACTGGGTGCGTTGCCACCTGTTTGGTGCGGGTAATAACGAAATCGTACCCCGTTAGGTTTGGATTGGGTGATTCCGGACCCATCCTAAAGTGATCTTATAGACCTGAAAGCGGATTAGGAGGCCAGATGAAAGTAGTCGTAATCGGGGGTGGCTCCACTTACACTCCTGAATTGGTCAATGGATTTCTAGCACGGGTAGCCAGCTTCCCACTCAGAGAGCTGTGTCTGATGGACGTCGACCAGTCTCGCCTGGAAATCGTTGGCGGCTTTGCTCGCCGGTTAGCTGCCGCTAAAGGCACGCCATTCGACATCCAGCTTGCGTTGGACCGGCGTGAGGCGCTCCGAGGAGCGGCTTATGTCATCACCCAATTCCGGGTGGGGGGGATGGCAGCCCGCCGGGCGGACGAATACCTGGGGCAGCGGCATGGCCTGATCGGGCAGGAGACGACAGGCGTCGGCGGATTGGCGAAAGCTCTGCGCACGATCCCGGTAGTCCTGGAGCTGGCGGCTCAGATGCAGGAGCTGGCCCCCACCGCTCTGCTGGTCAATTTTACCAACCCCGCTGGTTTGATCACTGAAGCGCTCCAGCGCTATGCGCCGGACGTTGCCTCAGTAGGTGTATGTAATGTGCCTATTACTGCAACGATGGGGTTCCTGGATATTCTTGCGCAACAACTTGGCACTCCACTTCCCGCGGAACGGGCCGAGCTGAGGACATTAGGGCTAAATCACCTGACCTGGCACCGAGGCCTGACGCTGGATGGTGAGGAGCTCTGGCCACGCCTTCTGGAAGGATACCTGGCTGAGTTGAAAGCTGACCCGCACCCCGAATGGGGCGTAGATCTGATCGAATCCTGGGAATGATCCCAAATTACTATCTGCAATATTATTACTATACCGAACGGAAACTAGCGGAGCAAAGTCACTGGCCGCCATCCCGCGCCGAAGAAGTGATGAAGGTCGATAAAGACTTGCTGGAGCAATATGCCGACCCCAATCTGCAGGTGCTCCCTCCAGACTTGACGAAGCGTGGCGGAATACTTCCTTGGCGCCGATGTTGGCAGCTCAAAGACCCACGTTTTGATTGCCGAAGGAAGCGGTCAAATCCTGGGGCGAGGGGAAAGCGGTGCAGGCAACCATGAAGTGGTGGGATACTCAGGTCTGGTAGATACTCTCCACCTGGCTGCCTCCCAGGCTATCTCCTCAGCGGGCATAAAGATCGACCAGATTAGCGGAGCAGGCTTCGGGGTTTCTGGTTATGACTGGCCCTCGGAACGAGCACCTACTCTGGGAGCGATTGGTACTTTACGCCTGGAGGCCCCGCTGGAATTGGTTAACGACGCAATCCTGGGCTTGCTGGCAGGCTCGCCGCGCGGCTGGGGGATTGCCATCGTCTCCGGCACAGGCTGTAATTGCCGGGGCTGGGACCGTGAACGGCGGCGGGAAGGGCGCGTAACCGGGAACGGCAGCTGGATGGGCGAGGGAGCTGGCGCCAGCGAGCTGGTAGGCAAAGCGCTGCAGGCCGTCGCGCATGAATGGACGCTGCGTGGTCCGCAGACACAATTGACCCCGGCTTTCCTGGATTACCTGGGTTGTCGTAATTTATACGAGATGTTGGAATCCCTTGCCACCGGGCAAAAATCCCTGGATGCTTCGGCTGCCCCGCTGATATTCCAGACGGCTGAGGCAGGAGACGAGGTTGCGATTGGTCTGATCCGCTGGGCTGGCAATGAGCTTGGAGAGCTGGCGATCAGTGTGATCCGCCAGCTCGGGTTCGCCGAGATTGATTTTGACGCAGTGCTGATCGGCAGCCTGTTCGATGGCGGAGAGCTGCTGATTGAGCCGCTGCGCCATACCATCCATGCCATTGCTCCAGGCGCCCGCTTGCGGCGCCTCACCGCTCCGCCAGTCACAGGTGCGGTGATATTGGCCATGGAGGCGGCAGGCATTACTCCATCTGCAGAAGTTCACCAGAGGTTAACTGGCGCAGGCGAACGTCCGGAATAAATTCCGGACGGAATAATTTCCGGGAGAACTGTGCCGGCTTCTGCGGCGGCTTAGTGGGGTTATAATAACCGCCGAAATGAATCTAACTCAACGCATAACCGCGACAGCCGGGCGCGTGGGACGGCTGCCCTGGCACCTGCTTGTCCCGCTGGTCTTTGTGGCGGTAATGCTGCTTTTCTATCCCTTCCAGAGTGTTTTTGAATTTGATTCGGACGAAGGCATCAACCTGATGAAAGGTATGATGGTTCTGCGCGGCTATCCCCTTTATTCACAAATCTGGAGCGACCAGCCGCCGCTGTTCACCTGGTTGCTGGCTGGTGCATTCCGGCTGTTCGGCATGCAGGTTAATACCGGGAGAATATTGGTGCTGGTCTTCTCCGGCATCCTGCTGGGCGCTGCCTTTTACTTTTTACGGGTTAATTGGGGAACGCTGCATGCGGTTATTGGGGTTGGGTTGCTCTGCCTGGTGCCGTATTTCCTGAGATTAAGTGTGGCAACTATGATCGGTTTACCGGCAATCAGCCTGGCCATGCTATCGCTGGCTGCGCTTGCTGCCTGGCACCGGAGCCACCGTATTGGGTGGCTGGTTTTCTCAGCAGTGGCATTGGCTCTATCGATACTGACCAAATTATTCACCGGTATTTTGGTGCCGGTCTTCATGGCTGGAATTTTGCTCGATGCTTACAGCCAGGTGCGCGATCTGCACCTCTGGAAAGCGCTTCTCCGGCCTGTTATCATCTGGTCCGTGGTCTGCCTGGGTACAGCGGGAGCGATCATCGCAATCTTTGTCGGACCAGCGACGCTGAGCCAGTTAGTCGATCCTCACCTGGCGGCGCAGAGCTCGGCGTTCTTCCAAAATTTTACAGACCGTTATCCGCTTTCCCTAAGGCTTGGAGAGGCGCTAAATATACTGATCCTGGCCGTCCTCGGGGTTATTTTCACTATTCGCCAAAAAAATTGGACGTCTTTATATCTGGTAGCCTGGATTCTCGTATGCTATATCTCCCTCTCCCGGCAGGTACCGCTCTGGTACCACCAGGTTCTTCTCCTCACAATACCAGCAGCATTACTGGCAGCGATAGGCGCGGGAGAAGCCATCCGGAGCGGGGTGCGCGCCGTGAGGGAACGAAAACTCGAATGGAGCGTTGGCGTTCTGGCACTTGCCAGCCTGGGGGTGTTCGCCTGGGTTCTGGCGACACGCCTTCCGGGGATCTACCCGCAATTTACTCGCCAGCCAGTCTTTGCCCGCACGCTGGACACGTTAGATACCCGCGACGAGAAGCTGGTAGAACGCATCAAGATGTACGCACCTCGTACAAATTGGATCGTAACCGACGTGCCGATGTATGCATTCCGGGCTGGTCTACCTGTGCCACCTGGCCTGACAGTCTTTACCAATAAACGCATCCAGACCGGGGAATTGACTGAAGCGCAGGTCCAGCAGGTGATTACTGATTACCAGCCTGCATTGGTCTTGCTGGGGCGTTTTAATTACTTAAATCGGGTAAACCGTAATTCAGACCTTGCTAAATACCTGAAAGATCACTATCAGCTCGACTATCGCAAATCCCAGCACTGGCTTTTCCTGCTTAACGGTCTGAACGAAACGGAGGGCTCATCCGGGTAAGGCGGATAGAGGGGATTTCCCCGCCGGGAACGGGGAGATTACCTCAAATGTGACAAATGTCACTTGACTTGAAAGTTCACCCTGTGTTATTTTACATTATATAAGCCTTACAGAAATGCAAGGCAATAGAGAGTTTGTTTATTGGCAAAAAAACCTTTTCCCCGGAGGTGAAGTTCGCCAAATTATTCCCCCACTGCAAAACCTAATACGAATTTAACAAAAAACTTCGAAATTTGATTCAAGGAGATACATCATGACACTCGCCCAAGTTGTCTACAACATCTCGACTGACGCAGAATTTGCCTCGCAATGGCGTTCCGATCCCGAAGCGGCGCTGGCTAACCGCGGCATGATGCTCAGCCAGGAAGAAAAGGCTTTCCTGACTCGCGGCCTGAAGCGCCACAGCCAGGAGAAAGCCACGCTGACTATTGGTCATGGAGTTGTAAACGGCAAGAGCTGGTAATCAACTGTTTTCTGAGCAATAAAATTGAATAGGGATAACCTCGCCCGGATTCACCGAAAAATTGAGACGATTTGGGCAATGTCCGGCGCGTGGCCTGATTACATCCAGGCAATGCGTCGGTCGTTGCCTTTAAATATTTCTGGGACTGAACCACCCGAACCCTGGTATCTGCTGCCCTGCCTGGTGCTGCCAGGGCGCTGGCGGCGAAGCTGATCTGGCCGACGGGGTAGCTGCCGCCTGGCTGCTTTTCCATCTGGCGGCCGGAATATTCGATACCGTTGAGGACCAGGACCCGCCGGATGCCTGGCTGCAGGAGCTCGGCCCAGCCGGGGGTCTTAATGTGGGCTGCGGGCTGTTTTTTACGGCTTGCCTGGCGCTCAACGAATACGCTGGCTTGCCTGCAACCCGCGCCGCGGCCGACTCGCTCCAGGCGGAGTTCCATAAACAAATGCTGGCGATGAGCAGCAGCCAGCACCGCGACTTGACCCTGGCGGAGATCGGCCTGGAACAGTACTGGCAGATCGCCGCTGGTAAGTCCGGCGCCTTCTTTGGTTTAGCCTGTTGGGCAGGCGCCCGCCTGGGGACCGATCGAGCCAGAGCGCCTGGAAGGCTTTCGCCAATATGGCTGCCACTTCGGCTTGCTGGTGCAGGTCCTGGACGACTTCCAGGATATCAAGGTCTCCAAGCTAACCAGCGATCCCGGGCTGCAAGACCTGCGGCGGTCATTTGCTATGGCATATGCGCTGGATGTGCTGCCGGGTGAACAACGCCGGGAGTTCCTGGAAACCATCGAGCGTGTTCGCAGCGACCCGGGTGCGCTGCAGGCCGCGATGGACCTGATCAACCAGGGCGGTGCCGACCTGTACCTGGCATTAGAGCTGGAACGGCAGCGCAGCCTGGCTCTGGCTGGCCTGGAGCAGGCAGAACCGACAACGGAAATTAAGGAAATTTTGACCCAATTTCTTCCCGACCTGCAAGACGATCTCTCCAACCCTGCTCTTGAGAACCCTGGCTGAGAAAGTTATTATTATTCTCGTTCTCCGCTCTCCTTAACGAAACGATAAGTCCGGCAACCTTACAATCCGTCTGGAAACCCATGCAGATGTGCTAAAATCTTTATCATGCGGTCGCTCCGGCGCAGCTTGGCATTGAACGTGTTTCAACGCTGGCGGACCAGCATCCCCTTTCTGCTGGCCCTGGGCACATTGCTGTATATTTTCTGGGCAGCCTGGCTGGGGATTAACAGTCCTTTCGACGGGATCACGTCCATCGATCGTAATGGTTTGATCGATGAGCTCGACCCTAGATACCCTAACGCGCAAATCTTGCAACCCAATGATATCGTCCTGGAAGTAGACGGCATCCCATATAAGGAGGCGTTTCCACCGTACGCTGGTAAACGAGCGGGCAACATCGTTCTTTTATCGATCCAACGCAACGAACAGGTGCTTCCGGTCGCAATCCAGCTAGTCACCCCTTCGATACAGGAGCTCCTCACGCGGCTGCTGCCAGTTCTGGCGGCGTTGATCTTCCTGGGTGTCGCGGCTGGCGTCCAGGCTTTCCTGCCGGCCCACGAAGCAACTAATCTGTTCTTCCTGCTCTTTGCGGCCTCGGCTATTATGCTGACAACCGGCCTGATCTCAGCATTTGGCCCCAGGTGGTTAACCGGTTTCTTCTGGTTCCTCATCCTGATTATCGGACCGCTTGCGGTGCATTTCCATCTCCGTTTCCCACAGACAACGGAATTCCGCTACAGTCGTCCATTGCTGTATACGTTATATGGGATCGCCATCCTGGGTGGGATCCTTTATTTTTTGTCCGACCCGCTGAATATTATTACAGGTCCCTGGCAAGGCGATATCGCGGTTGGCATCGAGATCTTCCTGGCGATCAACCTGCTCATCGTTGTCAGCCTGCTGGTCTACGTCTACCGCCACGCGACCTCTCCGGGAGTGCGCAGCAAGATCCGCATTGTCGTACTGGGCGGAGCGCTCAGCCTGATGGCTTTCGTCCAGCTCAGCATCCTGCCGGATGCGTTGCTGCACCAACCCATCATTCCCTATGCGTTTGCCTTTTTGCTGCTTTGCATCATCCCGCTCACCTACGGCTATGCAATCTTCCGCCACCGCTTGATTGAGATTGAAAAACACATCAACCGCGGCGCTACGATCATCCTCGTCTATACCTTCTTGGGGGCGACGTATTTGATCCTGTATTCGCTTATCAGCCGCTGGCTGCCGCCGACGCTTGCCGGTGGAGCGCTGGTCCTTAACACGGTGCTCGTGCTTTTTTTGGCCAGCATCTTCATTCCTGTGCAAAAAAGGGTGCAGCATCTGGTGGACACGGTTTTTTACGGCGGCTGGTATGATTATCGCTCTGCGGTCACCCAGATCTCCCAGGGGCTGGAGCAGGTTACCAATCTGCGCTCATTAGCCATTGTCCTGGCAGACCGCCTGGTCACGACCTTGAGGTTGGAAGACGGCTGCGTCTTTTTGCGCGACCTGGAGGGTGATTTTTCCGTGATCGAGGTTGCCCCACGCGATGTGCTGCGTGAGCCAGGGCCGACCCGATTTACCAACCTTCCCCGCAGCAGCCTGACATTCCTGCTCAAGATGGGCGACGAGGTAGGCCGCTCCTCGCTGCGGGATGCCATGGCAGAGGTCACATTTACCGCGGAAGAACGCGAGCTGCTCAATACCGAACAGGACCATCTATGGGTTCCGGTGATCGGGCATGCCCAGGTGCAGGGCATGCTCGCTTTGGGACCCAAGTACGGCGGCGACATCTTCAGCAATGAAGATATCGACATCCTGCGCATCATCGCCCGCCAGATCGGCCCGCTGGTAGAAAATATCCACCTGCTCACCCAGCTCCGCCAGCATGCAGCCGAGCTGGAAGTGCGCGTGGAGGAACGTACAGTAGAGCTGTATACTGCCAAAACCCGGGTAGAAGCCATCCTGGCCAGTGTAGGAGACGGCGTGATCGTCACCGACCTGGATGGGACGATCGTGACAGTGAACGGCGCTTATGTGGAACAGTCCGGTGAGCAGGCTACGGAGTTGATCGGCAAGCAATTTTATGACCTCCTTGCCAAGCAGAATGACGCGAACATCCTGGCGGATATGCGCTCTATTTTGCAGCAAGGGCGGGTATGGATCGGAGAGCTGATAAGCCAGCACAAAGACGGCGGGCAGTACGACATCCAATTAACTGTAGCGCCCGTCCGCGACCAAAACGGGAACATGGTGGGTTTCGTCGGCAGCCAGCGGGATATTACCCGCCAAAAGGAGCTGGCCCGGCTTAAGGATGTTTTCGTTTCGGATGTCTCACACGAGCTGCGGACACCGACCAGCAATATCAGCCTGTACTTAGAGCTGCTGCAGGAAGCGCCGCCAGAAAAATACAGGCACTACATGCAGGTGCTGATTGAACAGAGCCAGCTCTTGCGCAAATTAGTCGAGGATATCCTTGACCTCTCGCGCCTGACCATGGGAAAGGCGCGGCGGATTGAATTTTCCCCGGTAGACCTGAATGAGCTGACCCAGCAGGTGATCACCGCCCACCAGGCCGCGGCCGACATATCGGCATTGGACTTGCGCTTTGAGCCATGCCCCAACCTTTCTCCGGTATTTGGCGAACCCAACCAGTTGGGCCGCCTGATCACCAATTTAGTGGCGAATGCCCTGCGCTATACGATGCAGGGAGAAGTGATCGTCCGCACTTTCCAGGTTGACCATTCCATTTGTCTCGAAGTTAAGGATACGGGGATTGGAATCGACCCGGAAGATCGCCCCCACCTGTTTGAGCGTTTTTACCGGGGCCGCCGGGTTCGCCAATCCTACATTCCAGGGACCGGGCTGGGCCTGGCTATCGTCAAAGAGATCGTTGACCTGCACGGCGCAGAAATCGACGTCGAATGCGAAGAGCGGAAAGGCTCTAAATTCACAGTTCGCTTCCCTTGTGAATAAGAACCTGTCCGAAAATACGAAGGGTTCCGATATTGTGGTGTGTGCGGCTTCGCCGCACACACCACAATATCGGTTCTCCCATCCATTTTAGGAGAGATACTAAAGTCAATCGTGATGGAAAAGCAGACTATCCTGGTAGTCGAAGATAACTCAGCTACCATCGAGGCGTTGCAGGCTATTCTGGAGCTGGATGGCTTCCAGGTGTACCCGGCTGTGCATGGCCAGCAGGCGCTGGAGATCCTGCGCGTCGAGCCTGTTGACCTGATCCTGGCCGATATTTCAATGCCGGTTATGGATGGGTTTGAGCTCTACGAGCAAGTACGCAAACAGCCAGAGTGGATCGGGTTACCTTTCATCTTCCTCACTGCCCGCGGTGAGCGCTCCGATGTGTTTAAAGGCAAAGAGCTCGGCGCAGAGGATTATCTGGTCAAACCGATCACCCGCCAGGAGTTACTGGCCTCGGTGCGCTCGCGGCTGGAGCGCAACCGGGTGGTCATGCTGGCGCAGATGGAACAATCTTATGTGGCTGCTTTAAGCTTGCTGGCGAATGCCATTGAGCAGCGCGGGCGGACTTCGCCGACAGATGTCGAGCAGGTAGTGGAGTATGCGCTTGCGATCAGTGTGCAGCTGAACGCGGGGGAGGTAATCGAAAAAGCGCTGCACTTTGGCGGCATTTTGCATGATATTGGTAAGATCCTGGTCCGTGATGAAATCCTCTCCAAGATTGCTGCCCTGGACGAAGATGAATGGGCTGAGCTGCGCCTGCATCCAGTATTGGGTGTCAGGCTGATCGAAAATATCCCCTATCTGGCTCAGGCTATCCCGGTGATCCGCCATCATCATGAGCGCTGGGATGGTAGAGGCTATCCGGATGGATTATCCGGTGAGCAAATTCCCCTGGAAGCGCGCATCATGGCAGTAGCCGATACGCTGGATGCCATGCTTACCTCGCGTTATTACCGCCAGGCGCTCACTCCTGACGAGGCTTACCAGGAAATTGTTGCAGCCAGCGGGAGTCGCTTCGACCCGCAGGTAGTCTCAGCATTCCTGGCTGCCTGGGAGAACATCTACCAACGGATACCTGCCACGGCAGAATCTGGGGTTTGATGCGGGTTATCCTTCTCAAAACAATTGCAGCTAAGCAAACCGCCAAAAGTATTTTAAGTACATAGGAGCATAAAATGGCGGTTTACCCCAGTGATTGGCCGTCTGGGTGTCAATTTTTGTAAAAATACTTTCGGCCAATCACATAGCAGGTAAATAAAATGGGAAATCACCCCGGAAATCGGGAGAATTATGCTGTTCTTTGGGACATGGATGGTGTGCTGGTTGATACGGGGGAGTTCCACTACCAGTCCTGGGCAGAAACCCTGTCCAGCTATGGCATCGCTTTAGATCGGGAGACATTCCGTCGCTCGTTCGGCATGAATAACGCCGGGACGCTCGCAGCCTTCCTTGGCTACCCGCCTGAGCCGGATGAATTGGTACGCATTGTGGACGATAAAGAGCGCAGCGTTTCTTAAGGCAATTGCCGGGAAAGCCAGGCTGCTTCCGGGCGTGCTGCGCACATTGCGGCTGCTAAAAGCGGAAGGAGTGCCGATGGCGATTGCTTCCTCTGCTCCGGATGCGAACATCCAGGCGCTGGTCAAAGAGCTGCGCTTGCAGGACTATTTCGCAGCGATCCTCTCCGGATCGGAAATGCCCGGAAAACCCGATCCGGCTGTATTCCTGGCAGCCGCCCGCCGGTTGGAATTTCCCCCTGAGCGGTGTGTGGTCGTCGAAGATTCCGTCGCCGGAGTGGAAGCCGCCAGGCGGGCCGGGATGAAATGCATCGCGGTGACTACCACCAACCCCGGGGAAGCTCTTCAAGAGGCTGACCGGGTGGTGCGCAGCCTGGCTGATCTGGAAGAAGGCGCCTTCCGTAGCCTGGCAGCAGGCTGAGAGAGAAATTTTATCAGCGAGCTTCCTGGTGCGATCAGCCGACGATGCCTCCTTCGGTGAGACGGCGCATATCTCCCAGGGCGGTTTCGATTTCCTCAACCGAGACCGGACGGTCCTGGTCGCGATGCTTGAGCTGGCCCGCCGCGGCCTGCTCGATGGCTACCTCCCGCACAGTACGGTCGTCAGCCAGCGCCTGTTTTACCAGGCGAGCCCCGGCAGCATAGCCAATTAAAGGATTCAGCGCAGTCACGATGATCGCATTTTTCTCCAGCCAGCTCTGTGCTTTGGCGGGGTTCGCCTGTACTCCCCGCACGGCTTTTGCATTAAATGCCAGCATCGAGCCGATGGCGACCTGCATCATCTCGAACAGGTTGTGGGCGATGATGGGCATCATGACGTTCAATTCCAGTTGTCCGGCCTGCGCAGCCAGCGCGATGGTATGGTCGCAGCCCTGGATATGAAACATAGCCATATTCAGCATTTCTGCCTGCACGGGGTTTACCTTGCCGGGCATGATGCTCGACCCTGGCTGGACAGGCAGGCAGCCGGATTTCATCGAAGCCGGTAGACGGGCCGGAAGCGAGCAGGCGAAAATCGTTGGCGATGCGGGTCAGGGTTATTGCCAGCGTGCGCATGGAGGCGGAAAAGTCGGCAGCATCTGCCATGGATTGCATGCTTTCGAATAAATTATCTGAAGTGTGCAGCTCCAGCCCGGTGAGCCTGGAGAGGCACTCTACCATGCGCGGGTGAAACTCAGGCGGCGCATTCAAGCCGCTGCCTGTGGCTGTCCCGCCGATCCCCAGGCGGCGTAAGCCCTGCGCAGAGCGCTGGATGCGCTCAGCGTCGCGCTCCACGGCGCGCGCATATCCGCCGAATTCCTGTCCCAGGCGGACAGGCACTGCATCTTGCAGGTGGGTGCGGCCCGATTTGAGCACGCCGTCGAATTCTTTGGCTTTAGCGGCGAGCGACTCCGCCAGGGTGTGGATTGCAGCCAGCAGCTCATCCAGGCGCCATAATGCTCCCAGGCGAATCGCAGTGGGGATGGTATCGTTCGTAGATTGGGTCATATTGACGTGGTCATTCGGGTTGACCAGGTACTGGCCCAGCTTACCGCCCATGATCTGGGTGGCGCGGTTAGCAATCACCTCGTTGGCATTCATATTGTGGCTGGTGCCCGCGCCCGCTTGAAAGGGATCGACGACAAACTGGTCGTCCCAGCGACCGTCGATGACCTCTTGAGCAGCCTGAATGATTGCGGCTGCTCGCTCAGCATCCAACAGCCCCAGGTCGCGGTTGACTTCTGCGGCAGCGCGCTTGATGCTGGCCATAGACCAGATAAATGCCCGCCAGGGTCGCATCCCCGAGATGGGGAAGTTTTCTACTGCCGCGTTGGGTCTGCCCGCCGTACAGCGCCTGCGCGGGCACCTGTACATCGCCCAATGAGTCGTGCTCGATCCTGAAATCTTCGCTCATATGCTGACCTCATAAGTAAAGATTATATTGGAAAAAACTGACCTTCGGACATAAGTTAGGACATTTCCGAAATGTCTGTCATCGCGAGCCTACTGTTCTGTAGCAACGGTTCTGTAGACAGCCGAGGTCTCTATCAATTTTCGGTACTCAATAATCCTAATTTTATTACGAGTTGCTTGTACCTTCCGATATTATGCTCTAAAATTAACGGGATGCTCATCCATTCTGCTTCCCAACTGCTCACCCTGGCTGGCGGCCCGCAGCGCGGGAGCGAGCTGGGCCGTTTGGGGATCATTCCCAACGGCGCAGTGCTGATCCACGAAGATAAGATCGCCGCCGTCGGGTCCAGCGCTGAGCTGCTGGCTGCATACCCTGATGAGCCCTTACTCGATGCCGGCGGGAAAGTGGTCATGCCCGGCTTCGTCGATCCGCACACGCACGCCATCTGGAGCGGGGACCGCTCAATGGAATTCGAGCAGCGCCGGGGGGGCAAAACCTACCTGGAGATCCTGGCAGCCGGTGGGGGCATCCTGGCGACGGTGCACGCCACGCGCACCGCCCCGTATGAAAGGCTGCTCAACGAGACCCGGCCGCGGCTGTGGAGCATGTTCAGCCACGGCACGACCACTGCGGAAGTAAAAACCGGCTACGGGCTGCGCACCGCCGTTGAGCTGCGCCTGCTGCAGGCGCTGCTCGCGCTGGATGCCGAAGGTCCCCTGGAGCTGGCGCCGACCTTCCTGGGCGCGCACGCGGTTGCACCCGAATTCCGCGATGACCCCCAGGGCTACACCGAGCTGGTCTACTGCACGATGCTCCCGATCTTAAAGAGCTGGTGGCCTCACCACGCTCCTGACTCTCCCCTGCCCTTTGTGGATGTTTTTTGTGAGACGGGCGCCTTCAACCTGGAGCAATCCCGCCTCATCCTGGCGACGGCGCGCGAGCTGGGTTTCCCCCTGAAGATCCATGCGGATGAGTTCGATAACCTGGGCGGCGCCAGCCTGGCTGCCGAGCTGGGGGCGGTCTCGGCGGACCACCTGGTGAGGACCTCGCCGGGGGACATCGCTGCCCTGGCTGCCAGCGATACGGTGGCAGTGGCCCTGCCCTGCACACCCTTTGGACTTGGCGAAAAGGAGTACACACCGGCAAAAGCGATCCTCGCCGCGGGCGGGATCCTGGCTCTGGCAACCGATCTCAATCCGGGGACAGCCTGGAATGAGAGCATGCAGTTTGCGATTGCCCTGGCATGCCGCTACATGGGACTCACCCAGGCGCAGGCGATTGCGGCTGCCACGATTAATGCTGCTGCAGCGATTTCCCGCGCGGACCGCATCGGCTCGCTGGAGCCGGGCAAACAGGCAGACCTGATCATCCTGGCAGTTCCGGATTACCGGCACCTGGGCTACCGTTTTGGCACAAATCTTGTACAGACAGTCATTAAGAAAGGGAACCTCTACAGCGTCTGATGTCAACCCTGAGCAGCTTCCTTAACTCATTCCTGATCCTGATCGGGAATAAGCCTATACTGGGTATCGTAATTATCCTGGTTGTAGTAGGGGCTGCCTGGTTCCTTTCGCGTTTTGCCTTGCACCTGCTGGCTGGCGTGATCCGGGTGGGATGTTTTCTGGTCCTGTTCCTGGGGCTGCTCGTGCTGGTCTACCAGCTGCTGCAGTTGAAACTTTTCCGCTGACGGCTCTCCCCTGGCATTATTAATAAATCGAAAAAGTAGGGTGCGGCCAACGACCGCACCATTTTTCAAAAATCCCAATATAATCATCTATATGCCTGAATATCATCGATCGATCGTCGAGGGCGGCACATTCTTCTTCACCGTCGTTACCTACAACCGCCTGCCCATCCTGATAACGCCTGATGCCGGTAAGGATTGGTGCGGTCAATAACGACCGCACCCTACGACTACGCCTCGGGGTTTTTAACCGGTTTTCCGCGCCCGCGCGCGGTGGATGTTATACTTCTAACCCGGTCTGAACTGCATGCCCACCCTTGAACAGGCACGTTACTGGTACACTGCGGACGACCCGGTCCACGGCTTCGACCACATCTTGCGGGTTTATCGCCTGGCAGAACGTCTCGCCGGGCTCGAGGGAGCGGACCTGGAGATCGTGAAGGCCGCGGTTTTGCTGCACGATGCCAGCCTGGAGACCCATGTGCGCGGCGAGCACCAGGTCGCTGGCGCAGAATTTGCCCGCCGGGTGCTGGAAGATGAGGGCTGGGGTGAGCCGCGCATCCAGGCGGTGCAGCACTGCATCCGGGCGCACCGCTTCCGGGATGACAGCGAGCAGCCGGAGACGATTGAGGCTCAGGTGCTGTTCGATGCCGACAAGCTGGACGCGATCGGCGCAATTGGCGTGGCGCGCGCCGTGGCGTATCGCGGCCCAGGCCGGGCAGCCGATCTACGCCCCTGCCTCGGAGCAGTTCCGCCAGACGGGCCAGGGCGAGCCGGGCGAGCCGCACAGCGCCTATCATGAATTCCTGTTTAAATTGGTCAAGATCAAGGAGCGGATGTACACCTCCAGCGGGCGCAGGATTGCCAGCCAGCGGCACGCTTATATGACGGCATTCTTCGCGAAGCTCGCCGCCGAGGTCGAGGGGCAGTAGGGTGCGGTCAACGACCGCACCCTTTTACTGCCTTGCACTTTTGTGATGGGTGACCGGGGAGGTGCAGAATACAATTAGCTTATGAACATACCCTATGGCCCTATTCTCGTCGTTGAAGACGTCCCCAGCATTTTAGAGCTGATCGAGATAACCCTGCGTTTCAAGGGTTATCCGGTGATGACTGCCAGGAATGGGCAGGAAGCCTTGGAGATGGTCGAGGGCGAGCATCCGGCGTTGGTCATTACCGACATCCTGATGCCCAAACTGGATGGCTTTGCCCTGACGCAGCAGCTGCGTACCAACCCCAAGACGAACAGCATCCCGATCATATTCCTCTCCGCAACCTTTATCATGCCGGAGGATAAGGATTTTGCCTTGAGCCTGGGGGCGGTGCGTTTCCTGGAGAAGCCGGTGGACACCGAAGAATTCCTGCTCACCGTAGCAGAAGTTCTCACCTCCGGACCCAGCAAGCTGCCCAAGCCGATGGGGGAGGATGACTTCTATAACGGATATCGCGAGCGGCTGGTGAGCAAGCTCCGCCACAAGAGTACCCAAATCGCGCGCACCGAGCGCCTGCTCGAAACCCTTCCGGATGTACATAAACCCACTTTTCTATTATTATTGGAAGAAGCCTGTTTCCAACGCGATCAGATCCAGACCGAGCTCGACCACCTTTATCGCTTATTGGATCAGCATACGAGCATTATGTAATCTATCCGAAAATGGATAGGAGAACCAATTTTGTGGTGTGTGCGGCTTCGCCGCACACACCACAAAATTGGAACCTCTCGTATTTTCGGACAGGTTCAAATTAATTCAGGGAACCCTTGATACCCGATCTGGCTGAGCTGGAAGCGCTGGCCCGCGGGGCTGGCGAAATCCTTAGAGCTGCTTACCCGGCGCGTCCCGGGTTCGGCGCCGGATTGTCTATCGATTACAAAGGCGTGATCGATTTGGTCACCCCGGTCGATCTGCGCTCCGAGGCATTCCTCCTGGAAAAGATCCGGGAACGCTATCCCGCGCACCGCATTGTCTCGGAGGAGAAAGGGCTGAAAGAGGCGCAAGGCGGCGATATCTGGTTCGTCGATCCTCTGGATGGGACGGTTAATTACGCGCATGGCGTCCCTGTCTTCTCCGTATCGATCGCTTTTTCCAGCCAGGACCAGATGCGGCTTGGGGTCGTCTATGACCCGCTGCGCGATGAGTGCTTTTCGGCCGAGCGCGGGCGGGGAGCCTGGCTGAACGGTGAGCCGATACGGGTGAGCGCGGCGACGGACTTGAACCACAGCCTGCTGGTGACCGGGTTCGCCTACGATATCCGCTCGACCCGCGAGAACAACCTCGACCATTTCCAGCGCTTTGCCCTGTGCACCCAGGGAGTCCGCCGGATGGGCTCAGCCGCCTTGGACCTGTGTTCAGTAGCGGCAGGTCGCTTCGATGGCTATTGGGAGCTTAAGCATCAGTCCGTGGGATATCGCCGCGGGGAGCCTGGTGGCTGAGCAAGCCGGTGCAGTGGTCACCACGGTCGCCGGGAATGCGGACTATCTTACGACGCCCTCCTCAATTCTGGCGGCAAACCCGCGCATCCACGCCCAAATGCTGGCAATGCTTAATAACCACCCTGCTCAGAGCGGGCGCTGAGCCAGCCGGGTCGTGAGGTTTCAGCGCCCTAGCGGCTGCGCAGCAGCCGGTCCAGGTCCGCCATATCCACGCGTGAAGTCAAATCCAGGCTGAGCGGGGTCACCGATACGGTTCTATTTACCCGCAGCGCGTAAACGTCCGTGCCGGGTTGGTCCTGGGCAGGGTCGCCCTCCGCGCGGTAGCTCACCGGGGCAGGGATGTCCCACGAGAGGCGCTGCGGAGCGACGGGCGCGTAGTATTTCATTTTAGAGAGCCGGGTGATTTCCCAGGGTGTCTGCGGTGTGGCAGAAGCGGGCACATCCACCTTGAGCACTTTGACCTCCTCCGGCAGCTTTTTTTCCAGTAATATGCTCCCAAAATACTGCGTGAAGAACGCAGCAACGCTGAAATCGATCTCAGTTGAATAAGTGAAGTGGTGGTGCACCGGGGTCTCGAGCGACATTGCCAGGGCAGGGAAGCCCAGGGCGGAAGCTTCCAGCGCCGCGCCGACTGTCCCCGAAATCGTCACACCGCTGCCCACATTTTCCCCGTAATTAATCCCGGATACGACCAGGGAGGGTGGGGTTTGCAGGATCTCCAGAACGCCGTGCAGCACGGCTTGCGCTGGAGTGCCGCCGACCGCGTACACCTCCCAGCATTTCCCGTTCACCTCTACCTGGCGCAGCTGGATCAATCCATCCGAGGTAGACGGCAGGCTGCGACCGGTGCCCGAGCACTGCTCGCGCGGGGCGACCACGTGCACGTAACCGAGCTCTGAGAGAGCCGCAGCCGCAGCCCAAAGACCAGGAGATTCGATTCCATCATCGTTCGTCAATAAGATTTGGGGTTTTTCTATGTTCATTCCAGGCTCGGATTCCGACCTGGATTTTACCCCAATTCAAAGAACTGGAGGCAGATTGGAGCCCCCTTCAACGGCTTCCGGCTCCAGGCGCATTTTCTCCTGGGAGACTCGCTCCGGGTCCAGGCGGTGGAAGCTGGACAGGATGGCTTCTAAGAATGGCAGGAAATGAGTGACCTGCTTCGCCCGTATGACGAAATCCCAGAGGGGCTCAAACTTTTTCCAGCCGCCAGCGTAAGCCAGGTGGCGCAGCCGCCCGCTCAATTCCGGCTTGGTCATTGCCCCCTGCAGGATAGAGCTCCAGGTATAAAAATCACGGTAGGCGCGCCAGTAACCGTTCTCCAATGCAGTCGCGCTCATCTCGCGCGGGTAGGAATACTGCGTGGCGGGTGTCGTAAAAGTCCCAATTATCCGTAACGATCCGTTTCTGGGCAGCCATCCGGGCATGCAGTGCCGTGCCAGGATACGGGGTGAGGATGTGGAAGGTGGCGGTCTCGATGCCCTGCGCGATCGCCCAGGCGACGGTGCGCTCGAAGACGGTTTCGTCGTCCTCGTCCATGCCGAAGACGAAGCTGGCGTTGACCATCACCCCGTGATCGTGCAGGCGGCGGATGGCAGCCGGATAATCTTTGTTCAGGTTCTGGAGCTTGTGCTGGGCTTGCAGGTTTTCCGCGCTGAGCGTCTCGAAACCGACGAACAGGCTGCGCAGCCCGCTTGCGGCAGCTTTTTCCAGCAAGCCGGGCTTCAGGATCGAGTTCACCGTACCGGCAGCCTGCCACAGGCGCCCCATGCCGCGCATGCCGTCGAACAGTGCCGCCGGCGAATGGCGGGTTGCCGAACAGGTGGTCATCCAGGAAGTACAGGTGGCGCCCGGGCAGCCGCTCGATCTCGCCCAGGGCGTCGTCGACGGTCTGGGTGTAGATAAGATTTGCCTCCCTGAAAGAATGCTTCTTTGTAGCAGAAGTCACAGGTGTGCGGGCAGCCGCGCGAGACCACGATCGAGTTGGGCACCAGGTACAGGTTGCGCTTGATTAAATCCCGGCGGATTGGCGGTACGCCGAGCAGGGAACGGATGCGCGATTGGTAAACCTTCTGGGGGTGACCGAGGTGATAGTCGCGCAGGAACTCAGGCCAGGTATCTTCACCGGGTCCTAGAAAGATCGTATCGGCATGCCCTGCAGCTTCATCCGGTAAGGAGGTGACGTGCAGGCCGCCCAGGCACACATAGGCGCCTTTTTTCCGGTAGTGGTCGGCCATGGCGTAAGCGCGGTGGGCGGAGGTGATGTAGACCTGGATGACGACCAGATCAGGCTCGTCCTCCAGGTCGAGCGTCTCGACGTGCTCATCCTGCAGGGTGACCTCGTCGTCCTCGGAGAGATAACCAGCCAGGGTCGCCAGATCCAAGCGGGGGGAAGAGCGAATACTTGATCGGGCGGAAGAAGGGGCTTTTTGCCTCCGTCAGGGCAGGCAGGATCAGCTTGACTTTCATGAGTGTTGCCTCCGGACTATATTTACCACGATTATAGGAAAAATAGGCTGGCGATTCCACCCTCTGAGATGCTAAACTTAAGCACTTGAGTGCTTGACTGCGCTCAGCATCGATCCGAAAATGGATGGGAGAACCGATTTTGTGGTGCACCAAAAAATCGGAACCCCTCCTAATTTTGGACAGGTGCTTAGATCTAGATCATCCTCATAGATAAATGAGGGGCTGCTTGAATGATTACCGTCCTGATCGTCGAAGACCATGAAAAGCTGCGCCAGGCGCTCACCGTGGGCCTGGAAAATACCCGGGAGGCCAGGGTAGTATTTGGCTGCAGCCGGGGTGAAGATGCGTTTGCCTACTGCCTGGAGACAGCCTCCGCGGGTCGCGAGGGCGAGCGTCTTGCCGGCTTCCCGGCGGCAATATTGATGGACGTACAGCTGGCCGGGGAAATGAACGGCATCCAGGCGGCAGTGGCTATCCGCCGCGAATTCCCGCGCATGCCGGTGGTGTTCTATTCGATCCAGGACGACGATACTTATTACCGGGATTTCCGCCAGTCGGGAATCCTCAGCCATTATGCCTACGTGCGCAAGTCCAACTACCTGCTGCCGGAAATGATCCTGCCGCTGCTGCGGGATGCAGTTGCCGGGCGCAGCTTCATCGACCCGGAGATCGAAACACGCGTTCAGGAAGTGCGCCACAAGGACGAGCACTCACCCATGGCGCTGCTGGAGCCCAACGAGCAGGCAGTGGCGCGCCTGCTGGCGCAAGGACTGACCAACGAGCAGATCGCCGCGCGCATGGGCTTCCGGGATAAGCGCACCATCAGCCGCACGAACGGGCAGATCTATGCCTGCTGGGGATTGAGCACCAACGCTACCGATGAGAAGGTTGCCCGCACCCGCGCCGCGCTGATTGTGCTTACCGGACGGTTGATTAGCTGGGACGAGGACGGCACAGGGCGGGTAATGAATGAAAAAGGCGACTGGGTAGCCTGGGATGACCGGTAACCTCTTCCTGGATTGGGCTGCCCTGGCAGTCTCCTTGTTCGATGCCGTCCTGCAGCTCTGGCTGGGATGGATGGTCCTCCTGAACGCCGAGCGGCGTACGTGGGGCATCTGGCTGGCAGGCGGCGGGCTGCTCCTGGGAGGCCTGTTCTTCTTATTGCACAGCGCAGCCCTCGGGGTAGGTTTGGCTTCACTGGGACCGGGCTTCCAGCTCTGGTGGCTGGCAGGCTGGCTGCCGGTGATGCTGCTGCCATTTGCCTGGTACGTGCTGCTGCTCTGGTATAACGGCTGCTTCGAGCCGCAAGGAGCAGACCTGCGCCGCAGGCAGCGCCCCTGGTTGGTGATCACCAGCTTGTTGGGCGTCTTTCTCCTGGCGCTGGCTGTGCTGGGCATGCCTGCGCCGCTGGCTGGATCCCTGGTAGGACTCGACCTGGTCCAGACGCCGTCGGTCGCTGGGATTCCGCTGGTTGTGCTGCTCTACCCACTCTTCGTTGTTTTGTGTATCGTCCAGGCGCTGGTAACTTTGCGGCATCCTGCGCCTTCCGGGCGGTTGATGGGGGAGATTGCCCGGCAAAGGGCGCGTCCCTGGCTGATCGCTACCTCCCTGATCATGCTGGCGGCGGGCCTGTTGGGAAGTGGGGTAATGGCCTGGTTTGCCCGCGGGCTGCGCGACGGAGAGGGTTTGCAGACCTTGTTGAACGGCCTGGAGTGGTTTGATTTGCTGCTGGCGGTCATCTTGGGTGTCGGGGTGTGGACTGTCGGGCAGTCGATCGTTTCTTACGAGGTGTTCACGGGCAAGAGCCTGCCGCGGCAAGGGCTGCGCCGCTACTGGCAGCAGGCTGTCATCCTGGCTGCATGCTACAGCTTGCTGGTGAGCGTAAGCCTGGTACTGCAGTGGAAAAGAATCTACATATTGCTGCTCGCCACGCTGCTGCTTACCATCATTTTTGCTTTATTGAGCTGGCGTTCTTATGCGGAGAGCGAACAGTTAAAAACCAGCCTGCGCCCGTTCCTCTCCGAGAGTGGCTTATTCGACAGGATGTTAGCCGGGCAGGGGCTGGCTGGCTCTCCGACCTCAAATCTGGCTGCTTCCCAACCCGATCTATATGCCTCATTCGCTGCCCTGTGCGCGCAGGTGCTGGAAGCCGAGAGCGGCGCCCTGCTGGCGCTGGGTGTCCTGGCGCCGTTGGTGAGTCCGCCTCTAATCTATCCGGCAGGTGAGTCGCGGGGATTGCCCGACCTGGCGACGCTCGATCTGAGTGCGGTGACTCCGGCGACGATCTGTCTGCCGCTGGAACCGCAGCACGGATTTGGACTGGTCTGGGCGATCCCTCTGTGGAGTGAGCGCGGCTTGAGCGGGCTCTTTCTCCTGGGCGCTAAACGCGGGGGCGGATTATACAGCCAGGAAGAGATCGAGATTGCCCAGGCTGCTGGAGAAAGATTGATCGACCTGCGCGCTACCGCCGAGCTGGCCCGGCGCCTGCTGATCTTACAGCGCCAGAGTATGGTTCAAAGCCAGCTTGGAGACCAACGCACCCGCCGCGAGCTGCACGATGAAGTGCTGCCCCGCCTGCACACGGCGATGCTGACCCTGGCTGGCAGCTCGGTGCGAAATGCAGATCAAAAAGATGCCAACCTCACCGAGACGGTTCAACTTTTGGCGGAATTACACGGCCAGATTTCTGATCTGCTGCAGGCAATGCCCGCTGCCACTCCTAACGACCTGAACCGCTACGGGTTGGTGGGCGCCTTGCGCAGGACGGTAGAGCTGGATCAGCTGGGCGCCTTCGCTCAAACGACCTGGAAGATCCAGCCTGAGGCAGAGGCGGCTGTGCAGCAAGCGCCCGGCTTTGTGACGGAGGTGCTTTATTACGCAGCTCGAGAGGCTATCCGCAACGCAGGTCGCTACGCCCAACCGGCAGGCGGGGGCGGTCTGGTTCAGCTCAGCGTCAGTCTGACCTGGCAGGACGGGCTGGAGCTGAGGGTGGAAGATAACGGTATGGGATTTGGATTCACGGGGGAGGCGCAAGAAGGGAGCAGCCCCTGGGCAGGAGGGGGAGCAGGTCAGGGCTTATCTTTGCACAGCGCTCTGATGGCAGTAATTGGGGGGTCGCTGTCAGTGGACAGCCTGCCCGGCAACTTCACCCGGGTGCTGCTCCGCCTGCCAGGCGAGCTGTGGCCCGCCTTCTTGACCGGACCCCTTCCCTGGGAAAGCGTTGCCGATATTCAAGCGCACGGAGACGGACTGAATGGCTGAACCTGAGGAGATGCAGCGAAACCGTTCTTCGATCTGGAGCCTGCCGCGCAATGTATGGGCAGTCAGCCTGACCAGCTTCTTCATGGATATTTCCAGCGAGATGGTCATTAACCTTCTGCCATTGTACCTGGCAAACGTGCTGGGGGTGGGCACTGCGATCATCGGGTTGATCGAAGGCGTGGCTGAGTCAATTGCCAGCCTGCTCAAGCTGGTCTCCGGCTGGTTATCGGACCGGCTTCAGGCGCGCAAGTGGCTGGCAGTCGTAGGCTACGGTATCTCGGCATTATCGAAGCCAATCTTCTACATTGCAAATACCTGGGAGATGATTGCATTGGCGCGCTGGGCGGACCGCATGGGGAAGGGCATTCGCACCTCACCCCGCGATGCCCTGGTGGCCGACTCGATTGACGAGAAGCGCCGCGGGCTGGCATTCGGCTTCCAGCGCGCCGCCGATACCGCCGGGGCGATGCTGGGATTGGTGATTGCGCTGGTGGTCGTATGGCAGTTGCAGGCCAATGCTGTCAGGCTGGGCGCGAATACCTTTCAAGTGATTGTCCTGATCAGCCTGCTGCCTGCTTTGCTGGCTGTTCTGGCACTGGCGATCGGGGCGCGTGACGTGATGGTAAAAGGCCAGCAGGCGCTGCCACGCCTCGGATTCAGGGGGTTGGGTCGCCCTTTTATGGTCTTTATGCTGATCGTTGGGCTGTTCGATCTGGGCAACTCGTCCGATGCATTCCTGGTGCTGCGGGCGCAGGACCGCGGTCTCAGCGTAACCGGCATCTTGGGCATGCTGATCGTCTTCAACTTGATCTATACATTGGTATCTACCCCGGCGGGGGCGCTCTCCGACAGGCTGGGCCGCGAGAAAATGATCATTGGCGGCTGGCTGGTGTACGGCGCAATCTATTTGGGATTTGCCCTCTCCCAGGCTGCCTGGCAGATTTGGGCGCTGTATGCATTTTATGGGTTGTACTATGGGCTGGCTTACGGCACTGCCAAGGCGCTGGTAGCCGACCTGGTGCCCGCGGCGTCGCGCGGTACGGCATACGGCACCTACAACGCAGTGCTGGGCATCCTGGATTTTCCGGCCTCGTTGATCGCCGGCGTGCTGTGGCAGGGTGTGGGAAGCTGGACCGGGTTCGGCGCCTCAGCGCCGTTCCTGTTTGGAGCTGCGACGGCTTTCCTGGCAGCCGCTCTGCTGGCGCTATGGATGCCGCGCTGGAAGCGCCAGGCAGCGGATTAGGCGATTTTCGACCTTTTTCTGTCCCCCTAAGATCCGTTTCTCCTTGCAGATGGATAAGTATCTGGCCGAAAATGGATAGGAGAACCGATTTTGTGGTGCACCACAAAATCGGAACCCCCCATATTTTCGGACAGGTTCTAAATCTCCTGGCGCGGGGTTACGTACGCGGCTGCCAGACCGGCTTCGTCATCCATTGCCAGCTCGATGTGACACCCCGCAAGATAATCGCCGGCATCGATCAAGCGCAGCGCCTGGCAGCAGCTCTCATCGCATGCTATCCGCTCTGTGAGGCGGTTAGGGGTATTGTAAAAGAAGTCCCGATTGAAGGTTGCCTCCGGGTCGTCGAAATTGACCGCCAGGGGATAGATTTGCGCCTCCATCAAATCCTGGAAGAAATGAGTGCCCAGGGACGGTTCTGGCGCTGGTCCAATGCCTTTGCCGGACACCTCCACCAGTGCCCCCGTATTGCATATATCCGAGTAGGAGACGTATACTCCCAAATCCGTATTCGGTGAGCCCCAGCGCCCGGGTCCCACGCAGATAAACGATTTCTCAGGCAGGCTGGAGTTCAGGCGGCTGATTACCGCACCTATATTTTTGCGCGCCTGAGCAGAATCCAGGGCGAAATATGCCTCGGGAGGTACAAACAGCACGTAGCGCAGGTCGCTCACGTGCCCGCGGGGCACCATGAAACGCGTGGAAAATAGTATGTCTTCACTGGTTAACGAGCTGGGGAGTCTCCCGACCCGCGTTTCCTTTAAGAGACTCTGCGGACGGCATTGCAATAACGAGATTTGCACTCCCGGCGGCTGAGCGCATGGATCTGTGATCCGTACCGTAAATTCCATGTCTACCGCGCTGTGGTAGTTTTCTTCCACTAAACGCAGCATGCGCGAGAGCGTAGCCGGAAACGAGGTCCGCCGGAGCAGCTCATCGAAAGTGATTACCAGCGAGCTAGCTTCGCTTTCCATTACCCGGCTGCGCGGGCTGGTCAGGTATCCATCCCGTTCCAGCTGTGCGATGAAACGCAGCACCGGATAGTTGGGTCTGAGCACTTCCAAAACCGGCAGCGTCTTAAGCGCATTTTGTTCTAAGTCGATCAGATCTACGTATTGTTGCGAGTAATGGCGGATCGCCTCGGGCGAATCGTCCGGCTGCAAGGTCGGATGGCTGAGGGCCACCGGGCGGGGATAATCATTCCCTACCCGCTCGACCGCCCGGGTTCCTAATCCCCAAACCAGGCGGGCAAAACCATCTTCGCGCCGGATTTGAGGGTGCCAGCGGTACAGGTTGTGGCTGAAGGCCACACCTGCCGCATGGGGTAAATAATAGCGACCGTATTTTTCCCCCTGCACCACCTGGATCAGGATTGCCATGCGTTCATCGTAATCCTGCAGCCCCTTGCTGCGCCGGTAGAGCAGAGCTTCGGGTTTTAATGTGCTGGCATACGTGAGAGCGATTGCCGCGGTCAATGCCTGCAGGTTCTCTTCAGGCGAACCCTGGTTCGGGCAGAAATGGCTGTCATACTTTCCCGCAAATGCGGTGCCGAAGTTATCTTCGAGCTGGCTGGATGAGCGGACGATGATCGGTCTGGGTCCGATTTGGTCGAGCACTCCTTGCAGCGCGCTGAGCACTTCGGGTGGAAAGCTGCCGCTTTGAAACTCGTTGCGCGCCTGGATGTATTCCGCTCGGATGCGGTCCTCGGGTTTGTATTTTTGATCGTTCCAGTGCATCAAACCGTTCATCGCCATGAATACGTACATCACATCCGAGCCAAGGAAATACGAGTCGGGGATGCAGATGCAGGCGCGGTCAGCTTCGCCTGCCATTTCTTCGAGGATGCGGGCAGCCAGCAGCATGCCGGCGGCTTTTCCACCGATTTTCCCGTAGCCGATCTTACGCTGGTGAATATCCGCAAGATCGGAAATCCTGAGCCAATCCTTGGCGATATTGATATAGCCAAGCTGGTCGCTGATCATCCTGCGGATTAATACCACCTGGATTTCACGCAGGTGGTGCTCGAATTGAGTGCGCTCCTGGGGCGGCAGGCTTTCGATAACCCGAGCGCGCTCGAACAAAAGGCTCTCCGGAGCGAGCTCGAGGTCGATAGAGGCCAGCAGGTCATGGAGGCCCTGGCGCCCGAGGCTGAATGGCCGCGCCATGGATGATTTCTCTTGATCCTCACGCGCCCAAACCTGGGTAGAGCGCACGTACCGGCTGTTGACCACGATGCCGTACCCGCGCCGTTCGGCGACCTCTGTGTTATCCACCAGGCGCACGTCCAGCGTGAAGCAAGCTGGCTGAGCATTCTTACAGCCGATCTTGCGCCGGCTTTCCGTTAGCTCCGTTTCCAGGGTGTCTCCCAGGGCATTCAGCGCTGCGCTTTTACGATCTACCCAGGCGATGAGGTTGATCCCGCCTCGCTGGCCATTTGCCAGGCTGGTTTTAGACGGAGAACGCAGCGCTGCGTCTTCTGGCTCGTACTGGTAGATCGCTTTAACGGTCTTATCCACCTGACCGAGATATTCAACCACCTGCTGCGTAAGGCTCTCCGCAACGTAGCCGCAAATATCGCAGCGACCCGCGCGAAGAGCCTGCATCGCTTCTGGTATATCGCCAGCAAACTTTTTACCGGCGCAATAAGCGACGGCATTCTCCACCATTTTGCCGGCAAGAGCCTGGTCCATCTGTTCGGTTGACATCTCGCCCTTCCTGGGGAGTAAGTCACCTGTCACGTATAGCTGACTGCGAGTTACTCTGCCAGATAACGATCAGCTGACTACCGGGGTCTGCTCTCTCGTCTCGGTCTCTTTTCCGTGTTTGCCATTCCCCCCTTTGCGGATAGGGGTTGCTAAAGCTTCCTCCCACATGGGCAAAGGGCGTTCGAAACCGGCCAACTTAAGACCGGTGAGGGCTGCTGTATTGAGGTCCATCGCACGCAAATCTTCGGTGGAAAGCTCCTTGATGCTGCGATGTCCTGAGAGCATGGTCAAGATCTTGACTTCCTCGGTGCAGGCGTGGATGAAATTTGCCAGGCGCTGCCCGACTTCGATTGGGTCGAGGCGGGCGCGCATCTCGGGTCGCTGGCTGGTAATTCCGTAAGGGCAGTTGCCTTTTTGGCAGGCATAGCACACCCGGCAGCCCATGGCGACCTCTGCCGCGGATCCAAAACCGGCGGCGTCCGCCCCCATCGCCATCGCTTTGAAGGCATCCAACCCGTTGCGTATGCCGCCCAGGGCGATCAGCTTGACCTTGCGGTGCACGCCGTAGTCCTTGAGAGCTTGCACAGCCGGCGGGATGCAGGCAATGGTGGGAATGCCCACGCCCTGGGTGACAATATCCGGGGAACAGCCGGTGCCACCGACTAAGCCGTCGATGCTGATCGCATCCGCCCCGGCTTCGATGCAGGCGGCTACATCGGCATAAGGGCGAGATGGACCCAGTTTGAACAGGATCGGAACTTTATAGTCGGTCACATCGCGCAGGAAAGCTACCATGTGCTTCATGTCGTCCAGCGATTGCACATCGTAATAACGGCAGGGGCTGAGCGCATCGGAGCCAACCGGGACGCCGCGCACCCGTGAAACGTCCTCGGTGACCTTGGCGCCCAATAAGTGACCGCCCATGCCGGGCTTGGCTCCCTGACCGATCTTGACTTCCACCGCGTCGCCGCTGTTTAAGTAATCAGCCGATACGCCCCAGCGCCCGGTAGACCACTGAATCACGAGGTAGCCGCCCGGGTTCCATCTCTTGCGCGTCATCTCCTGGTCGGTATAGCCGCGCGCCAGCCAGGCTTCCTCCGGCACGAGCCCGCCTTCGCCGGTATTGGTGGCGATGCCGGTCTCTGCTGCGCCGATTGCTAACGCCATCTTGGCTTCTTTGCTCAGCGCGCCGAAGGACATCGCTGCCCACACAAACGGCGCTTTCAAAACGATCGGATTCTGGCAGGTGCCCTCACCGATAACCACTTCCAGGTCGCATTCCTCGCGATATTTATCCAACGGCGCCGGGCTGGCAATCTGGCTGGGCACAACGGTGATCATGTCAAAATTGGGAGTCTGTCCGTGCGTGCCGAAGCCCCGCATCAGGTATTCACCGGTTTGCGCTTTATAGTGGATTTCTTCCACCGCTGCAAAGCGTCCACGGGTAGCGGGTGATGTACTCCGGCTCAGCCGGGTTGATCCGGATGGCATTTGTTGGACAGAACTCAGCGCAGATCCGGCAGCCGACACAGGCATTGAAGTTCTGCACGGTCATCTCACCCGTTAAGCCATCCAGCGCGTACACGTTATGAGGACAAACCTCAACGCAGGTAGCACATTTGCCGGGCATGCGCGCGTTGACGCAAATTTCCTTGTTTACGCTGACACAAAATGCGCCGATTACGGCCATAGCGTCCTCCTAGTTATAGAATGGCTTTTCCGACGCAGCCACGATCTTTTTGAAATTGGCTAAGTCGGCCTCAATCTGATAGGCTGCGAAGTAAGCGCCCAGCTTGGTTATGTCTGCAGCGGTCAGCGGCTCAACCCGGGTGTTGTAACCGATGCTTTTCCATTCGCCGCCGATATATACATTGCCGCGGATCAAACAGTTTGCGAATTTTTCTCCGGCATTCCCCAGGACGACCAAATCGCCTTTCAGCATGTATGTGCCGGCATCATCGCCAACATCCCCGCACACGATGATCGTGGCGCCTTTATTCATGGTCGCAGTGAAGTCGCCCGAATTCCCGCGGATAACCACTACGCCGCCATAGCAGTACTGACCGGCGCCATAATCGGTGTTCCCCTCGATGATTACCGTGCCGGCGGTCATGTTATCCGCCGACGTAACGAGAAACATCTTCGGTCACGTGAATGGTTGCGCCAGCGTTTAACACGCCCACGTAATCGCCGGCGCTGCCCTCGATGATTACTTCGCCGTGCTTCAAGCCAGCCGCCAGACCATGCAGGTGTGCGACATTTTTTACTTTGACGGGAACACCGTTGATCGACTCTTTCAGCTCGCTCTGCACCGTTTTCAGGTCTTTATTTTTAGCGTCGATTACTTTCATGCTTCACCTCCTAGCACCCGGTACACCCGCTGCGGGCTTCTTCCAGGACTCCCGAGCGCACCGGGGTCCGGTACAGCCGCACGAACTGCTGGATCGCTTCGTTACGTTTTTGAGGATCGCCTAATGCGTCGAGCATCAGTATCTGCAGGTCTTTGAAGGCTCGTGCCCGTTCTCGCCGGTCTTTCTCTTCGACTGCTGCTTCCAGAGCAGCTTCGTCCACGCGGTGGGTGGTCTCCAGCAGATTGAGCTGGATTGCGTTCCGGACGAAGATATCTCCCACACGCGAGCGGATGATCAGGGTGGAAGTGCCTTCGGGAGCACCGAGCGTCCCGAGCGCCAGGTCGGCAGATTCTCCCAGGTAATCATCGCAGCTTCCGCAGCCGGCCCGCGTATAGCTTTCCGCCTGCTGGCGCGAGATCGTACGCAGGCTGCCGTCCCACAGGACTGCCTGCATCCATTCGCGGTCGGGAGAGATTTCGAGCCGTTTGACCTGCTCCCGCCTCACGTCCATCTGCTTGACCAGAATTTCCTCAATGAAATCAGGCCGGTAGACGCCGGTGCAGAAAATTGCAATGGTCAAAAGGATGGCATCCTGGTAGGGTTTTAAGCGAGGGTCGGTTGAGGCTTTCAGTCTCCGGACGGCTTGTGCAGCGCAGGGTGTGCTGACTACCGCAACACGTTCCATGCCTCGCTGGAAGACGGCTTCGTTTAACGCATCGAATACCGGCGCCCATAAATATTGGGGTCCCACGGCGCTGACGATCTCTTCGACGGTAGTGACTACCCGGGCGACAGGTTTCAAATCCCAGGGATCGACATCCAGCATCACCACCCCATCCAGCAGCCCGGCACTGCGCCCGGCGGTCAGGATCGACCGGATGACGTCGTTGGGTGAGCCAGATTTGATTGGCCCCCGGGCGTTAGCCGCCAGGATCAGCTTCGGCTCGAGCGCTGCCCAGCGTTCCAGGCGCGGACAGGTTTCTTCACAAAATTTTGAGCAGAACGAACAGCTATCTAATGGCTCTTTGGTATAGCCAACGGTCTTGATTTGTTTCTTGTATACCGGGTGATCGCTTCCATCCCACTTGAGCACCTGCTTTGAACAGGTTGCCACGCACATGCCGCAACCGGCGCAAGTGTCGAGCGACCAGACCTCCGATTCCAACCGTTTCGACATAGTTCCTCCTTGTTAATTCTGAAACTCGGAATGTCTCCAATTCCTGATCATCTAAGCTTAGCCGCGATAAATACCAGATCGGATTTCTCTGTCAAAATCAGTCATTGCCTGGGCGAATTTCCCCCCATCCTCCAGCGACATGAATTCCAGCCGCAGAGCGGCGGGGATCGATCCCTTGGGCAGCCAACCCATTCTTTAGCTTCTCCACACGCTCTTGCGCACACAGGTTGCCTGAGCCGTAATGACATTCCCCGGGGGGGCATGCCCCTAAAAATACGCCATCCGCGCCGTTCAGGAAGGCCCACAGGATATGGTAGGGATCGAAACGGGCTGAACAGTTCATCCGGAGAATGCGGGCATTCAGCGGATAAGGGATCCGCCGCGCGCCAGCCATATCTGCGGCAGCATATGCGCTCCACTCACACGCCAGCGCCAGAATTTTCGGGCCTCCGTTCGGAGGATCCTTTAATATCAAGGTGATCTGGGCAGGGATTTCGAGGTTATCCCAGCCGGGAAGAGAGATCGCCTTAACCGGGCACACGACCACGCAGTTTCCGCAGCCAGTACAGCGGAGCTCGTCCACTTTGGCGAGCGACAGGAGCCCTTCACGTTTATTAAGCTGGATCGCCAGCGTCGGGCAGACCTGGGGACAGTTGCCGCAGCCGGTGCACAGAGCTGGGTCTACCGCCGCCGCCGGGGCGTGTACGCTGATCTGCTCCTGGCTCAGGAAGTGAGCCGACGCGGGCGCTGGTTAAGTAAGCCTGGAAGAGCGCTTCTGTGGTATCGACTGGCTGTTGGGCGCTGCCTAATACATAGATCCCAGGATCGGTGTAGCGCCCAGGTCGCAGGCGCAGGCGTGGTTCGACCAGGAATCCAGCCTCATCTTGGGGCAAACCGAGCAGCGCAGCCAGCCCCGTCGCCTGGCTATTTGGGACGAGAGGCGCCGTCAGCACGACCCGGTCGAATGGCAGCTGGACGGCATCTCCGGTGAGGGTATCCAGGACATCGACCGTCCGCTCGCCGATCGCCGGCTGCTGGTCGAGCCGGTATCTGAAGAAGGTGATCCCAAGCTTGCGTGCCTCCATGAATTCTGCTTCGCCAGCCTCACCCAGGTACAGCTCGCGGAATAAAATGGTCACACTGGCGTCCGGATTGAGCTGTTTGGCATGGATCGCCTGGCGGATGCCGATGGTACAGCATACCCGCGAGCACCGCTCCAGCTGGGTGCTTTCAGCGCAGAAGATCATGACAATCTTTTCAGGCTCCAGCGTTTTACCCGGTTGAGCAGCGTTCTCCAGCTCGCGGTGAAATTCGGCTTGCGTTTTCACTCTGCGCCGGTCTAGCCAATGATCAGCACCGAGGCTCTTTAGCTGAGCTCCGTTGTCGACGACGATGGCGCCAAACGGGTAAGAGGTGGCTTGATCTCCGTGCTGGATGCGGACCTCATACTCTCCAGGATGGCCGCGCACTTCGAGCAGGTGCGCGTCGAAAAGGACGTCGATCATCGGATTGCTTAATACAGCCTGGCTTTTCTCTGAGATCAGCTGGTGTGTGCTCTCCTGGAGATCGAGCAGGGATCCGCCCAACGCGCCGGATTGCTCCACCAGCGTCACGTGGTGGTCCCCATCGGCTAGAGCCAGGGCAAGGGTCAGGGCGCTCAGGCCGCTGCCAACCACCAGCGCGGAATTAATCACGCGCCCGAGATGAGCCGGCGCAGCCCTGGTCAGCGAGAGTCGGGCGACGCCCGATTCAATCAGGCTGGCGGCTTTGGAAAGCGCGGCTGGGTCGCCTGGATGCACGTAAGCAACGTGCTCGCGGATATCGATCACATCTAAAAAGCTGGGGTCCAGCCCGGTCGGTTCGACGGACTGGCGGAAGAGGTTCTCGACTAAACGCGGCGTACAGCCTGCGATCACTACTCGATCCAGGTTGTAATCAACAATCGCTTTGCGCAGGCGTTCCTGCCCATCTTTGCTGCAAGGGAACCCGTCCCTGGCGGCAAAAACCACTTCCGGGCATGCGCCAACCTGCTGGCACAGCGCCTCGGTATCCAGGGCTCCGGCGATTTTGTCGCCGCAATCGCAGATGACTACGCCGATGCGAGGTATAAGTTGTGTAGTGTCACCACCCATAGCTGATCCTTCCCATATTATTCAGCGTCCCGCGCATTCTTAACCAATGCGGCTACGTTCTGAACGAAATTCGGGCGTAAATTCAATTCCCCACCCAGGTGGTAATAGCCAGGTTGAGAGGCAGATTCTGCTGGCGAGAAGTGCTGGATACCTGTCACGCTGGCGAAATTGAAGGCTCCGGTGGGGCAGATCAGCACGCAGGTCCCACAGCCGATACAGTGCGAAGAGGCCACCTGGAATGGCGCAGCGACCTTTTTAGCGATCCCGCGCTGGATCATGCTGATCGCGCTGACCCCGACGATTTCGCGGCAGGCGCGCACGCACAGACCACACAGGATGCAGGCATCTTCTTCTGGCAGCTTATAGCGCACCTCTTTAACACCCAGCTCCTCAGCTAAAGCGAGCACTTCCGGGGTGTTATATGCGCCTGCCAGAAGCAGCTCTGCGGTCAGCCGGCGGCTGCGGACTACCATCTCGCTCTGCGTTTGGACTGCAATGCCCTCTTCACAGGGGTAGGTGCACGCGGCTGCCAGGCGTGGCTTACGCCCGGGTAGGCTTACTTCCACAATACACAAGCGGCAGGCGCCGTAAGGCTCGAGGGCAGGGTGGTAGCACAATGTGGGAATGTGGATGCCGTGCTCGCGACAGGCCTCTAACAGGGTCCGGCCTTCAGGTACTTCAATGGATTGATCGTCTATCGTCAGATGAATCATCGCCGCCTCGTCAGTTCACCATCACCGCGTCGAACTTGCATACGTTCATGCAGACCCCGCAGCGTGTGCATAGCTCAGGGTGGATGAAATGCACTTCCCGCTTGGCTCCTGTGATGGCCTCGCTCGTGCAGTTCCGCAGGCAGACCAGACAGCCGGTGCATTTCTCGGGGATGATGGAGTATTGGATCAGGCCTTTGCAGACCTTAGCCGGGCATTTCTTGTCGAAGATGTGGGCTTCGTACTCGTCGCGGAAGTAGCGGATGGTGGATAACACCGGGTTGGGCGCGGTCTGCCCCAGCCCGCACAAAGAGTTATTTTTGATATATTCACCGAGCTCGATCAGGTAATCGACGTCGCCCGGCAGGCCTTCGCCGGCGCAGATGCGCTCCAGGGTGGAGAGCATCGCCTTGGTGCCCAACCGGCAAGCCACGCATTTGCCGCATGATTCCTCCTGGGTAAAGGACATGAAGTAGCGGGCAAAATCTACCATGCAGGTATCTTCATCAGCCACCACCAGCCCCCCGGAGCCCATGATCGCGCCCAGCGAGGTCAGCGATTCGTAGTCGATCGAGACATCCAGGTGTTCGGCAGGAATGCAGCCGCCCGATGGTCCACCGATCTGTGCGGCTTTAAACGCTTTCCCATTTGGGATGCCACCGCCGATGTCAAAGATCAAGCTCGCGCAGGGAGATGCCCATCGGCACTTCGACCAGCCCGGTATTGTTGATGTTGCCAACCACGGAGAATATCATGGTGCCATTACTGTTTGGCGTACCGATATTGGCATACCAGTCAGCACCCTTTTCGATGATGATCGGCACGGAAGCCCAGCTCTTGACATTATTGATGTTGGTGGGCTTACCCCACAGCCCTTTTTCGGTTGGGTAGGGAGGCCGCGGCCGCGGCTCACCGACTCGACCTTCGATGGAAGCCATCAACGCTGTTTCTTCTCCGCAGACGAACGCGCCGCTGCCCAGCTTGATGCTCAGGCTGAAGTCAAACCCTGTTCCGAGGATGTCCTTACCCAGCAGCCCGTATTCCTGGCACTGGCGTAATTGCCCGTTGAAGATGCTCTGACCGCCAGCGGGTATTCATTGCGGATGTAGACATAGCCCTGGTGCACCCCGATCGCATAGGCGCCGATGATCATGCCCTCCAGGACACGATGGGGATTGCCCTCCATAATCGAGCGATCCATATAGGCGCCGGGGTCGCCTTCATCGGCGTTGCAGATGATGTAGCCGCTTCCGGCATTTTGCACGTTTTTCCGGCAAGTCTCCCACTTGGCCCCGGTCAGAAATCCTGCCCCGCCCCGCCCGCGCAAACCGGATGCCTTGACTTCGGCGATGATCTCTTCAGGTGTCAGCGCAGTGAGGGCTTTAGTCAGGGAAGCATAACCACCCCGGGCGATGTATTCGTCGATCTGGAAGGGGTCAAGCTCGCCATTCAAATCGAGGATGATCCGTTTTTGGTATTTATAAAAGGGCACGATCCTGCTCGTGCTCGACTTTTTCACCTGTTTGAGGATCGGTGTAAAGCAGCCGCTCGATGATCTTGCCACCGATCAGGGTTGTTGCAACGATTTCGGGCACATCCTCGACTTTGACCTGTGTGTAGAATATTCCTTGGGGACGAATAATGACCAGCGGACCTTTCTCGCAGAAGCCGTGGCACCCTGTGACTTTCACATCCAGCTTGAGGCTGGCCTGGACGCCCTGGCGAGTGAGCTCGGCTCGTAAGGCTTCCCACACTGCCTCGCTCCCATATACCCGGCAGCCAGTTCCGCCGCACACGGTAATGCAGGGCAGGTTGGGATCAGTCGCCTCCAGCAGCCTGACCCGCTGTGTCTCTAATTCAGCAGTGGAGTTCAGGTTTGCCATGCTATTTCTCCGCTTCTGCTTTCATCAGTCGTCTTCAAAAGCGTATCGGTCTTTTGCACAGTCATCTGACCGGAGTACTCGCCGTCGGTGACGACGATCGGTCCGAGGGCGCACGCACCCAGGCAGTTGACCGTCTCCAGCGTGAACAGGTGATCGCGGGTCGTCTCACCCGCCTGGATGTCCAGCTTGGCTTCCAGCCGGTCGAGCACCTGCATGCTTCCGCGCACGTGGCAGGCGGTGCCCATGCACACGTGCAGGCAGTGCTTGCCTTTTGGTTTCAGGCTGAAGGCGTTGTAGAATGTGGCAACACTGTACGCCTGGGAAAGGGGTACTTCCAATCGCTCACTCGCTAAGATCAGCGCTTCAGGGGGTAAATAACGAAAACGGCGCTGAATCTCTTCCAGCGCCGCAATTAGTGAGCCATCACCCAAAGCTTCTTGGTTAATTATGTCGTTTATTTCACTGATCGATATATCCATAGACACACCCCGGGATAAAATTCCCTCACCCACCGCAAATTTCGTGTGGGGTAGGATGAAGATCAGAATTGTGGAAAAGCGCACTATCAGTTTAGTCCGATGCGGGTGAGAAAATCATAAAAAATGAGCGGCAATACGTGAAAATTACGTGAAAACCCCAGGGGCGCTGGGGTTATTGATCGGGCTAGTGCTTTGTCCAGGCTCAAAATAGAATTTGAATTCCGAACTCCAAAACCTGGACAAAGCTTAAAGTGTTCCGTTTCTGCCGATTCTTTCTAAATAATCAGGTTTGACGGAACACTAGCTTAGGGCGAGCTTATGGCGAATTGTGGATTTTCTAACGGGGTTTCATTTACGAGACCAATAACCTGTCATCGGTATTCGCCGGCTCGATGGGGCTCTTCTCCGGGCAAACCAGCATGTAGCCCACTCCTGGGGAGCGCACGATTATTTTTGGGTTTGCCGGGTCGACCTCGATCTTTTGGCGTAAATAGCGAATGTAGGCGCGCAGGTAATCGATATCGCTGCGAAACTCGGGGCCCCACACGGCGCTGAGCAGCTGTTCGTGGAGCATCACCTGATTGGCGTGCGAAGCCAGCTCGTGGAGCAGGCTGTATTCAGTAGGAGTGAGGTGGATATCGCGATTGCCGATAAGTATCCGGCGGCTGGCCAGATCGATCCTCAGATCGCCGCAAACGATCTCTGTTCGAGAATTTTCCGGTGGATTTTCTTGTGAGCGCTTTAGTACCGCCCGGATCACGCGCCAGCAGCTCCTTAGAGCTGAACGGTTTGGTGATGTAATCGTCGGCGCCGACGTCAAAACCATGCAGCTTGTCCGATTCACGGACTTTGGCGGTAAGCATAATGATGGGCACGTTTGAAAACTCGCGTATCCGCCGGGCGACTATGTAGCCGTCCATCGCCCCCGACAGGGTAATGTCCAGCAAGATCAAGGCGGGCTGCTCGAGGGCGACCATCTCGATCGCGTGCTCGCCTGAATATGCAGTCAGTACTTCGTATCCGGTTGCACCCAGCACCTCACGCACCAGATGAATCAGCCGGGGCTCGTCGTCTACGAGCAGGATGCGTGCCTTGTCGCTTGCTTTCACCATATCGGCGCTGCTTTCTTATTCCTCGGTTAGAGGATTTGCTAAGGGTAAGGAAAAGTAAATCGTCGTCCCCTCACCGTATTTGCTTTCAGCCCAGATCCGCCCGCCATGGGCTTCGACGATCGCGCGGGCGATGGGCAGACCCAGCCCGGTTCCGGGGACGTGCAGGTTGGAGGCTGATTTAACCCGGAAATATTTTGCGAAGAGCGGGATCAAGTCCTCCGGAGAGATGCCGATGCCCTGGTCAGCCACAATCACGACCACATCTGCGGAGCGCATTTCTCCCCGGACAACGATCAACCCGCCATCCGGAGAATACTTGATTGCGTTATCGAGGATGTTGCGGAAGGCCTGTTTGATCCAGCGCGGGTCAGCATCCAGGATCGGAAAATCAGCAGGGAAGTCCACCAGGAGGCGGTGGATCTCAGTGCGGAACTGGATTTCGGCGGCAACCTCACGGGCGATATTCTGCAAGCGGATGGGCTGGCGTTCCATGATCAGCTGATCTACATCGATCAAAGAAGAATCGAGGATGTCTCTGAGCATGATCTGCATGTTGGTTGACTCGTCCTCGATCAGGTGCAGGAATTCCTTGCGTTTTTCATCGCTCCAGTCCACCTCGTCCATCAGCAGTGCGGATGAATACCCCTGGATCGCGGTAAGCGGCAGGCGCAGTTCGTGCGAGAGGGTTGCCAGCACCTCCGAGCGCAGCCTTTCTGCGCGGCGTTCCTCCCGGATGACGTCAGCCCGGGCAGCCAGGCGATCGCGGTCGATAGCCAGGGCAATCAGGTCGGCAATACTCTGCACGAATGGCATATCATCTTCCGAAAATATTGCCGGACCGCGGATCGTTTCTAAGACCAGCACTCCGTACTTCTGCTTGCCGACCGAGATGGGCACCGCCAGCGTGCAGCAGGGCAGCGACTCGGAGCCCAGGGCGTGCGCCATCACCGACCGGTTGGACAAGCGCATATCCTCCATCGCCTCGGCGACCAGCTCGGGAGTGTTGAATAGCCGCCCGACGCCTTCGTCGAATACTTTGCCTGTCACCGACTCGCCGGCGCGCAGCCCCAGCTCACTGAGCTCGTTCAGCTCGTAGCCAAATACAGCCGAGGGCCTTAAAAGACCGGAGGATTGGTCCCACAGCATAACGGTACCGATCTCGGCTGGTTCAATGACGCCGATAATTTTTTGAATAACTGCGTTGAGCAACTCCGACAGCTCCAGCGGCAAAGTCAAAGTCTTAGCCACTTCGGTCAGGGCATAGATTTCGCGCTGGAGCCTTTCGACATCGGTCATTTGCGTAAGGCTTGGGTCGATTCTGGGTGGTCGAACCGCCTGCTCATAGTTATATCACGAGTCAATTAAAATAGGAGTTACGCAGTTGAAGGGAAAAAGCCGAAAATAGGGGTGATGGGTGGGGGGATCCCCCACCCATCACCCCTATTTTCGGTAATTCCTTGCCTTTCATTGTTGTCATTTCGAGAAATTGACTCGACTGCCGGTTAGCACTAAACTATGCATGTATAATCAACACGTCAATTTTGCTTGCGTAGGATAGCCTTATGCTGCAACGAATCTCTGCATTGTTCATGATCTGCATGGCATTGAGCTGGCTCGCCGGACCCAATAAAGCTGAACGGGAGATCACCCCTCCGCAGGCGCCGGCAGCCAACACCTATTACGTCTCCAGCAGCCAGGGAAGCGATAGCTATAACGGTCTCTCCGCCAGCTCTCCTTTTGCCTCGATCCAAAAAGTCAACAGCCTGGCGCTGCAGCCCGGGGATCAGGTGCTGTTCAAGTGCGGCGATGTGTGGCGGGCAGATCCATTGAATATCACCCGCTCAGGCAGCAGCAGCCAGCCGGTCACCTTTGGGTCCTACCCGGCGGGCTGTGCGAACCAGCCGCTGCTCAGCGGGGCACAACCGATTGCCGGCTGGAGTCCCTTCAGCGGCAATATTTACCGGGCCAACCTTTCCGCTGGGGCGAACGCCGGAAAATTTACTCTCGGGGTGAACCAGCTCTTTCGCAATGGACAGCGGCTGAGAGAAGGGCGCTGGCCCAACCTGGATGCCGGCGACGGTGGTTACTCCACGATCGACGCGCAGCCCGCGGCAAACCGCTTCAGCGACAGCCAGCTCCCTGCCGGCAATTGGAACGGGGCAATCGCGCACATCCGCGGCATGCGCTGGTACTTGCTCAACCGCCAGGTCACCGGGACGAGCGGGAGTACGCTCACCGTGGGAGCCGACCTCGACTGCTGGAATGCCTCGTGCAGCGGTTGGGGATATTTTCTCAACCACCACCTGAACACGCTCGACCAGGACGGTGAATGGTATTACGATGCGGGCGCTCAACAGGTTTATCTTTATTCGAGCTCTGGCAGCCCTGCGGACGGCGAGGCTGAAGGCTCGGTGATCCTGCATGCTGACGACCGCTCCTGGGGCGGCGTCGAGCTGGGCACGGACCTGGACGACGCGGTTGCCTACGTAACCGTTGAGAACCTGGCGATCCGCAGCTGGTTCCGGCATGGGATCGCTACCCCGACCAACCTGCACGCCTATGAAAACCACGATCTGCTCCTGCAAGGCAACACTATTTCGGACGTAGATGGGATCGGGATCAACCTGTCAACCTGGGTATACGACGCGCTGGACGGTCAGGACGGCTGGCGCGGCGGGCACAACCTGACCGTGAGCGGCAATGCGATCCGCGGCGCAAACCACATGGGCATCAACAGCTCTGCTAAAGTCTCCTCCATCACCGACAACCTGATCCAGGACGTAGGTCTGATTGAAAATTTGGGCGCTTCGGGGATGGGCTGCAGCCTGTCTGCCTCGGGCGGTGCTTGCACGGAAGACGGAGACGGCATACGGATTAAAGGCGATGTCCCCGCCGATTCCGGGAACAATAACAGCATCACCGGCAACCGGTTGGAGCGGATTGCCTATAACGGCATGGACGTGTTCGGCTACCAGAATACGATCCAGCGCAACGTCATCCACCAGGCATGCTACGCCAAGGGAGATTGCGGCGGAGTGCGCACATTTGGCTCAGGCAGCCTGGGGACGACTCCCGTCCACGACCTGCTCTTCTACGAGAACATCATCCTGGATACGATCGGCAACACGGATGGCTGCCTCAGCACCTACGACGCGTTGTTCGGTTTTGGGCTGTACATCGATAACTACTCCCGGGACGTGACGATCAGCAGCAACACCATCATCAGCTCGACCGCCAGCGGCATCCTCTATCAGAATTCAACCGGGAGCATCACTGCCAACACGCTGTATAACAACAGCCGCGGCAGCATGTATTCGGCGCAGATCAACCTGACCAGCTCGCCCACCTACGTCGCCAGCCAGACGAACAACGTCCTCTACAGCCTGCGCCAGAACGCCTGGACGCTGGCGAGCTGCCAACCGCGACCGGATTGGCGTCTCGGACTACAACTATTTCTTCAATCCCTATCTCAGCAATCACATCTCCGCGCAAGGCACCAAATCCTTATCCCAATGGCAGGCCTACAGCGGCAAGGACCCTCATTCCCTGGAAGCCTGGTTTCAGCTCAACCCGGGCGACCCGCCGGGATCGCTCATCTTCTATAACGATACCCCGCAGCCGAAAATCTTTGACCTGGGCTCGACCGCCTATCTTGACCTCGACCAAAACTCGGTTTCAGGCAGCCTGACCTTGCCCCCTTATCGCTCAAAAGTCCTGGTGGCCTCCGGGGAGCTGGCTGACCTGGTTTTAACGATGAATATAACCGGCTCGGCGGACACGAATCCCAACGCCCCGGTCGCCTATACATTGACTGTGTCTAACCAGGGGACCCTGACCGCCAGCGGGGTGGTCCTGACGGACATTGTGCCGGCTGAGATCACCAATACGACCTGGAGCGCCTCTACAGGCAGCGTCTCCCTCCAGCCAGGTACCCGCTATGTCTGGAATCTTCCCGACCTGGCACAAGGAGAATCGGTCGTGCTCACGGTGAGCGGCGCCTTTGCCAGCAGCCTCGAACCCGGGACTCCCCTGGCGGTTGTGGGTGAGGCGAGCACCCAGACCCCAGAAGCATCCAGCGCTAACAACCGGGCGCTGCTGAGATTTGGGGATTGGCTGGAGATCCATCTTCCCCTGGTGAAATATCTTGCCAATTAGCGCTTTTTCAAGTCGTAGTTGGAAAAATGGCAATCGTTGTTGCAGTCATGCGCAAGCTGTTGTACCTTGTTTTCGGGGTTTTGAAGGAGCCGAAGACCGATATGACCCTGATTATGGCAAACAGTTCGCATTCACCCTTTGACATTCAAGACCTGCCCCTGATCCCGCATAACAGCGGAGGTTAAGCTCGCGCACCTGATCCAGCCAGACCCGGTCTCGATCACCCAGGAAGACCCGGCGCGCCTCCATGACCAGGCTCTCCGGCACGCCGGGCCGCCCCTGCACCCACATCTGGCGCAGGGGCAGCACGCGGGCGATCACCATATCCGCAACCGGGTGGAAACCGGCGCGCTCGATGCCGCGCTGCGAGGGCAGATTATCGTAGTCGGCGCCGATCCAGACCCGGCAGAAGGGTCTCGGCGCGCAGCTCATCAAGGATGTAGCCCAACAGGGCGCTGTACAGGTGGTTCTGGCGAAAGCCGGCAGGGTGACGCAGTCCCAGATATAGGCTTCACCCGGCAGCAGCCTGCAGGCGCAGCCCCAGTTCGCCGATGAACTCTTCGTCGAAGCTGACCCAGCCGTAAGCAGCCAGCGTCGCCGCCGACCCAGGCAGCGTAGCAACTGCCGCCCGGTCTCGAAGCGGGCGGCGACCTCCGCTGAAGTATCGCCGCCCATGCGCCGTCCGCCAGCGTACGCGTGCAGATTCTGGCCCAGCCGCGGCGGAAGGTCACAGCGAATGAGCCGCAGCTGATCCCGGGCACGGGCTCATCCAGGTCCAGCATCCAGATCACGCCCACCGGGCGCGGGTGCTTCGTCGGCAGGTTGCGCCATGCCAGCCGCATCGCTCAGGTGATCAGGACTCTTTTGCTCGGTCAGCTCGGCGATGGCATCGGCCAGGTGCTTGTCGGTGATGTTGTAATCGCCGCTCTCCACGCGCAGGCGGTGAGCCGGTGCTGAGCACATCGGCGACGGTATGCCCTTCCGGCGGGACGAACTTGAAGCAGGCCATCTCGAGCAGCTGCCCGTTCGGGATCGCGGAAGTAGATCGAATCCATGAAGCCGCGGTCGATCGGACCGGTGTTCTCGATGCCGAGCTCCTTCAGCCGCGCGGCAACCTGGGTATACGTGGCGCGCGAGACGGTGAAGGCGATGTGGTGCAGGTTGCCGATGCCCTGCGGATTGGGGGTCGGGTCGTTGACGCGCGTGGGGCGGACGAAGAAGGTGATCAGCCGCCCGTCGCCGGCGTCGAAGTACAGGTGGTTTTCCTCGGGCACGTCCAGGTTGGGCTGCTCGAAGACGAGCGGCATGCCGAGCACGCCCTGGTAGAAGTCGATGATCGCCTCGCGGTTGGAGCCGACGAAGGTGATGTGGTGGACACCCTGGGTTTGGATTTTGGTCATGTTCATTTCTCCTTGATGAATCTGCCGAGGGCGACGATGATCTGCGCCCTCGGCAGATCATATTATATCGTGAAGAACAGGCTGCGGACCTTGTCGATCACCTCCTGATCGCCGCGGGCAGCGCCGCCGGGGAAGCGCTGGAAGGCAGGTCAGCACAAAGTCCGACGGGTCGTAGCTGAAGATGGCGTCGCAGCCCTCGAAGTTGCCGGTTTCGGGCTTGGCCTCGAACTTGCCATCCTTCACCGTGGCCCGCCACTTGCCGCCCCACTCGCCGGAGATTTCGATGCCGTACTGCACGTCCACGCCTTTGGCCGACTGGGCGTCCACGGTGGAGGGCAGCAGGGCAAACAGCATGTAGGGGACCAGCACGCCGGCGGTGCGCTCGTCCAGCTTGCGGGTCTTCTCGCCCAGACCGTAGCGGATATCCCAGGTGTGCACGCCGTAGTCCATCACGTGGAAGGCCGGGTAGAAAAAGGTGGGCAGCGGGCCCATGTACGGGATGGGTGACGATGAAGCCGCCCCATTCGTCGGCGGTCAGCTTCTCGAAGATATCCATCATCTTGCTGTAATCGCTCTTGAGCCGGTGAGATCGCCTCTTCGCGCGGCAGGCTGCGGAACGCCTGGGCGTTCTCGTTGAGCGACTCGCGCCATGACCAGCACGCCGGCCGTATCCGATCGGTTCGTTCTTGCGGGCTTTCTCCCAGCGGGTGAGGTAGCCTTCGGTCACGTCGATCATGTGACCGACCATGTCGCGGACCTCCCATTCGGTGCAGCGGGTTTGCACATTCCAGTTCTTGGGATCGTCCACGAGCTTGAAAAAATCGCTGCTTTCTTTGCGGATGACATCCAGCACGGTGTCTTTACCGCTGTAGTCCATCGAATTGACGGGGGACATGTTCGATACTCCTTCTAAAACATCAGGTAAGATACGCAAACCGTTATTCAAAGTTCGGGCAGTTGCAAGAGGCTTGCACCGGTATTCTCCGAATTACGCATTTCTTACGGGGCTAGGGTGATCTTCTTTTTCGATTTCACCTCCGCTACCAGGCCTCTCTCAGCAGCGTCTCGATCTGGATTAGGATCCGTAATCGGCTTGGGGTTGTTTTGGACAGTGCGGTTTTGAAAAGCAAGCTGGGCAATGGTCGGCAGGTCGCTTTCAGGCACGCCGGCGTCACGCAGCCGCTGAGGCAGGTTCATCTGCCTCGACCAGGTCGTAAATGCGGGCAGCTGCGACCTCAACCGCCGCAACCGGTTTGGAGCCATTCACCGCTATCCCCAGCGCCTCGACGGCCGGCAGCAGCTGGGGGGCGGTCGCGTCAGCATTGAAGCGCATGGCATGCGGCAGGATGATGCTGTTGGCGATTCCGTGCGGCACGTTGGCCGTCCCGCCCAGCACGTGGCATAAGCCGTGGTGCAGCCCCATGCTCACGCTGGCGAGCGAAAACCCTGCCAGGTGTGCGCCGAGCAGCATTTCCGTGCGCGCTTCCAGATCGCTGCCCGTTCGTGTAGCAGCGGAGCAGTGCATTGTTAATATGGCTCACCCCGCGCAGCGCAGCCGCGGTCGAGAGCGGGTTGCGGGTTGATCGAATACAGAGCTTCGATGCAGTGCGCCAGCGCGTTGATCCCGGAAGAGGCCGTCAGCTCGGGGGGCAGGTCGAGCGTCAGCAGCGGGTCGTAGATGACGAGCTTCGGCGTGACCTGCGGGTCGTTGACGGTGACTTTGCGGGGAGGCGTCTCCGCGCGTGTGGGTGATCCCGTAGACGGGCGTCATTTCAGATCCGGCGTAGGTGGTGGGAATGGCGATGACCGGGACGCGCGC
The DNA here is from genome assembly GCA_963706515.1 of uncultured Chloroflexia bacterium. Taxonomy (GTDB): domain Bacteria; phylum Chloroflexota; class Anaerolineae; order Anaerolineales; family UBA4823; genus CAVPMW01. Next base: position 387,098 of record CAVPMW010000017.1, read on the forward strand.
CTTCTCCCCTGGTGCGCCAGCGCGGGCCTGGTCTCCCGACCGTACCTCGGCCAACTTGTAGGCAGTCGCTTTTGCCATACCGAGCGGGCTGCCGCCGCCCATGCCGATGATCGCCTCGACATCGCTCTCGCTCGCGAGCCGCAGGGCTTCGTCCACCTGGACATCTTGAACGTGGGGATGGACCTGGTCGAAGGCAGCCACGAGGCGGTCACCCAGTATGGCCTCAACCGTGCTGACATGACCTCCTGCCTGCATCGATCGATTCGTGCACAGCATCAGCCGCTGCCAGCCGTAACGCTCGACTGCCTCGCTCAGGCGGGTGAGCGCGCCAGGGGCGAAGATTATCTCTTGGGGGTAGGAAATATAGCGGAATTGATCGACTGCACCCGGCATTTATTCATCTTCCAGGTTGGAAAACGGGGCGGATTCCCCATTGAGAAAGCGTGCTCTGCCTCTACCCTCTTAATACGGAATATGGATAGGGTTGGATTGCCGCAACGCTTGGCTCGAGTGAGCGACTATCGTCGGTACGCGGCCAATCACCATCGTCCAGGTATTAGACCTTAATTATCCCTATTATAATCCGGGGAGGTCAAAGGATGGGGAAAAACCGAAAATTTAACCAGATTCTGAGCCAGCCATGAGCTTGCGCAGCATGCCGCGCACGAATCCAATCTCATCCTGGTTGATGGTGTGATCCATAGCGCCATACAGGCGAACGGTCAGTGCGCCGCCCAGGCGCCCTAACGCTTCAGCAGCTTGCAGGACGCGCTCTTTTGGCACGTGGGGATCTACTTCGCTGCAGCCCAAAAAGACCGGCGTTCCCGCCAGCGAGCCTGGATACTCGCGCGGGGTATCGTCCGGCCCGATCAAAGCTCCGCTAAACCCGACCAGCCCGCCATAGCGGCGGGCATTGCGGGCAGCAAACTCCAGAGCCAGGCAGGCGCCCTGCGAGAAACCCAGCAGGACGGTGCGCTCGGGCGGGATGCCGGCGTCGCCGATGCGGGCGAGCACCTCGGAGAGCGAGGCCAGGGCGGAGGTTAGCCAGGGCTCGTTGCTGGCAAGGGATGCGAGGAAGCTGTTGGGGTACCAGGTATTATCAGCGGCTTGCGGGGCGAGATAAGCAATCCCCGGCTGGGCAAGCTCGCCAGTGAGGGTCAAGATGTCTTCGGCGCTTGCCCCGCGGCCGTGCACCAGCAGCATTGCCGCCTTGGCGCTATCCAGCGGCTCCCCACCCGTACGGACGGGCTGCCCCTGGTGCGGACTTTCAGTATTCATCTGCTCGGTCATGTATGCGCCTCCATCTATTCCCAGTAGACAGGTATTTTAGCACGATTAGGGCTTGAAAAGACCGCAGAGGGGCTCAATTCAATTCAGGACAAATTTCAATTGTCTGAGGTGCCAGGAGTTGTTGGGATTCGGACAGTTACACTTGTTTCTTTTCCGGGAGTTGATTGGATCTCGAGACTTGCGCCGATCAATTCGGCGCTGCTCGTGCAAGCCGAGCAGACCATAATGGCCGCTTGGTGCGAATTCCGCTGGGCTTTTAGGGGACATTAAAGCCTTTGCCATTGTCTTGTGCACGTGCGGATGATAACCATATGTGGCATGTAGCTGATCAGTAAAGCTACGTGGGATGCATGGGCGTGGCGCGTGACATTGTTTAGAGCCTCCTGAGCAATCCGATACAGGGTTAACTCGATAGCGGGCTCCAGGCGCCTTTCATCTCCTTGTCGTTGAAATTCTACAGTAATTTTATTGGCTTGCTCCATTTCATGAGTGAGCATTTCCAGGGCTGCCACCAACCCCAGATCTTCAAGGTAGATCGGGCGTAATGCACGCGTCGAGCGGCGCAGGGCGCTGATCGATTCCTCTATCAAGGTTTCCAGTTCTGTCATAGCCTGGATGGCACGCTCATCCTTAATCGTCAGGTGGGCCAGCTGCACCTTTTGCTTCAGGGCAATCAGCCCCTGAAGGGTGTCATCGTGCAGCTCACGGGCGATGCGCAGACGCTCGTCTTCCTGGGCAGCCGTGATAGCGCCAATGTACCCATGCAGGCTCTGTTGAGCTTCATGAACTTTGTGCGCCATCTGGATCAGCTCAGCCTGCAGGTGTTGAATCTCGGCGATGCCTCCAACTGGTTCTTCAATCGCCTTGAAATTACCCCAGGCTAATGTAGCCGCTTTTGATTCAAGCGCCCTTAAAGGCGGACGACCCTGCGCGCTCCGAACCATAATGCCAGCACCATGATCAACAATGCCGGTACCAATACAAGCGGCGCGATTTGGGTTGTTCGCAATGTGGGCGTAGAAACAAATTCCCAGGATTCTTCCGTGATGAGCGCCCAGCCCGTCTTAGCAACTGGACTGTATGCTGTGACGTGCTCGTCGTTCCCAACCTGCACGTAAGCCGTGCCGCTTTTGCCCTGTAAAGCTTCCGCGATCCCAGGGTGATCACCGTTTGACCCCTCCAGCTGTCCTGTCTGGTAGAGCACCTGGCGGTTTTGGTCTAAAAGCGCCACTGTCAATTGACTGTCCGTGGGGAGCGCTTCTGCCAGAGTGTGCTGGGCAAGTGGGGACATGGGAAACGCTCCCACGATCAACTGACCCCCGTCCATTTTTGCTGACAGTATGCCAAGCGGTTTGCCATCGATCGGGCTGGGGATAATTGCGGGCTTGCCAACCTGGGCGTCCAATTGGGAGTAAATCCGATTCCACGCCGGAGCCTCCCCCTTGGTCCATGCCTCCCAAATTGATGGATCCCCCAGGGTTGCTGACCGCTTGCCATTTGAGTCAAAGACTGCCAGACCGCCTTCGAAATTCGGCAGGAGATAGGCGGCAGCGGCAAGCTTGTCGGCGATCGTATCAGCAGAAGATGAGGATAGGAGTACCGCCAGACCTGTGAGCTCGCTGGCACGAAAGTTGAGCTGCTCACCCAACGCGCTGGCTGCAGTGCGCACCGCACGTTCATCGCGCTCGCCGATCATAGTGCGCATTGCACTCTGGTGGAGGGCAATGCTGCCGAAAGTTATTGCGACCAAAAGAATGGCGAGCGGCAGGATGAGAATAGCCAACAATTGCAATGTTAGCCCCTGCCGCGGAAATTTAATCTGGAGCTTTTTCCGACCTGAGTGGCTCATCGAGCGATCAATCTTCGCCAATGTCCCCTATCGCTTGAGAAATCCAACCCAGCGAGAGACCACGCATGACGGCCCTCGGTCGGCTACCAGCCTGAGTTTCAGCAAAGATGTGAGCCAGATGACCCTGAACTGTGCGGTCACTGATCTTGAGTTGCATCCCGATAGCTTTATTGGTATAGCCTTTAGCTGCCAACCCTAAGATTTCAACCTCCCGTTCAGTAAGCGGTTCAACAGGCAGTGCTTTCTTGGGGTGGCTGAACTGGGCCATTAGCTTTTGAGTTATTGTTGCATCCAGAGCCGATTTTCCAGCGTCCACGTCTCGCACTGCCTGGATGAGGTCGGCGGGTGAGGCGGTTTCGAGCACATAACCGTTCGCGCCGGCTTGTAGCACGGCCAGGACATACGGGTCATCATCATATGCGGTGAGGATCAGGACACCTACCCTGGGGAGGTTTCGCTCTCACCCGAACGCGTGACTTCTATCCCGCTGATCTTGGGCATTTGAATGTCGAGGACCGCCACATCGGGCAGGTGCTGCTGGATCAGATGTTGGGCCATCTCGCCATCATCAGCTTCAGCGATGATCTGGATATCTCCGGCGTGTTCCAGGAATTCGGCGAATACCAGCGCGCACGATAGCATGGTCATCGGCCAGCAGGACGCGGATTTTTGAGGGTGGAAAAGTCATCTATTTTGAGTCAATGGCGAATCGGTGGTGCCGCAGAAGGCCTGATCCAGGTAAGGGAAACCGAACCAGACGATGCCGATGCCGAATAATATGCCAGTCAGCAGGCGCAGAAGTGAGTTAAAGGATCCCCCAGGCATCGCCCGTGTAAAAGGCTGGATTTAACGTATGATGTGTCAATACAGCCAACCACAAGTTGCTGTCGCGGAAGCCCATACCAATCCCTGCCAGATCGCTAACGAAGTGACTGGATCCATCAACTGCCATAGGGAGTAGAAACAGAACGAATCCCCACCAGGGCAGGCGTTTCAACCCGCGGCGTACAAGCCACCAGATCATGCCGAACAGCCAAACACTGGTGAACATCGAGACCATGCGATCGGACCAGGCTACTTTCCAGCCCATGTGGATATTCCCAATAAATTGACGTAAAACAAACGGGTTGGAAGTATGCTGCCAGGCATTTTGAATCTCAGCCAGCGAATAAGTTTAATTTCGATCCGAACAAGAAGATACGATCTCTCCGGAAGTTGATGACACAGAAACGAGTAGATAAAGTATATCGCGTCTGCCGGTAACTTCCACCCGATTTGCATCAAGACCGGCGCTAAAACCGGCAGCCCGACATAGATCCCCCCGAACAAGGCGAACAAAATGATCCAATTTCGGCTGAGGAATCTATGCTCACGATGAATTGGTTGGCTCAGCTCAAACGTTGCCCGGGAACGGCTTCTTTACTCAGTGCACGGTCGAGCAATCTCCTGTGGGGTACTGACCAGGGAGAGCCAGGTTTGGCCCTGGCGAATCCATGCGCCAGCCAGACTAAGCGGTTGCAGCCGTCTCCGTAAACCAGCAGAATAACGATCTGGCAATCGCACGGCGTTGTCCCATGGTATGGACAGGTACAATCCATGTGCGCCTGGCGGGCGTCACGCAAGTCAAACGTGCGAACGGTGTACAAGCCGACCTCCGCCAGCCGCTTGGTTAACCTGAACGATTGCCTGTTCCCAGGGTTCGCTCAATACCAATAATGGCGTGGCTGTGCTCATCACGGAAGCTCAGGGTACCCAATTCGACAGGACAATGAGTGTGCAGTCAGGCTGCTGCGCATCATTGCTGATCAAATGGACGCGGAAATCGTGAAGACCGCCCATTGCGCCGTGCATCATAAAACTCATCGAAAGAGTGGTGCTTTCACCCGGCTGGAGTACCATCGAACCGATGGCTGGGGTGGGTGGTCAGCAGCCCTCCTTTACTTCAACATAAGGCTGCTCCTTAAACTGTAACGGTTGGCTGCTGACATTCGTTAGTTCGAAGGAAACCGATACCATTTGTCCAAGTTTTATATCACCCAGATCAACCTTTTCCTTGTCCACCTTTAAGCTGGAAGGTCCGTTGCCCGCAGGTGCGATTATTGGTGCGGAATCGCCACGCCGGAAGGCAAATATAGCCATAACGATCAACACAATACCGCCCAGCCCCAGCCAGAACGGCAACAGTTTTTTCTGTTTGGTTCGTTGGCGATGGAGCGATCGTGCATATTTTGAATATGGCAATTTCTTTTAATTCATGGTTTCTCCTCCATATTAAACTGAAAAGTCCACAAGTAAGCGACCAATTTCCAGGTCTGCTCGTCGCTGAAAATCGGTCCCCAATAAGGCATGCCGGTCCCCATGCCTCCACGCAAGATTTTTCCTTGAAGGTGCGCAGGACTGACCGAAAGCATACGATCGGGATCGGTAAAGTCGACGGGGCGCATCGTTTTTCTCACCCAGCATTTGACCTCCGCCGGAACCGGCAGAGCTGGCTATAAGCTGGTCAGAAAATACCCCGTCCCCTTTGCCATCTTCACCGTGACACGCGGCGCAGTTAGCCGTATAAAGCTGCTTTCCACTTCGTATTTCTTGAGGAGTGGCATTGGATTGCCAAACCCAGGCAACCAGATCCCAAACATCCTGGTCGCTCAGCTTTTGGAAACTCGGTTCGGCTCGCAAAGCTCTCCAAAGCTCTGCCATGCTGTGAGACAGGTAGTACTCTCGGCTCTGATATGCAACAGGTATGGCGACATTGAGCAACGCTCCGCGCCAGGCAGCCGGCAATTGATCGGGAATTACTTCTGCATGGTGATCGGTGTCGAGGTTCAATCCCAAGGTGGAGTACAGGGGCGGCTTGACTGCCTCAACGGCTGTCTGCGGACCGGTGACCTCTATAGTGCCGCGCATGCGCCAGTGGTTCACGCTGCACCAGCGTGTGCAGTAGAACGTGTACTTACCTGGGTGGTCGAAAACCAGGGTGACGTCCGTGATCTCGCCCGGTTTTACGTCCACTGCGAGCTGGTCGGACTGGCCGATGGCGAAGCTGTGGCATCACGTCATCAGAGGTCAGGCGCAGGTGAAGCGGCTGACCTGCTGCGACTGTAAGGTCCTGCGGGACCCAGCCGCCCGTGCTCAGCCATACGGGCATGAAGCACGATCTCTTGCGAACGCTGCCGCAGTCCCAGCACTGGGATAGCGATAGCCGCTGCCAGTAAGAGGACGACCAAGAGCTCGCGCCAACCATTCTTTACACATAAATCAACCGATCAACAACCAGAGCATGCCGATAGAGAAGTACCAGGCAAAATGCCAGGATAGGAATCAGCCGACGAAAATCGGATCCTGCCAGGCGCCGGGCTACGACAGCTGACCAGAACAAGCCGACCAACAAAACGCTGACCTGGAGGACCGGGCTGAACCAGGATACATCCGGAGACCAGGAGGTGCGAGCATGCGCCCAGCAGGTTCCAACCCCAGCCGAAGCGGATCGTGACGATCACCGACAACACATAGTCAGCTTCGGCAAAGGCAAAGGAAATGGTAAAAGCGATCCAGGCGCATCAAGCCCAAGGGAAGCAGGATTTGGGCCTGGTCAGCAATCGCCTTTCGAAGGGGACTTTCTGCCGCGCGTATATTTTTGACCTGCCCAGACGGACAGGCTGAACGAGCCAGGCAATACCAGCAGGTTGAGGGCCAGAAAGCCAAGGGCGTACACCAGCCAGGCGGGCGAGCCAATGGCGAAAGCGGCCGATTTAAGCTGCCCCACGGACCGGGGAAAACGGCCGCGAACGCCAGCGCGGAGCCAGCATGACCAGCGCCGAGAAAGGCCTCATCCAGCCGGTGGGCAGTCTTAGGACCCAGGTCGCTGCCCCACGGGCGCAGGTTCACGGCGATGTTATCCTGCGGCAGCACGCGCAGGCATTCCATACACAGGCCGCAGTTGGCGCTGGATTTCAAGCGCCAGCGGGTACAGCCCCCAGGGGCAGCCGTGTAGCAGGTCTTTTCTTCATGCTGACGCAAACCTCCGGATCTTTGACGCGCACCTCGACCGGGCCGGCCTGGGCATACAAGCCGGTAAAGCCGCCAATCGGGCACAGGTAACTGCAAAAAGAGCGCCGCTCAAAGACCAGGCTGAGGACCAATGACAGCACGATAGATGCCCAGCAGGACCCAGGCGGTGACCCGGCGGAGGTCAGGGTCACCGCGCCGAACAGGCCAATCAGCAGAAAGCCGCCGGCCTGCAGCCAGGAGCCCTGCAGACACCTGGGCCAGCGTTTTCCCAGGCCAATCCCCTGACCGGGCTCGAGGATCCCGCCTTGCTGCAGCCATTCGCCCGGCATGGGGATGGGGCAGATGCTGCACCAGGAACGCCCGCCAAAGGGGATAAAGACCAGCTTGAGCGCCGTCCACCAGGCGATCCAGACGAAGATGATGGCAAAGTTGTGGCTGCCGACCGCCGAACCGAACAGCCCGGCAGGATGGTAAAAACAAAACCGGCCAGCGTGATGGCGCGGAGCAGGAACTGCGGCCAGCGGCTTTGCAGTAAGGGGCGCAACCAGGGGATCTGAAGGAGGTCGAGCCGGCGGGGGAGACGGTGAAGCCATGATCGGTATGATCTTCTCGCTTTGCGTGCTCTAGCGACTTTCTCTCCACGTGATTTCCTGGACGGGTTCATTTGCCGGCGTCCGCCACATCGCCGGCGATAAGCGCCAGGGCTAACAGGGCCAGCGCCTCCGCCACAACAAGGTGATTCTGGCCGACCTGGAGCTTGCCGATCATGAAAGGGTGCATATTGCCGCAGGTCACCGAGCAGCGGAAGCGAAACGAGCCTGGCGGTCGGCGACGAAGGTCAGGCGCGCCGTCTGCCCTGGATCGGCAGTGGCGTTCAGGTTATAGCCGTCGATCGACGATCCATGCACCACGTCAGTTGCCGCCAGCTCGATCGTCACCCGGTCACCGGGTTAACGCCGGAGCACAGCCGGGGCATATTCAAACCGTTTGGCTCGAATGCGGAAGGTACGGTCGGTTGGTATGGGCAGAGCTGGCGGGCAGAGGAGAGCACGGATGCCAGCGCCAGCAACGGCAGCCCAGCGCCACATCGGGTCAATACCAACCCCAGGCCCTATCAGCGTAGAATTAGACTTCATGCCGAAATCACTTGCCGCTCATATTGGAAGGACCGTATTTTTCGTAGGTCGTATCTATGTAAGCTCGGATTTCCTGGATGGGCTTGTTCTCTTTGCGCAGGCGCATCACGTCCTGGGTGATGTCCACGCAGATAGAGCAGCCCAAGCGCGTGGTCGTCATAAGTGATTTTGCCGGAGGCGTCCACGCTCTTGAACGTAACAGGAATAATTGGAGGTATGGCCCATAGCTCCGCAGCCGCAGTAGCAGGGCATCTCCTTTATTATCTCGGGATTGGCGGCTGCAAACTGGTAAGCCTGCTGCACGGTGACAGAGGCCGATCTTACCTCGGCAGGCATATCCGTCCATCGAAGCCATCGTCCAGCCTGTATCTTCATCTGCTGCCGATTTCGCACCGCACGCACTAAGAAATCCAGCAAAAATAATCAATATGACGAAGGAAATGGAAAATTCTGCGCAGTGTCGCATGTAGCATCGAATACCTCTTAGCCATCAGGATACAATCTTGTGAACTTCAGGATTATATTGAGCTTCCCCAATCGCTGGTAGCGCCATATGACGCGGGCGCGAATAAGCCAAATGGCCTGTTGAAAAGTTTTGTTTCTTGACCCTTGTTTTCCTCCCCGTTATAATTCTTATATAATTCATCCACTTAGTATTAATATTGGTTCTTAGGAATAACCGGGATTTCACCAAGGGGAATCCTAGAATCCCAGAATCCCTAACTATCTTTCAGCAAAAAGAGGGGATATTATGAAGACCAGGCATGGCATCCAATTTCTATTCGTTCTGGCGATGGTCGCTACATTTCTCTGGGTGAAACCGGCAGCCATTCAGGCGGAAACTCAGGCAGGCACGATTTTTGTCAACGATGATGTCAGCGACGGGTTAGCCGCCCATTGGAAATTCGACGAAACCGGGGCGACGACCGCGCTGGACTTTGTCGGCACCAACCACGCCGCACTGCAAGGCGCCGCCAGCATATCGAACGCCAGCCTGCCGGCGCTGGCTGTGCCCGACCCCGGATCGCTCGCGCTGAATGGGACCACCGATTACGCCCAAATCGACGCACCGACGGCCGCGCTGGCGCTCAGCACCTCATTTACTGTGACGGGCTGGGTGCGGCGGACCACGACCGGCACGTACGATGCCATTTATGACTCGGGCACCCAGGCCAATAAGTGGTGGATTTTTATCGCGGATGGCAGCGCGGGTAAGGACAACAAGCTGGGTTTTGGCAAGCGCGGCATCGCCGAGTTTTACAGCACGCAGTCCATCATTGATACGAACTGGCACCACATCGCAGTGGTCAAGAATGGCGACGCCGGGAATAACCTCAGCTTTTACGTGGACGGCGCGCCCGCTGGCACTGCTGCGGTCGGCTCGGTCAGCACTCCCAGCGGCAGCGCGCGCATCGGCGCACTGCTGGATGGCTCCGTATCGGCCCAATTTGGCGGCAATATCGACGACCTGCGGGTATACAACCGGGCGCTGAGTGCGGCGGAGATCACCCGGCTGGCTCAAGGTCAGGGCTGCGTGACAGACGGCGCGAGCTGGGCCACAGCCTTCCGCGAGCTGCAGTGCGCGCTGGCTGCAGCCTCCTCCGGTGAGGAGATCTGGCTGGCTGGCGGCACGTACCGCCCCAGCACCGGGCGGGCGGTGAGCTTTAACCTGGTCAATGGTGTGAACCTGCTGGGCGGGTTCACCGGCAACGAGACGCTCGCCAGCCAGCGCCCGGCGTTCGATCCCAACGCCGTGCTGACCAATCTGAGCGGCGACATCCTGGGCAACGACAACCCCAGCGGGTTTGTCAACTACGCCGAAAACAGCCGCAACGTCGTGATCGCCGGAGCAGGAGTGAGCGCCACCCTGGATGGCCTGGCGATCCGCCAGGGCAACAACGATGCCGCTTCTGGCACAGGCGCCGGTCTGGAGGTGCAGGCCGGCGCGGTTGGGCTGAGCCTCAACAACGTGGTGGTCAGCGGGAACAGCGCTGCCGGCAACGGCGGCGGCATCCACAACCAGGCGCCATTAACCCTGAGCCAGGTGACCCTGACCGGCAACCGCAGCACCGCGGGAACGGCGGCGGCTGTTTTCCTCCGGGTGACGGCCAGCAACCTGCAGGTGCTCAGCAACACGGGTTGCGGCGGCTTGAGACGTGCGCCTTTGACCATCAACGGCGGATTGTTCGACAGCAACCGGGCGGTTACCTTCAATGGCGGTGGGATCAACGCCAGCTCGACCTGACCGTGAGCGGTGTGACGTTTAATAACAACCAGGCTCCATTCGGCGGCGGAGCGATTGAAAGCGCGGGGACTTAGTTCGATCATCACGACCATCACGAATAGCACGTTTACCAACAACCGGGTAACAACTTTCACCGGCGGCGCGCTGGAAGCACCTGTCACAAACGTCACTGTGGCAGGCAGCACCTTCAGCGGAAACACGGCGCCCCAGGACGGGGGAGCGATCTTCTCGGGGTCCGGCAGCCTGACGGTGAATGCCAGCACTTTCACTAACAATCAGGCATCCGGCTCTAATTGTTTTCCGGTATGCTCCAACGGCAGCGGCGGCGCGATCTCCGCGGGCGGTAACTTGATCGTCACTGGCGCCACCTTCACCAATAACACCGCCCGGCTGGATGGAGGAGCAATCGTTGCGAAAGGCGCGGCAGCCACTGTAGCAAACTCCACCCTGAACAGCAACCAGGCAGGCTTCCCGGCGAATTCCGGCAACCCCGGATTGGGGCGCGGGGGTGCTATCTTTAGCTCGGGCACCCTTACCCTGGATGACACGAACTTTGGTGGCAACGGCGCGCAGATCAGCGGCGGCGGGGTATTTGTCGATACCGCTGGGACGGCTACGATCAACGGCGGGACGTTTACCTCGAATATCGCTACCACCACCGATGGGGGTGGCTTGTTCACCGCGGGCGGTGTTTCCAACCTGACAGGAGTCACTTTTACAGGTAACACCGCCGGACGCTTTGGCGGCGGCGCACGGCTCAATGCGGCTGATATCCAGTTTTCGGATTTCATAGCTAATTCAGCTGCCTCAGAAGGCGGCGGAGCTCTACTTATCAGCGCCAGCGAGGTGATCGCCTCCACCTTCACCGGCAACAGCTTCAAGACCTGAGCGGAGGCTTGTCCATGCAAGGCACCTCCGACCGCTCCCAGACGCTGCAAGTGATCAACTCCCTCTTTTATGACAACCATTGCATCAGCACAGCCGGGGCGGCGGACATGCGCCTGTTCGATCTGACCATCGACCTGGTCAACAACACCTTTGCCCGTCCCGCTGTCGCCGGGCAGAGGTCGGTCGCTTTCTTCCGCAGCAACCTGGATGCCGAGAACAATATCTGGAACGGGTACCTGACCAGCCTGATTGAAGGTCAGACGGCTACGGGCATTACAATCTCCGAAGATTACAACCTGTTCTTCAACGCTCCGCTCGGTGCGACCGTCCCTCCTGGCGCACATAATCTGACGGCAGACCCGCAGTTCGCCGACCCACTCGCAGCCGACTTCAGCCTGAGCTCCAGCTCACCGGCGATCGATTCCGGCGATAACAGCGCCCTGCCAGCCGGCATCCTCACCGACTGGGCTGACCAGCCGCGCTTTGTCGATTCGCCCGGCGCCCCAAACACAGGCGTGGGCACGCCGCCAGTGGATCGCGGCGCTTTCGAATACTCGCTGAAGGCGCTGTACCTGCCAGTAATCGTGAGATAAGCCGGGTCCGATTACTTCCCTACGGGCATTTGCCATAGTAAAATAAATTTACACTGGCTATGAGTGGACCGCGCACCCATTGGAAATCCCCTTTATCACCTGGTAATGCCGGAGGCACACCTCTTATGACGTATTCCTCCCTCCCGAACATTCCATGGGAAGAACGGCCTGCCGGCTGTTCCGATGTGGTCTGGCGCTACAGCGCCAACCCGATCATCCCGCGCAACCTGATCCCCTCCTCCAACAGCATTTTCAACAGCGCAGTGGTTCCCTTCCAGGGGAAATTTGCCGGCGTCTTCCGCTGCGACAATAAAAAGCGCGAGATGAACCTGCACCGCGGCTTCAGCGATGACGGCATCTGCTGGGAATTGGACAATGACCCCATCGAATGGCAGTGCGACGACCCCGAGATCGGCTGGTTCCAGTACCGCTACGACCCGCGTGTGGTCTGGCTGGAGGACCGCTATTACGTGACCTGGTGCAACGGCTATCACGGCCCGACCATCGGCATCGGATATACCTTCGATTTCGAGAAATTCCATTTTCTGGAAAACGCCCTGCTGCCGTTCAACCGCAACGGCGTGCTCTTCCCGCGGAAGATCAACGGCAAGTATGTCATGTTCAGCCGCCCCAGCGACAACGGCCATACCCCCTTCGGCGACATTTATCTCAGCCAGAGCCCGGATATGATCCACTGGGGCGAGCACCGCTTCGTGATGGGCGCCAAAGGCGGCTGGCAGAGCACCAAGATCGGCGCCGGACCTATCCCGATCGAGACCCCTGAAGGCTGGCTGCTGTTCTATCACGGCGTGCTGACCTCGTGCAACGGCTTCGTTTACAGCTTCGGCGCCGCCCTGCTCGACCTGGAGCAACCCTGGAAGGTGATCTACCGCGGCGAAGCTCCTACCTGCTCTCCCCGCAGACCTCTTACGAGTGCGTGGGTGATGTGCCCAATGTGGCCTTCCCGTGCGCGGCTCTTTACGACCAGCCTACCGGGCGGATCGCCATCTACTACGGCGGGGCAGATACGGTGACCGCTCTGGCGTTCGCTTACCTTGACGAGGTGATCAGCTTCGTCAAAAGCGAATCCGAGCTATAAGCGCGAATCTATGCTATTAAAGCGTATCTGAGCGATAAAAGCGTTCTTTGCTATAAAAGCGTTCTTTGCTGTAAAAGCGTTCTACGCTTTAGGTGATCGCCAAATACAGGCTCGCTAAACAGGTTTTTCCAATAGAATCGACCCGCACCGATAAAATGACAACCCCCGAAATCCTCGGATATCCCCGGGATGCGCGCTTGTTAATCGTCAACATCGATGATTACGGCTTATGTTATACGGTCAACAATACTGCCATCCAGCTGCTCAAGGCAGGCGCGGCCTGTTCTTGCACGGTGATGGCGCCGGCGCCATGGGGCATCCATGGGATCGAGCTGGTCAAGGCGAGCCCGGGGGTTAAATGCGGGGTCCATCTGACTGCGATCAGCGAGCATCGCCTCTACCGTTGGAGACCGCTGTCTTCCCCTGAGAGCGTGCCATCGCTGATCGACGAAGACGGCTTTTTTTACCTGGAATCGCGCCAGGAGCAGTTCACCAAGGGGGTAGTCCTCTCCGAGCTGGAGCGCGAATGGCGCGCCCAGATTGAATTTGTCCGGCAGCGCGGGGTTCAAGTCACCCATTTAGACAGCCACTGCAACGTGCACGATTCCAGGGACGACATCTTTGAAATGACTTTCCACCTGGCGTTGGAATATGGACTTCCCCTGAGGGTCCATAACCCCAGAAACCTGGAATGGGCAAAAGTCAGGGGCCGGCCTACTATAGACTTTCCCGACCTGGACAGCTTCAGCCTGCCTCTGGAGGATAAAACCAGCCGGTATCTGCGCATGCTCCAGGAGCTGCCCGAAGGGTTATCGGAATGGGGAATCCATCCGGCGTATGAAAGCGACGAGCTGCGTGCAATCACCCCGGCGTGGCCTGTGCGCAGCAGCGATTTTGAGTTCTTCAGCTCTGCTGAGTACCAGCATAGGATCCAGAGCGAAGGGATCGAGCTGGTCGATTATTCCTTACTGAAATCCTATTGGGCTGCCTGAGTAACGTCGTATTGAGATGAGAGGGCTGTTTTCACAGAGCGCCCGATATAAATTCTGAGGAGGCAAGCATGCCTGGTCCTGGTTTTTACTTTTACGGAGAAGAAGAGCGCAAAGAAGTTGAGGAGGTCCTCGCCAGCGGTTATCTTTCGCGCTACGGTAGCGAGGATGATCCCCAGTTCAAGCATAAAGTATTCACATTTGAGGCTGAATTTGCCGAGAAAATGGGCGCCCGCTGCTGCGTGGCAGTTAATTCAGGCACCAGCGCGCTCATGGCAGCTCTGGTAGCCATCGGGCTCAACCCTGGCGACGAGGTGCTGGTCCCGGGCTATACCTTCATCGCCTCGATGTCTGCGGTGATCGCCGTCGGAGGCTCCCCGGTGCTGGTCGAAGTGGATGAATCTCTGACCATGGATCCTGAGGATGCCGAGCGCAAAATTACCGGGCGGACCCGCGTAATCATGCCGGTCCACATGTTGGGCAACCCGTGCGATATGGCCCGCCTGCGCCTACTGGCAGAAAAGCATAATCTGATCATTATCGAGGACTCCTGCCAGGCGCTGGGCGGATCGTATTGCGGGCAGCGGTTGGGCACGTTTGGAGCAATGGGAGCTTTTTCATTAAATACTTACAAAGTGATAAATTCTGGCGACGGCGGGGTGCTGATCACGGACAGCCAGGACCTTTACCGCCGCGCTTTCGCTTTTCACGACCAGGGACATCTCCCATTGCGCCAAGGGATAGAGATTGGGAAGCGCACTCTGATCGGGATCAACATGCGCATGAATGAGCTGACGGGTGCCTTTGCCCTGGGGCAGCTCCGGAAGCTGGACTTGATCCTGGCTACCCTGCGCGAGAAAAAGGCTCTGTTAAAAGGGGCTATTGCGGCTGGCGGCATCCGTAACCTGAATTTTCGCCGGATCAATGACCCGGGCGAATGCGCCACACTGCTCACCGTCCAGTTTCCGGATGAGCCGCTGACCGAAAAAGTCGTCGCAGCGCTGCGCAGCAAGTCTGTTTATAACAGCGGCTGGCACGTGTACAACCACATGGAACAATTGCTGGCTTACACCGACCCGAGTGGGCGGAAGCCTTACCGAAAGCACATGCTGCCGCAGACCGATGACATCTTGCACAGGAGCATCAACCTCAGCGTTGGCGTCGTTGACCCCGGTCTGGGGGCAGATTTTGGCATCGATGTCTTGAGCGAGCGGGATGAGATCTACCGGAAGGCGGACGAGTTCGTCCGCCTGGTCAAGCCAATAGCCGGGTAGCTTACCCGCACCTCGGATGCCCATTCAGCCTTCCCGAGCTGTAACAAAGTGTTCCGTTTCCGCCGACTTAAGCATAATAACCATGTTTTACGGAACACTAGATTTGACAAGCCGCCGGTTGTATGCTAAACTTTTTTGCAAACATTTGCATAGCGGTCAACGCGATGCTCCAGGGGGAGATTAAGTCATTCGACAGGTATCTTTTAAGGTGAATAATGAGTGTATTCACTGACAAATTTGCGGTCGTAAGATACCGGTTGTCCTATATCCCGGAAGCTGTCGCCCTGATCAGTTTTATCGCGCTGTTCATTTTCTTCAGCTTCGCCGCGCCCAATTTTCTCACCCCTCTCTCGATCGGCAACATCCTGACCTTTGGCAGCATCACGGCTGTCGTGACCATCGGTGTATCAATACTGATGGTCGCCGGTGAATTCGACCTCTCCGTGGGGTCGAATTTTGCGGTGACCAGCTATGTCATCGCCCTGACCCTGATTGCCGGGTATCCGGTCTGGATCGCCATTCCCTTTGGCATCCTGTCCAGCAGCCTGCTGGGATTGGTCAACGGGCTGATCGTGACGAAGACGAAGATTCCGTCCTTTATCTGTACGGTTGGCACTTTGCTGGCGTACCGCGGCATTGTGCGCGCAATCGGTAGGGGAACATTTGCCACCTATAAGGGTGATCCCATCCCAATCTTCAAGTATATCAATGGCGATTTCACCTTTCTCAACAATATCTATCACGTGCAGGCATTTCGCACTTCATTTGTCTGGTTCATCCTGCTGGTTATCTTTTTTACCTTTGTTTTGACCAGGACGCGCTTCGGGAACTGGGTGTATGCCAGCGGAGGCGCAGGAGAAGCGGCTAAAGCCCAGGGCGTGAACGTGAACCGTACCAAAATCCTGTGCTTTGTCCTGACCGGCTTCCTGGTGGCTCTGGCCAGCACCATGCAGTTTGCCCATCGTTTGAGCGTGGACCCCTTGCGCGGGGATGGCATGGAGCTGATCGTCGTGGCTTCCTGCGTGATCGGGGGCGTGCGCCTCTCCGGTGGATACGGCACAGTGATTGGGGCAATCCTGGGCGCCTTCCTGCTCCAGATGCTCGACCAGGGCCTCGTCCTGATGGGAATCCCCATCGAGGTGTTTCAAGCCAGTGTTGGCTTGATCATTCTCGTTTCCGTCATCCTCAATACCTACCTGGGGAAAGGCGAATAATATTTCGCCTGACCAATCTGATTCCCAATTCCGAATGAAGAGAAAGGAGGCGTTAGCGCAGCATATTCGTGAAATATCGCCTGACCAGTTTACAGGTTTCTCGACACCAATCAATTCTAAGCAAACCGCCATAAGTATTTTAAGTACAGAGGAGCATAAAATGGCGGTTTGCCCCAGTGATTGGCCGTCTGGGTGTCAATTTTTGTAAAAATACTTTCGGCCAATCACATATACGGATATGCCAAGGAGGACGAATGAATAAGCTCAATTTCTTGCTGGCAGTGGTGATCGCGCTTGCACTGGTATTAGCTGCCTGCCAGCCCACACCCACTGCTGCGCCGGCAACCCAACCCGCTGCGGCTCAGCCCACCCAGGCTCCGCCGGAGCCGACCAAGGCTCCCGAAGCAACCAAGCCGCCGGAGCCAACCCAGGCGCCTGCGGCTACTGAAGCGCCTACCCAACCCCCTGCGCCAGCCGACCGGCGGACCGATCAAGTTGATCATGGTCCAGCATGCGCTGTGCGCCTGGGACTCCTTCTGGTGCACGGTCGAGGAGGGCATCAAGACTGCCGCCAAGCAGATGGACGTCGACGTCACCATCCTCGGCCCGGATAAATTCGACCTGGAGAAGACCGCCTCGCTGATCGACCAGGCGGTGGCTGCCAAGCCGGATGGGATCGGCCTGACCGTGACCGACCCGGTGCTCTTCAAAGATCCGATCATGAAAGCGCTCAACGCCGGCATCCCGGTGCTGGCCTACAACGCCGGCAGCGGTCCCATCGACGACGGCATCCCCTACATGACCTACCTGGGCATGGATGAGTACCAGGGCGGCTACCAGAGCGGGCAGCGCATGATCGCCGCCGGCGGCAAGCGCGGCGTGTGCATCAACCACCAGGTCGGTCACGCCGGCCTGGATGCCCGCTGCAAGGGCTTCTTGCGAGGCCTTCACCGCGAAGAAGCTTGAAAGCCGAGGTCCTGGCGCATCAAAGGCGAAGACGCAGCCCAGTCGCAGACTACGATCAGCGACTTCTACACCGCCAACCCGGATGTCAACGCCTTCCTGACCCTGGGCCCCAGCGGCGCCACCCCCTTCTATGCCTTCCTGGAAGCTGACAAGCCCCAGGGCATCTTCCACGGCACCTTCGATACCAGCCCGGAGATCGAAGACAAGATCAAGGACGGCACGACCATGTTCGCCGTCGACCAGCAGCCCTACCTGCAGGGCTACGGCGCGGTCATGTACCTGGTCCTGGCAAACCGCTACGGCATCAAGCCCGCACTGCCCGTGACCGCCACCGGCCCGGGCTTTATCGACCGAGCAGACGGTTGGCAAGGACACACAGCCTGACAAGCCGCTCAAGCTGTTCCATGGTCCAGCACGCCATGTGCGCCTACGATCCCTACTGGTGCGTGGTCCAGAAGGGTATGGAGGAGGCCGCCAAGGACATGGGGGTCGACGTGACCATCCTCGGCCCGGATAAGTTCGACGTCGAAAAGACGGCCGCCCTGATCGACCAGGCGGTCGCCTCCAAGCCGGATGGGATCGGCGCGACCATCACCGATACCCAGATGTTCAAGCCGCCGCTGATGAAAGCCATCGATGCCGGTATCCCGGTGGTCGCCTACGATACCGGGCAGGGCCCAGAAAAGGACGACATCCCTTACCTGACCTTCTGGGGAGCCGAAGACTACGTCCAGGGTTACTACGGCGGCGTGAAGATGGTGGATTCGGGCGCCAAGAAAGGCGGTCTGCATCAACCACCAGGTCGGGCACACCGGTCTGGAC
This sequence comes from uncultured Chloroflexia bacterium, assembly GCA_963706515.1. Lineage (GTDB taxonomy): Bacteria > Chloroflexota > Anaerolineae > Anaerolineales > UBA4823 > CAVPMW01. Next base: position 405,474 of record CAVPMW010000017.1, read on the forward strand.
GCCCGCTGCAAGGGCTTCTTCGATGCCTTGAAAGAGAAGGGCATCCCCGCGGAGGTCCTGGGCGTGAAGGGTGAAGATGCTGCCCAGGTCCAGACTACCATCAGCGACTACTACACTGCCCACCCGGATGTGAATGCTTTCCTGACCCTCGGACCGGCCGGATCCGATCCGTTCTACGCCTTTGTCGAAGCCGAAGGCATCCAGCCCGGGCAGATCTTCCACGGCACGTTCGACATCACCCCGGCTGGGGTGAAGGCAATCAAGGATGGCACGACCCTGTTCATCCTGGACGCTCAGCCCTACCTGATCGGCTATGGCACCGTGATATCTCTGGCCAATTACCTGCGCTACAACATCTCGCCAGCGACAGGCATCAGCGCCACCGGCCCTGGCTTTGTCGACAAGAGCAACGTCGATATCGTCGAGAAGCTGGCTGGTACTTACCGCTAATCAATCCATCATACCCCGAGCGGGCAGGGCAACCGCCCTGCCCGCTCACTCAAAGATGTGGAAGGCCGAAGGTTAATCGCGTATGATCGCTGAAAATACCTTTAGAACCAGACTGCGCCACACCTTTTCAATGTCGACCGTATTCGGTCCCCTGGTGGTCTTGGGCGTCATTTTGTTGCTTTTCTCAATTTTCGTGCCCAATTTCCTGAGCTTCCGCTCGGTCACCGGGATCATCAACGCCATCACCCTGGTAGGTACCCTGACGATCGGGGTTACCATGCTGATGATCTCGGGCGAGTTTGACCTCTCCGTCGGGTCGGTAATGGCAGTCGGCGGCTATATTTACGGCACGCTCACCATGGCTCACCAGCCTGCCCTCGGGTTGATCCTGGCCCTTGCGGTCCCTGCCTTGCTGGGTTTGGTAAACGGGCTGCTTTTTGTCTGGACCGGAATTCCTTCGTTTATCGTTACCCTGGGGACGAAGTACCTGTATCGCGGGATGCTCTGGGTGATCACCGGCGGGACGATGCTGCAGACAATCGAGCGTTTGCCAGTCTATAGTATCTTTAATGGCCGGTTGGACATATTGAATAATTTCCTGACCGGTGCGAATTTCAGGATCTCGCTATCCTCTGGCTATTTTTCCTGGTCATTTTCTTCCAGTTTCTCCTGGCGCGGACCCGGTTCGGCAACCATGTGTTCGCGGTCGGCGGCAACCGGGGTGCAGCCCTGGGTCAGGGGGTCAACGTTAAATCAGACCAAGGTGCTGTGTTTTATCATCACCGGCACGCTGGCAGGCTTTACCGGCATCCTGCTCTTCAGCCAGTACTATACGGTGCGGGTGGCCTCGGGCGATGGACTGGAGCTCAGTGCGATTGCCGCGGCAGTCGTCGGCGGCACGCTCATCACCGGCGGAGCCGGGAGCATTTGGGGAGCGCTGATCGGCGCGTTGATCATCAGCACGCTGCGCACCGGCGTGGTCTTGATGAACATCCCCTTTATTCCAGCCGACAATTTCGAGGCAATTATCGGGGTGACGATCATCGGCGCAGCAATCTTAAATAACTACTTGCGCGGCCAATCGAGCAGCTAAGGGATAGAAATTTTGGAGTGCATTCAGTATGGATAAAACCCACGTCCACGGTCGGGACTCTCTGGTCTGGATGGAAAAAATCAGCAAGAAATTTGGGTCGATCACCGCGCTGCGCGATGTCGATTTTGGCGTGGAAGGCGGGGAGGTCCGCGCTCTGCTTGGCGATAACGGTGCGGGAAAATCTACCTTGATCAAGATCTTGATGGGGGTGCATTCGCCCACCGGCGGGCAAATTTACCTGCAGGGTCAGCCGGTGAAGATTGACTCGCCGCACGAGGCGCGCGAGATGGGCATCGAAGCCGTCTACCAGGACCTGGCCCTGGTCAACCTGATGAGCATCACCCGCAATTTCTTCCTCGGCCGCGAGATGGTGAACGGCATCGGACCGATCCACTGGCTGGATATCCGCAAGATGAACGATATCACCCATCAGTCGCTGCACGATATCGGGATTGAGATCCGCTCGCCGTCGGAAAGGGTGGGCAGCCTGTCTGGCGGCGAACGCCAGTCGATCGCAATCGGCAGAGGCGTGTATTTCGGGGCGAAAGTCCTGATCCTGGATGAGCCGACTTCGGCGCTTTCGGTCGCCGAGACGCGCAAGGTGCTCACTTACATCACGAATGCCAGGTATCGCGGTCTGGGGGTGATTTTTATCACCCATAACGTCCACCAGGTCTACATGGTCGCCGATAGCTACACGGTGATCCGCCACGGTCGCAACGTCGGCACGTATTTCAAAGGCGATTTATCGGAGGACGATATCGCCGATTTGATCACCGGCGATCGCGAACTTTGATCGCAGGCGATCGCGAAATTTGATGGGTCACATTCACGGCTGGCAAACCCGGGAAAAAAGGGATGAAATATACTGCCGATAATCTTGTAATCCACCCGCAAACAGCTCACGCAGCAGGATTGCAGATCGATGTCACCCCGCAGGTCGCCGGGTGGGAGTATATCCACTTCCAATCTCGCCGGCTGCGCAGGGGCGAGAGCTGGTCCTTCGCTCCGGGCGCTTATGAAATCGCCCTGGTGGTGTTCTCGGGCGACGCTCAGGGCAGCTTCGAACCGGGGTGCATGGGATTCGATTGGCAGGCGTTCCAGTGTATTTTCCGGGTTGCCAGAAGCCCTGTATCTGCCGCTGAATTCGACGCTCAGCGTCGAGGCTGTAACGGAGTGTGAGTTTGGTGTTGCCTGGGTATCTGCCTGGCGAGAGCACCCTGCGCGCTTGATCAGCCAGGCGGAGGTTACGGTGGAATTGCGCGGCGGCGATAATGCGACCCGCCAGATTAACGGCATTATCCGCCCCGGCTTCGGCTGCGACCGTTTGGTCGTGGTCGAGGTGCTCACCCCGAGCGGCAACTGGTCGAGCTACCCACCCCACAAACACGACGTCCACCGCCTCGATCCAAACGGGGACCTGCTGGAAGCCGACCTGGAAGAGATCTATTATTACAAAATTGACCGTCCCGAAGGCTATGCCTTCCAGCGCATCTACACCTCCCCGGATTCTCCCTTGCAGCGGGCAGGCGAGCCTATCGATGAAGTGTTACTGCTGCGGGATGGCGACCTGGTGTTGATCCCGGAGGGTTTCCACCCGGTGACCAGTGCACCCGGCTACACCACCTATTATTTAAACGTTCTGGCGGGCAGCGCACAGGCATTGAATGCGGTGGATGATCCGCAGTATGCCTGGGTGAAAGAAAGCTACCATGCTAAAGACCCGCGGTTACCTCTATACCCCGTCGATCCGGGGCAAAGGATCTGAGCCAGCCCGACTATTATTGGCAGCACCTCAGTGAGCTGAAAAAAGGCTATCCGGAAATATAATTCGAGGACAAAAAATGGACACGATACGGTTGACGGCTGCACAGGCCTTAATCAAATATCTGCAGAGCCAATCTGTTGAACGGGATGGGGTTTCCCATCCATTTTTTGCCGGCATCTGGGGAATATTTGGGCATGGGAATGTGGCTGGGATCGGTCAGGCGCTGCAGGAGAACCCCGATTTCCGCTTCTATTTTTCTCGCAACGAGCAGGCCCAGGTGCATCTGGCGGCTGCTTATGCAAAAATGAAGAACCGGCTGAGCGCCTTCGCCTGTACCAGCTCCATCGGACCGGGCGCCACAAATATGATCACCGGCGCCGCAGCCGCCACCATCAACCACCTGCCCGTATTGCTGCTCCCCGGAGATATTTTTGCCCGGCGCAACGTGGCTCCGGTTCTGCAGCAGCTCGAATCTGCCTGGAGTTCAGGACGTTTCGGTCAATGATTGCTTCAAGCCGGTTTCACGCTATTGGGACCGGATCAACCGCCCGGAGCAGGTCCTGACCGCTCTCCCAGAAGCGATGCGCGTACTCACCTCGGTGGTGGACACCGGAGCCGTCACGCTGGCTCTCCCGCAGGACGTCCAGACCGAAGTGTACGACTACCCGCGTGAATTCCTGGAACCGCGCATTTGGCACATACCCCGGCAGCCTGCCGACCAAGCGCTGTTCCAGCGTTCGGTCGATTGGATCCGAGCGAGCAAAACTCCGCTCATCATTGCCGGCGGCGGAGTCCATTACAGCGAGGCCTACGCCGCCCTGGCGGAGTTTGCCCGGCTGACAGGCATTCCAGTCGCAGAAACTCAGGCAGGCAAAGGCTCACTCTTGTGCGATCACCCCCAGCTGGTCGGTGCCATTGGGGTGACGGGCAGCCTGGCGGCGAACCGCTCGGCGCGGGCAGCCGACCTGGTGATCGGGATTGGCACCCGCTATTCGGATTTCACCACGGCTTCCAAGACGATTTTTGAGAACCCTGACGTTCGCTTTATCAATTTAAACGTCGCCGAGTTCGACGCGCACAAGCACGCGGCTTTGCCTCTGGTCGGAGATGCCCGGCTGGTGCTCGAGGCGTGGTGCGCAGCGCTGGCAGGTTACCGGGTGCCGCCGAGTTATGCCGAACTCGGTCAGCAGCGAGCGCGTCGCCTGGGAGCTGGAAGTGGATCGTTTGTATCACCTGGGGACTTCGGGCTTGCCCGCCCAAAGTGAAATCCTCGGCGCCTTGAATGAGTCTATCCGCCCTCAGGATGTGATCGTCAACGCAGCCGGCAGCGCGCCCGGCGACCTGCACAAACTATGGCGCTCGCGCGAGTATAAGAGCTACCACGTAGAATACGGTTATTCCTGCATGGGATATGAGATTCCTGGCGCGCTGGGGATTAAGATCGCTGCTCCAGAGCGAGAGGTCTATGCCCTGGTCGGAGATGGCACCTATCTCATGATGTCGTCTGAAATTGTCACCTCAATCCAGGAAGGCTACAAGCTGAATATCATCCTGATCGAAAACCACGGATTTGCCAGCATCGGCTCGCTCAGCCGGTCGTTGGGCGAGGCGGGGTTTGGGACGTCTTTCCGCCAGCGCGATCCGCAGAGTGGGCAGCTTACCGGTGATTTTCTTCCCATAGATTTTGCTGAGAATGCCCGCGGGTTCGGCGCGCTTGCTTCTGATAGCTACAGCTTGAAAGAATTTAAAAATGCGCTCAGGGAAGCGCGCAGCGCCGACCGCACGACGGTGATTGTTGTCCATACGGATCCCGCGTTTGGGGTTCCGGGTTATGAATCCTGGTGGGATGTAGCCGTCGCTGAAGTGGCCCAAAGCGAGGCGGTTCGCGACGCCCGCAGGCTGTACGTTGAAAGCAAGAAGAAAGAACGTTATTTCTTCTAAATTGCCGGCTTTTTGCCAGCCCAAGCTATATAAAATAGGAGTTATACAGGTGAAAGAGAAATGTCCGAAAAATGGGTTGATAGGTGGGCGCTAGCGCCCACCTATCAACCCATTTTTCGGTAATTCCTTTATGAACTGCGTAAGTCTTATAAAAAATACCATTACAAATCGGAGGTCATATGAATCGTATAGAAGTAGGTAATGCTCCCTGTTCCTGGGGGACACTGGAATTCGAAGGTCTGGATGCCAATCCGATCGGTTACCAGCAGATGCTGGACGAGCTTGTAGAAACGGGCTACACCGCTACTGAGCTCGGCGATTGGGGTTTCATGCCTACCGATCCGGTTAAGCTGCGGAAAGAGATCGAGAGCCGCAATCTGGTCATGCTTGGAGCTTACGTCCAGGGCGCGTTTAAATACCCGGCTGCCCACGCAGTCGTGCGGGAAGAGGTGCTGAAAACTGCCCGCCTGTTGGCGGCATCTTCGCCTGACAACAAGCCATATGTCATCTTAGCCGATGATAACGTCGCTGATCCGGTGAGAGCAGCCCAGGCTGGCAGGGCGACTGCGAAGATCGGTTTGAGCGCCAGGGACTGGCAGGTTTTCGCCGGCAACGTTGAGAAAATTCGCGCGCGAGGTGCAGGAACAGACCGGCTTACCCTGCCTTTTCCACCATCATTGTGCGGGATATGTGGAAACCCCGAATGAAATCGACCGGTTGTTGGAGCTTACTGACCCTAAACTGGTAAACCTGGTGTTCGATACCGGGCACTATGTGTTCGGTGCCGGCCCGGACGGGTTGGGCTCGGATGGGAATCTGCGGCCCGTCCTGGAACGCTATAAGGAACGCATATCTTACATACATTTCAAAGACTGCGCCCCTAAAATAGCCGCCCACTCCAGGCGGGATGAATGGGATTACTTGAAATCTCTGCGCCACGGTATTTTCTGCGAGCTGGGCAATGGCAGTGTGGATTTCCCTGGTGTTCTCGCCTGGCTGCGAGAACGGCATTATGCGGGCTGGGCGCTGGTGGAACAGGACGTTTTGCCGGGTATGGGCTCTCCCAAGGATAGCGCACAGCGAAATCGCGCGTATCTGAGATCGATAGGGCTCTAATCGACCGCAGTCCGAAAATGGATAGGAGAACCGATTTGTGGTGTGCGCGAGCCGCACACACCACAAAATCGGACCCCCGTATTTTCGGACAGGTGCAAGCCCATCTTCCGAGATGTCGCTCACCATCGTTAAGGATGCTGATGACTAAGGCGGTTACTCACCGGGTCTCGATAAAGGATATTGCGAAAGCTGCCGGGGTCTCGTTCTCAACGGTATCCAGGGCGTTGAACGACAATCCCTTGATCAGCCAGGACGTGCGCATGCGCATCCAGGCCCTGGCTCAAGCGATGGGATATTCGCCGAATGCGCTTGCCCAGAGCCTCCACTCGCCTTATTCTCATTCGATCGGGCTGGTAATTACGACGATTGCCGACCCGTTCTTCGCCGACCTGGCGGATGGGGTAGAAGAGGTAGCTCAGGAAAAGGGGATCAGCGTATTTCTGGCGACTTCGCACAACAACCCTGAACGCGAAATCAAGATCCTTGAAACCTTTGAACGCCGCCGCGTGGATGGTGTGATCATTGCGTCCTCGCGGATTGGCAGCGAGTACGCCAGCCGCCTGGAGCAGATCCACATTCCCGTTGTGATGATCAACAACCAGGCCAGCGGGGATTACCAAAACCTGTATTCAGTGGCTGTCGACGATTACCAGGGGGCGCGTTTGGTGATGGAGCACTTGCTGCAATTGGGTCACCGGCGGATTGGCTATCTGGGCGTGCAGAACAGGCCCGGCTCGAACGAGCGGCGCATGCGCGGGTATTGCGACTCCCTCAAGGAATTTGGCCTCCCGGCTCAGCCGGACTGGATCTGCCTGGATACCTCCCCTTCCCGGGAAGACTTTTCCGGCGATGTAAAGGTGGGCGAGTCGCTTGCGCCGCTCCTGCTTAAAGAGAGGGTCACTGCTGTATTTTGTTATTGCGACACGGTCGCTGCCGGCTTTCTGAATGCTTGCCGCCAGTTAGAGGTTTCAATTCCGCAGCGCCTCAGCGTTGCTGGATTTGACGATACGGATGTGTGCACAGTGCTCACACCTCCGCTGACCACCGTCAGCCAGCCCCGGCGAGCTATGGGCGAGCTGGCAATGCGCATGCTGCTCACAGCCATATCGGGCGAGCCGGCGAGCGATATCCTGCTGCAGCCCACCCTGGTGGTTCGCGAAAGCACCGGGGTCCTGATGGGAGAATTAGATAGGAGTTACGCAGTTGAAGGAAAAATGGCCCGGAAATAGGGGTGTAGGGCGGACGCCCGCCCTACACCCCTATTTCCGGCAATTCCTCAGCGAACTACGTAAGTCCTATTAGAAAAGAGGTCAAATGAATAAAGATCAAGTAAATATTGGGGTCATCGGGGCGGGAATGATCGGGAGGGTGCACAGCGAAAACCTGGCATTTCGCATCCCTCAAGCCAACCTGACCGTCATCGCGGATATCAACGAGAGTGCAGCCCGGGCTACAGCCGCCCGCTGCCGGATCCCCAGCGCAACGAAAGATTATAAGGAAATCCTCGAGGACCCAGAAATTGATGCGGTCGTGATCTGCTCATCCACCGACACACACGCACGGATCATCGCCGAAGCCGCACAGGCGGGTAAGCATATCTTTTGTGAAAAGCCGGTTGACTTTTCGCTGGCAAAGATTGACGGGGCATTGGCTCAGGTGGAAAAGGCGGGAGTCAAATTGCAGATCGGCTTCAACCGGCGGTTCGATGCAAATTTTGCCCGCGTGCGGCAGGCGGTTGCCAGCGGAGAGATCGGCGAGCCACACCTGCTGCACATCGTCAGCCGCGATCCGGAGCCGCCGACTCCGGAGTACGTTAAACCTCCGGCGGGATATTTATGGACATGACGATCCACGATTTCGACATGGCCTCCTTCCTGATTGGAAGCGAGGTGGAGGAAATATTTGTATACGGCGGGGTGCGCATCGACCCTGAGATCGGTAAAGCCGGGGACCTGGATACGGTGCTGATCTTGCTCAAGTTCGCGGACGGCACGCTGGGTACAATCGATAACAGCGAGAAAGCGGCTTACGGTTACGACCAGCGGGTCGAGGTGTTTGGAAGCAAAGGCGCCATCCAGATTGGCAATAATTACCCCAATTCTGCAGTGGTCAGCTCGGGCGCGTCCATTTATCACGACCGGCCTTTGTATTTCTTTGTCGAGCGTTATGTGGACAGCTACATTGCAGAGATGCGCTCTTTTATCGAGGCGGTCCTCGAAGATAGACCCACGCAGGTCAGCGGACAGGCTGGACGCGTCCCGGTGGTGATGGCGCTGGCCGCGCATAAATCGTACGCCGAAAATCGCCCGGTGCGGCTGTCCGAAATTAGCTGAGCGAGATTCCTGAGCGGAGAGCATATATGGGCATTCCAGTCGGGCTGATCGGCGCGGGTCGCATGGGCAAGGTCTTTGCGCATACCCTGGCGTTTAACGTCCCGCAGGTCAAGCTGCTCGCGGTTGCCGACCCAGACGAAGGGACCGGCAAGGAAGTAGCGGCGAGCTATGGGATCGGTCGATATTATCCGGATTACCATGAGCTCCTGGCGCAAAAGGATATCCAGGCAGTGGTCATCGCTTCGCCCACTTCAACTCACGTGGAGGTGGTCAAAGCGGCGGCTGCAGCGGGCAAGGAAATCTTTTGCGAGAAACCGCTGGCAAACACCCTGCAGGGCTGCGACGAAGCCATCGCAGCCGCCGAGAGAGGCGGAGTCCGCCTGATGGTTGGCTTTATGCGCCGCTACGATTCTGCGTATTTGCTGGCAAAGGAAAAGATTGCCGCCGGCGTAATCGGGGATCCGGTCATGTTTAAGGCGGTTGGTCGGGACCCCAAACGAACCAGCCTGGACTTTGCTCGCCGGGATGTCAGCGGTGGCCTGATTCTCGATATGGGCATTCACGATTTTGACCTTGCCCGCTGGCTGATGGAAAGCGAAGTGGAGCGCGTCTCCAGTGAGGGCGGCTGCCTGGTCTACCCCGAGCTGAGCCAGGTCGGTGATATCGACAACGCTGTCGTCAACCTGCTTTTTTCCAATGGAGCAGTCGGAAATGTTGACGTCAGCCGTAATGCGGTCTACGGATACGACATCCGTACCGAGGTGCTGGGGTCACAGGGAGCATTGCTCATTGGGAAGTCGCAGCTTACCCCGCTATGGGTGCTGACCCAAGCCGGGGTCACCCACGATACGGTTCCCTACTTCATGGAGCGGTTTGCGGAAGCCTACGCGGCAGAGATCAGGGATTTTATTGACTGCGTCCTGGCAGGGCGCGAGCCGAGGGTGACCGGCGAAGACGCCCGCCGCGCGACCGCCATCGGCCTGGCGGGCACTCTTTCACTGGACGAAAGACGACCGGTCCTGCTGAGCGAGCTGAAATGAGTGCATCGATGCTAGGAGCTGCGCAGCTGAAAAATAAAAAAATCGCATATTCCTCTGCGGACTGGGTAAGCCCTAATGATTAGAACCGGTCCGAAAATGGATAGATACTAAGCACAAGAGGTACCTTCAATGACTAATTTCCCTCTTCGATTTGGTGTAATCGGCGCCGGGCGGATCGGAAAAATCCATGCCGAGAACCTGGCGACGCGCGTCCCAGGCGCGCAGGTAGCTGCAATTGCTGACATCAACCTGCCTGCCGCCCAGGAAGTTGCGGACTGCCTGCACATCGATCAGGTCGTCAGCGATTACCGGGCGATTTTGGACGATCCTGCCATCGACGCGGTGGCGATCTGCTCGTCGACGGACACCCACGCTCAAATGATCGTCGCTGCTGCTCGGGCGCGCAAGCACGTATTCTGTGAAAAACCGATCGATTACGACCTGCTGAAGGTTGACCAGGCCCTGGAAGCGGTTGAGCAGGCTGGCGTCAAGCTGCAGATCGGCTTCAACCGGCGTTTCGATCCCAACTTCTCCCATGTGCACAGCCTGGTTGCGGAGGGCAAGATTGGAACGCCCCACATCCTGCGCATCACCAGCCGCGACCCGGCTCCTCCTCCGATCGAGTACGTCCAGGTGTCAGGCGGGATCTTCCTGGATATGACCATCCATGATTTCGATATGGCCCGCTTCTTGATGGGCTGTGAAGTAAGCGAGATTTACGCCAGCGGCAGCGTGCTGGTTGATCCCAGGATCGGCTTAGCTGGAGATATCGATACCGCCCTGATCGTCCTGCAATTTGAAAATGGAGCAATCGGCACGATCGACAACAGCCGCCAGGCGGTCTACGGCTACGACCAACGCGTGGAAGTCTTCGGCTCGAAAGGCATGGTGGCTGCCAATAATAACACCTCCGACAACGACGTGTATGCCGATGCCGAGGGCGTGCATTCCGCCAGGCCGCTTTATTTCTTTCTGGAGCGCTACAAGGAGTCGTTTATCGAAGAGCTGCGCCAGTTCGTTGCCTGCGTGCAGGGAGACCTGCCGCCTGCGGTGACCGGGCAGGATGGACGCATTCCGGTGCTGATGGGCATTGCAGCCAGGAAATCTTACCTGGAGAAACGACCGGTGAAGGTGTTCGCCTCCGGGCCTATTTCAACAGACCGCGCATGAACAGCAATGCTTTGCGCGCCTCTGCATCCATCTCCAACCCGACGCTCAGGTCGCGGAAGACCCGAATGTCTCGACCGATCTGACCTCCCGGCATCAAGAACGGTTCCATAACCACGTCACCCTGGTAGTTTATCTTACGCAGCGCTGCGGCGACCTCCGTCCAGGGGATATGACCGTAGCCAGGCGGCATGCGGTTGTTCTCGCCGATATGGAAATGCCCGAGCTTGTCGCCGGCGCGTACGATGGCCTCGCCGAGAAAATCTTCCTCGATGTTCATGTGGAAGGTATCCAGCATTACCTTCGCGTTCGGGCTGCCAATCGCCTCCACGTACTCGACAGCCTCCTGGCAGGTGTTGATCAGGAACTGCTCAAAACGGTTGACGACTTCCATACAGTAGAAAACGTTGTTCGCCTCAGCTCGTTTGACTGCCTTGCGCATGCTATCCACGCTGCGTTCCAGGTAAGAACGCTTATCGATTTCACCTTCGGGCAAGGTTACCGGCCAACAGGTATAGATGATGCCGCCCAGGTTGCCCCCGCCCATCTCCCCTATCCCTTCGGTGATTTCAGCCAAGAAATCAATTCCCCGCTGGCGCACGGTCACGTCGGCGGAAGCAATGTCGTAGCGCGGCGGCAAGCCTATGCAGTAGGAAAGCTTAATCCCGCACTGCTCGGCATGGGTTTTCAAATCCTTGCGTTCTTTTGAGGTCATACCGGCAATTGTGCCGCCATTGATCTCCAAAATGTCAAACCCGAGCTCGGCAACCTTATCGATGTACGGGTGGAAATCCGCATCCCATTCGTGCGTCCAGTAAGCATAGTAGATGCCAATTTTATTCACGAGCAGCCTCCTCAGCCTGGTGGAATAATTCTCGTTTCCAATAATAGCATAAGAACCTGTCCGAAAATACGAGGGGTTCCGATTTTGTAGTGTGTGCGGCTTCGCCGCACACACTACAAAATCGGTTCTCCCATTCATTTTCGGATAGATATTAAATCTGAGTACACTTAGCTGATCCAGCCCTGCAGGGGGTCGTGTGCCCTCCTGGCGATCAAACTTACGCTGACAGGAGGCTCAATCGGTCGAATGTATGCCAGCCGGCTCGAGGGCTGCTACCTGATTACGACCTGCCCCCTTGGCTGAGTACATGGCGGTGTCTGCCCGGTCGAGCAGTACTGCTAAATCGATCAGCTCACCTTGCGTACAGCTAACCCCCATGCTGACGGTAATAAAAATCGGGCCGATGTTGGTTTCCATCGGAGTTCTGGCGATCATCTTGCACAGCCGCTCCGCGACCAGGAGAGCTGCAGAGCCATCCGACTCGGGCAGCAGGATAGCAAACTCTTCACCCCCGTAGCGGCCCAAGGTATCCATCTCGCGTAAATTCATCTGGCAATGCCTGGCCAAAGCCTGTAATACCTGATCGCCAATGGCATGGCTGTAGGCGTCATTGACCTGCTTGAAATGGTCGATGTCCAGCATGATTGCGGACAGCGGGCGAGACAGGCGGCGGGCGCGGTTGATCTCGCGCCGGCCGATCTCGAATAAGCCGCGGCGGTTCAACACGCCGGTCAGCGCATCCGTGATGGCAATCTTTTGCATCTCGCTGTATAGACGGGCGTTTTCAATAGCCACCGCCGCCTGGTTAGCCAGGGTCTGGCACAATTTGATCTCTCCCTCACTCCAACTCCGCTCGGTCAGGCTGTCCCAAATCTGCACGAAACCAAAGATATGCCCGGAAACAATCATGGGTACTTCGAGGCCGCTTTTAATGCCATAGGTAAGCAGCTCCTCGCGATCCTGAGGATCGATGTTGGGGTCGCTTATTTGAATGATCAGATGAGTGCCGTCTCGCAGCGCTTTCAAAGTCTGTGGATAATTACTCATATCGTAAGTTACACCCAGGTCTGATATAGACTCCAGATCATTGGCGTTGGGGCTGAAGTACTCATACACCATTTTCGCTTTTCGGGTATTCAAGTCGAATGACAGGATATGGGTGCTGGTCGCATCGACGACCCTGGCGAGCTGCTCGCCGGCATTGGTGTATGCAGCAGTCAGGTCAAGAGATTTTGCGATCATGGCGCTGATTTCGTAGAGAACCGATAACTCGCCAGCACGCTTCTTCTCAGCACTGAACAGGCGGGCATTGTTGATCGCAATTGCAGCCTGCTGAGCAAACAAATCAAGAAGATAGCGGTCGTTGGGTGAGAATTTACGCTCAGGGTCAGAATCAACGATCCCGAGCGCGCCGACCAGGCGGCTTCCTATTCGTAAGGGTACTGCGATTGCGGCATGCCAATCGCCCTCGATGTACGATTGTGGTCGTCCCTCCCATTGTGAATAATCCTGGATGACAATCGGCTGTTCCAGCGCCAGTGCCTGTCCCATGGCGCCCTCGCCGATAGCTATCCGCGTCCCAGCATAATCTTTGCCCATACAGTGACTTACCACAATTTGAATGTCTTTCGTTTCCGCATCGACGAGGCCGAGGTCGCCGCCGGAAGCGTCCAATAAATTCACAGCTCGTTCGAGAATAGATCTTAACAATACCGGCAGCTCGAGCTCAGAGGAGATATCCGTGACCGTTGCATGTAAGGCATCCAGCTCGCTGACCTGAAAGCTTTGGGCTTTTAATAAGCGCAGTTTGGATACAGCCAGGGCAATCTGCGCAGCAGCATGCTCACAAATGGAAATTTCATCCTCGGTAAAAGCATGCGGCTGGTTGAATGCGATTGTAACCGCCCCTAATTTTTGCTCACCAGCGATCAAAGGCAAGGCGATCATGGAATGCGAGGGGAATATCGCTGCGAGGCGCGGGCTGAGGTAAGGAGAATTGGCGGTGTCGTCTATGATCAATCCACGACCAGCCCTCAAGGCAAATTCAGTCAAGGTCATTTCGCCTGGCTCAATGCTGATATGAGGAAATTGTTCGCGAAATTGCCCATATGCAGCCACCGGGGTCGTCCGCTGAAGATCATCATCCCAGAAAGTAAGATAGCTGCCATCTGCATCGATCAGCTCGCCCAGGCGGTCGGCAAGGTATTGGAGCATTTCCTCATAATTTTCCATTTCAAGGGAAGCACGCGTAATATCGTTTAGCAGCGCCAGACGGCGGGCACGCTGCTGAGCGGCCTCATAAGATTGAGCGTTGTGCAAGGCAATTGCCGCCTGGTCGGCAAATAAGGTGAGCAGGATCAGGTCATTTTGGGTGAAGCGCCCAACATCCGTATCATGCAGGACGTGGATCACACCCAGCACCTTACCTTGCCTGATCATCGGGCAGCTCAGCACGGATCTGAACGGCTGGTCACCCTCGTACACCAGGGCTCGGCTGGACCAGGTGCGATAGTCGCTGATATTCAGCGGTTCTCCGGTCAATGCCACAATCCCGGCAGCGCCTTCCCCGAACTTAAGTGTCGTCCCGGTAAAATCTCGCGGTGTTTTGTAGCTTGCCACACAGCAGACTTCCTGCCGTTCGTAATTGCATAGATAGAGGCCTCCGCCTGTTGCGCCAAGCAGCCTGGTTGCCTGCTCGACAATCATTTGAAGAAGAGAGGAGAATTCGTGAGAAGCAGTAAGTTCCAAAGAGACGGCGTGCAATACCTCCAGCTCTTCTGCCTTGCGCCTGAGCTGTTCGTCTGCAAGCTTGCGATTGGTGATATTTTCCAGGCTCCCTTCGTAGCAGATCACCTCGCCTTTGGAATCGTGGACAGCCCTGAAGGAGTCTCGCACCCAAATAACTTCCCCATCCCGGCGCCGTAAGGGCATTTCATACCCTCTCAGCAGACCATCTTTGAGCGATGATTTAATCACCTGGTCGCGCGCCTCTGGCTCTACGTATAAGTCGCGGGCATTTACATTTAATATAGAATCCCGATCGGGATATCCAAGCATCTCCCCCATAGCCAGATTGGCGTCTGTGATCTGCCCATCCGGTGTGGTTCGATAGAGACCAACCGGTACCCTTTCAAATAACTGGCGAGCCTGCTCTTCCAATTCATGCGCTCTGGCGAAGAGGCGTTTGACTTGAGCGATATAAAATCCTTCTAAGAGGGCAATTCCGATAAAGGCGAAGCTTATGGTTGTACCAAGGATCACGAGCTCACCGGTTGGCTGATGATATTTCAGAACTGCGATGATGAGATATCCGCTTATGCTCAGGGCTACCATCAGCCACTTAGCTTTACCCCCCTGGAGCATGGCTGCTAACACGATCGCAATCAAAAAGAAAAGCAGCCCGGTTGAGAGCAAGCCCGATTTGTAGGTAATGTACAAAGCGAAGCCGAAGGAGATTGCGGAGGGAGCATAGCTGGCTACGACGATATGCTTGCCGCAAGCCAGCCCGTAAACGCCAATTACCAATAGATCCAGGGCAAGCATGATCAGGATCGAATAAAATGGAATCAATCCCAATCCCCAGGCAATCGCGATCAATAAGGTATCGACTAAAAAGAGTGCCTCGAGGCAGACCAATACTGCTTTGGTCAGATATTCGCGCTGCGCCTCGTCAGGATCTTTAGCCCGGGGTGTGGTAAGCGCCTGCCACCATGACAAAGGATTTTTCATCTTCAGGTCATCTTATTATCGCTCAAGTTTTTTTGCGCCAGCTTCCAAATGCGTTAGGCGAGATTTTCCAGCATGGATTGAAGCCCAAAGGAGAAGATATATCCGAAAACGAGGTGCAGGTGGCGCCAAAGCGCCACCTGCACCTCGTTTTCGGAAATTTTCCCTCTACTTCTTTTCCAGCCATACCTGGAAGCCGATTTCGTCGAGCTCGATCCTGGCTTCGCCAAATGGAGTCTGGGAGACGAATTCTTCCATCTCTTGAACGGTATAGGCTCTTTTCAGCAGCATGAGCTTGAAAGCCGAGCTGGTCATCCACTCATCGAACCGCCTTAGTTTCAGGCTCTTAACATAGCGCTCAATTTCATCGTGCGAGGCATCCCGGCGCAGGTCCACAATGACTGCCTTGCCCTCGGGTCGCAGGACTCGATACATCTCCGCGATGGCTGAGATCGGGTAGCTGAAGTTCTTGAACGCTGCCTGGCAAAACATGAAGTCGAATGACCCATCCTTGAAAGGCATCTGGGCCGCATCGCCCTGGCGGAATTCGATCTGCAGACCCGCTTCAGCGGCATTCTTCTGCGCCATCTCCACAAAGGTCTTGCTGATGTCCAGGCCGGTGATCTTGTAATCGCCGAGCCTGGCCAGCTCGATGCAGAAATATCCGGGACCCGGCGCAATTTCCAGCACATCGCTGCCAGGCGGGATTTTCTTGGCCAGCGTTTGCGCCATATAGCGGTGGCGCTGCAGGTCTTTCTGGGTCGTCTTGGCGTACCAGGTTGCAATGAACCCTTCCATCGCCAGGCCCTTATAACCCTTGGCTGGTCGTGAAGTGTTAATATTTTCGAGTTGGTTTTCCATCTTGGTTCTCCTTATTCGATAGAAAAGATATTCCTATAATCTTGATGGGATAATCATACTGGCTGGCGATTGGATCAGCATCACCCGGGAGGGGTGATTGGGAGGGTGATTGTATAATTTGATAGGACCGGGTTAATCGCATCCGACATCGAGTTTGTTTGCCCGGTCCGAGATTTGTGAGGGCAGCAGTGGAATACACCCTGGGCATCGACCTGGGAACTTCCGGCGTGAAAGCCGGCACGCTGAACCTGGCTTCGCTGAAGCTGGATGCTGTTTCCGCGCGCGAGGTTGCGGCTGGACCTGAGCAGGACCCGGACGTCCTTTGGGAGAAAACGTTAGAAGCGGTCAGTGAAGCGCTGAGTTTGCTCGGGGCAGACAGGAGCATCAAAGCCATTGGATTATCCGGGCAGATGCACGGAGCTGTTTTGTACGATGCCCGGGGGGTGCTGATTGCCCCGGTCATAACCTGGAAGGATGAAAAATGGAGCGGTGGGTCCGTCGTCGAAAAAATGAAGCAGGTTGTGGGTCAGCAAACCTACCCGGAGCTGGGGACCGACATTTCCAGCGGTTATTCCGGCGCGGTGCTCTTCGGCATACGTGAGAGCGATCCGGAGCTTTTCCGGCGGATCGCCCATTTTGTACTGCCCACGGATTTCCTCAGGGGTAAATTTCTCGGCAGGAACCGCTATGCTACGGACCCGACGAACGCCTTCGGGACCGGACTGTTCAACACGAAATTAAGCCGGTGGCACGCAGAGCTCATCCGGACGCTCCAGCTGCCGCTGGATATCTTCCCTGAGGTTCACGATTCTGCTCAAATCGCGGGAGAAATCTCGGCGGATATTGCCCGCCACCTTGGCCTGGAGACGGGGGTCCCGATCGTTTACGGCGGCGGGGACAACCAGATGAGCATGCTGGGCAGCGGGCTGGTCAGCCCGGAGTCGCCGGTCCTGATCAATATCGGGACAGCCGCTCAAATTTCAAAGGTGGAGGCGCGCTTCCGGAAGCTGCCCGGCCTGGACACCCGGAGTTTCTTCGGCGGGAATTACGCCATGGTCGGGGTGAGCTTGCTGGGCGGAGGGAGCTTTAAATGGCTGCGGGATTCTATCCGGGAAGAGGGAGCCGCGGATTTGGACTACTCTCAATTGGAAGAGCTTGCCTCGCGAGCGCCGCCTGGGGCGGATGGCTTGATTTATTGTACCGGTCCCACCCGCCAGGATCCCACCCGGAAGAGAGGCTTCTATGGAAACCTTGCCAGGGCGGGCAGCCTGGGGCATAAAGCCAGGGCGGTCATGGAAGGGGTCTTGATGGATTTATACCCTGCCTACGAGCGGATGAGCAAAGCTGACCGCAGCGATTTCATCGTTGGCGCAGGGAAGGGCTTGCAAAATAACCGGGTCTGGTCGCAGGTCGCTGCCGGTTTATTGGGAAAGCCGCTGCGCATCACGGATTTCGAGAATGCCGTTTTCGGGGCTGCCTTAATGGCTGCTGCGGGCGTCGGGGAGATTGAGGGACTGGGAGAGGCGCTCCGCTCGATCGAGTATACCCGCGAGATTGCACCAGACCCGGCGAGCGTAAATTTCTACCGGGATGAGTTCGTCAGGTACTGGCGCTCCCAGGTAAGCAGGCTGTAAAACCGGAGGGTGGGGCTATTCTGTCAGCTCAAATACCCTTGTCCAGCGGGGGCATCACCGCCAGGAAATCCTCGGCAAAGCGCCGGCTGTATTCGTCCAGCAGGGACTGCAGGCGGTCTGGGTCCGGCGAAGCCAGGATCACCCCGGCGTGGTGCCGTTTGTTCAGCCGCCAGACGACCTCCGGGTCCTGGTAGACCGACAGGTCGGGGTACTCCTGGCGGGCCAGGCAGTTGATCACTCCCGCATAATCGGAGCGGCTGGCGGGGAGCTGGTACGCCTCGCCGCGCAAATGGGCAATCTCGATTTTTGCCCACTCGGACCACAGGTTTATCCCGGTGGCATATTCGACGGTTTCAGCGATATTCGCACCTGCCACGCGCGAGGCGCATTCCAGAAAATAGTAGCGACCATCGGCGCGGGCGTGGATAAATTCGGTATGGCTAGCGCCGCGCAGCGCTCCGAGGGCTTTCAAGACACGGCGCGCCAGTGCAGGCAGCGTTTTGGCTGCACCCGACCTGCGGTCGAGGGTGCGGGTAACGAAGACGCCGCCGCCCTGGTAGACGCTCATCGGCGGGTTGGCATACTGGTGCGTCTCTGCAAAAATCACTTTGCCCTCGTCCACCAGCGCGTCCACGTGGAGCACATCGCCTGGGAGAAATTGCTCCAGCAGGTAATACGATTGGGCGTCGCCCAGCTTATCCAGCACAGGCCAGATGTCTTCGGGGCGCTGAATGTTGGTAATTCCCATGGAGCCGGCTTCCAAGCGGGGTTTCAGCAGCCAGGGCGGCGGCACCCGCTCCATAAACTCGCGCAGCCGGTCGTAGTTGAATACCGGGGTAAATGCCGGGATGGGGATCCCCGCTTCCTGGGCGAGCATGCGCATGGTCAGCTTGTCGCGGAAATGCCGGGCATGCGACTCGCCCATGCCCGCCAGGCCGAGATGGTCTCTCAGCGCTCCAGCGGTATCCACGTCGAAATCGTCCAGGGCGACGACCTGGTCGATCGCATGGCTGCGGGCGATGTAGCTGACTGCGTAGAGGATATCCGGGCGTTTGCGCAGGTCGGGCATGGCAAAGAGCTCATCCAGGCTCTCGCGCGGCCAGTCTTCTCCCTGCACGCTCTCGCGAGTAAGGAGCAGCACCGAGCAGCCGAGCTGCCTGGCAGTGCGCAGGAAAGCCCCGCCTTTATAGTAGCTGGCGAGGCAGAGCAAAGTCAGGGGGCGGTTTTCCGGCATGGTTGTTCCTCCACTCCTATCCCTTAGCGTATACAGCACGCTTAGCGTTTACAGCACGCTTAGCGATTACAGCACGCCTTCGGCTGTCTCGGCGATGAGCTGGTCCACTACAGATTGCAAGGAGCCGGTGCGCTTGAACGTTGCCAGCTGGCGGTCTGCGCTGCTGCCTTCCTCAAGAATGCGATAGGCATATTCGATATCCTGGCGACCGCCAAATTCGTCGATGACGTCCTCCAGGAACCAGTCGATCAGCTCCCGGATCAGCTCCCGCGCGGGCAGTTCTTCCTTCTTGCCGAAATCGATCAGCTTACCGTCCAGCCCATAGCGCACCGCCCGCCACTTGTTCTCCTCGATCAATACCGCCGGGTAGATGCGGAAGGTCATATTATCCCGGCGCAGCTTCCACAGCTTGAAGATTAATGCCTGGAAGATGGCTGCAATGCAGACCGCTTCGTCGACGCGCGTGCACACGTCGCAGATGCGGAACTCGAGCGTCGGGTACTTGTGGTTGGGGCGGACGTCGAACCAGACTTTTGTGCCGTCCGGGATGCTGTTCGTCTTGACCAGTGTGTCCACGTAGTTGCCGAACTCGGCGTAGGAGCCAAAATACGGCGGGATGCCCGTGCGCGGGAAATTGCGGAAAATGATGCTGCGATAGGATTTGAGCCCGGTATCCTGCCCCATCCAGTACGGTGAGCTGGTCGACAGGCAGAGTAAGTGGGGCAGCATGTAGCGCGCAGCGTTCATGATATCGATGAGCAGTTCCGGGTCTTCGATGCCGATGTGGATATGCGTGCCGAAGATGAGCAGCTGCTGGGCGAGAATCTGCATGTCTTGTTTCACCCCGATATAGCGCTCGAAAGGCGTGATGTCCTGGTTTACCCAGGAGGAGAAAGGGTGGGATCCCGCTGCGGCGATTTTTAAATGGTGGCTGGAGGCCAGCTCCATGATGTTCCCGCCGCAGCCTGACCAGCTCGGCGCGCGCTTCAGCCGGGGTGTGGCACACTTCGGTGCCCACTTCCACCATGGACTGGTGCATCTCGGCTTTGATCGACTCGCGCAGCATCACCTTCCCATCTTCCAGGAACTGGGTGATGTACGATTTCAGCTCCCGGGTCTGCGGGTCGATGATCTGGTACTCCTCTTCGATTCCGATGCTGAATGAGGGCTTGAGCATGGCTTATCTCCTCCGTTCGATGACAAAGGTGGGCACTGCCGACCCACCGCCGGCGGTTACATTCAGGAGCTCGGCTGTCGAGAGGCGCGTCAGGCAGCCGGAGACGTAATCGCCATACCAGATGTAAGGGTTGGTGTCGATCAGGCGATCGTAAATCTCCACCCGGCCTTCGACCAGGCTCGGATACGGCTCGCTGGGGATACGGACGCGCTCCTGGACGATGCTGGGCTCCGCCAGGGCGGCAGCCAACGCGGCATCCCACTCGCTTTGACCGGTCTCCCAGCCCAGCACGATCCCTTTGCCGCCGTATTCATCGTTTGGCTTGAGCACAAACGCATCTTTAGCATCGCTGAGGAAGGGGAGCAGGTCGATCTGCTTGCCGTGGAACAAAGTGCGGCGCTCGGTCACGTTGCGCGTCCAGGGGATGTAGCTGGCGATGGCGCGGCGCTCTGCGGGGCTGAACAGGTCTGCATTGGCTTCATCGCTGAGCACCGCCAGGCTGGATTTCTTGTGCAGCAGCTTGCAGCGGAACGGGTTCACCATGCAGACCTGGTGCTCCCTTACGGCGCGGATCACGCAGTGGTCCAGCCCCTCGCGCGTCACCAGCTCGCTGAGCAGGACGCGCTTGTAGATCAAATGCACCGGGGTGATCCCGTCCACCAGCAGCTGGCCGCGGCGGTATTCGAGCTGGCGCGGGTCGGCGATGACGCATTCGTAGCCCTGGGAGATGAAATATTCTTGAAACAGCATGAACTCGCTGTAGGTGGGCACTTCCCGCCAGTCCAGGATGGCGATGCGCGGGCGCTCGCGCCCGCCCCACTGGTGGTAAGCATCCAGCAGGGCGTGCAGGACGTGATGCCTGCCCGGGAGCGGACTTACTTCATACCTGCGCTGGAACGCGCCCATCGCGGGCAGGGCGAGGAACACCTCGGAGAGCGAATCGTTGTAGGCGACGGCTGC
This sequence comes from uncultured Chloroflexia bacterium, assembly GCA_963706515.1. Taxonomy (GTDB): domain Bacteria; phylum Chloroflexota; class Anaerolineae; order Anaerolineales; family UBA4823; genus CAVPMW01. The sequence continues at coordinate 426,818 of CAVPMW010000017.1, forward strand.
CGGGGTTTCGGCGTTGTATTCGGCGAAGAAAAGCCCCGCTCCAGCCCCTTCCGGCGGAGTTGTGTCTGGCTCGGGGGTGAAAAAGGTATCCATGCGCGCGGTTGGGCTGGAGGTGCTGAATCCCGGGTCCACCTGGACCAGGTCTTCCTCCCAGCCGGCGAGCTTGAACTGCGTGCGGAATACGGGGTCCTCCATCGCCGCCTGGTGGATGCGGGCGAAGGCGGGCATCACTTCGCGGATGGCGCGCTTGAGCAGCTGGTACTGGTCTGCGGTCAGGAAGCGCGGCCGCAGCACGGTGCACAGCGGGCGTTCTCCGAAAAATAGCTGCCTGCGGTGGAGCTGGCTGGTGAGCTGACCCTGGGTTTCGTTGCCGGTCTCGTCATCCAGCAGCGAATGGTAAAAATCGATGGCATCCCTGAGCTCTGGCATGGACCGCCTCCGGACTATACCTTTGCCCATTCAGGCACTGCCTGGAATGCGCACGTACCGCAGGTCACGTCGACCTGGGGGAAACTGACCTGTTTCGTCTTTGCCTCTACGTGCTAGACCCAGACAGCGTGACCGGCTTGTGAAACCGTATGGTTAGCGACGATTCGTCCGGCTATTTAGAAGTCTGGTTGAACAGCCGCGCCCAGCCCATTTCCGTCGCCTGCTGTTGCGGCTCCTGCGCCAGGCGGATGCACAGGTCTGCCATGTGCTCCACGCACCAGCGGTGGTAATCGTAGCCGGTCGAGTTGACGTCCATGTCTGGTGCGGGATTCATGAAATCGATGGCGTAGGGCACGCCGTCGCGGATCGCCCACTCCGCGGTGTTCATGTCATAGCCCAGGGCGCGCACCAGCGCCAGCGAGTCGGAGATGATGCGCTCCATCAATTCCGGGGGGAAGTCCGCCGGCAGGTACTCGCGCCTCTCCGGGTCGTACTTGCGCACGAGCACCTCGGACTGCCCCAGGCACATGCAGCGCGCGTACTGCCCCGGCTCCCATTGGATGCATTCCTGGACGACCATGGTCAATAATCCACTTTCGTCGTAGCGCTCCCAAAGCTCGTTCAGCGACTGCACCTTGTGCACGTTCTTCCACCCGCCGCCGTGGGCGTCCTTCAGGATGAGCGGGAAGCCGCCCAGGTAATCCACGATGGCTTCCCAATCGAGCGGGTAGATCAGGTTGCGCAGGCTTTCCGTCAGCACGATGCCGGGCACGTATTCTTTGTTGGGCAGCACCACCGTCTTCGGGCTGGCGACGCCCAGTTGGGTAGCCAGGCTGGCCTCGAAGAATTTGTCGTCTGCCGTCCACATGAACGGATTGTTCACCACGTAGCTGCCCTGCAGGACGGCTTGCTTGAGGTACGAGCGATAATAAGGCACCTCGTGCGAGATGCGGTCTACGAGCACTGCGTATTGGCAGGGCTCGTCCATGCGAGTACCGCCGAGCTTGGCGTACTCGGCTGTGACCCCCGCCTCGCGCCGGTTGACCTCCTCGATAAAAGCCGGCGGCCAGGACCATTCGCGACCCACGATCACCCCGATTTTTTGCATTGCTCCTCCGGTTTCAGGCGATGGCCTGGCAAACGACCCGCGAGCGCTGAGCGCAGGGTCTCAGCCGGACCCGCCGATGTAGTGGCGGACCATCTGGTGCCACCAGGGCCAGTCGTGCGCCCAGCCATCCCAAATGCGCAGCGAGTGCCAGATCCCTTTGCCCCACATGACGTCGGAGAGCCAGCGGTTATTCCCGAGGTTTGGAATCCTCGCCGCCGATGGCGAGGGTGATATCCAGGCGGCGCAGCTGGTTCAGGCGGCCTTCATCGGATTCATTCGGGAGGTACAAACAAGGACAATTATAGTAGATATTGTCATCCCGGTAGGATCCAAGCCAGCGCTCGATGTTGAACATGCCGCTCATGGCGACTACCCGGTCCGTGATCTCCGGGTGGCGCAGGGCGAAGTTCAGGGCGTGGTACGCGCCGAAGCTCGCCCCGGTGGTGATCAGATAAGGAGTGGGGTTCTTCTGAGAGGCTAAGGGCAGCACCTCGTGCAGCAGGTAGCTCTCGTACTGTATGTGCCGCCAGGCGCGGTCGCCGGGAGATTTGTGCCAGGCATACCAGCTCTCTTCATCGACGCTGTCCACGCAGTACATCTGGATCCAGCCATTTTCCAGGTGCTCGCCCAGGGCAGCCATCATGCCCCGGTCTTCCCATTCGTAGAACTTGCCTTTCGAGGTGGGGAAGACCAGGACGCGCGCCCCAGCATGCCCGAAAATCAGCAGCTCCATGTCGCGGTTGAGAGCTGGGCTGTACCAGCGGTGATATTCTCTGTTCATCGTCACACTTCCAGCAGCGAGCTGAACCCGCCGTAGCCGTCTTCGACCTGGTCGGGGTTCTCGGGGTCGTTCACCCAGGCTCCGTCCACCAGGAATTTGTAGCGGTACGCCCCGCGTGGCAGGGAGGGTATCGCCAGCTGCCAGAGCCCGGGGGAGTGAGAGTGCAGTTCGTACCCGGTCGGGTCCCAGTTATTGAAGCTGCCGATCAAGGACACGCAGGCCGCGCGGTTGCCGGGGCTGAAATAATAGAACAGAGACTCCGTCCGGATGCACCTGGGGCGAAAAGGGAGGACGCGCCATAAGCCGCGGCTGAGGCGGCGGGCCGCAGCGACAGCCCGCCCGGCGTTGACCAGCCCGGCCCCGTACCTCGCCGCCGGCAAGCCGGGCAAAGGCGTGGCGGTGGCGAGCAGGATCTCCCTCACCTGGGAGGGCGACAGGGTGGGGTTGGCTTCGAGCATTTGGGCGACGATCGCGCTGACCACCGGTGCCGCCATCGAGGTGCCGTCGACGTGCTGGTAGTGCGGGTGGATGTACTTCTGGTCGATCATCCGGAGGCGGATCTTCCGGCGGAAGGCTGCGAGCTGCGGGTGGGAAGCGTCTTTGTTCACGCCGGGAGGGCGTCCCATTGGAATGCAAGAGCTGCTCGAGGGTTTTGTCCATCCGCCACAAGAACATGCCTTCGTTGTGCACCCGGCTGTGCGGCAGCATGGGAGCAGCCAGCCAGGTAGCCGGCGCGACCAGGTCGGGCTTGGGCGTTGAATTGCCGCCCCTGCCGTAGTTCGAATGGTACAGGCGCCACTGTCCGGGGTCGTAAGAGTTGCCGTCGTCCAGCCCGCCGACGGTGATCGCCGACGGCGCACTCGCCGGGGGGACGAGCCGCTCGACTCCCCGTTGCCGGAGGCGGCGACCACCACCATTCCCTGCTCGACTGCCTGCTCGACCAGCCGGTCCAGCTCGCTGAGCTTTCCGTTCGCCGGGTGATCTCCGCCGAGGGAGATGTTGACGACGCGAATGTCTGTAGCGGTCCTGGTTTGCCAGGACCCATTTAATGCGCGCAGGATATCCACCTCGCGGATGCCGCGCCCATTTGGACTGCCGGTCTTGACCAGCACCAGGCTCGCCTGGGAGGCGATGCCCCGGTAGAGCTCGTCGGACATGAAGCCGCTGCCAGCCGCCACGCAGGAGGTCATCATGCCGTGCCAGCTGGAGACCTGCGCCTTGAGGAAGCTCGCCTCTTCGACCGCCCTCTCGCCGGTAGCGTCGACGCTCTGCAGGATGCGGTTCTCGGGCCGGGTCAGGTCGGGATGGGGGTAGAAGCCGGAGTCGAGGAAGGCCATGGTCACCCCTCGCCCGGTATATTGCGGAGTTGCCTGGACGAAGCGGGAGACCGGCAGCAGGCGGGTATCCTCCGCCGCGTAGATTGGGTAGGGCGAGAGCAGCTCTTCGTGGAGCGAGGTGCGGCTGCGCTCCGCGCGGAGCGGCCCCGGCGGCTTTGAAGGCGCACTCCGGGCAGGCCCCGGCTGAGGCGTCCCAGCCCGGGTTTTCCCGCTGCAGCCTGCGCACGACCGGGGGATCGAGCCGGGTGATGAGCGGGCGAATCTCAGGCGCGATAAGCTCCCCGCATAGCGGGCAGGGGACCGACCTGGACGACCTCTTGCTCCCTGGATGACTGTCCATGCGCTCTAACATCCGACCTGTGAGGGGGTTGGTGGAGGTAATGTGGGCCATTCTATCACGGAAATTGGAGAGAGTTTATCCTGGATGAG